>CALIBQ010000058.1 GCA_938049385.1 uncultured Anaerolineae bacterium
CTGACCAGCTCAAGCAGACGTGATCGTTGTTCCCCGGTCAGCTCGACTGCGTACACCTTGGGCCTGGGCATGATTCCTTCCCTCCACATGAATGTCATGGAGAGAAGGATACCGTATGAAACCAACGTGGTCAAGTAATAGTAGCCTCATGCCAGAGGAGGATTCCAGCGTGGCGGTCAAACTGTTGATGAGCTGGGACATCAAGCCGGGGATGGAGACGGCCTACTTCAATTTCATCATCCATGAGTTTGGCCCACGCATGATGAAGCTGGGCCTGCGCCCTACCGATGCCTGGTACACGGTCTACGGCAACGCGCCGCAAATCCAAACCGGCGGGGAAGCTTCTGACCGCGAGACCCTCGAGCGCATTTTGGAATCCGAGGACTGGCAGGAGCTGAAGCGCAAGCTCTTGGAGTACGTCACCAACTACCGCCAGATTATCGTGCCTTCTACCGGACGCTTTCAGATTTTCTGATTTGCACTCTTCCTCTCCGACGGAGCCATGACCATGCCGGCCCTTTCCCGCCGCCTTCGCTATCTGTTCGCCACACCCACTGGTAACCTGCTTACCGTCACCGCCTGGGAAGCGCTCATCATCGCCTTTCTGAGCATCTTCTCTGCCCCACTGCGCGCCATGCTGGGGATCCCGCCGGCGGACCTCCCCGAAACCCTGCGGGTGGGCCGCATCATCATGGTCTACCACGCGCTGGCCGTGCCCTTTGTGGCGGCTGTCGCCTATCTTACCCTGGACCTTGTGTCAGTGCCGGCGGAGCTGGGGCGTTCGGTGCGGCGCATCATCACGCCCGGCTACATGTTGACCAGCATCGGAGGGCTGGGGTTTGCCTATTTCGGACGCAACTGGCTCCTGCACGGTATTTTCCTGCTGGGGCTTTCGCTGACCTTTTACGCCGGCATCCTGCTGGCCGCCGGCCTGTGGCCGGGCAGGGAGCAGGCCCATTCATCCGAATATGCGCGCTGGGGGAATATTCCGCTGGAGCGGGTGGCGTTTTTCGTGACGGCGGTGGCACTGCTCGTCTCCGCCGTCATCGGGGCCGGCGCCGGCGCTTTCTTCGGCAACGGATTCCGCGCGGTGCTGGCGGAGGACATTGTACGGGAGAAGCATGGCCTGGGAGAGCGGGCCGTGATCGCCCACCTGCATATCATGTTGGCGCTGATTGACGCGGCCATTTTTCTGCTCATCGTGCGGCGTTTTGACCTCAAGGGGCGTCTGCATAAGATCGCCATGCCGCTGACCATCGTCGGCACGGTCGTGCTGTCCGCCGGCGCCTGGAGCGTCATGCTGTGGGAGGGCGTCGCGCATAAAATCATTTATGTCGGCAGTACCTTGTTGCTTTTTGCCGCGCTGTTGATGACCATTGCCGGCATCGCCGCAGTTATCCGCCGGCAGACAGCGGCGCGGGGCTGGCACCGTCCCAGCGCCGGCCAGCGACTGCGTGCCCTGCTGGCTGATCCCCTGCACTTCGGTCCTTTCTTTCAGATGATATGGCTTCAGCCGGTGATGGTCTTCCCGGGGCTTTACACCGCGGTCAAACTGGATGAGATTTACCGCACCTGGCCCTTCGAGGCCGAGCGGCGCATTCTGGTGGGACACTGGCACATCTTGGCAACGCTGTCCGCTACGATCATGTTCCTGCTGGTAGCGGACCGCCTGCGCCTGGCCGGCCGACTGCGGCAGTGGGTGGGGTGGGGCATCATCGTAGGAAGCGACCTGGCCTTTACCGCCGGTGTCGTGTATGAGTATCTACCGCCAGCCGCCGACCGCACATGGGTCATGCCTCTGCTGGATGCCGGCCTGGGCGCCGCGCTCCTGGCCTTGGCGGCGTTCATGTTTTACCGGCTGTTCGACCTGTTCCGTCCCCACGGACGATGGGCCGAGGAGCTGGCCGGGGATCAGTCCCCGGTGTCCTGAAGCGGCTGTGGGCGCCAGACCAGCATGCCCAGCGCGGCCAGCAGTGCCATGACGGCGCCGAAAAGGAAGGGGGCGGAGGGGCCGAAGCCGCTCCAGCCGAAGGCGCCGTCCCACAGGATGCCGGCAATCAGCGAGGCCGGGAAGTCCAGGATGCCCAGCAGCGCGTTATATGTGCCGTAGGCGGTGCCGCGCAGTTCCGCCGGCACAATGTCCGCTACCATCGCCTTGGCCGCCCCGAAGGCCATGCCATAATACACCCCGTACAGCGCGTACAGCGCCCAGACATGCCAGCCCTTCTGCGCCAGGGCGAACCCCAGGTATATCAAGCCGTAGACGATCCAGCCGCCGATAATGACCCGGCGCCGGCCGATGCGGTCCGACAGGGAGCCGGCCGGCGTCGAGACCAGCGTGTAGACCAGGTTGAAGGTCGCCAGCATCCCCAGGACGCCCAGCACGTTCAGGCCGCGCTCCTGCGCCCGCAGGATGAGAAAGGCGTCGGAGGAATTCCCCAGGTCGAACAACCCTACCAGGAGCATGAAGACCAGGAACTGCCGGCCCAGTCCCTTGAGGCGAATCGGCACCCCCTCACGCTTGCGCACTGGCACATCCTGCGCTCCCAGGACCAGAGACAGCACCGCCAGCGCGGCCGGGATCAGGCTGATAAGCACCACTGTCTGGAAGGTACGGCGCGTCAGCAGGGTTTGGGTGGATTGGCTGAGCCATACGAGCAGGAGGGCAACGAGGATGCCCACGACAGCGCCGGCGGTGTCCGCTGCGCGGTGAAAGCCAAAGGCCAGGCCGCGGTGTTGTTCCTCGATGGAATCAGCGACCAGCGCGTCGCGCGGTGCGGTGCGGATACCTTTGCCGACGCGGTCCGCCCAACGCACAGCCGCCACGCCGGCCCAGGAATTGACGAAGTAGAAAAACGGCTTGGCCAGCGCGGAAATGCCGTAGCCGGCAACCGCCAGCCATTTCCGCTGATTGAGGCGGTCCGAGACCCAGCCGGAAAACACCTTCAGCAGGCTGGAGGTGGCCTCTGCGATGCCCTCGATAAGGCCGATGATGTTGGTCTTCACCCCCAGCACATTGGACAGGAAGAGCGGGACGATATTTAAAACCATCTCGCTGGAGACGTCCATGAAAAAGCTGGTCAGGCTGATCGCCCAGATATTGCGCGGCAACTGCCGAATGGACACACGTTCCGGGCGCGTCGATGTCGTCGTGGATGCCATGACACACCTCCTATTCCGATTATAAACGGCGACATTATAGGCCGGCAGACGAGGGTGTCAAAAAATGGGGGCGCGAAAGCACTTCCGCTGATGGTGTTGAAAAAGCTGGCAGTTGAAACGGCGGCTGTGTTTGTGAAACACTTTGCCTGGTGCTGAAGCACTAGGTTCATGAACCTAGTACTTGACCACGTTGGTTTCATACGGTATCCTTCTCTCCATGACATTCATGTGGAGGGAAGGAATCATGCCCAGGCCCAAGGTGT
Organism: uncultured Anaerolineae bacterium; assembly: GCA_938049385.1. Taxonomy (GTDB): domain Bacteria; phylum Chloroflexota; class Anaerolineae; order JACIWP01; family JACIWP01; genus JACIWP01. The sequence goes on from CALIBQ010000058.1 coordinate 3,426, forward strand.
ACGCAGTCGAGCTGACCGGGGAACAACGATCACGTCTGCTTGAGCTGGT
>CALIBQ010000059.1 GCA_938049385.1 uncultured Anaerolineae bacterium
ATGTGTCGTAATGCCCTTGCGGGCATTCGTTGTTTTCAGAGATGATATTCGTAGGAATTGACTACATCGGAGACAGGGAGTCGTAATGCCCTTGCGGGCATTCGTTGTTTTCAGAGGGCACTTTTGCTGTGGGGAAAAAGCGCCCTGTTTGTCCCCCTGGAAGGCCTATTGTGGGGAAAGAGGCGAGGTTTTGTCCCCACAGCATCCTCCGTGGATATATCTGCTCCCTAACTGCTCAAATTTTGCGCGCACCCCCTCCGGACCCCCCATTTCGCGACATGGTTTTTTAAGCTTTCTGAGGGGGTCCGCGCAAAATGGGAATTTTTAATTGTTAAGGTGCCGGCCTGCTGTGTCAGCTCATATGATATACACTTCTGGGTCTTTTGTCAAACTGCCCTTTCCAATGACCTGCGTGCGGGTCAGACATGCCTCGCACAGCCGATAGACGCGCACGCTGTCCTCCTCTTTCGCAATGACCTTGCGCACGCGCTTCAGCATTTCCTGCAGGTGCTTCTCGTCTATCTCTCCCTCGAACACGCTGTACTGCACGCGCGTGAGGTAATCCTCCATAACCTTGGCCAAGCGCGTGCGGCGCTTGTCATCGGTGATATCGTAGCTGACCACCAGGAACACCGCCGGCCAGCTCCCCCATCAGCGACGCACAAAGGGCCGATAGTCATCCCCTTCCCGCAGACAGCGCGCCATCTCACGCGCTTGCAGTTCCATCACCCGCAGATAGGACGTCCGTTCCCCTGTCAGTGGATGCTGAACCTCTTCCTGAAAGCGCCGCTCTAGCTCTCGCAGAAAGACCGCTTTGCCCTCGGCCGTCAGCCAGATCGGCTGTTGGCCGGCGGACTGCGGCGCGGGTACGGTCTCAGGCGGGGATGTTGGACGCGCCGCGTCCTCTTCATCATCTTCACCGCCGGCCGGCGGATGGTCCTGAAAATGCGCCAGCGTCAGCAGGCGGTTGTTGATACAGCGCAGGACCACGCTGTCCACGATAATCGGCCGGAATTCCTCGATGAGGTCCAGCGCCAGGCTGGGCCGGTTGTACGCCACGCCGTGCAGGAATCCCAGATAGGGGTCCAACCCGACGCTCTGCACGGCGGATTCCATGCGCCGGGTCAGGATGACGTAGCCGAAGCTGAGCAGGGCATTGACCGGGTCGGTGGGCGGCCGGCGCACACGCCGGCAAAAGGAAAAGTCCGGATTGGTCAGAAGCTGTCCCAAGGCATACATGTACTGGCCCGAAGCGCTCCCCTCGATGCCCAGCAGAGAGGGCACGTCCGGCGCGTTCCAGACCGCCGGCGGGCCGGCGCGCAGACGTTCCAGCGCCCGGGAGATATCCGCTTCGGGCCTGCCGCGCGCCCAGCGCTGGAGGCTGTGGTACATATTCTCGATCTTGCCGGCGACGATAGAGCGCGCCAGCCGCAGGACGTCCGCCGGTTGGGCAGCGCGCTGGTACTGCGTCATGCGCAGGGCGACATGCGGCGGTGTTTCCCCCACCAGCCGGCCGCGATAGCGCCCGTCCTGATTGAGAAAGACGACGTCAATATTACTGGCCAGCAGGGCTTTGAGGGCCGGCGTGGTCAGGCTGATGTTGCCGAAGAGCACCACCTGGTCAACCTTGAACAGGGGTATCTCCTGGATCAGCTTGCCGTCCTTGCGGACGCACAGCCGGCGGCTTTCTTTATGCAGTTGGGCGCCTTGCTCAATGACGTACAGCGTGCTCATGCATCATCCGTTTTCTGCGGCGCGGCGGCCGGCCGCGCCTGCCCCATGCCCATCGTGGTCTGATAGCCGATGCCGGCGAAGAAAGCGTACTCCGCCAGCAGGTGCAGACCGCCGACCCAATAGCGGTCGGAATTGAGCGCCAGGAACGTTACCTGTCCCACAAACCCCACCTGCAGGGCGCTGTCTTTGAAGGGCAGGATGCGGGTGCGGAGCTGATAGCGGGCCACGGCGACCATCTCCTCGGCGTATCTGCGCAGGTCGGGGCTGAGGGCCGCCGGCGAGAAGGCTTCCCAGCGCTCCAGCAGACTGCCGAAGACCAGTGCCGGCAGGGGAAGCGGCACGTTCTTGCCGCCCGAATGGAAGGTCGTCGGGCTGGCGAATTCCAGATGGATGCGGCGCTGGACCGGGCCGCTCCTCAACAGATGGTGCTGGAGCATGGCGGTGTAGTCCCCTTGGCCGGCCCAGGGATGGTCCGCTGGGTTCAGTGCGGCGCGCAGGACACGGTACGGCCGGCCGTCCAGCTCCACCTGCGCCGGCGGGTGCCCGGCGATGTCCAGCAGGACCTCGCTGACCGGCGCGGAGAGGCCGGTGAAGCGCAGCCAGAGAGGAGTGCTGGGGTTTACGGCCAGTTGATTGCCCTGGCGCCGGCCGCCCACGAGGTTGGAGCAGGTGAAGGGTTTGGGGCCGGCGGCGTCGTGCAGTTGTACGGCCAGGGTTGGCTGACGCTCCGCCACCAGCCGCAGGAAGAGGGCATGGCTGGCGCGCCCGTGGTTCAGGGGCACCAGGCCGGCCTCCATGCTCTGCAGTTCCAGCACCAGACTGGTCAGTATTTTGCTTATCTCCTGGCGCGTGCCGCGTCGCGCACCGCCTGTAAGTTGATAATTTCTGCCACCTCGTAGCGCGGCGGCAGGGTTTCGTGCACGGGACGCATGCGCACGATGGGTGGGAAATAGCCCATCCTCCCGTGCACCTCTGCCAGCAGGGTAACGGCGATGAAGTTGAGCGCCGGCGGAACGAGGAGAATGGGAGCGGACTGCCATTCGTCCGGCGAGAGGCCGGCGGCATCCGCCAGCTCGCGCACCTGCTCCACGAAAGAGCGATTGTGCTCGAACTGCACCGGGATCTGCACAGTGCGCTCGATCCTATCCCCGGTGAGGGACTCCAACTGCTGAAGCTGTGATTGGCTCAGCGGATGTGTGAAATTCAGCAGTATCATGCGGTGTCCTCCGCAGTACGATGATGATTCATTGAAACTAAGCGGCCCCCACTAGGGCGCGTCTTCGTCGCCGGACAGGGACAGTCCTTCGATGTCGGCAACGAACGAAGCGATGTCGTTCACCACTCTATCTGCCGGGACAGGCTGTGTCCGCATGCCGGCATGCAGGAGATCGTTGCGGCGGTCGGTGATGTTTGCCCACAGCTTGGCGACATATTCTGGGACGGGCTTCTCTTCCCGGTCCGGGGTCCTGCCGGCCTCTTTGTCCCGCAAACGCCGGCCCTCCTGGTTCAAGATATCCTCTGCCTCCTCACGCCGCTCCCTGGAATACACTTTCTCGGTATGACCGATGTACGCAATCACCCACGAGACGAGCCATTCCCGCGCTAAGGCCAGCGCCTGGACGTACTGCTGGTGGTCCAGGTACCAGCGGATGAGGGTTTTCTGCCGGCGCAGGTCCTCGCGCCGTTCTGCTTTGCGCGGTGCGTGCAGGGCCAGCGGCGCAAAAGCCCCGGCGACCTTCTCCAGCAGGACGGTGAGCGGCGCAATCTGGGCACGGCGCGAGGCGGGGTCCGCGAAATAGGTGCGCAGATGCTCCTGCAGTTCATGCGCCGCTTCCATGGCCTCATGCGGACGGATGAGCCGCAGGGCCAGGGAAATCTTGCGCAAACTGCCAGCCAGCCGGCCCCAGACAAAAAGCTCCTTTTCATCTATCAAGCCGGCCCTGGCCCATTCCGTTTTTTCCCGGCCGGCCAGCTCCGCCAGGTCCCGCCCATCACCGAAGCGGATGAAGCGATCGGCCGCGACGGTCCAGTCCAGCAGTTCGACGAAGGGCGTCAGGTCGAAGACCGGCGTGCGGCTGTCCTGCCGGGCCTCGTAGGCGCCGTAGTAGACGCCAGCGATGTGCGCGCTTTTGGCTGTGCGCAGGTAGGCCAGTGCCAGGAAGCTCAGGAGGGGGAGGGAGCGGAAACTGTGGGTGATGTCGAAGTAGACAGCGTCCCCCTCCCCTACCTGTTCGGTGATGATGCGGAAGATGTCCCACATCTCCTCCTCGCAGGCGCCGGCGGGGATGCGCACCAGCCGTATGGGTACGCAGTCCTCGACCGCCGCCTGCAGGCCGGCGCCGTGCATCTCCTCCGCCTCCTGCGTGGCGAAGACCACCAGCTCGTCGGGCTTCGGCTCCAACAGGCGGCAGAGGGCGGCCGGCGCATAGCGGGAACAGTGTTCCCGTTCTCCGAGGTAGTATGTCACTTCGTCGTACTTTCCCCTTCCCAGGAAGGACAGCAGTTTGCCGGCCATGCTCACGACTCCTTCTCCAGCCGCACAAGCACCCAGCCCATGGGGGCGGCTGGATTGCCCTTTGTGTCCACCACCAGCCGCCGGCTGAGCGGGAACGTTTTGGAAGGGGTCCATTTGCCCTTGAATCTGGGCGGTTTCCCCAGCTCGAAATCTTCCCGCAGTCGGTAGAACTTTTCCTTATCGGCGGCCAGGATTTCGCTCCCCAGGGTCTTGTTCTCCCACCCGCCGGCCCAGCCAATGCGCAGGAAGCATTCCAGTGTGCCCTTCATCTGCTTCAAGTCCCGCAAGCGCTCCTCATACCAACCTGCCAGATTGTTCATGCCGTTTGCGGTGCAGAATTCCTTCTCCTTCTGCATCTGTCGAACCGTCATGTTCCGGCAGGTAACCCAGAAATTGTGCACCGCTTGGACATGATCGCTGTCCCATCCTAATTCGTCGGCCTGCTCTTGAAGCAAGTATTCATCCAGAATCAGAGTGGCCTGGAACACCACCTCCGCCGGCACCGCCTCGACCTCGATGGGGGACTGCCCCGTTTTCCCGCGAAAGACCCGCACATTGGCTAGGATGGGGACCGCATCTACCGGCCGGCTGTCTGCCACCCGCAGGGCACGCAGGAGATCGTAATTGGCAGAATCACTATTTGGGCGAAACAGCTTTGCATCCAAACGGTCATCCGCTCGCTCAGAACTCCTTGCGCCCTGTATCAGGGGCAGAGGCGCGACACCCAATTGTTTTGTCAGATGCCGTGCCAGAGCGGTGCGGATGGCGCCCTTGATGGTACTGCCGGGGATGTAGAGCCGGCCGAAGGCATCCTTGATCTGCTCGCGGATCTGGCCGGCTCCCCGCTCCTTGACCTGCGGCGCGCCGGCCATGGTGTACAGCACCAGCTCGGGATGCTCTTGCAAATCCCGAGACGTCAGCAGTTCCCCCGGCGGCGTGCGCAGTAGCTTTTCCCGCTGTGCCTCGGACATGGCATCCACATCCGCCGGCCACAGATAATCCAGCACCCGATCCACGTTCAGGCGGTAGGTCTTGCCCCCGTCCACCTTGAAGTCGTAGTTGTTCAACAGGACCGTGCCAGTACCGATGTGGACAGGCGTCAGTGTCTCGATGGTCATGTGGTAAGTGGTCAGCATTTTGCTCATCCTTCCCCTCCTTCGCCGGCGGCGACAGGGAACGCCAGCCCCCAGCGGTACACCGGGCGCTCATTGAACTGCGGGACGTTGGCCGGCCGCACATCTACCACCGCGCCCGGCGCATACCCCGGCCAGCCGAGCCGCGCCCCTTCTTTCACCATGCGCACGCGCTTCCGACGCCAGGGATGGCCGGCGTCGTCCTGGCACCAGCCGGCGACCACCTCCAGGGCATAGGCCGCATGCGCAGACCGGAGGACGGTGTCGAACTCCGCCGGCTGGGGCGCGCAACGCGACAGGGTGATGAAGCAGGAAGCGCCGTCCGATGGCGCCGGCGGGGCCGGCCACCCTCCCTCCTTCAGCGTGAAGGCGCCGTGGCCGATGGAGCGCAGGCCGCCCAGGCCGGCGTCCTGCAGGAGCTGTAAGCAGGATTCCAACCACGCCAGCGCCTCGTCCGCGCCGCGCGCCGCCAGCCACAGCCCGCACCCCTTGGCGAAGGTCAGCCGGCCGGCGTGAAACAGATTCGAGGCGTCGGTGACCCGGTCCACCGCCACGCGCGGCACCACGCTCACCGACCAGAGCCGCAGGTCGCTCTCCGGCGCGCCGGGAACATCGCGCACTCCCAGCGCCCGGGCGATCTCGGCACGCTCCCGCCGCGTCAGCCAGACGCTCTTCCCCTGCACCAGGTTAACCCTTTCGTCCTGTTCCCCGTCAGGCGTGTGCCCCTGCCGCAGGGTATGGAAGACCTGCTCAGAGACCCAGTGGGCCTTGCGGAAAGCCTTCTCCAGCTTGTCCGGCAGGCCGGCCGGCTGGGGGAAGAAGCGCACCGGGCCGGCGTACGGGAAGGCGGACGTGATGAGCAGGGGCGGGTTCTTCACCGGATGCTTGGTGAGCGAGTCGAGAAAGGCCGGCATCCCCTGCGTGCCGATGCCCTGCACCAGCAGGGCGCTGAACAGCGTGTCGCTGGGGATGTAATCCAGCGCCTCTTCCCGCCCGATGCCCCATGTCCCGACGTGGAACGCGCCGCGCGGCACCAGGCGAAAGACCTTCTCAGGCATAGCGATGCCTCCTGTCTATTCTTTCTTGCTGAACACAATGCCGCGCACCCATTCGCTCAGCTTGTTCTTGTGTTCATCGGTCCACTCGGACAGCTTGGATGGGAATCCGTCCGCCGGGGAGTGCGCCTTGTACTCCTCGCCGGCCTTGCAGACGACCGCCAGCTCCTCGAAGGCCACCTTGCCCGAGCCGCGCGAGCCGTGCCCGCCCAGATAATCGTCCTCGACCAACTGCATGGCGGTGATGACATCTTTGAGACGTTCGACGTCCTTTTCCTCGTAGAGGTTGAAGACGATCTCCATGGGGGAGAAGACGGCGCCGGCCGGCACGCGCTCGATCTGCCGCGGCGTTGCCGCCGAGGTGACCCGGTCAATGGCCGCCTCCCACTTGACTTCGGTGTACGGCAGGTCAGTCTGGGCCCCTTCCAGTGAACTTGGCACCAGCGGGATATCCCGCACCAGCAGGCGCGTCGGGAAAGAGGCCGGCTTGTCCCCCGTGACCCCATAGATAGGACAAACTCGACACTGATTGTAATTACTGGCATCCGAGCAAGTATGGATTTTCACCTGCTTCCCAATGGAAGTGTTTTGCTCTGCACCTGTCAGCTTCTCCCACTGCGAGCGCATTTTCCCCCGCAGGCTGGAGCCGGGGATATACGGCTGCTGGGTTACTGGGTCACGGATGACCGGCATGTCCACTCCGCCGATAGCCAGCGCGCCGGCGGCCCCACCGATGTGGAGCCCGGATTTAGCAACAATGGTACCAGTAATGATCACCCGGCCGGCCAAAGTCACGCTCTTTTCCATAGCCATGGTAGTCTCCTCCTGTTTGTATCGCTATGGTACAAACCGATCAGCTCTCCTTGCCACCGTGCTTCTTGTGGTAGGCAAGGACTGCTTCGAAAAACTCGACAAAGCGAAGGAACCGACGGTAGCGCTCTCCCTCATCCTTCCCCTGGCTCATCAAATCCAAAGCCTGTGTAAGGACCTCTGCCAGAGGTGCCAGAGGCTCGTGGCGTTTGGAATAGTAGGCCAATTTAGGCTTGAGAAGCACGGCCTGTCGATATGACTCCTTCGGTTCCTGTCTCCAGCGCATTTCAATTTGGCGGACCTGCCCAAATACATTGCGAATTTGACTGGTAGTCAGCTTCTGTCGGACAAGGTCCAAGCCCAATTCCTCTGCCTTGCGCACTAGGAGCTCCACATTACCTTCCTCGAAAATCTCGGAGAGCTCCTGCTTTGTCAAAGCGGACTGCTGGACAGGACCGCGGTTCCGATCACGTTCCCTTTGCTGATTCATGGCAGAACCTCCTGTTGCATTATTTGTCAAGCAATTACTGCGCCGAATGTCGGGTATATTTCCTATCCCGTGCGTTCCCCACGCGCCAGGTAATGGGCCCAGCGGGCCGCCAGGCCAACGATGTCCATCTGCCGTGGGTCTGCCACCATACGCTCTTCCAGTTCTTCCAATTCCTGCTTCACCTCCTCTGGCATGTGCGAATCGGACCGCCGGCGCGCCATGTAATACGCCAGCCGCCACATCCACGGGCCGAAATAGACCTGCGATGCATCACACCGTCCTTGACGCACCGCCTCCCCACGCTCCTCGGCATACCCCACATACAGGTTCAACAGCATCTGCACCAGCGCCTTGGGCGCTTTGGGCGGCTCCGCCGTGCACCACTGCGTGAACCGCTCCGCCCAGCGCCGTGCTTCCAGCGCGTCCTCCCACTCCGTGGTGAAGCCCAGGAAATGGAAGGCATCCTTCTTTTTCTTGTCGCGCTCCCAGCTCTTGGCCCGCTCCTCCGCGCTGCCGGCATCATCCGCCGCTTGGTACAGCGGATATTTCTCCGGCGCCAGGGCAATGCCGGCGGATAAGGTCACACGCGGGTTCTCGCAGGCGAAGCGGCGGAACCCCTCGCGCACCGCTATGGCGAAGTGCGGCAGGGCATCCCAGCTCCCCACGACGAAGACATCGTCGCCGCCGGCGTATTGCAGGTACAGCCGATTCCTCATCCGCCCGGCGTACTCGCCGGCGCCGGCAAAGCCCGGGAGCAGTCCCTCGAAGAACAGCCGCAGGGCAAAGCTCAAGCTGGCCACACGCGACAGCGTCAGGTGGTTGACCCCTTTGTTCTGGGCATCCTTCCACACAAACCCTTCCCGGAACAGCTCGCCCAGGTTGTCCACATCCATGCGCAGGACGCCCCAGCGCTTGAACCCGCCGGTGGAAGCCTCGCACAGCTCGTCAAAGGTGCAGATTCGCCCGGGGCGATCCCCACACCACGGCACGAGCTGGGGGAAGAAGCGGAACGCCTCGACCTGCGTCACGCCCTCGATGCTTCTGGTCTCTTTGAGAATATCTCCCCCCGCCAGCGGGGTGATGACCAAGAGCGCCGGCTTCACCTTCACGACAGCCTGCCGCAGGTTCTCCACCGCCCAGAAGTCCATGCCGAAGCTCTGCAGGACCGCGTGCCAGTCCTCCGTGACGGCCGGCCGTGCCTGCGGCGCGAAATACGCGCTCACCAGCCACTTCGCCCGCGCCAGGTCACTGCCCAGCTCCTCAAACCCAGCACACATTGGACACCACCGCACAGGCTCGGCCCCACTGGTATCCGTGCGCGCCGGCTTCTCGAACTCTGCCCCGCACACACTGCAGGTCTTATCCGTGTCTCCCCCCACGCCCATGCCCTGGCCCAGGTATTTCGCCAGCGCGTCATCCTCCAGGTGGGCCAGGGGGCGAGCTTTGGCGCGGCCGATGGCTTGATGCATGCTTTGCCAGGCCTCGTGGAACTCGCCCACACGGAACCCGCCGGCTTGCACGGGAGACCAGCCCAGCGCCAGGTGAAGCCCGCCCTCATGCGCCGCCAACAGCCGGCGCGACACCTCCCGCTGGATGGCCGGCAGGCGTTCGCCGGCGCTCACTGGCACCAAGAGGAAAAAGTTCCCGCCGCCGAGGTAGATGATGTTCGTGATCGGCAGGCCCAGCTCCCGCAGGACGTAGCGCGCCACCGCCTCCGTCAGCAACTGCAGGTAGAAACTGCGCCCCCGCAGGCTTTTGGCCGCGCCGCTGGAGGTGATGGTGTAGATGAACTTCTGCACACCGGAGATGTCGCCGCCCACCAGCAGGGCCGTCTCCCGCTCCAGGGCCGGATGATTGTCTGTCTTATTCTTCAGCGCTTCCATCACCTCCGTACACCACCGCTGGTCCCGATCGTCCACCGTCAGGCAGACCGCTAGGGCCGCTGTGGTGCGCGCATGGTCGAATAAGCTGACGTCGGACACATGCTTCGCATACGCCGAGGGAACGCACCAGGTATATTCCTGGAGCAGAGCGTACAGCGCTTCCAGGAAAGCTTCCTCGTCACCGCCCTTACCAACCTTCAAGCGATCATCGGCCTCCTTGAGGAAACCCTGCCAGAGCCGGCCGAATTCTTCCTTAGCCGGCTTTGGCGGCCTCTGCGCCGGCATGGCGTTTTCCACCGTCAGCTCGACCAGCGGCAGAGCGGGATAATAGCGCTCGACGTCATGCCCACACAGCCGGCTGAAGGGGGAGCGCACATAGGGTACCCCCGAGCCTTCGCCTTCTTCCTCCTCCCGCTCGCCGCTGGAGAGCCAGTCCGCCAGCGCCAGGCGGTGCGCCAGCACCGGGTCCACTGCGTTCTCTTTCGTCGCGCCGGCCAGGTAGTGATGATACTGGATCGCCTTCAGCTCATCCACCAAGCTGGCCGGCACGATTTCCCGCACGACCTCCCAGCCCTTCTGCGCATGGGCATAGCCGGCTTCCCGCTTCGCCTGCTCCCAGCCCCCCCGGGGTTCTTCTCCCGCCCGAAAGGCGAACTTGCCGATGTCATGCAGAAGGCCGGCGGCCGCCGCTACAAACACTGCTCTCTCCAATCCCACACCTCCTTTCCTTATACCATGCATCCTCGTCACCTGCCTATTGTAACCGAGAACCCTCGACCTGACCTGGGAATGGATTCCCAATGATCATAGGAATATATTCCTATTCCCCGCTCCGCTCGCGATAATACGTCGAAAGGGCCTGGATGAGCGCGCATCTCCCGGGGGACCGCTCTGAGGGCAGTTGGAGATACTCCGCCAGCTTGGCGTAAATACTGGAGAGATGATTGGCCACCGTCTTGGGGCTGACGCGCAGTCTGTCGGCAGCTTCGGCATTGGACAGTCCCTCACGCACCACCAGCTCGCAGACCTGGCGTTCCGCCGGCGACAGCACCTCCCGCACAAACCGGTCCAGCCGTTCGAACTCCGCCTGCCGCGCCAAAGCCCGGCTCCGTACTGCCTCCAGCGGGTCCTCATACCGCATGATTTCCCCGAGGAGGTGCGCGCCTTCCTGCCAGCGCAGGACCGGTATGGGGACCAGCCGCACCGCATCCTCCGGGAGGGGGACCATGCGGCGCTCTTTCAGAAGCGGGCCTTCCGAGAGCAGATGATACAGGCGGTCAGAGGAATCGAAAAGGAGCTGGGCCACCACCATACCGTAAATGGACATCACCTTGCGGCCGCCGGCGATGCTGAAATGCACCTCGCGGCCGGCGCGCTTCTCCTCTTGCACAACCTGAAAAATGGTGCGAAAGGTCGCGCGTGCGTCGGCTTCGGTGCTGATGTCGCGCACTGGCTGGCCCTCTGCCAGTATCGGCCGCAGTTGCAGAGCAATCCCCTGCCAGAGCCGTCCCTGAAACTCGGTCCGGAGGTCTCGCAGGGCCTGGCCGATCGCCGGCACGGAATCATCCGTATGGATGACAACCGCTCGGGGGCATTCAACACCCTGCCGGCGCAGGAGATACAGTGCTAACGTGACCACCTGAGGCTCGGAGCCTAAAGTGGAAATGAAAACCCGGTCGGCCATGTTGGGAACGCTTTCCTGAACCCATTTGCCGCGCTGCCGGCGCGGGACAATTGCGAAGAGAATGGGCGTATAAGTATTATACCCTGTCGGGAGGTATTGTCAACGCGGCCTGGCGGCTGAAGCCGC
>CALIBQ010000060.1 GCA_938049385.1 uncultured Anaerolineae bacterium
ACATCCTGGACCCGTGGGAGGAGGTGCGCGACCCGCTGGACCCGGCGGGGTACGAGGCGCGCGTGCGGGCCAGCACCTTCCCCGGCGAGACCTTCCGGGTGCTCAAGGAGAAGGAACAGCGCCGGTACGGCGAATACCGCAGCCGGCGGCTGGTGCTGGAGGCGTGGGAACGCCTTTCTTAAAGAAAATTCTGTAGGATCCCAGTCAAGGGGTGGAAACATTGACCCAGTTATGTTTTCCAGGCATATCAACATTACGCAGGGATTGCTATTTTGTCTACCACGACGAGAGCGAAAGCATGCCTGATCGCCGCTGGCTGCTTATCGGCCTGCTTTTCGTTCGCGTAGGAGATATGCCTCGACTGCAAGAAAAGCTTAAGGAGTATCGGAAGCGAGAAAGCTATTGGGGTGAAGTGCACTTTTCCCACCTACCTGGGAGTTTCCGAGGTGAGTATGGAGGAAAAGCCCGACTTGCCCAACAGTGGATGAAAGCCTATGAAACAGGTCTCCACGAAGTAGCCTTCTTTACAGCTCTCGCAGTAGACCGACATAGCCCCAAATTTGAGCGCCGCTGCTTCCCTAAAGACTTCCATGCCTATAATCGCTTTACAGCAATGGCCCTGAAAAGCGACATTGCCTGGCATCTTGGCCCTCTGGAATACAAGGAGGTAGAAATAACCTTCATTACAGATGCCAAATCCCGTGCCAGTAGCCCACAGAATGGTGTGGTGGATAACTTTAAGACGTACCTCCCCTACAGGGCTGAACTGGACGCCTGGATAAGTCGTGCCAGCGGGAAACGCTATCCCAATCTAAAGATGAACCCTGTTCAGGCACAAGAGTCTCGCGCGGATGACTGCCTCCAGTTAACGGATCTGCTACTGGGAGCATGTCAAATATCGCTAACTGCGAACGCCAAAAAGCACACCAAGCGTGAACTTGGATTGATGATATATCGCTGGTGTGACGATCTTAAAAATAAGCCCTGTCAGCAGAATCTGAGAATGTTTCGTAAGTTCAGTTTTCAGGTTTTTCCTGATGCCCAGGGTAGATTCTCTGATCCACCACTGGCTCTTGCACCATCGGAGCAGTTATCTTTTCTCAGGTAATCAACCCTTTCGGAGGCCTGTATGAATGTCTTCGCCCTTCGCCAGCGGGTCCTGCGGGATTACGATGCCTACGTCCGCAGTTTCCTCACCATCGCCGACGAGCGCATTCGGGAGCACGTGGAGCGGCGGCTGAGCGAGGGCACCCTCTGGCCCGAACCGCTCCTCCAACTCAATCCTGCCTACAAAATGGGCCGCACTGTGGCAGAGCTGGTTGCTGAGGGGCTTCTGCATCCTCTCTGCGCCCGCATTTTCACCGATAGGGCCGGCCGTCCCCTTCGTCTCTACGCTCATCAAGAGCAGGCCCTTCGCTGTTATGCCCGGTGGCAGCCCTACGTCCTCACTACCGGCACCGGCTCCGGCAAAAGCCTCACCTACCTCATTCCCATCGTGGACCACATTCTCAAACACGACTCCGATCGCCGCTCCGTCCGCGCTGTTATTGTCTACCCGATGAACGCCCTCATCAACTCCCAATTGGAAGCCATCCACCGTCTCCTTTCCAGTTCGGGAGTGGGGAACATCTATTTCGCCCGTTACACTGGCCAGGAAAGTCGAGAGGAAAAGGACGCCCTCATCAACGAGCCGCCCCACGTCCTCCTCACCAACTATATGATGCTGGAACTGGTCTTGGTCCGCCCCGAAGAGCGGGTCTTCGTGGAGCGGACCCTGGCGGATCCAGCGTTCCTGGTCTTGGACGAACTCCACACCTACAGCGGCCGTCAGGGGGCAGACGTAGCGATGCTGGTGCGGAGGCTGCGGGAACGCTCCGGCAACCCCAACCTCCTTTGTATCGGCACCAGTGCCACCCTTGCCGCCGGCGGTACCTGGGAGGAGGATCGGCAAGCCGTTGCCGACGTGGCTTCCCGCATCTTCGGCATCCCGATCCCGCTGGAGAACGTCATCGGCGAGACCCTGCAGCGGGCCACCGTTGGCGAAGCGGACGCCGCCGCTCTCCGCAACGCCCTTCAATCCGACCCGCCCGCAGACCTCCTCCTCGAGGAGTTTATCCGCCACCCTGTTGCCGTCTGGATTGAGCGGGCCTTCGGCCTGGAAGAAGAGAACGGCCATCTGCGCCGGCGGAAGCCCATCTCCCTGGAAGAAGGCGCCCGCCAACTGGCCGAACTCACCGGCACCGACCCCGCCCACTGCCGGGACTACCTGGTAGCGATGTTCCGGCTGGGCAGTCGCCTGCGCACCCCCGACGACAACCCTGTCCTTGCCTTTAAACTCCACCAGTTTATTTCCCAGGGCGGCACCGTCTATGCAACCCTGGAGCCGCCCCAACAGCGCTTCCTCACCTTGGAAGGGCAGTACTACGCCCCCGCCGCAGAAGGGGAGCGCGTCCTCTTCCCCCTCCTCTTCTGCCGGGAGTGCGGGCAGGAGTACTACGCCATCTGGTGGGACCAGGCGGAAGGCCGCCTCTACCCCCGCCTCTCCGAAGAAGGGGACGAGACGGCCCAGGGCTTGCAGGAGGGCTATCTCCTGGTGGAGGATCCGGAAGCGCCCGTCTGGGGTGAAGATCGGGTGGATGATCTCCCCGACGCCTGGTTTCGGGAGACCCGCAACGGTCGCGTCGTCAAGCGGGAGTATCAGGACGCTGTCCCTAAACCCCTCTGGGTCCGGCCCGACGGCACGCTGGGAAAGGAAGGGGAGGGAATGCCGGCCTGGTTCCTCCCCCGTCCTTTCCTCACCTGCCTGGCCTGCGGTGCGGTCTACACCCGCCGGGAGCGGGAATTCCGCAAACTCGCCCGCCTCTCCAGCGATGGGCGCAGCACTGCTACCACCCTTCTGGCTCTTTTCGCCGTCGCTGAACTCCGACGCCAGCCGGTGGACTCCCGTGTCGCCAAACTGCTCAGTTTCACTGACAATCGCCAGGACGCCTCCCTTCAGGCCGGCCACTTCAACGATTTCGTCCAAGTAGCCCTCCTGCGATCTGCCATCTACCGTGCCCTCCCCGAGGACGGCTCCCCGCTGGACCATACGGAGATCGCCGTAAAGGTGGTGGACACACTGGGGCTTCCCCAAGAAGCCTATTCCCGGGAAACGGCAGAATCTGGTCGCCTAGCTCGACTTAACCGGGAGGCCCTGGAGGCTTTCATTGAGTACCGTATCTACGAGGACCTGCGCCGGGGCTGGCGGGTGGTCCAGCCCAACTTGGAACAATGCGGCCTCCTGCGGATAGATTACGACGGCCTGGAGGAATTCTGCCGCGACCCAATGGCTTGGAAGGGCCATCCCTTGCTGGCCAACGCCTCCCCGGAGCAACGGTTCTTCGTCGCTTGCGCTTTCCTGGATCACTTGCGCCGGGCCCTCATCCTGGACGCAGAGTGTCTGGACCCTCAGAGGCAAGAGCGGATTCGGAGACAGGTGACCCAAGCACTTAAAGAGCCATGGACCTTTGATGAGGACGAGCGACTGCGAGAGGCAGGCCGCGCCGTCCTGGAGGACGCCCCGCGTGAGCCACATGACCTAAGCCTCTCCCCCCGCAGCGCGCTGGGCCGCTTCCTCCGCTCCCCCCAGGCCTGGCCCCACCTGCGCGCTCCGATAAGCGAGGAGGAGTACAGGGCCCTGGTTTCGGCCTGGCTGGAAGCGCTCCGGCTGGGCGGCTACATCGCCTTCAACGCCGACCGGACGGCGGTTCAGGTTCGGGCCGACGCCCTCCGCTGGCGCCGGGGGGACGGCTTCGCACCGCCCCCCGACCTCGTCCGTAGCCGCTGGATGCGCTTCGCCCAGCCGCCGGCACGGGAGGCCAACGCCTTCTTCCGAGACTTCTACGCCCGGATCGCCGCCGACCTGGGCCCCCTGGAAGGGCGGGAGCACACCGGCCAGGTGGCGCGAGAACTGCGCCTATGGCGGGAGGAGGCCTTTCGGGAAGGGAAACTGGCCTGCCTCTTTTGCTCCCCGACTATGGAACTGGGCATAGACATCGCCGACCTGAACATCATCCACCTGCGCAACGTCCCGCCCAACCCTGCTCACTACGCCCAGCGCAGCGGCCGGGCCGGACGGAGCGGCCAGCCCGCCCTGATAATGGCATACTGCGCGGCCGCCAGCGGTCACGACCAGTATTTCTTCCACCGCCCGGTCCGCATGGTCTCCGGCGCCGTCGCTCCGCCCCGGCTGGACCTGAGCAACGAAGAGATGCTCCGGGCCCACGTTCACGCCATCTGGCTGGCCCACACCGGCCTCTCCCTGGGTTCCTCCATCACCGAAGTGGTGGATGCCACCCAACCCGACTTCCCGCTGAAAGAAAACGTCCGGCACTCCATCCACCTTACCGGACAAAAGTTCCAGGAATGCCTGGAGGAATGTCGAAAAGTTCTGGAATCCGACCCGGCCACCGCCTCCTTTGCAGGCGACCGGCTCCAGCAGGTGCTGAGCGACGCTCCCCGTGCTTTTGACCGGGCCTTTGACCGCTGGCGGGAGATGTACGCCGCCGCCGATCGCCAGTTGAAGGAGGCGCGCGACGTCATAGACCGATCCCACCAAATGCGGGTGTCGAGGGAGGAGGTGGCGGAGGCTGAGCGGCGGGAGCGGGAGGCTCGCCGTCAGAAAGACCTCCTCTGCAACCTGGAAGGGGCGGGGGAATCCGACTTCTACCCTTACCGCTACCTGGCCAGCGAGGGCTTCCTGCCCGGCTACAACTTCCCCCGCCTCCCCATCCGGGCCTACATCCCCAGCGGTGACCAGGGGGAGTTCATCTCCCGTCCCCGCTTCCTGGCCCTCACCGAGTTCGGCCCGGGCAACATCATCTACCATGAGGGGAACAAGTACCGGGTGGTCCGCAGCCAACTCCCCGGCGGCGAGGCGACGGCCCGCTTCGTCCGGGCCAAACTCTGTCACGTCTGCGGCGCCTTCCACGAAGGGGATGAAGCCCAAACCGACCTCTGCCTCGTCTGCGGAACCCCGCTGGATGCCTCCAACAGCGATTACAGCGAGCGCTTCTTTGAGATGACCGACGTGGTGACCCAGCGGCGAGAGCGCATCACCTGCGACGAGGAAGAGCGACTGCGAGAGGGCTACGAAGTCACCGGCCACTTTCGCTTCGCACCGGGGCCAGGCGGTGAACCGCAGGTCCCCCAGGTTTCTGTGGCACCTTCCGGCGCGCCGCTGGGCATCACCGGCCTGCGCCTGATCTACGGCCCCTCGGCAACCCTGTGGCGGATCAACCACGGCTGGCGGCGGTCCCGGGAGGTGGGCTTCACCCTGAACCCGACGCGCGGGGAGTGGGTGCAGCGCCTGGACGAGGAGGAGAAGGAAGAAAAGGGACCAGAGCCGAAGCAGACCCTCATCAGCGGCATCCGCATCCTGGTGCGGGATACCCGCAACATCCTGCTGGTCCGGTTGGAGGGGAAAACGGATGAGGGGGTACTGGCCTCCTTCCAGGCCGCGCTGCAACGGGGGATAGAGGCCGTCTTTCAGGTGGACGAGGAGGAACTGGCCTCGGAGCGCATCGGCTCCGGGACGCACCGGTCCATCCTTTTCTGGGAAGCGGCGGAGGGAGGGCTGGGCGTCCTCTCCCGGCTGGCGGAAGACCCGACCGTCCTGAGGCAGGTGGCGAGGGAGGCCCTTTCCATCTGCCACTTCAGCCCGGAGGGGGAAGACGAGCGCCCGCCCCAATTTCTGGCGGAGGGGGAGCCCGAAGGCTGTGCCCGCGCCTGCTACGACTGCCTCCTCACCTACCGCAACCAGCGGGACCATCCCTACCTGGACCGCCACCGGGTGCGGGACCTCCTGCTGGCGCTGGCCGAGAGCGCGCCGGAGGCAAAGCAAGGAGGACGCAGCCGGGAGGAGCAGTACCGTTGGTTGCTGGAACGCACCGACCTGACGTCGGCCCTGGAACGGCGCTTCCTGGAGCACCTTTACCGCACTGGCCGCCGCCTGCCGGACTACGCCCAGCCGAACCTGGCCGATTACCCCGCCCGTCCGGACTTCTACTACGAGGCAGTGCGGGCTTGCGTCTTCTGCGACGGTGCCGTCCATGACCGGCCGGAAGTAGCGGTGGAAGACCGCCATATCCGCGCCGCCCTGCGGGACCTAGGCTACCGGGTCATCGTCATCCGCTATGACCGGGATCTGGAAGAACAGCTAGCTACCTATCTGGACCTGTTTGGGACGGGCTCATAGGAACTCCTGCCGCCCCGCGCCCGAACTCTTACCAGATACACCTGAGTAAGAATGCAATGGGGTCCATCAGCCCTCTTCCTGTGTCAGAACAACTATCGCCTTATCTCCGTTGGCGAGGAACTGAAGGAATTCACGCTGTGCGCTGTTGAGTCCCGGCCGAGCGTTGTCTCAACCGCCCCCCTGGTTGAAGGCCACACCGCTCCCGACCATCAGCAGGAAGAGGATGAAGATGGCGATGGTAAAGGGGAATGCCGAGGTCGCCGCCCGGCCAGTGCGGCGATGGGGATGGTAGTAGCTACCGCGCGGGTAGCCCTGGCCTGCTCCAGCAGAGCCAGGGCGATGATCCCCAAGCACTATAATGCCCCCCAGGGTCAGCAAAAATCGCGCGATGGCCTAGCTGAATTTCAAGAGTGGGTAGCCCGAGCCTCGCGCGGTGGTGGTTCCTACCAGCAGTTGCAACAGTTATGTTCCGTGCATTTTTGCCTCTTGTGAGCAGACCGCGCTACCTTTCCTCTCCGCCCCCTGTGATGCCGGCCAATTCAGCCGCCCGCGTGTACTATCCCTCCCCATACTTAGACAGCCAGCGACAGCCGCTCCACCCAGCGCGCCGCTTCGTCCATGATGAGTACCGGCGCGGCGGCATCCTGCCGACTGAACAGGTCGCCCGCGCCGTGAACTGCACCACCACCTTATCTGGCGAGTACCTACTCCCGTCGCTTCCGCCATATATACTTCATCGTTTCAGGCCGCGGGTTCGCCGCGGCCCTTTCTTTTCCGCTCATTTGCATCTTCAAGTGACAGCCACCTGACGAACGTCATTCGAGGACTTGACGCCGGCCCGCCCTTGTGCTATAATAATGTCAGACCTCAGACAAATGGAGGGCCGGCGTGGTCGAAAAGCTCCGCAAAGACAACCGACCGCTCTACTTGCGGGCCGAAGAGGCGTTGCGCGAGCTGATCCAGAGCCAGTACCAGCCCGGCGATCAGCTCCCACCAGAGCCCCGGCTGGCGGAAATGCTCGGCATCTCCCGCGCTACCCTGCGCGAGGCCCTGCGCTCCTTCGAAGAGCGCGGCCTGGTCAAACGCCGGCAGGGCGTCGGCACCTTCGTCACCGAACACGCCGATAACCTGGTCTTCGAAAGCGGCCTGGAAACCCTCGAAAGCCTCGAGAAGCTCGCCCAGCGCAAAGGCCTGCAGGTCCAGGACGCCGGCCTCCGCATCAGCGAGATCACCCTTGACAAAGAACTGGCAGAACACCTGAACCTGCCGGAGGGGACCCCGGCCGTACAGGTGGTGCGCACGAAAATGGCCGGCAAGCATCCCGTCGCCTACATGGTGGACGTGGTGCCGGCGAAATATGTGACGTTAGAAGAGATGCAGGCCGGCTTTCGCGGTTCGGTGCTCGACTTTCTCTTGGAACGGGGGATGCCGGCGCTGGCCTATGCCCATGCCAGGCTGGTCCCCATGCTGGCCGGCCGCGACATGGCGGAGGCGCTGGACGTCTCCCCGCGCACCTGCCTGCTCCTCATCGAAGAGACGCTCTTTTCCATGGACAATGAGCCGGTCGAATTCTCGCGCAACTATTTCCTGCCGGATTTCTTCAACTTCCATATCATCCGGCGCATCGGAGGTTAGGCGCTCGCCGGCGGGGCCACCCCCCACCGAGTGCATAATCCAGAGACCCGAAATTTTATCACGAAGGAGAAAGGGCAATGAAAACGGAAAGCTTTCGCGGCAAAGACTTCATGACCCTGCTCGATTGGAGCAAGGAAGAGATCGAAACCATCCTCGACGTGGCGACCGATCTGAAGCGGCGCTTCGCGCTGGGCGAGCGGCATGATCACCTCCTGCCGGGTAAGACCCTCTTCATGATCTTCTACAACCAGTCCCTGCGCACCCGCAACTCGTTCGAGGCCGGCATGACCCAGTTGGGCGGCCATGCGCATTACCTGGACCCCGGCAAGATTTACACGCCGGCGCTCAAGGGCCGCGAGGTCGCCTACTCCACCGAGCGCGTCTCGGATGTCGCCCGCACCCTCTCCCGCATGGGCCACGCCATCGCCATCCGCTGTTACGGCGACCCGGTGGATTGGGTCTACGGCGGCGCCCATGAGCTTCTCCAGGAGTTCGCCCACTGGGCGCACATCCCGGTGCTCAACATGGAAGACGACAAATACCACCCCTTCCAGGCCCTGGCGGATATCCTGACCGTGCGCGAGAAGTTCGGCGGCTTCAAAGGCATCAAGTTCGTCATGAGCTGGGCCTACAGCCCAAGCATCCATAAACCGCGCGCCGTCCCGCAGAGCGCCATCATCGCCGCCACCAAGATGGGCTGTGACACCGTGCTGGCGCACCCCAAGGGTATGGAGCTGGACCCTGAGGTCCTCAAGGCCTGCGAGGAAATGGCGGCCAAGTCCGGCGGCTCCTTCCGCGTCACCAACGACATGGAAGAGGCCTTCGAGGGCGCACACGTCGTCTATCCCAAGGCCTGGGCGCCCACCGTGCTCTTCCAGCCGCCCGTAGGCAATTATGACAAAGATGAGGCCCAGCGCATCTTCGACGCCAACAAGCACTGGATCTGCGACAGCGAGAAGATGAAGCTGGCACACCCCGAGGCCATTTACATGCACTGTCTGCCCTGCGACCGCGGCTTTGAGGTCACCGATGAAGTCATTGACGGGCCGCAGTCGGTGGTGTTCGACGAGGCCGAGAACCGCCTGCATGTCCAGAAGGCGGTCATGGCCCTCACCATGCGATAAAACCTGCCTATGTGGAGCTGGGAGAGGACATACGCCTTTCTCTCCCAGCTCCTTTTGATTTGGGAGAACATCTTATCGCGTCTACGGAGACGGGAGATTACACAATGAGTCGAAAGGTTGCAGTCGTTGCAGTTGGCGGCAATTCATTAATCAAGGACTCCCAGCATCAGACCGTGCCGGACCAGTGGGATGCGGCGCGCGAGACCGGCAAGCACATCGCTCGCATGATCGCACAGGGCTGGGATGTGGTGCTGACGCACGGCAACGGTCCGCAGGTTGGTTTCATCCTGCGTCGGTCCGAGCTGGCGGCGCATGAACTGCATGAGGTGCCGCTGGATTCCTGCGTCGCCGATACCCAGGGGGCCATCGGGTATATGTTCCAGCAGGTGCTGATGAACGAGTTCCGAAAGATGAACATGTACAAGCCCGTGGCCACGGTCGTGACGCAGGTGCTGGTGGACCGCAGTGACCCGGCCTTCCAGAACCCCACCAAACCCATCGGGTCGTTTATGGATGAAGCCACCGCCCGCCGGCGCCAAGCGGAAGGGTGGCACGTCATCGAGGACGCCGGCCGCGGCTGGCGCCGCGTCGTCGCCTCGCCCAAACCGCTCGAAATCCTCGAGCAGGATGTCATCAAGACCATGGTAGATGCCGGCATCATCGTCATCGCTGTCGGCGGCGGCGGCATCCCCGTCATCCGCAACGAACAGGGCGACCTACAGGGCATCGCCGCCGTCATTGACAAGGACCTGGCCTCCTCCCTGCTGGCGCGCAACATCAAGGCCGACCTGTTCCTCATCTCCACGGCAGTCGAGAAGGTCGCGCTGAACTTCGGCCAACCGAACCAGGTCTGGCTGGATCATATGACCCTGGCGGAGGCCAAGGCCTATATGGCGGAAGGGCACTTTAAGAAGGGCAGTATGCTCCCCAAAATCCAGGCCATCATTGAGTACCTGGAGCACGGCGGCAAGGAGGCCCTCGTCACCAACCCGGAGAATATCGAACGCGCCCTCGCCGGCGAGACGGGCACCCGCATCGTCCCCTAGCCGGCTTCTGGGTAGTTGGCCGCATCCCCGATCTGCGGTATAATCGTTGCGGTGCGCCGCCGGCATCGGCCCCGCACCAATATGCCACTCCCGGGGGTGCGGCATGCTGGAATACCTGATACGCAACGCACAAGTCGTCGACGGCACGGGCAACCCCTGGTTCCGAGCCGATGTGGGCATCGCCGGCGGGCGCATCGCCGCCCTCTCCCACCGTCTGGATGCCCCCGCCCAACACACCATTGACGCCGAGGGGCTGGTGCTCTGTCCCGGCTTCATCGATATGCACGCCCACTCGGACTGGTGGTTGCTGACGAACCCCCTGCATCATCCCAAAGTGATGCAGGGGGTGACGACCGAACTGCTGGGGCAGGACGGCTTTTCGCTGGCTCCCTGGCCGGCTCGGGACGCGGAGATGCTCCGCCGGCTGGTAGCCGGCATGAACGGTAACCCTGACCTGGCGCCGAGCTGGCGGAACTTCGCCGGCTATCTGGAGGCGCTGAACCAGGCCCGGCCATCGGTCAACGCCGTATCGCTGGTGGGACACGGCACCCTGCGCGTGGGTGTGGTGGGCATGGCGGACCGGCCGGCGACATCTGCCGAGCTGGAAGAGATGGAGCGCCTCCTGCGCGAGGCCTTGGAAGAGGGCGCCGTCGGCCTTTCCACCGGCCTGATTTACGCCCCCTGTTACTTCGCCGCCCAGGAAGAGCTGGTGCGGCTGTGCCGGGTGGTGGCGGAGCACGGCGGTATCTTCGTCGTGCACCTGCGCAGCGAGGGGGACCGCCTGCTGGAAGCATTGGATGAGGTGTTGGGCATCGCCGGCGCGAGCGGCGCATCCCTGCACATCTCGCACTTCAAGGTCTTCGGCCGGCCCAACTGGGGGAAAGGCGCCCTGGCGCTGGAACGACTGGAGCAGGCCCGTGATGCCGGCATTGACGTCACTTTTGACCAGTATCCCTACACCGCCGGCTCGACCTCGCTGGCCGTCCTCCTGCCCCCCTGGGCAAATGTGGGCGGGACCGATGCCCTGCTCTCCCGCTTGCAGGACCTATCCGCTCGTCAGCGGATGCGCCGCGACATGGAACAGGACACCTCCTGGGATAACTTCCTGATCGCGGTAGGGCCGGAGAACATCTTCATCACCTGGACCGGATCGGAGCAGGGGCGATGGGCGGTGGGCAAGAACCTGGCAGAAATCGCCGGCGCCCTGGGCACAGCGCCAGCCGAAGCCGTCATGGACATCCTGCTGGGGGAGGAGTTGGCGGTCTCCATGGTGGATTTCTGCATGAGCGAGGAAGACGTGGAACGCATCATGCTTCATCCCCTGCAGATGTTCTGCACGGACGGTCTGCTGGCCGGCACCCCGCACCCACGCGCCTACGGTGCCTATGCCCGGGTGCTGGGGCATTACGTGCGGGAGCGCCGGCTTCTGCCGCTGGAGCAGGCGGTGCGCAAAATGACTTCCCTGCCGGCCCAGCGCCTGCGCCTGCGCGACCGCGGCCTGGTGCGAGAGGGATACTGGGCGGACCTAGTGCTCTTCGACCCCCGGACGGTGTCGGACACCGCGACGTATGAGGCCCCCCGCCGGCACCCCATCGGCATCGCCGGCATCTTCGTCAACGGCGTGCTGACCGCCGCCGGCGGCCAGCACCTGGGAGGGCGCGTCGGCCGCGCCCTGGCCAGATGAACATGGGACTCACTGAAGCGATGCGATTTCCATGATCCGAGGCTGGTTTGCCGGCTGGAAGCCGCCGGCTTACGAAGCGAAGCCCCAACGGGGCTTGGCACCATGAGCCTGACGCTTCAGCACCCGGCGAGGTGCGGGATGGAGCACAGCATCCCCAAAATGCTGTGCCGCCGAAGAAGGAACGAACACGGAAAAATCCGGAAGAAATCAAGGAGCAGACCACAATGGATCACGTCAAAGGGCTGAAATGCATGATCTGCGGCGCCGAGTACGCGCCCGATGAGATTCTGTACGTCTGCCCCAAGCATGGGGATGAAGGCATTGTGGATGTGATGTACGATTACGACAAGATCCGCCGCCGGCTGACCCGGGAAAAGCTGGCACAAGACCGCACCCCTTCGATCTGGCGCTATTTTGACCTCCTACCTCTGCATGACCGCGAGAACCTGCCTCCCTTGCAGGTCGGCTGGACGCCGCTGTACAAGGCCGACCGGCTGGCCGGCCAGTTGGGCCTGCGGCACCTCTGGGTCAAGGACGATGGACGCAACCCCACCGCCTCACTGAAGGATCGCGCCAGCGCGGTGGGCGTGGCAAAGGCGCTGGAGCTGGGGCGGGATGTCATCACCGCCGCCTCCACCGGGAACGCCGCCTCATCGGTGGCCGGCCTGGCCGCATCCGTCGGCATCAAGACCTACATCTTCGTCCCGAAGACCGCGCCCGAGGCCAAGATCGCCCAGCTCCTCATTTTCGGCGCCAACGTCATCGCCATCAACGGCACCTATGACGAGGCCTTTGACCTCTGCCTGAAAGCGTCGGCGGAATACGGCTGGTACTCCCGCAACACCGCCTATAATCCCTATCTCTCCGAGGGCAAGAAGACCGCCGCGCTGGAAATCTGCGAGCAGTTGCACTGGCAGGCGCCCGACCGCATCTTCGTCTCCGTGGGTGATGGGTGCATCATCGGCGGCCTGTGGAAGGGTCTGCGCGACCTCTATGCCCTGGGATTTATCGAGAAGATGCCGAAGCTGATGGGCGTGCAGGCGGAAGGTTCGGCAGTGCTCTACAACGCATGGCGCAAAGGTACCGAGGAGATCGAGCCTATTGTCCCGAACACCTTGGCCGATTCCATCTCGGTAGGTATCCCGCGCGACCGCATCAAGGCCCTGCGCGCCGTGCGCGATACCGGTGGGGAGTTTATCACCGTCAGCGATGAGGAAATCCTGGATGCCATGCGCGTATTGGCGCGCGGCGCGGCGGTGTTTGGGGAGCCCGCCGGCGTTACCAGCCTGGCCGGCCTGCGCAAAATGGTGCGCGAGGGGCGCATTGACCCCGAGGAGCGCATCGTGGTGCTTATCACCGGCAACGGCCTGAAAGATGTCGCCAGCGCCATCAAGGCCACCGGCCGGCCGCATATCATTGACCCCACCATGGAGGACCTGCGCCGGCTGGTCGCCGCCATCGGCTAACACACGTAGGGGCGAGTAGGGGCAAAGTCGGAGGACTCGCCCCTACGTGCATTACAAAATCCCGCCGAAAGTAATCAGCAAAAACGACAACAGCATATACATGGAGGCCGCCTTGAACAGCACCCAGGTGGCCCGCTCGCTTGGCCGCACGATGCCCCAGCCGGCCAAACCGATCATGGCGCCGGCGCTCAACAGCAGTAGGACCATCGCTGGCCAGGCGATCCCCAGCAGTACGCCGCAGGCCATCAGCACCAGGGCATTCAGCAGGTTCGATACCGCGATGAAATAGCGCGCCGACCGCTCCCCGTAGACATTGGGCCAGACCGGCACCCCCGCCCGTTGGTAATCCTCGGCGTACTTGATGGACAGGGTGACGATGTGCGAGGGAATCCACAGCAGGATGGAGAGCACGAAGAGGATACCCACCAGGTCCACATGTCCGATCGCCAGCACGCGGCCGGCCAGCGCCGGCATGCCCCCGGAGATGCCCCCGAAAATGATGGACAGCGGACTGCGCCGCTTCAACCACAGGGTATAGACGCCCAGGTCGAAGACAAAGCCCATGGCGATGACCACACCGGTCTGCCAGCGCAGGGCAAAGGCGAGGGCCAGGCCGGCCAGGGAGATCACCACTCCGAAAACGGCCGCCTGCCGGGCATTCATCACCCCCCGCACCAGCGGACGGGAGCGGGTGCGTTCCATAACGGCGTCAATATCGCGGTCGAACACCATGTTCAGCACGGTACAGCCGCTGATGCTCAGCAGGAGCGCCAGGCTGAACAGCAGGACGTGGGCATGCGGCGCCTGCCCACCCATGGACACGATGTAGGCGCAAATGCCGGTGGCATACAGCAGGAGCGTCTGCTTGCTCTTGGTCAGGGCGAAATAGCCGGCCAGCCGCGCGCCCAGGCTGACCGCCGGCCGGGGAACCACGCCGGCCGATTCAGGTGCGGCAGGTGGAAGTGGACTGTTCGACATCTGGTACCACGCCTCCGAATGGGTGAGAGTGTATCCATTCCAGGACCTGCCGGCGTTCGGGAATGCCAGCCGGCCCCGGCTGTTCGATGGAAAATGACGCCGCCGCATTGGCGAAGTACGCCGCCTCCGGATAACTGCATCCTTCATGAAGCCGGACAAGAAAGGCGGCCGCAAAGACATCGCCGGCACCGGTGGGGTCCACCTCGCGGGCCGGCCGCGGCGGTGCATGGAACGTCCCTGTTTCCGTGAATACCGTCGCGCCGCGGCTCCCTCGGGTGAGCACCACCACTGGCACGCGCCGGCGCAGGTGCTCCAGTGTATCCTCGTCTCCGCCCAGCTCTTCCTCGCTCAGGGTGACCACCTGAATGCCCTCGAACGTATGCCGGCGCAGGAGGGCCGGCCGGTTGGAAACCCGGCCTTCCGCATCCCACTCCCGCATCCAGCCCTGGAGCACGGCGCCGCACAACGCCTTCGGGAAGAGCCTGGCTAACTCGGGGGGAATTTCCTGCGCCACCGGCCCCAGCAGGACAATGGGGACCTGACGCCATTCCAGCGGCACATCCTCCGCCGTGATCGGCTCGCTAACCTCCAGCAGTCGCTGGGTCCGCCGGCCGGCGGCATACTGGTTGTCGAACGTGGTCGTGCGCTCCGATGACAGCACCGCAAGATGAACACCCTGCAGGAGCTCGCCCGGCGATATCTCCGGCCCACAGCGTGTCAGAACAGCCGTGGGAACGCCCAGCCGATACGCAGTCAGACCGGCATACGTCACTACTCCCCCCAGGCGGTAGCCATCGGAAGTAATATCTCGGCAGAGGTGGCCAATCACCAAGAAGCGGATGGACGCCGACGCGCTCGTCACAGGCACCTCACGGCAGGGGCAGGGTGATGACGAAGCCGGCGCCTTTCGGCAGGCCGGTCATGACGGCGATGGTTCCGCCGTGGTCCTCCACAATTTTCTTGCTGATGGCCAGGCCCAACCCCGTGCCGTGCGCTTTCCCATAGGTGACAAAGGGCTGGAACAGGTTCGGGAGAATCTCCGGCGGGATGCCCGGACCGTCGTCAATCAGTTCGAGCAGGACCTGGTCATCCTGCCGGCGGGAAATAATGGTGAAACTGCCTGGCTGGCCGTTGAGCGCGTCACGGGCGTTGCCGGCGATGTTCACCAGCACGCGCCGCATCTTGCCCTTATCCAGCGAGACCACACCGCGATAATCGAGCTGGGTATGGATCGTGATATGCCGCTCGCTGAAATCCTCCTTGAGGAAATCCACCACCTCCTGCACAAAGGCATCCAGGGGCACCGGTTCCATCTGCAAGGGGCCGCCGCCCTGGACGAAATCGAGGATTTCCTGCGCCATATCAACCAGGATGTCCACGGCATTCATGACGGTCTGGGCGAACTGTTTGCGCTGGGCCGGCGGCAGGTCATCACGCCCCAGGAAGGCGGCGTACCCCTTGATCGTGGTCATGGGCGTCTTGAAGTCGTGGATGATGCCGCTGGCCAGCCGGCCGACCGCCGACAGGCGTTCGGAGCGAATCAGCTCATCCTGCGTGGCGCGCAGTTCCGCCAGCGCCTGCTGAAGCTCCAGGTTGCGCTGTTCGAGATTACGGTAGAGCTGGGCCATGTGCAGGGCGATGGCCGCCTGGTTCCCCAGCGCCTGAAGCAGGGCCAGGTCCTCCTGCGTGAAAAGACGCTCCGTGATGCGGGTATCCAGGTAAATCGCGCCCAGCAGTTCGCGCTCGTATATCAGCGGCACGGCCATCACGGAGCGGATGCGGTAGTTCACGATGCTGACGGATGACTGGAAGCGGGGGTCTTCCTGGGCATTGGTGGTAACGATGGCCTGACGGGACCCCATCACCCGGCCGATGAGGCTCCGGCTCAGACGCGCTTCCCCGTCGTCCACCTCTTCGAGGGAGAACTGGCGCGCCACGGCGATGCGGAAGCTTTCCTGGGACGCCGGCTCATCGGCCAGCACGATGAAGCCCCGCTCCGCCTTGACCAGGGCGAGGGCGCGCGTCAATATCAGGTCCAGGATATCTTCCAGGTTGACCATGGAGGCCAGTTCGCGGGCAATCTCGTACAGGGTGATAAGCTCCTGCTGATGCTTGATGAGGGTCTCTGCCTCCCGGCGGAGGCTTTCGAAGCGCGCCGGCAGTTGGCGCTGGGCCTCTTTATCCCCCTCGCAGGCGCGGCACACCAGCTCTTCCAGGTGGACGATTTCGCTTCGCAGGCTCATGCTGGGTCTTCCGTTCGATGCTGTAGTCCGAGCGCAGACCCTATTATACCATGATGTACCGAGCAGTTCAAAGCCGATGGTACGGAGGATGTGAGGGAAAGCACGAATACCCTCCGCTCCAGGCGGCTGAAGCCGCCCAGAATGTCATAGCATTGAAAAGCCCTGTCCTCGAAAAAGTCCTGTTGAATTCTGCCCTATTTCGGGTTATAATAAAGGTGAATCACTGCACGCTACCTACCTGCATCACGCCCAGCCGGCATTCGCCCGACAACATTAGTAAATGGAGGTGACCTATGTGCCGTGTGTTAATCGTAGACGATGATCCCGACTTTGTCGAGATCACCCGCACCATCCTCGAAAAAGAGGGCTATCAGACGCTCTCCGCATCCAGTGGCCAACAGGCTCTGGACATCATGCGAACCGATCCTCCCGATATTGTCCTGCTGGATATCATGATGCGCACCATCTTAGATGGGCTGTACGTCAGCCGAGAGATGCAGATGGACCCGCGCCTGAAAAACACTCGTGTCATCATGGTCACTTCCATTACGGATACGCCCCATGCCGGCGAGTTTCCTACCAACGAATATCTCCCCATCGACGCCTGGTTTTCCAAACCGGTCAACCCGAAGGAACTGCTGGCAACATTGGGCAAGATGTGTACCCATCGCCAAGGAGCTGGCGCCGTCGGGTCCTGATTCCCGGCACCCCCGACTCCGCCGGCCGTTTCCCCGTCGGCAGCGCTTTGTTTCCTCGTAATATGTTTTCGTGAATTATTCTACTGATAATCATGCCTATATGCACGATTCCACATTTCCTGCTGTCATTTTATGCATACTCCAAAACAAAAACGACAGCCACCTGCACGGCGGCTGTCATCAAAAACAGGCCGATATTACGATTACGCGCCGGCTGTGTGCGCCTTGACCTGCGCCGGCCACCATTCTGACTCGCTGAACTCCCCACATAGGAAGCGGTGCATATCGGCGGCGGCGACTTTGCCAGCTCCCATAGCGCTGACCACCGTGGCCGCGCCCGTGACCACATCGCCGCCGGCCCAAACGCGCGGCTTGGTGGTCCGCAGGGTGTTCATATCCGCCACCACCGTCCCTTCTTTCGTGCGCTCCAACCCATAGGTATTGAGGAACACCACCGGGTTGGGCGTGGTGCCCACCGCGATAATCACCATATCCACGTCCATGACGAACTCCGAACCGGGGATAGGGATGGGCCGGCGGCGTCCGGAAGCGTCCGGCTCCCCCAACTCCATGCGCACACAGCGCAGGCCGCGCACGCGCTTCTGCTCATCCCCCAGGATTTCCACCGGGTTGGTCAGGAACTCAAAGATGACCCCTTCCTCCTCGGCATGATGGAATTCTTCGGCACGCGCCGGCACCTCCTGTCGCGACCGCCGGTACACGATGTAGACCTGCCCTGGCTCGCCCCCTTCCTTCTCTGCGCGCATATGCTGAAGGCGCAGGGTACAGCGCGCCGCGTCCATGGCCACGTTGCCGGCGCCGATGACCGCTACCCGGTGCCCTACTTTGATGGGAGTATCATATTCCGGGAACAGGTACGCCTTCATCAAATTGACCCGGGTGAGGAATTCGTTGGCGGACATGACGCCGTTCAGGTTCACGCCAGGCACATTCAGCAGGATGGGCAGGCCGGCGCCCGTTCCCAGAAACACCGCATCGTAATCGGCCAGCAGTTCATCTAACGTGATCGTCCTGCCCACCACGTGGTCTGTGCGAATCTCAATGCCAAAGCATTCCATGGCATATTCGATCTCGGCGTGGACGATCCACTTAGGCAGACGGAACTCGGGGATGCCGTAGATGAGCACGCCGCCGACCGAGTGCAGGGACTCGAAGATGGTCACCTGATGGCCGCGCCGGCCCAGCTCCACCGCGCAGGTCAGCCCGGCTGGCCCCGACCCCACCACCGCCACCCGCATACCGGTTGGGGCGGCCCGCACCAGAGGACAGGTGCGGTGTGCCAGCTCGTAGTCGCCGACGAAGCGCTCCAGCCGGCCGATGGCCACCGGCGCACCGCGTTTCGCCAGCACACAGGCCGCCTCACACTGCACCTCCTGCGGACAGACGCGGCCGCAGATCGCCGGCAGGCTGTTGCGCTCTTTCATCGCCATGACCGCGCCGGCCATATCCCCCTCGCGCAGGCGCCGGATGAACTGGGGTATCAGCACACCGACCGGACAGCCATCCATACACGTCGGATTCTTGCACTGCAGACAGCGCTCCGCCTCACGTCGAGCGGTCTCAACGTCAAAACCGAGGGCGACCTCATTAAAGTTATAGCGGCGCTCCAGGGGGTTCTGTGCCGGCATCTCCTGTCGCGGGATTTGCATGCGCTCTTTCGGTGTCAGCTCAGCCATGGCGGTGCTTCTCCTCCTCCGCTTCCTGCTCGGCCTGCTCCAGCCGACAGCGGTGCTCCTTCCAATACTCGACTGCCAGGCGCTCCTCATCCTTGTAATACTGCATGCGCATCAGCAGGTTCTCCCAATCCACCTCATGGGCATCGAACTGCGGGCCTTCGACGCACACGAAACGCACCTGGCCGCTGATGAGGACGCGACAGCACCCACACATGCCGGTCCCATCCACCATAATCGGGTTCAAGCTGACCACGGTTGGGATATTATGCGGCTTGGTCGTGAGAGCGACGAACTTCATCATAACGGCCGGCCCCACCGCCCATACCCTGTCCACGTGTCTCTGCTCCAGCACCTCCTTCAGCGGCTCGGTAACCAGCGCCTTGCGCCCGTAAGACCCATCGTCGGTGCACACGATCAGCTCATCGGAGACGGTGCGCATGCGGTCCTCCCAGATGAGCAGTTGGCGGGTGCGTGCGCCGATGATGGAGATGATGGTATTGCCGGCCTCCTTCAGGTCGCGTGCGATGGGGAAAATGGGGGCCACGCCCACACCCCCCCCGACACAGACCACTGTGCCGTACTTGTCGACGCGGGTGGGGTTGCCCAGGGGGCCGGCGCAGGTCAGTATATGATCCCCTTCCTCCAGGGTTCCCAACTGCATGGTGCTCTTGCCCACTTCCTGGAACAGGATAGTGATGGTGCCGGCGGCGCGATCATAGTCCGCGATGGTCAGCGGAATGCGTTCAGAGCGCTCATCAATGCGCACGATGACGAACTGACCAGAGCGCGCCTTGCGCGCCACATGGGGCGCCTCCAGCACCATCTCATTCGTGACATCACTGAGTTTCTTTTTCTTCAGGATGGTGTACATGTGCCCTCCATTGTGAAAGTGATAATTTACACAATTGCTCAACATATAGGGCACACTGGGCCGCGATGTGTAGTAATGTGGGGGGAACGGGATACGATGCAAAGCCCAGATATTAACGCACTCTCATTATAAATCCAAATGGGCAGGTTTGTCAATAGCCCGGTGCAGAGGATGCCGAAGGCGTCAGGTCAGCTCATCGAGGCCATATGCCCTTCCGTTGAACTCATCCCGCGTGGGGCAGTGATCACCAGAGACTGGGTATCAGGGCCGGGGTTCTCAGCACTTTTTCCAACACGCTTTGCATGCATAAATTGCGCGAGCACCTGGAATGTGATATCCTAATGCCGGCATAAGGAACCACATGCGCGAGGGAATAACCATGATCACCAAACTGGATGAAATCGTCGAACAGGCCCGACATTACGGCCCCAAGCGCGTTGCCGTCGCCGCCGCCGCCAACGCTCTGGTGCTCCGCTCCATCAAACAAGCGGAGGAACTAGGCCTCATTACGCCCCTGCTGGTGGGCCATCGGGACGAAATCCTGGCCGAGGCAGAGGCCGTCGGCTACCAGGTCTCCGATGATAAGATTGTGCATGTGGCGATGAAAAACGAAACCGCCCCCAAAGCAGTGGAGCTAGTGCGGACGGGGAAAGCGGATATCCTCATGAAGGGGTACCTGCACACCCACGTGCTGCTGCATGCGGTGCTGGACACCAACGCCGGCCTGCGCACCGACCGGCTCCTCAGCCACGTCTTCCTCATGCAGGTGCCCACCTACCATAAACTGCTGGCCGTCACCGACGCCGCCATCAACATCGCGCCGGACCTGCTTCAGAAGGCGGCTATCATCCAGAACGCCGTGGACCTGATGCGCGCCCTGGGCATTGACCTGCCCAAAGTCGCCGCGCTTTCCTCCGTCGAGACCATCAACCCGCGCATTCCTTCGACCATCGACGCGGCCTGTTTGCACAAGATGGCGGAGCGGGGGCAGATCAATCATGCCATTGTGGACGGTCCGTTCGCCTTTGACAACGCTATTTCCCGGCAGGCGGCGCTGGAAAAGGGGATAGACAGTCCGGTGAGCGGGGATGCGGATATCCTGCTGGCGCCCGACTTGGACGCCGGCAATATCCTTTCTAAGAACCTGGAATACCTGGCATCGGCCCAAATGGCCGGCATCGTCATGGGGGCGCGCGTGCCCATTGTGCTTACCTCGCGCTCCGACCCGCCCGGCGCCCGCACCTATTCGCTCGCCCTGGCGGTCCTGCTGACCCAGGCGCCGGCGCCCAGCGAGTGAGCCGAGGAGCCGGCGAGCCTATTCCCCAGTGTAAAACTCCTCACTGCTGACTTCCAGCATCCGCCCGGTGATGGTGAATACCGTGCGCTCGCAGATGTTGGTGACGCGGTCTGCCGCCCGCTCCAGGTTGTGGGCGGCCCACAAGAGGAAATTGGCCTGGTCCACAGTGCGCGGGTTTTCCAGGATAATGGCGATCAGCTCCCGATATACCTGATTGTACAGGTTATCTACCTCGTCATCCTCGCGGGGAATGGCCCGCGCCAGGTTCAGATCGCGCCGGATGAAAGCATCCAGGGCACGCCGCAGCATGCTGGCGGCCTTCTCCGCCATCAGCGGAATATCGATCAGGGGCTTTAACAGCGGCTGTTTCCCCATGCGCAGGACAATGTTGCTAATGCCTTTGGCATAATCCCCAATGCGCTCCAGCTCGCCGGCGATCTCCAGGACAGCGGCCAGGATGCGCAGGTCGCGCGCCATCGGTTGTTGGGTTGCGATCAGCACCAGGCAGTCATTCTCAATGGCGAAGCGCTTCTCATTGATGGAGCGGTCCAACGCGATCACCGCGTTGGCCCGCTCCTCGTCCTGATGCTTCAACGCCTCGACCGACTCTCGAATGGCGTGCTCAACCATGTTCCCGAGGACCAGCATTTCGTCCTGGAGCGCCTGAAGCTCCTGGTCAAAAGTGGTGCGGGGCATTCCTCGTCCTCCTAGCTCATGCGCGGCTTGACGCCTTACGCTCCCAATCCTCCAGGAATGCGAAGATGCGCCGGCGGATATCGTCGCGCACCTGCCGGAACACCGCCAGGCGTTCTTCTTCCGTGCCCTGCGCCGCCGCAGGGTCGGGGAAACCGATATGCGTGCGGGGCGGGCCGCCCAACCAGACGGAACAGGCTTCGCACGCCTCATCGCACAGCGTGATGGCGATGTCAAAGCTGTTCAGGTCCTTAATATCATTCACATGCTTGGAGTAATGGCCGGCCATGCTGATGCCCAGCTCCTCCATGACGCGCATGGCCAGCGGATGGACATAGCCGGCCGGGGAGGTGCCGGCGGAGCGCGCCTCCCAGCGCGGCGCCAGAAAATGGTTCACCAGCGCCTCCGCCATCTGGGAGCGCGCCGAGTTGCCCGAGCACAGGAACAGCACGCGATGGGGTTTCTCCTTCATCAAAGCACTCCTTTTTTGCGCTAGATACATACAACATACCCTTGGTTGGCTTTTTTGTCAAGGGTTTACGTGATAGTTGTGTAAAATTTTTGTAAACAATTGCCGTACGGCGAGGTCGGAGGTTGTGGGAAGGGTAAGAGGCAGTGGATAGCTGCGCCTTCTCACCCGGCACCCTGTACAAAAAGCCTTGTCAACCCGCCGGCCTCATGCTATAATATATTCAGGGCATAATCCAACCCAGCTCCCATACGCGGCCTGGCGGCTGAAGCCACCGCAACAACTGCAAAGCCTGCGCAAGCTTCGTGAAATCGGTCTGCGCCGACTTCGCAGGTACAGCCGCAGTTTCCACCGCCAGGTGATGAGCCAATACCCGCAAATTGAATGACAAGCTTGACTCTTTCAACGCCCTCATAACATCGGCTTGACAAAATCGCAGGAATATGGTATGCTATGAGCATACAGTGAATATATTAGCTGTATTTTCCAGGGCAACCCTGCGCAACACCCCAGATATTTCGTCCGTAGATTCCGAGAGACTGGCGCGAAGGGGCAGAAACTTGAGCACGGACGCCGATAAAGCCTATCAGATCATCAAAGAGAAGATCATCACCTTAGAACTCCCGCCGGGTTCTGCCATCCACGAAACCGCCCTGGCCGAAGAACTGCGGCTCGGCCGCACACCGATCCGCGAAGCTCTGAAGCTCCTCCAAGCGGAACAGTTGGTCACCACGGTGCCGCGGCGGGGGATGTTCGTCTCCAGCATCTCCATCACCGATTTACAGCAGATTGCGGAGGTGCGGGTGCAGTTAGAGGGATTGGCGGCTCGCCTGGCGGCACAGCGGGCTACCCCAGAGGAACTAGCGGCATTGGAGGAGACCTGCCGGCAGGCTGCTGAGGCCGCCGGCCGGCCGGCCCATGAGGCCATCCATATTGACCGCCGGCTTCACCAGCTTATCGCTTCAGCCTCCCACAACGAGTACCTGAAAAATGAGGTGGAACGCTTTTACAGCCTTTCCCTGCGTCTGTGGTACGTTGCCCTCACCAGGGTCCGCACCCAGGACCTGGATATTGATATGCATTTCCAAGTGCTGGACGCCATCCAAAACCGCGATGCACAGCGCGCCGAAGCGCTGATGCAGGAGCACATCCACAATTTCCACAAAGCGATTCGAGCGTTGCTGTAGAGATCCGTCCAACGATTCCATTCCTTGCAGGTTGAAGGTCTGGGAAAGGGAAAGGAGGTGATGCGAAGGATTCAGATGAACTTGTAGCACATGCTGGATCTAAGCCAGGGTAGTTACCGCCGCCTGGCTAGCTCTGGAGCGCCAACCGCGCTCACCATCCCAAGGCCATTTTGCCGGCGCACTCTGTGCCCTAGACGGCCCAAGTCGTACGAAGGTGAAGGAGAGACGACAGATGAGAACGAACTACCGAGTAAATTCTGGCACGCGCTTCCATGTATTCTCCAAGGATCAGCTTGAACAGCTTTTCTGGGACACCCTGCACATCCTCGAGTATACCGGCCTGGACGTGCACCATGAGGAAGCGCGGGAGATTCTGAAGAAGGCCGGCGCCTGGGTGGACGGTATCCGTGTCCGCCTCCCCTCCTATATGGTTCGCAAAGCCCTTTCCATGGCACCGCGCTCGTTCACGCTGTGGGCGCGCGACGGCGACCCCAAGAAGAACATCCACATTGGCCCTGGCCGCGCCCATTTTGGCCCTGGCCCCACCTGCCCCAACTTCATTGATCCATACACGCTGGAACGCCGGCCCTACATCAAAGGCGACGCGGAGCTGGTGGCCAAGGTCGTCGACGCGCTCCCCAACATTGATTTCTGCGAATCCCTGGGCTCCATCAGCGACGTGCATGTGGACCTGAGCGCGCTGTACGAGTTCGCCTACATGTTCCCCAACACCAGCAAGCCCATCGTGGCTTGGTCCTTCCGCTGGGATGACTCCGAGGCCATCCACAAGATCGCCATCACCGAGGCCGGCGGCCAGGAAGCTTTCGAGCGGCGCCCCAACTACGTGCACTACTGCGAGCCAGTCTCGCCGCTGGTAAGCACTTTCGAGGCGCTGGACAAGCTTATCTTCGCGGCGCGGCACCGCGTGCCGCTGGTCTTCACGCCCTGCCCCATCGCCGGCGCCACCGCACCCTGCACCCTGGCCGGCCTCATCGCCCAGGCGGCGGCGGAGTCCTGGATGGGCCTCACCCTCGCCCAGACCATCGCTCCTGGCCTCCCCTTCTTCATGGGCGGCGTAACCTCCATCCTCGACATGCAGACCATGATCTTCAGCTACGGCGCGCCGGAGCTGGCGCTGGCCGAGTGTGGCCTGACCGAGCTGGCGCACTACGCCGGCCTGCCCCTCTGGAACACCGGCGGCTGTACGGACTCCAAGACGCTGGACGAGCAGGCGGCCATCGAAGGATCCTTCTCCGTCATGGCGGCGGCGCTGTGCGGCGGCGACCTGACCCACGACGTGGGCTATACCGAGAGCGCCATGACCGGCTCCCTCTTCCAGCTCTGCATGATGGACGAGGCCATCGGCTGGTCCCGCCGGGTGACCCGCGGCATCGAGGTCAATGAGGAGACACTGGCGGTCGAGGTCATCAAGAGCGTGGGTCCCAACGGCCACTACCTGCGCCATCCGCACACCCGCAAGTTCTTCAAGACCGAGTTCTGGTATCCGACGCTGTGCGATCGCCACAACTATGAAGAATGGAAGGCCGCCGGCAGCCTGCCCATGCGTGAGCGGGTCATCGCCAAGGTGCGCGAAATCCTGGAAACTCACACCCCGCCGCCCATCAAGAAGGAAACCCGGGATGTCATCGAGAAAGTGCTGGCGGATGCCGAGGCACGCGCCAAGAGCGGCGACACGAAGAAAAAGTAAAACGAAGGGGGAGGCAAGATACAATGAGCAAGATCCTGGAACAACTGGCGACTGCCATTATCGAAGGCGATATCGACAACACGCCCAAGCTCGTGCAAAAGGCGCTGGATGAAGGGCTGGAACCCCTCACCATTTTGAACGACGGCATGGTGATGGGCATGAACGAGGTGGGGCGCCGCTTCAAGGCCGGCGATATGTTCGTGCCAGAGGTGCTGATGTCCGCCGAGGCCATGCAGGCCGGCCTGAAAGTCTTGCGGCCCCTGCTGGTCGCTTCCGGCGCCAAACTGCTTGGCAAGGTGATCATGGCCACTGTCCAGGGCGACCTGCATGACATTGGCAAGAACCTGGTGGGCATGATGTGCGAGGGCGCCGGCTTCGAGGTTATCGACCTGGGATTCGATGTGCCGGCGGAGCGCATTGTCCAGGCGGTGAAGGAGCACAAGCCCGATATCGTGGGCCTCTCTGCCCTGCTGACCACCACCATGCGCCAGATGGCCTACACCATCAAGGCGCTGGAAGAGGCCGGCCTGCGGGACAAGGTCAAGGTCATGGTCGGCGGTGCCCCGGTCGACGAGGAATTTGCCAAGAAGATCGGTGCGGATGGCTATGGCTCCAACGCCGCCGCCGGCGCGGAACTGGCCAAGAAGCTCGTCGGTGCCGCGTAATCACGCCGCATCGCAATGCCCATTATCCCGGGCCACATGATTAATAGGAGAAGGTAGCATGGAAGTGCATAAGGTAAATTACGAGGTGAACGCCACGCCCACTCTCCAAATCCTCACCGAGGATGAGATTGAGGCGATCTACTTCTCTTCCCTGCGAGTCCTGGAAGAAACCGGCGTGCGCTGTTACAACCCGGAAGGCGTGGATATCCTGCACGCCCACGGCGCCCATGTCGAGGACAAGAACCTGGTGAAGGTCCCCTCCTGGATGGTGGAGCGGGCGCGCTCGACCCTGCCCAAAAAGGTCACCATCGTGGGCATGCCCGACAAGGACGGCAAGCGCAAGTACCGCATGGACCTGGTCAAGAACTCTGCCTACTGGGGCACGGGGTCGGATACGCCGTACACCATTGACCCCTTTACCCTCCAGCGCCGGCGGTCTACCTACCAGGATGTGAAGAACCTGGCCATCATTGCTGAGGCTTTGCCCAACATTGACTTCTTCATGTCCCTGGGCATCACCCAGGACACCGCGGTGGGCACCTATGACCGCTGGCAGTACCTAGCCATGCTGGAAGGCACCAATAAGCCCATTAACATCACCGCCGTGGACGTGGAAGGTCTGCGCGACCAGCTCGAAATGGCCTACATCCGCCTGGGCGGCAAGGAAGAGTGGAAGAAAGCGCCGGCTTTCTCCCTGTACATCGAGCCCGTGTCGCCGCTGAGCCATGACCCCATCGTCATCGGCAAACTGCTCTTCTGCTGTGACAACGACATCCCGTTCGTGTACACGCCGTGCCCGCAGGCCGGCGCCACCGCCCCCTGCACCCTGGCCGGCCTCCTGGTCCAGGCACTCAGCGAGAGCCTCTTCGGCATCGTGCTGAGCCAGCTCCGCAAGCCCGGCGCCCAGGTCATCATCGGCGGTCTGCTCTCCCAGATGGACATGCAGACCACCGTTATGGCCTACGGCTCGCCGGAGATGGCCCTGCTCAGCGCCGCATACACCGACATCACCAAGTGGCTCATGGTGCCGATGTATAACACCAGCGGCTGTAGCGATGCCAAGGTATTCGATGAGCAGGCGGCCATGGAAGCGACGCTCAACACCTTTATCGCCGGCCTTATCGGCGGCAACATGATTCACGACGTCGGCTACATCGAGTCCGGCCTCACCAGCTCACCCGACATGCTGGTCGCCACCGATGAGATCATCGGCATGGTCAAACGCTTCCTGCAGGGCATCCCGGTGACCCGCGAGACCATCCCGCTGGAGACCATTGACCAGGTCGGGCCGGGCGGCCACTATCTGGGCACCGACCACACCCTGCGGCACTTCAAGACCGAGTTCTGGAAGCCGACCCTCATGGACCGCCTGGATTGGGACCGCTGGGTGAAGGCCGGCTCCAAGCCCATGCGCGAGCGCGTCCACCAGCGCGTGCTGGAGATCCTCCAGGCGGAGCGCGAGCCGCTCTTCGATGAGAAGATGTACAAGGAGCTTCGCCGCATCTGCGAGCTGGCGGACGAGCGGCATAAAGGCGAGGAGATGGGCATCGGCATCGTGTAAGCCGGCGCACCAGACGAACGAATCCTGCCAGGTCATGAGACCTGGCGGCAAAGAGCGCGCCATGGCGGGGCCGGCGGAGACGTTGGCCCCGCCATATCCTTCATCTCAAGCGAAGAATGACGTCAAGAGGTGACCCTTGACAGCGACCCAGCCCGTTACACGCACTCTCGTATTGGGTATTGACACGGGAGGCACCTACACCGACGGTGTACTGCTGGATTATCACACCCGCGAGGTGATCGCCTCCTGCAAAAGCCTGACCACCCGGCATGACTACGCCGAGGGCATCGGCAAGGTCATCGAAGGCATTCAGATCGACAATCCCGCCGAAGTGAAGATGGTCTCCATCTCCACCACCCTGGCGACCAATGCCATTGCGGAGGGCAAAGGCGCCCGGGTGGCGTTACTGCTGATCGGCTATGATAAAGAGCTTGCCGAAGCGTTCCAGCTCCACCAGCGCTTCGGCACGTCCCAATATGCCTTTTTCGCCGGCGGCCACACCCTCTTCGGCGAAGAGAAAGAACCCCTCGATCTGGAAGGCATCCTGGACTACGTCCACCGCATTAAGGACTCCGTGGACGCCCTAGCGGTGTCGGCGTATTTCAGCCCCATGAACCCCGAGCACGAACTGCGCGCCTTCGAGGCCATCTCGCGCATCTGTGACCTGCCGATCGTGCTGGGGCATCAGCTTTCGACGAAATTAGGCTCCGTAGAACGCGCCACCACCGCCGCGCTGAATGCCTCCTTGCTGGGCATGCTGAGGGATTTCGTCATCGCGGTGCGGCGCGCCATGGAGGCCCGTCATATTCACGCCCCGTTGATGGTGGTGCGCGGTGATGGCACGCTGATGAGCGAGGAATTCGCCGCCCGCACGCCGGTGGAGACCATTCACTCT
Source organism: uncultured Anaerolineae bacterium (assembly GCA_938049385.1). Lineage (GTDB taxonomy): Bacteria > Chloroflexota > Anaerolineae > JACIWP01 > JACIWP01 > JACIWP01. The sequence goes on from CALIBQ010000060.1 coordinate 28,153, forward strand.
GGGCCGGCGGCCAGCGCAATGGGCGGCCGCTTCCTCTCCCGGGTGGATACCGCCCTGGTGGTGGATGTCGGGGGCACTACTACCGATATCGCGCTCATTGAAGACGGCCGCGTGCAGGTCAGCGAAGAAGGTGCGACGGTCGGGAGCTATAAGACCTGTGTCCATGCCGCCAACATCCTCTCGATCGCTCTGGGCGGCGACAGCCACATCCATATCGGGCGCGACCAGAAGTGGACCATTGGTCCGGCACGCGTGGTCCCGCTGGCATATTTGGCCTCCCAATACCCGACGGTCAAGCGCCGCATCGCCCCGCTCCTGCAGAAGGGCTGGGGCCAGATTGACCTGGACCAGTTGGAGTTCTGGTTCTTACAGCGAGAGCCGCACCCCGGTATGTTCGAGAAAGGCTCGCGCGAGGCCGAGGTGGTGGCGCTCCTGCGCGAGGGACCGATGTGCGTTACCGACATCGTGCGCCGGCTGAAACTGATCCACGCCGGCCAGATCGGTGCAGCGGAGCTTTGGCGGCAGGAGATCATCGGCAGAGCCGGTCTGACCCCCACGGACTTCATGCACTTGAACGGCGTGTACCGGACCTGGGATGTCGAGATGTCGGAAATTGCCGCCGCGCTCTTCTGCCGCAACCTTGGCATGGATGTGAAGACCTTCCATAATCTGCTGTGGCAGAGAATTGATGAAATTATCACCGAGGTCATCCTTTCCTTCCTGACCGGCAGGCAGTTGGCCGCCCCGGACCCCCTGCACGACGTAGATATAGGGCGCTGGTTCTTCCGCAACAGCATACAGACAGCTCACCCGCACCTGGAGACGACCCTCCGCCTGAAAGTGCCCATCATCGGGATCGGAGCGCCGGCAAAAATCTTCCTGGAACGGGTGGCGGATATCTTCCATACGGAGCTGATTCTGCCGCCCTACTACTGGGTGGCGAATGCGGTCGGTGCGGTGGCCGGCAGCGTCATGGTCAGCGAGGAAGCGCTGGTCTACGCCCGCCTTTCTGAGGACCAGTCCGAGGTGGTGGGCTACTACGTGCAGACCTCCGAGAGCCGTACCTATTACGAGAGCCTGGAAGAGGCGCTGGGCTTCGCCCGCGAGCGCGTGCGCACCCTGGCATGGGAAGGCGCGGTGCGCGCCGGCGCACATTCCCCGCAGGTTGCCCTGGAAGAATCGGAGGACGGTCTGGATACCTATCGGATTCGTGCCCGCGCCATGGGAACGCCGCGGCTGGCATAACGCGGGGCACGCACTCCATACCGAGCAGGAGGCGACAGGTGGAGCTGGAACGCATTGATACGCAAAAGGCATATAACCTCATTAAAGAGAAGATTATCACACTGCAGCTCAAACCAGGGGCACCCGTTGACGAGGATGCTCTGTGCGCGGAGGTAGGATTAACCCCGACGGCGGTGCGTGAGGCGCTGAAGTGGCTCTCGCACGATCATCTGGTGGATATCACCCCGCGCCACGGGATTCGCGTGGCCGAGGCAAACCCGGCCGAACTGCGCGAGCTGTTCGAGATGCGCCTGCCGCTGGAAACGCTCTGCGCGCGCATGGCGGCGGAGCGTGCCACCGCGGATGATATCGTGGTCATGGACGCCCTCGTGCGCGAATATGAGCGGGTGAAGGGCGCCGGCAACGTGGACATCCTGCTCGATCTGGACCACCGCTTCCACAGCGCACTGGCCGATGCCGCACACAACCGCTATATGCGGGAGACCCTAGAGCGCTTCTTCGGGCTGTCAGAACGCCTGTGGTACCTGGCTTCGCCGCAGACCGAATGGGTGCTCAACGCGCTGGACCGCCATGCGGAACTGGTGCAGGCCATCAAAGCACGCGATGCGGAGCGCGCCGCCGGCCTGATGCACCAGCATGTGCTCGATTTCCAAGCGCTGGTAGAAAAGGCTCTCGGATTAACCACATAGCCGGTCCATCAGCGAAAGAAGCTTACGATGCCCCAACATGCACTGGCCAGCGAAATAGAGGAGTATATCGTTGCGCGAGTCGCCGGCGCCGGCACTCGCACGAAGTACCGCCGGCCGCTGATCGGCTTTGCCTCCGCCGATGACCCGCGCTGGCAGAAACTGCGCGTCATCGCGGAACCGACCCACCTGCTCCCACAGGACCTGCTCCCGGGTGCCCGTACCGTAGTGGCCTTCTTCCTGCCCTTTGACGAGGAGATCGTGCGGGCGAACCGGCAGGCGGAGGGCACCGCACCGGCCTGGGCCACGGCTTACCTGGAGACCAACGCGCTCATCAACCAGATCGTGCAGGAACTTATCGCCCGGCTGGGCGAGCGCGGTATCGGCGCGGCGGGCCAGCCGGCCACATATAATTGGGACCCTGTGACGCTGGTCAGCCGCTGGTCGCATAAGTCAGCGGCGGCTATTGCCGGCCTCGGTACATTCGGCCTGCACCGCATGCTGATCACCGATGCCGGCTGTGTCGGCCGATGCGGCAGTCTGGTGATAGACGCGGAAATCCCGCCCACCTCGCGCCCCCATGTGGAACGCTGTCTTTATTTCTATGACGGGAGCTGTACCTACTGCGTGGATGCGTGTCCCGTGCAGGCCCTGACGCCGGCGCCCTTCGGCCAGATGAACCTGGATAAATGGGCCTGCTATACCCATCTGAAGGATGTGGTGGAACCCATGCTGGGCGCGGACTGCTGTGGCAAATGTGCCGTGGGTCCATGCGCCCTTCAGTCCGCTGTGCAGTAGCTTAGCCGGCAGTGAAACCTGGGGTGAGGAACATGGCAAAGGAAAAGGGCATTTCCAAAACACCTCCGATGCGGGCGCTGGATGCCGCCGGCGTGCCGTATCAGGTACATGTGCATGCACGAAAGCAGTACACCGCCGAAGGCGTGGCCGAAGACCTGAAAGTGCCGCTGGCCTGGGTGGTCAAGGCCATGATCGTCCAGCGTTCCGACGGCCGGTTTGCCCTCTTTGTCGTGCCCGGGGATCAGCGGCTGAGCATGAAGAAAGTAGCCGCAGTGCTGAATGACAAAGGCGTTTCCTTGGCGCCGGAGCGCGAGGTGCTCCGCGCTACAGGATATCAGGTAGGCTCGGTTTCGGTGACCGGCTTTCGGCGGGATGATATCCCGGGTTTCATTGACCAGCGCGTGATGAAAGCGGAGCGCATTATCATCAGCGCCGGCCGGCCCGATGCCGGCATCGAGATGTCGCCGGCGGACCTCCCCAAGATCATCCCCAACGCGCAGATCGGCGACTACTGCGAAGGATAAAGTTCGCCGGCGGCTGGAAGCCGCCGGCTGAGGAAGCGAAGCCCTGAGGGGCTTGGCACCGTAAGCCTGGTGCTGAAGCACTAGTACTTCACCACAATAATTATTGATGATATAGGCGATGGAACTTAAGCCGAGCATCGGTCGTGGTAAAGCGCCATTCGACGGTAGCCTGCGCCGCATTGCGGGTCTTCGCCCAGGCCTCTACCTCCTGCTGCACACG
>CALIBQ010000061.1 GCA_938049385.1 uncultured Anaerolineae bacterium
GACCAGCTCAAGCAGACGTGATCGTTGTTCCCCGGTCAGCTCGACTGCGTACACCTTGGGCCTGGGCATGATTCCTTCCCTCCACATGAATGTCATGGAGAGAAGGATACCGTATGAAACCAACGTGGTCAAGTACTAGGCTCTCCCGAACATGTCATATTGTCGAAATACACGGCCTCTAATGCCATGGAAGCCGCTCCTGCGGTTTCCGGACCCTGGACAGCCGTCAGGCTCAGCCAGGCTGGCTCTGTATCGTCCACCAGATTGTTGGTCAGGCGCATCACCTCGCGGCCGTCACTGCGCATGAGGAACAGTTCCCTGCCGTTCAGCCCCTCGCCCTGGCCGGCGTACCCGACGAAGACCAGCCAGGAGCCATCCGGCGACCAGCGGGGCTGTTCCGCGCCGCCGGCGAAGTCGGTCAACTGACGCAGGCTGCTGCCGGCCATATCCATTACGTAAATCTGGAACACGCCGGTGCGGTTGGAAACAAAAGCAACCTGGTCCCCTACCGGCGAGCAGGCCGGCTGCCAATCCACCGCCGGCGAGCTGGTCAGGGGCACACGCCCCGTACCATCCGCGCCTGTGCGGGCAATATCCCAGTTGCCATCTTCCCGCACGCTGTAGACCACATGCGCGCCGTCATAGCTCCAGCAGGGCTGGCCGGCCGCGGAGGACTCGGTGGTCAGCGGCCGGGCGTCCGTGCCATCCGCCCGCGCCGTCCATACCTGGTCGCTGCCGTTCCGGTCGGAGACATATGCCAGCCGCTGGCCATCCAGGGACCAGGCCGGCTGTTGCAGGTTGGCCATCTCTTCCTTCCATACACGCGCCTGTCTATCCGTGCTGTTCAGCGCCCACAAACTGCGGTGCTGGCCGGCCAGCCGCTGGACAAACACCACCTCGCCGAACTGGTTCACTGCCGGCTCTCTGCTGTCCCCCAATCCCGCAAACACTCTTTCCAGTCCACTCCCATCCAGCCGCATGCGGTAGAGAGCATACGCCCCCTCGCGATTGCTGGTAAATAGTATCTCCCCATCCGGCACGACCATCACGGATCGCGGTGGGGTGGAGATCATCTCGCCCGCCGGCGTCAGCCCGCGCGCGCTGATGTGGTGGAGGCCCGGCCAGCCTGCGGTCCATTCCGCCGTCACTGTCCAGGGGGAATCGTCCACCGGCAAGGAGCGCGCTGCCACATGGACGGGCGCGGAATCCACCCACAGCTCGATGCGGCGCACATCTATCCCCTGGGACTCCGCCTGAATGGTGACGGAGCCGCCGACAGCAACTACCGCTCCCTCTGCGGGCGAGGAGAGGATGATCTCGCGATGGGGTGCAGGGGGATTCAGCCGGCTCACCACCAGGTGAATGAGAATCCCGTACGCGCCGATGACGGCCGCGGCCAGCGCCGCCAGGATGAGCCATTGATACAGTCGGAACCCCGGGCGCACGATCCCTGCTCTTTCCTCCATGTCCCGCTCCTAGCGAAATCCGCGCAAGCTGGCCGCTTCCAGGGAGAGCCGGCATGCCCCTGTATCTCCCCATCGCGGCACCACGCGCACCAGAACCGCCGCATCTTGCGCCACAGCCATCAAGGAATCCTCCGCAACCGCACGCAAAGGAGTGCCTTCGGCCTCGCGGTTCGCCGGCACAAAACGCATGTTGCGCCACACAGGCGCCTCACTTGTGCTGGGATCACCACCCCAAACCCATCCATACTGGGCCAGGCATCCTGCATCATGGGCGAGGAATGGCTGGTCCATGAATACCTGAGCGGCCAGGTTCAGGGAATACCTGGCGCCGGGGGTGAGGCCGTGTATGGGGATTACAAAAGTCTCCCCGCGCGCCCCATTCGCCCGCCAACTGCCGGCTGTGATGAACTCTGCCGCTTCTCCAACCGCAACCTCCTGGCCTGCCCAGGCGACACGCCCGCCGGCCCCCCATGCCTCGACGCGCAGGTAATGCCAGCCGGCTGTTTGCGGATGCCATACAATGGCCAGGTCCTGCGCCAACGGGGCAGGGGGGCTGTCCAGCGCAGTGAACAGACGGTCATCCTCGTACATGAGGATCGCCTGCACATCAGCCTTGCCGGCCGCGGTGATGCGCACAGGGGCATCACTGCCAGCGGTTACAAAGGACGGCACACCCACTGCGACATGGAAGGGAACAGCCGGCTCTTCTTCCAGCGCACCTCGGCGGTATGCCCGCAGAGACGCGTCATCCAGGTACAAGACCGCGGGTATCTGTGCAAACTCGCGCCGGCGCAGGAGCCGCACGCATATGAGGCCTTCCTCTGCCGGCGCGATAAAGGAAGTCACCAGCGGGAGCCAGCGCGGTTCGCTGTCATCTCCCTGCAGGGCCGGCCAGGGGATATCATGCCATACGGCGGTCGCGCGCCAGGTGGCATTTTCCCCCCATGCAGTGCCCCATTGGGCGCGAATGGGGCCAATGAAGCGGCCGGCAGTGGGCGCGATCAGCCGGCCGCGCAGGCTCAAAATGTATTCCCGGCCGGCGGTCAGCCTCACCGGCTGACAAACGCCGGCATATTGTGCCTCGCTTACGCGGGCTTCTTCTGCCGGCAGGAGCTGGATGGCCTGCGCACCCTTCCCCAGCCAGGATTGGCCGCGGCGGCCGGCGTTCTCCCAGATGTACCATCCTCCGCCCCCGCTGTCGAAGGCCTGCCACTGCACCGCTGAACCTTGGGGTGAAAAGCCCTCCTCAAACGAAGCGTTCCTCAGCAGTTGCGGGGAGGACAGCAGAAGCGGCAGGGCCGGCGTCGCCAGGAACACCAGCAACAGCACAGCGGCGGCCGCGGTGCCGATCAGGACCCAGCTCCAGGGGGATAAGCGGTTGGTCGTAAAAGACATGGATGGCTTCTCGCCGGCGGATCCGACGTTCGTTCCAGGATATTATACCATAAGGTGTCAAGGCCTGTATGGGAGGGTGTTGAAAAAGCAGGGCTTTTCAATGCTACAACATTCTGGGCGACTGGAAGTCGCGGCTACAGTTGCGAAGCCCACCTGCGTGGGCTATGCCAGTCGGCGCCGGCCGACTTCGCAGTCGTTGGTGCAGTTTCAACTGCCATTTTGTTCGAATATTGGAAAGCCCTGCTCGGCAAGCCCTTCCGGCTCTTTTTGCTCCCATCCCATGTTAGAATATAATCTATACCGGTTGCATCGGACCCAGGATCACCATGGATTGCTTACCATAACAGGAGAACGTAGCGGCCATGTCTCTGCAGTCAGGAAGTTCTGCGGCGCATTCTTTGCCCTCCGAGCGCCGTTTTGCCGGCATTGCCATGAAGTGGTGGGTGCTGGTCTCCGTGGGCATCGGCACATTCATGACGGCGCTGGACAGCAGTGTCGTCAATGCGGTACTGCCCATCATCACCCGCGACTTCCAGACGGATATGCTTATCACCGGTTGGGTAGTGACGGTGTTCCTGCTGGTGCTGAGCGGGCTACTGCTCACCTTTGGCCGGCTGGGAGACCTGTACGGCCACAAGCGGGTGTTCGTGATAGGTTTTGCCATCTTTGTCATCGGGTCGGCCGCCTGCAGTTTCGCGCCCAGTGTGTGGGCGCTCATCGTCTCGCGGGCATTTCAGGCTATCGGAAGCGCCATCCTGGCCTCGAACGGGCCGGCCATCCTCACCACCACTTTCCCGCCTCAGCAGAGAGGCCAGGCGCTCGGCATGCAGGCCACCATGACCTACCTGGGCCTGACCCTGGGGCCCTCGCTGGGCGGCTTCCTGACGGCTGTGTTCGGCTGGCGCTCCGTGTTCTTCATCAACATCCCTATCGGCCTGTTCGCGCTGGTCGTTGCAACGCGGGTGATCCCCGCCGGCAGAATCACCAATCAGGGCGAGCGCTTCGATCCCCTCGGTGCCGGCATGTTCCTGATCGGCCTGGTGATCCTCTTGTTTGGGCTGAACCGCGGCCGGGACTGGGGCTGGCTCTCTCCACAGACCCTGGGGTGCATCATCACTGCCCTGATACTCCTGACGGTGTTTGTGCGGATTGAGCGGCGCGTGCCCTATCCCATGCTGGACCTTGGCCTCTTCCGTTCGCGCGCCTTTACCGTCGCTACCGCATCGGCCATTATCGTCTATCTCTGTCTGTACAGCGTCTCCATCCTGATGCCCTTCTACCTCATTCAGGCGCGCGGGATGCGTCCTGACCAGGCCGGCCTCATCCTTTCCGCGCAGGCGGTGGTCATGATGATCCTTTCCCCGCTGACCGGCACATTATCCGATAAAATCGGCTCTTTTTGGCTCACCAGCGCCGGCCTGGTAGTGCTGATCCTGACCATGGTGCTCGTTTTTCTGCTGGGGCCGCAAACGCCCCTGTGGAGAGTGCCGCTGTTGTTGGGTGTTCTGGGCATTGGGATGGGGCTGTTCACCACCCCCAACAACAACGCTCTGATGGGTGCGGCGCCGCGTCACCGCCAGGGGGTGGCCGGCGGCGTCATGGCCTCGGCGCGCAATGTCGGCATGGTGCTGGGCATTGGTCTCAGCTCCGCTATTTTCTCCACGGTAGAGCTTCAGGCCCAGCGTGCCGGCGATCCGCTGGCCTTTTACCGCGGTTTCCACGCGACGTTCCTGGCCATGGCCGGCGTCGCGCTGGCGGGGTTAATCATCTCCACCCGCCGGCGCTGGACCGGATAGGCGCGCCGAGGATGCAAAAAGGGGCCGGCACAATGCCGGCCCCTTTATCGTCCATGGACCAAATGTTATTCGTTCGCGCCGCGGCGCTGGATGCCCTCTAAGTAGCCGATGGCATTCGGCCCCAACTGTGCCGCGTTCCCCTCGTCGGTATCCACATGCATCTCCAGCCGGAAGTTCGGATGCACGCGCACGATGACATCACCGAAAATCAGCTCTCGGTTCCCCTCCACGCGCACCATGACCACATCCTTATCCTTCAGCCCGAACAGCAGGGCATCCTCCGGCGACATGTGGATATGGCGGTGAGCGATAATGACGCCTTTATCCAGCTTCACCTCACCTTTAGGGCCGCGGATGATGAGGCCCGGCGTGCCTTCCAAGTCGCCCGACATGCGCACGGGGGCGTTGATACCGAGCTGGAATTCCTCGGTGCGGGCGATCTCGACCTGGGTATCGCCGCGAGGTGGTCCCAGGACGCGCACGCGCGGGATCTCGCGCCGCGGCCCCACCAGCGTCACGGTTTCTTCACAGGCGTATTGGCCGGGTTGGGAAAGCTCAAAGGCCGGCGTCAGCTTGTAGCCTTCCCCAAACAGCGCCTCCACATGTTCGGGGGACAAATGGACATGATGGGCGGAGACAGCGATGGGGATGGGGCGCTTCTGCCGCTTCATCATTTCCGTGATATCGCGATAGCCCAACACGCGCAGGGTCTCACGCGCGATCATGCGGGCGGGGTTGCTGTGCACTACCAGGACCTTGACCCTCGAGTGGGGGTCGGAAATGTCATAGACACCGTTGCGGCTGACATCCACCTGGCGGTTGCGCACCTCATCAATGAGAATGCCCAGATGCCAGAGGCCCTGGCAGGCCAGGGCGCGGATGCCGGCGCTGTTCTCCCCGATGCCGCCGGTGAAGACCAACGCGTCCAGGCCCCCCAGCGCTGCGAAATAGGCGCCGATGTACTTGCGCACCCGGTAAGCGAAGGCCTGCGCCGCCATCATGGCCCGGCGGTCGCCGCTGTTGGCCGCCGCGGCCACATCGCGCATATCCCCCGACGTCCCCGAGAGCGCCTTCAGGCCGCTGTCCATGTTCAGCATGGTCTCGATCTCGTCGGGGCTCATGCCCTTGTGCTTCATGAGATAGATGACGACGGCCGGGTCAATGTCCCCGGAGCGGGTGCACATCATGAGCCCTTCCAGCGGGGTCAGGCCCATGCTGGTGTCGATCGAGCGGCCGTGGTCGATGGCGCAAACGGATGAGCCAGTGCCCAGGTGGCAGGTGATCATTTTCAGGCGGGAGAAGGGGCGCTTCAGGTAGGCCGCGGCCTGCAGGCCGGCGTACTGGTGGGACAGCCCATGGAATCCATAGCGCCGGATTTTGTCCTCGGCGTACAGTTCCTCAGGAATGGCATAGCGGAACGCGTATTCCGGCATGGTCTGATGGAAGGCGGTGTCGAAAGCCGCCACGTGCGGCACCTCCGGCAGGAGCTCCATCGCTACTTCGATGCCGAGGATGTTCCAGACATTATGGATCGGTGCCAGGTATGACGCCTTGCGGATATCTTCCAGCACCTGCTGATCAATGATTACGGCATTGCTGTACTTCTCTCCGCCGTGCACCACACGATGGCCGACCGCGCTGATCTCCCGCTTGTCCTTGATGACCCCCACCTCGGGGTCCATCAGCAGTTCCAACGCCTTCTCGATGATCTGGCGGTGGTCCAGGCCCTTGACCGAGAGCGTCTTCTGCCCTTTGCTGGTGGTATGATACAGGACTGCGCTCTCCTGGCCAATGTTCTCGACCATTCCCTCGACATTGTTCAGCTCGTTGGCGGTATCGAAGAGGTGATACTTCAGCGAGCTGTGGCGCACGTTCAGCACCAGGATTTTGGTGGGGCGCGCAGAAATCAGCTTGAGGCCGTATGGGTCATCCGGGTCCTGGCCGGACTGCGCCAGTTCTTCGCGCTCGAGCCGGTCCCGCTCGATCACGGCGGTGCGGCGCGCCAGGGACTGGGAGAAAACGCGCATGGCCTTCGGGTCGCCGGTTACCCACATCTCGAAGACGACTGCGGGGATGAGCAGGGCGCGCGTCGGCCGGGTGGCGATGAGGTTGAAGGTATTGGGTTCGTTGGTGAGCAGGGAGATTTCGCCGAAGAAATCGCCGGCATTCAATACTTCCAGACAGCGCGGCTCGCCCCAGCTCGCCGGCGTGCGCATCTCGGCCTGGCCTTCCATAATAATGCCGAGAAAGGTCGAGGGCTGGCCGAAGGTGATCATCGCCTCATCAGGGGCATAAATGGCCTCCTCGGCGTGTTTGTGGATAATGCCGAGGATTTCCGGCGACGCCTCGCGCAGGATCGGGATTTTCTGAAGCTCTTCAAGGGTGGGCATGGATGATAACCTCCATGATTGTATCTTCTGTCACAACTTCGTGCAATTTTTCACAGTTATTGTACCACAAGAGCGTTGATTGTCCAAAAATGTGACAGCGAGATTTCCCCGCCGGCATCCGCCGAGTGATGGTCTCCTTGATCCTCGAATGCGACCGCCCGATTTGCCGGCGGCCATGTCAGGTTATATAATATTTCGTTGCGCAAAACGTCATACGGCACCGAAAGGCGCAAACTATGGCCGGCTTCAGACTGGTATCCGACTTCCAGCCCACCGGCGATCAACCGCAGGCCATCGAAAAGCTGGTCGAGGGGATTCGCAAAGGGTATAAGCACCAGACCCTGCTGGGCGCCACTGGCACGGGCAAGACGTATGTCATGGCCCAGGTCATTGCGCGTGTCAACCGTCCGACGCTGGTCATCGCGCACAATAAGACCCTGGCCGCCCAGCTCTACTCCGAGTTTCGCGAGTTCTTCCCGCATAATGCTGTCGAATATTTCGTCAGCTACTACGATTACTATCAGCCGGAAGCATATGTGCCGCAGACAGACACATATATCGAGAAGGACGCTTCCATCAACGAGGAGATTGACCGCCTGCGGCTGGCGGCGACATCGGCGTTGATGAGCCGGCGCGACGTGCTCATCGTCGCTTCGGTGTCGTGCATTTACAGCCTGGGGGATCCCCAGGAGTACGGCCGCGGGGTACTGCAAATCCGCCGCGGCGAAATGCGCCGGCGCGAAAAGCTCCTGCGCCATCTGGTCGACATCTTTTACGAACGCAACGAATACTACCTGGCACCGGGCAAATTCCGCGTGCGCGGCGATACCATCGAGGTCCAGCCGGCCTACGAGGACATCGCCTACCGCATAGAGCTGTGGGGCGACGAAGTGGAACGCATCACGGAGATTGATCCGCTGACGGGCGAGATACTCGGCAGTCCCGAGCAGATCGAGATATTCCCCGCCAAGCACTTCGTCACTCCGCAGGACAAACTGCAAGAGGCGCTGGAGGAGATCGAGCAGGAGCTGGAACAGCGGCTGGCGGAACTGCGCGCCCAGGGGAAACTGCTGGAGGCACAGCGCCTGGAACAGCGCACCCGTTATGACTTGGAGATGCTGCGCGAGGTGGGCTACTGCCACGGCATCGAGAACTATTCGCGGCCGCTCAGCCGGCGTCCGCCCGGAAGCCGGCCGTGGACCCTGCTCGACTATTTCCCCGATGACTTCCTGACCATCATTGACGAGTCGCACATGACCATCCCTCAGCTCCACGGGATGTATCACGGCGACCGCTCGCGCAAGCAGACCCTGGTGGACTACGGCTTCCGCCTGCCGTCGGCCCTGGACAACCGGCCGCTCACCTTTGAGGAATTCGAGGAAAGCGTCGGTCAGGTCATCTATGCCTCCGCTACACCAGGGCCGTACGAGCGCGAGCGCTCTCAGCAGATCGTCGAGCAGATCATCCGCCCCACCGGCCTGGTGGACCCCCAGGTCATCGTCAAGCCGACCAAAGGGCAGGTGGATGACCTGGTCGAGGAGATCAAGAAGCGGGTGGCAGTGGGCGAGCGTGTGCTGGTTACCACCCTGACCAAGCGCATGGCCGAGGACCTCTCCGCCTATCTGGCCGAGCTGGGCATTAAGGTACATTATCTGCACTCGGAGATTCACACCATCGAACGGGTGGATATTCTGCGCAAGCTCCGCCAGGGGTATTACGATGTGGTGGTGGGCATCAATCTCCTGCGCGAGGGGCTGGACCTGCCGGAGGTGTCGCTGGTCGCGATCCTGGATGCCGATAAAGAGGGCTTCCTGCGTTCGGAACAGGCCCTCATCCAGACCATTGGCCGTGCCGCGCGACACGTGCATGGGACAGCCATCATGTATGCCGACACCGTCACCGAGTCCATGCGGCGGGCGATCGAGGAAACGGAGCGCCGGCGCGCCATCCAGATGCGCTATAACGAGGAACACGGCATTGTGCCCACCAGCATCGTCAAGGAAATCCGCGACCTCACCGAGCGCGTGCGCATGGTGGCGGAGGAACGGCCGGCCTACGGCGTGCGGCCGGAAGCCATGCCGCAGGAAGAGCTGAAGCACTGGATCACCCAGCTCGAGCGACAGATGAAAGAAGCCGCCGCCAACCTGGAGTTCGAGAAGGCCGCCGTACTGCGCGACCAAATCCTCGAACTACGCCAACAGCTCGATGCCATGGACGAGCGCCCGGAATGGGTGCGCTTCCGCCAACAGCGCGTGCGGGAGCCGGCCCGATGAACGAGAAACTTTCGCTCTTGCCCTCATATGTCAAGTTACACCGTTCGGGAGAACTCCGCCGGCGCGCGCAACAGGCCGTGGCCGGCCTGCAGAATTGCTCGCTCTGCCCACGCCACTGCGGCGTCAACCGCCTGGAAGGCCAGGTGGGATTCTGCCGTGCCGGCGCGGAACCGGTGGTGGCGAGCTGGAACCTGCACCCCTGGGAGGAGCCGCCCATCAGCGGCACGCGCGGCTCCGGCACCATCTTTTTCTCCTACTGCACGGCTCGCTGTATCTTCTGCCAGAACTATCCCATCAGCCAGTTAGGGGTCGGCCGGCACTGCACCACCAGGCAGTTGGCCGACATGATGCTGGAACTGCAGGCGCGCGGTGCCCACAACATCAACCTGGTCACCCCCACCCATTTCGTGCCCCAGTTCCTGGAGGCGCTGGAGATAGCCGCCGGCGGCGGGCTGACCCTGCCCATCGTGTACAACACCAGCGGCTATGAGACGGTGGAAACCCTGCGCTTGCTGGACGGCGTGGTGGATATCTATCTGCCCGATGCGAAATATGCCGACGATGACGCGGCGCGTGCCCTTTCCTCCTTCGCCGGCTACGTGGCCGCCAACCGCGCCGCCCTGCAGGAGATGTTCCGGCAGGTTGGTGACCAGCTCATCCTGGACGAGGCCGGCATCCTGCGGCGCGGCATGATCATCCGCCATATGGTACTGCCGGCGGGGCTGGCCCAGAGCGCCCAGGTGTTTCGCTGGATCGCAGAGCATCTTTCACCGCATGTGTATGTCAGCGTGATGAACCAGTACTTCCCGGCCTACAAGGCGCTGGCGCATCCGGTACTGGGGCGAAAGGTTACCGAGGAAGAGTACAACAAGGCGATCGAGGCCTTTTTCGACGCCGGCCTGCACAACGGCTGGATGCAGGAATGCGAGCTGGATGATGCCGGCGAACCGGGAGATGATGTGAAAAAGTTGACAATCTCTGCATAGTAGTTTATAATTCGCTCGTAGATGGGGATGGGGTTTGTCCGTCCACACATTGTCTCTTGTTGGCAAAGGCCGCCGGCGGCCGGCGGCCTTTATTGTGAGCATAGCTGTCGACACTTCATGTAACCGATGTCGACACTCGCCAGGCATCTTCCGCTAAAGGAGGTTGTCACGCTGACATGGGCGCGGTGAAAGCACCGGAGATTGATCTCTCTGTCGTGGACCGGATTATCGAGCGCCGCGGCACCACCGCAGACAAGGTAATCCCCATCTTGCAGGACATGCAGGCCTCCTACGGTTATCTTCCTTTCCCCGCCCTCCAGTACCTTGCCGAGAAGACCGACATCACTCCCAGCCAGATTTACGGCGTCGTGACCTTTTACGCCCAGTTCCGCATGACCCCGATGGGCAAGCACATCATCCGTGTCTGCCATGGGACGGCCTGCCACGTGCAGGGGGCGGTGCGGGTCTCGCAGGCGGTATCCGATTTCCTGGGTGTGAAGGACGGGGAAACCACCGAAGACGGGCTGTTCACCCTCGAAACTGTGGCCTGTCTGGGGTGCTGTAGCCTGGCACCTGTGATGATGATTGATTCCACGGCATACGGCCAGTTGACCCAGGCCAAAGTGAGAAAGATTCTGACACAATATCTCGAGCGGGAGAAAGCAGAATGACACGCATGCGGGTCATGGTCGGCCTGGCGTCATGCGGCATCGCCGCCGGCGCCAACGAGACATACGAAGCCTTCCAGCGCCTCATTCAAGAGCGTAACCTCACCGACGTCCAGCTCGAAATCACCGGCTGTAACGGCCTGTGTCACCGCGAACCCATCGTCGAAGTTATTGGCCCCGACGGCCACTGGACCTACTACGGCGTGAAGGCGGACCGCGTCCCCGAAATCGTGGAGGGCCACCTTGCCAACGGACAGCCGCTGACAAAGTGGACCTTCCAGGAAGGGGAACTGCGGGATGAGATCGAGGCTTTCCTGAGCAAGCAGGTGCGCATCGAACTGCGCAACTGCGGCCGCATCAATCCCGAAAAAATCGAAGACTACCTGGCGGTGGATGGCTATAAGGCCATCGAGAAGTGCCTGACGCAGATGACCCCCGAGCAGGTCATTGACGAGGTGAAGCGTTCGGGACTGCGGGGGCGCGGCGGCGCCGGCTTCCCTACCGGCGTCAAATGGGAGTTCGCTCGCAAGTCCCCGGGCGACGTGAAGTACATTATCTGCAACGCCGACGAGGGCGACCCGGGCGCCTACATGAACCGCAGTGTGCTGGAGAGCGACCCGCACAGCGTGCTGGAGGGCATGCTCATCGCCGGCTACGCCATCGGCTCTTCCAAAGGCTACATTTACTGCCGCGCTGAGTACCCCCTGGCCCTGAAGCGCTTGTACATCGCCATTGACCAGGCACGGGAGCGCGGTTTCCTTGGCGAGCACATCCTGGGGACGGACTTTTCGTTCGACATTGAGATTCGCGAGGGGGCCGGCGCTTTCGTCTGCGGCGAGGAAACCGCCCTCATCGCCTCCATCGAGGGCCAGCGCGGTATGCCGCGCCTGCGCCCCCCGTACCCCGCCGTTTCCGGCCTCTTCGGCAAGCCCACCAACATCAACAACGTGGGCACCTTGGCCGACGTGGTGTGGGTCATCCTGAACGGCGCAGAGGCGTACGCGCAGTACGGCACCGCCCGCAGTAAGGGCACCAAGGTCTTCTCCCTCGTCGGCAAAATCAAACGCTCCGGCCTGGTCGAGGTCCCCTTCGGCATGACCGTCGGCGAAGTGGTGTATGACATCGGCGGCGGCTCCATTACCGGCAAACCGGTCAAGGCGGTGCAGTTCGGCGGCCCTTCCGGTGGATGTATCCCTGCTTCCCTGTTCGACACCCCCATCGGCTATGAGGAGCTGACTGCCACCGGCGCCATCGTTGGCTCTGGCGGCATGGTGGTCATGGATGCCGACTCCTGCATGGTGGATGTGGCCCGTTTCTTCCTGAACTTCACGCAGGACGAGTCGTGCGGCAAATGTACTTTCTGCCGCATCGGCACCCGCCGCATGCTGGAAATCCTGACCCGCATCACCGAGGGCAAAGGCGCCATGGAGGACCTGGAGCGCCTGGAGTACCTCGCTTACAAGGTGCGGGACACCTCTTTGTGCGCGCTCGGCGGCACCGCTCCGAACCCTATCTTGACCACGTTGAAGTACTTCCGCGATGAGTACATCGCACATGTCCAGGATAAGAAATGCCCTGCCAAAGTGTGCAAGGCGCTCATTCATTACACGATTGACCCGGCGGCCTGTACTGGCTGCGGCGCCTGTGCGCGCGTTTGCCCCGTCCAGGCCATCAGCGGAGAGAAGAAACAACCGCATAAGATCGACCCTGCCATCTGCATCAAGTGCGGTGCCTGCTATGAAGCATGCAAGTTCGACGCCATAGTCGTGGAATGAGGGGTGGAGACAAGTGGCTGATATCAATGTAACGGTCAATGGGAAAGCGCTTCAGGTGCCGCCCGGCACCACGGTTCTGCAGGCGGCTCGCCTGGCGGGCGCAGATATTCCTACGCTCTGTCATGTGGCGGAGCTGAAACAGTTCACCTCCTGCTTTATGTGCGTGGTGCAGGTGGAAGGCCGGCCCAAACCTATCCCCGCCTGCTCTTCCATGGTCAGCGAGGGTATGGTCATCACCACCGATTCGCCGGCCCTCCGCGAGACCCGCCGCACCTGCCTGGAACTCCTGCTCTCCGACCATACCGGCGACTGCTATGCCCCCTGCCATCTGACCTGCCCGACCGGCATTGATATCCAGGGCTTCCTGAAGCTCATCGCCCAGGGGGAATTCCACAAGTCGCTGGAGCTGATCAAGGAGGCCACGCCCTTCCCCGCCTCGCTGGGCCGCATCTGTCCCCATCCCTGTGAGGCGGAATGCCGGCGCAACCGCGTCGACGAGCCGCTGGCCATCTGCTGGTCGCACCGCTTTGTCGCGGACCTAGACCTCGAAAGCGGGAACCCCTATATCCCACCTTGCGCGCCGGATACCGGCAAGCGCGTGGCGGTTATCGGAGGTGGGCCGGCCGGCCTCAGCGCCGCCTACCATCTGCGCCGCAAGGGCCACGCGGTGACCGTGTTCGAACAGCATGAAGCGGCCGGCGGCATGATGCGCTGGGGCATCCCATACTACCGACTGCCGGCGGCAGTGCTGGATGCCGAGATCAAGGTCATTACCGATATGGGCGTGGAGATCCGTTACAACCAGAGGCTCGGGCGCGATTTCACCATCCAGTCCCTGAAGGACGCCGGCTATGATGCCATCTTCGTCGGCGTTGGCGCCCAGGAAACCACCCGCATGCGGGTGGAAGGGGAAGACCTTCCCGGGGTTCTGCCCGGCCTGGAGTTCCTGGCGCGGGTGGCGCGCGGCGATTATCCTGAACTCGGCGACAGTGTGGTGGTCATCGGCGGCGGCAATACCGCCATTGACTCGGCCCGCACTGCCCTGCGCCTGGGCGCCAAAGAGGTAACCATTTTGTACCGCCGCACGCGCGAGGAGATGCCGGCCCTCGACATCGAGGTCGAAGAGGCCATGAAAGAGGGGGTGAAGTTCGAATTCCTTGCCGCCCCAGTCTCCGTGCAGGAAGTCCATGACGGCCTGGCGCTGACCTGCCAGCGCATGAAATTGGGCGAGCCAGATGCCAGCGGCCGGCGCCGGCCAGTGCCCATCGAGGGGGCGGAGTTCCGCAGAACCTGCGGCACTATCATCTCCGCCATCGGCCAGCGCATTGACCTGGAGTGTCTGGAGGGCGAGAAGGTCACCTGCTCTTCCGACGGCCGCATCGAGGTGGACCCCTTGACAATGCAGACCACCATCCCGGGTGTGTTCGCCGCCGGCGACTGTGTGACGGGGCCTGACATTGCCGTGCGCGCCATGGGCAGGGGCCGGCTGGCCGCCGTCTCCATTGACCAGTATTTGCGCGGCGAGCCTGTCATCGGCTACGGCTATGACTTCAACTCCAGCATGGGCAAGCTGGACGAGGTGGACCCGGAGCGTTTCGCCCGCTACGAGCCGGTGCCCAGGGTAAAGATGCCCGAGCTGGAGATCGAGCGGCGCGTGCGCACCTTCGACCAGGTGGAGCTGGGCCTGACGCCCGAATCTGCCGTTGCAGAGGCCAAGCGCTGTTTGGAATGCGGCTGTGCCGCTGTCAACACCTGCAAGCTCAAAGAGTA
Organism: uncultured Anaerolineae bacterium; assembly: GCA_938049385.1. Classification (GTDB taxonomy): domain Bacteria; phylum Chloroflexota; class Anaerolineae; order JACIWP01; family JACIWP01; genus JACIWP01. The sequence goes on from CALIBQ010000061.1 coordinate 14,520, forward strand.
TGCCACCCAGTACGGTGCCCGGCAGGATGTTTGGGCCGGCGAACGCCGCGGCTACTTCATCGACAATTCACACCCCGACCTGTACATGGAGACGGGCAAGTGCATCCAGTGCGGCGCGTGCGTGCGGGTCTGCCGCGATATCCGCAAGCTGGAGGTCTTCACCTTTGTAAATCTCGGCTTCCGGGCACGCGTGCTCCCGTACTTCGGCCTGCCGCTCTCCCAGACCACCTGCGACGGCTGTCTGGAATGCGTCAAGGTCTGCCCCACCGGCGCGCTGGTGGCTACCCGCAAGGTGGTCGAGAAGGCGTACGACCTGCCTTGATCCAGTTGGGCAATTTCCGCAGACATAATTTGCCGGCCTCCCGCAGGTAACTTGCCTGCGGGAGGCGCGCGAAAGGAGCAAGATGGACGGTTCGGGGAATGCCTCCTATGCCCAGGCACTGGCGTATATTTTCTCCCATGCGGATTATGCCCGCCGACAGCCGGCCCGCTATGCCGATGATGTGTACGGGGTCCAGCGGGTAGCCCAGCTTCTGGAACTGCTGGGCCACCCGGAGCAGTGCTATCCCTGTATCCACATCGCCGGCACCAAGGGCAAAGGCTCCACCGCCGCCATGCTGGAGGCCTGCTTGCGTGCCGCCGGCTACCGCACCGGCCTGTTCTCCTCCCCCAGCCTGCACACCACCCGCGAGTACTTTCGGGTCAGCGGGGGGCTCCTCTCGGAGGAGCGAGTCGCCTTTGGCCTAGAGGCCATTCGACCGTATGTTGAGCGCGTGCAGGGCATCACCGCTTTTGAGATCCTGACCGCCCTGGCGTTCTATCTTTTCGCAGAGGAAAGGGTGAACGCTGGCATTATTGAGGTACTGATGGGCGGCCGGCTGGATGCCACCAATGTCATCACGCCGGCCGTCAGCGTCATCACCTCCATCAGCTATGACCATACCCAGTTCCTGGGAAACACGCTGGCATCCATCGCCGGCGAGAAGGCCGGCATTATCAAGCCTAGTGTGCCGGTGGTCTGTGCGCCGCAGGAACCCGAGGCACTTGCGGTCATCCAGCGCGTCTGTGCCGAGAGGAACGCACCGCTGGTACTGGTGGGTCGAGATTGGGAATGGCATCGGCGCGCCTGGTCGCCGGACGGGGAGACCGGGGACATCCGCGCCGCGCATAACGCTCCGGCTGGCTTCCCGAGGGATCTGAATGCCATTCGGTTGGGTTTGCTGGGTGCCCATCAATGGGAAAATGCGGCGGTTGCGGTGGCGGCGCTGGCAGAACTGCGCCGGCTAGGCTGGCGCGTTGACGGGGAATCGGTGCACGCCGGCCTGCGCGATGTGCGGTGGCCGGGCCGGCTGGAAATCCTAGGCCGGCATCCCTGGGTGGTGGTGGACGGCGCCCACAACGTGGAATCCATGGCCTATTTGGCGCAGGCGGTGCGGGATATATTCACCTGGGATAAATTGTATTTGATTTTCGGGGCCTCGGCCGACAAGGATATCGCCGGCATGCTGGCACAGATCGCGCCATTGGCGGATGACATCTTGGTTACCCGTTCCGGCCATGCCCGCGCTGCGGACGAGGCGCGGTTACAGCAAGCGGTAGAAGCGTTGGGGAAGCCGGCCCGCGCCGTCACCAGTGTAAAAGGTGCCCTCGAAGCACTGCTGGCGCAGGCCGCATCAGATGACATAATACTGGCGACCGGCTCGCTGTTCATCGCCGCCGACACGCGCCGTGCTTGGGCGGAGCTCACCGGCGCGCCGCTTCCGCCGGCCGACCCGCCTTGGGCGTAGGGCATTCAATCCGCCGGCGCTTTCCACAGGCTGTACAGCGCCACATCCACCATCGCCTGGAGGTTCTCCAGGGGCGTGTCGGGCGGCACCATATCGCCGGCGGCCAAGATATAACCGTACGGCCCGCCCTCGCGGCACTTCTGGATCGCCTCCTGGCGCACTTCCTCCGCGCTTCCCCGCGCCAGGGTAATGGTATTCACCCCACCCATCAGGGCGACTTTATGTCCGATGCGGCGCTTGGCGTCGGCGACGGACACGCCGCCGAGCGGATCGAGCGGTTCCACCACGTGCGCACCGGTGTCGGCGAGCATTTCCAGGATGAGGTTGGAGTTGCCGCAGACGTGGATGTAAATGAGGATGTCCTGGTCTTGGAAATGCCGGCAGAAAGCCTGATAGGCCGGCAGACAGAAGCGCTCGAAGTGGGCCGGACTGATGAGGCTGGCGCTGGCCGCCGGGTCGCCGATATAGAGCGCGTCGATGTCAGCGGTCAGCAGTTTCTCCGCCCGCTGGATCATGGTCTCTACCTGCATCTCCATGACAGCGCGCACGAAATCGGGCCGCTCGATGAGGTCAATCATCGCCTGTGCCCGGCCGCGCAGGGCGGTATAGGTGTTCATGGTGATGCCGCCGGGTGACGAAGCGACGAAGCGGTGAGGGACGCGCGCTCGCGCCTGGCGCAGTAGCTCCATCTTTTCGTCGGTGAACTCGCCGGCCATTTGGCGGAGGCGCGTACGGGCATCGTCCAGCGTCTCGATGGGGGGCGCCGGCCGGTCGGGGACGAACTCTCCACCGCCCCAGGCGTCGATTCTGCCCAGCCGATGGCCGTCCTTCTCGTCCACGACAATCAGCTCATCTCCCTGACGGACGACCTTCATCGGTTCCGGTTTGACGAAGAGGCGCAGGCCGTCGCAGTTCACCTGTTCGACGAGGCGTATGACGTAGTCATAGATGACCGCTGGATTTTCCACGCACTGCCGCATGCCTTCGAGCCAATCGAAGCCGTTCTCGCCGGCGTAGAGGCGGATGGGCAGGTCGTGGCAGACTTGCGGCATGGTGGGGATGCGGGGGGTAGGGAGCCGGCGCATGGCGGCGCGCATCAGCTCGCGCGGGGTCCAGGTAACATCGGGCATTTCTGACATAGGCGGTCTCCTTTTGGTTTGGGTGTAAGAGGTCAGGAAGGATTATAGCAGAACGTACGCGTCTGTCAAGCAGATGGTCAGACCGGTTGAGGAAGCCAAGCCTGTGTTCTCCCACTTTTGAACATTTCGAGAAAGAGGGTGTTGAAAAAGTCCAACCATACAATCTATGGGAGAGCGGCCTGGCGGCTGAAGCCACGGTAACACCTGCGAAGCCTGCCTGTGCAGGCTTCACGAAGTCGGCGTCGGCCGACTTCGTAGGCGCAACTGCAGTTTCAACTGCTAGGCGACGGGCTAATACCCATAAATCGAATGACAATCTTGATTTTTCAACGTCCTCGAAAAATACTGACCTTCAGATATGAGTTCGGACATCCCCGAGGATTAACCCTCGGAAGAACTCCAGGACCCGGTTCACGAGCTGGCGGAGGATCCGACTGTCCACCCGGACCTTCTGCTTGAGCAACACAAACAAGCCAGAGTAGAACCTATTTCATAATTCGATCGATGCACCATAGAATGATGGCAATCAAGCAAAAGGCTTTATACATATGCACATCACGGTCATAGCGAACTACCAAACGACGGCAGTTGTCCATCCAAGCAAAACAGCGCTCCAC
>CALIBQ010000062.1 GCA_938049385.1 uncultured Anaerolineae bacterium
CGTCACCAGGTTATGCAAGTGACGCTGGAGAATGTTCTGGGAGGAGGAATATGCTGAAGACCGCCCTGTCCTACGCCGAAAGAGGCTGGCACGTCCTGCCCCTCAAGCCAGGGGGGAAAACTCCCCTCACCGGGAACGGCGTCAAGGACGCCACGACCGACCCCCAGACCATCCGGGACTGGTGGACGCGCTGGCCCAACGCCAACATCGGCATCGCCTGCGGCCCCTCCCGCCTGCTGGTGGTGGACCTGGACGGGCCGGAAGCCCTCACCGCCTGGGCCGAACTGGCCCAGCGGCACAACATCCCTTACGACACCCTCACATCCCACACCGGCGGCGGAGGGATTCACGTCTTCTACCGCCTGCCGGACGGCCTGCGGCTGGGGAACTCTGCAGGCCGCCTGGGGCCCCACATTGACACGCGCGGGGACGGCGGCTACATCGTCGCCCCGCCCAGCGTCCACCCCTCCGGCCGACTTTACACCTGGGAAGACCCCGACCGGGAAATCCTGGAACTCCCCCAGGCCCTGGCCGAACTCCTGACCAGGACGGAACGGGAGACCTCCACCCCTCCACCCCCGCCCCGCCCGGTCACCGGCCTGCATCCCTACGCCGAAGCCGCCCTGCGGGGAGAGGTGGAAAAAGTCCGGTCCGCCCCGGTGGGGACGCGCAACGACACCCTCAACCGCGCCGCCTTCTCCCTGGGGCAACTGGTGGGGAGCGGACTCCTGGATCGGATGACGGTGGAGAACGAACTGACCGCCGCCGCGCTATCCGCCGGGCTGGAGGAGCGGGAGATTGCCGCGACCATCCGGTCCGGCCTGGAGGCCGGTATCCGACAACCCCGCCTTCTGCCGGATACCGGTAACAACATCGGGGAACTCATTACGAGGGTTGCCCAACTGGACGGCGACCTGCGGGACGCCGCCTTTGAGCAGGAACTTCTCCCCCGACTGGCCGACCTCCCCACCCTCACCCGCGACCGTTACATCCGCCAGGCCGCCGCCGCCCTGGGCGTCCAGGAGACCACCGTCCGCCGCCTGGTCACATCCCACCTGGAAATGTCCGACCGCTACACCGTCCAGGACGGATGTATCTGCGCCCTCCGGGACGGCACGGCCCGCCCCCTCTGCAACTTCACCGCCGAAATCGTGGAAGACGTGGCGCGGGATGACGGGGAGACTTTCAGCCGCTATTTTTCCATCACGGGCCGCCTGGCGGACGGTACGCCCCTTCCGGCCATTCGGGTGGAAAGCGACCGCTTTGACAAGATGACCTGGGTATCCACCCTCTGGGGCGCGCGGGCCATCGTTCGCGCCGGCCCTCAGGTCCGGGACCAACTGCGGGAGGCGATTCACCTCCTCAGCCGAAACGTAACCGTCCGCCGCATTTATACCCACACCGGCTGGCGGGAGATTAACGGCAGGCGGGCCTACCTGACCGCCGCCGGTGCGCTGGGCCTGGATGGGGTGATGGTGGAGTTGGACCCGGACCTGGACCGCTACCGCCTGCCGCCGAAGCCGGAAGACCCCGCCGGAGCGATGCGCGCCAGTTTGCGCTTCCTGGAGGTGGGACCGGATACGGTCACCATCCCCATCTGGGCGGCGATCTACCTGGCCCCTCTGGCTGAAATTGCCCACCCTGGCTTTATCCTCTGGCTGTACGGGATGAGCGGGACCTTCAAGAGTACATTGGCAACCCTGGCCCTATCCCACTATGGGAACTTCAGAAGTGAAACCGACGCGGACCGGAGCAAACTCCCCCAATGGGATAGCACGGCCAACTACCTGATCCGGCTGGCCTTTCTGTTGAAGGACTGCCTGATGGTCATAGACGACTTTCGCCCGGTGAGCAACCCCCGAAAGTCCAGGGATATGGAATCCACCGCAGACCAGGTTATCCGGGCCATCAGCAACCAGGCCAGCCGGGGGCGACTGAATAGCAACCTTTCTGTGCGGCCCACCTTCTACCCGCGTGGGATGATTCTATCTACCGGGGAAATGGTCCCCCCTGGACTGTCCACAACGGCCAGAGTGTTCACGGTGGAGGTCCGCAAAGACACCATAGACATAGAGCGACTGACAGCGGCCCAGGCCGAAGCCGACCGCTATCCCCACGCCCTGGCCGGGTACATCCTCTGGCTGGCCGCCCGCTGGGATGACCTGGCCCAGACTCTGCCCCAGAAGCGATACGACTTCCGCGCCCACATCCTCAAAAACCACACCGGACACCGGCGCGTACCGGAGAACCTGGCAACCCTCTACCTGGCCCTGGACCTGGCCCTCACCTACGCCGCAGAAATCGGCGCGCTGACGAATCGGGAAGCGGAAGAGTGGCGGGAGCGGGGCTGGGATGCCCTCTGGAGCGTGGCCGAAAACCAGACCGGACGGATTGATCGGGAGCGCCCCACCCTGATTTTCCTGGAGGTCCTGTCCACCCTGATAACCCAGGGAAAGGCACGGCTGTACCACAAGGACAGCGACCGGGAGTTTGTCCCCGACCCTGGGGCGGAAATCGTGGGCTGGTATGATGACTCTTTTATCTACCTGATACCGGAAGCGGCATACCACGCCGTGACCCGCTTCCTGCGGGAGGAAGGCAAACAGTTTCCGGTGAATGAGGATGCCCTGCGCAAGTACCTGGCAGAAGAAGGCTACCTGCAAAAGTACACCGAAGGCCATTACACCTGGCAGATACGCAGAGGTGAGAGGCGATATCGCGTACTCCAATTCAGTCGGGAGAAGGTCGCGGATTACTTCCCCATCGGGACGGGCCCTCTGGAAATGCCCTGACCGGCGATTTGTCACCGCATTTTGTCACCGCTTCGCGATAGTAGCGGTGACAGGCGGTGACAAAATGGAGGGAGCATACCCCCATATATGGGCATAAGATAGGCTTATACCCCCATATATGGGGGTTGTTACGGTCTTGTCACCGCTGTCACCGCTGTCACCGCTTGGGGACCATATACCCCCCCTATAGAGATTTTTGGGGAGAAGAAGAGGATGAATGCTGGTGAAGTCCGGCGGAAGATAGACCCGAAAGAGGTGGAGGCCTTCCTGCGCCTTCTGGCCCGTATCCTTCTCCGTTTACTGGGGGAAGAGGACGGCGGAAAGCGGGAGGCCCAGAGCGAAGCCTGACGGGGAGGCGGCGATGCCCAGGAAGTTGCGGGCGGCGGTCTATGCCAGGGACTATCCCAGAGAAGCAAGGGCGGCGGTCTATACCAGAGTATCCTCTGCGGAACTCCAGTTAGAGGGATACAGCCTGGACGCCCAGCAAACCGCCTGTGAACGGCTGGCCCAGGAGCGCGGTTGGGAAATCACCGCCCGCTACACCGACCCCGGCGCCAGCGCCCGTACCATAGACCGGCCCGCTTTCCGGCAACTGCTGGAGGATGCCCGTTCGGGCCGCTTTGACGTCATCATCGTCCACAAACTGGACCGCTTCTCCCGTTCGGTGGTGGACGTCCTTCTGGCCCTCCAGGAACTGGAGAAACTGGGCGTGGCCCTGGTATCCGCCACCGAACAATTTGACTTCACCACCCCGATTGGCCGGGTGGTCCTCACCATGCTGGCCGCCTTCGCCCAATGGTATCTGGACAACTTGAGCGCCGAAGTGTCCAAAGGATTGCAGACACGGGCAGAAAGCGGGATGTGGGTGGGAGAAGTCCCCTTCGGCTATCGGGTGACCTTCAAAAAGGACGGCGGGGACGGTATCCCCGTCCCTGATGAATGGGAGGCTTCGGGTGTCCGCCTGGCTTTTGAGAAGTACGCGACCGGCCAGTACTCCGATGCGGATATTGCCCGTATCCTGAACGAGGCCGGATACCGTCCCAGGGGGCGAGGCCAGCGCGCCCTCCCCCTCTTCGGCAAGGACGCGGTCACCCTGATGCTTCGCAATCGCTTCTACATCGGGGAGGTCCAGTACCGGAGACAATGGTATCCCGGACTGCACGAGCCGATTATCAGCCGGGAACTCTTTGAGCGGGTCCAGCAGGTGCGGGCGGAACGGCGGGCCAAGACCGGCTTCACCGCCCGCAAGACCAGCCGGGTGTACATCCTGGCGGGGCTGGCCCGATGTGCCCGATGCGGCTGGCCGATGCGGGGGAGTGCCAGCAGCGGCAAGCGATACTACCGCGACCCGGCCCGTGACCAATCGCGGGACTGTGACCAGCGACTGGTCTGGGCGGATGCGGCAGAGGAGGCGCTGGGGGACTTCCTGCGGCGGCTGACCCTGCCCCCCGACTGGCGGGAGCAGGTCCTGGCGATCGTCCAGGAGCAGGTGGGGAAACCCGTTCACGAAATCCGGCTGGAGCGGGAACGGATAGAGGGGCAACTGGAGCGGATGAAGCGGCTGTTTATCCTGGGGGATATAGGGGAAGCGGAGTACCGGCTGGAGCGGGACCGGCTGAAAGCGCAACTGGAGGCGCTGGACCCGCCCCGGATGCCGGACCTGGCGAAAGCGGCGGAACTGTTAGAGAACTTCGGGCAGATATGGGATGCGGCGACTCCAGAGGAGCGGCGGCAGATAGCGCGCACTTTGCTGGCGAAGGCCTACCTGGACGCAGACCGGGGACCGGTAGTAGCGATAGAGCCGAAGCCGGAGTACGAACCCCTCTTCCGGCTGGCAGAACAAAGTATGATGCCACCTGATGAATCCAGGCCCGTCGGCCCCGCTGCCGGTAACTATTCCCCCACAGAACAGGCCCAGGGCCTGTAGACGGGTAGTGTCCGGTCTTGAGGAGAGCCATCCCGGTTCGGTTGCCAGCCTCGGGGATGGCTCTTTCCTTTTCCCAACCACTCACCCCGGCCCCGGTGGGCAGGGGGACAAAGGGGGCCGGTCGGGGCGGGCCCGGCCCCGACCGGCCCCAGAGGGTCACCGGCCATTGCCGTTGTGACCGTTCCGGCGGCGCTTCCGCCGCCGCTTCCGCTCTATCTCCGCCA
>CALIBQ010000063.1 GCA_938049385.1 uncultured Anaerolineae bacterium
TCAGCTCGACTGCGTACACCTTGGGCCTGGGCATGATTCCTTCCCTCCACATGAATGTCATGGAGAGAAGGATACCGTATGAAACCAACGTGGTCAAGTACTAGTATAGCATAAGTTTCGATGTTTTTGAAATAGCTTCTAGAAAAAGTCCAGATTGTCATTCGATTTGCGGGTATTGACTCATCGCTTGGCAGTTGAAACTGCGGCTGTGCCTGCGAAGCCGGCCGGCGCCGACTTCGCGAGGCCTGCGCAGGCAGGCTTCGCAGTCATTGCCGCGGCTTCAGCCGCTAGACCGCTTCCACAGATTGTATGTTTGGACTTTTTCCAACACTCTCATTGGGCGCGTTTGACAGCTAGAAGCTGTTATGCTATAATCTAGTAAATCTATAGGAATAATGAAACAAGAAAGTGGGAGAGGGAAGCACATGAAGCTGACCACCAAGATGCGCTACGGCACGCGGGCTATGCTGGAGCTGGCCCTGCATCAAGGGGAGGAGCCGCTGAGCCTGCGCGAAGTGGCCGAGCGCCAGGGTATTTCTGTCAAATACCTGGAGCAGTTGTTCACCACCCTGCAGACCGCCGGCCTGATCACCGCTGCGCGCGGCCCACGCGGCGGCTATGCGCTCGCTCGGCCGGCGGAGTCCATCAACCTGCGCCAGATATATGAAGCCCTGGAAAGCCCCGACGGCTTCGTGGCATGCACGGCCAATCCGCGGGTCTGTGAACGCGCCGACCACTGCGTGACCCAAGAGGTGTGGGCGCGCCTTTACCAGACTTGCATGGAAATACTGGAGGAAACCACGTTGGCGGAGCTGGCAGCCCGCGCCCGGGAGAAGGCGGCCTCGGGCTGGATGTACTATATCTAACCCAAAAAGGAGGATTTCGGAATGGCGCGCATTTACAACGACATCACGGAGACCATCGGCAACACCCCGCTAGTTCGCCTGCGCCGGCTGGGGGCCGGCCTGCCGGCGGAAGTCGTTGCCAAGCTGGAGTCGTTCAATCCCCTCTCCAGCGTCAAGGACCGCATCGGCGTCAGCATGATCAACGCCGCAGAGCGCGAGGGCAAAATCGGCCCGAACACCACCATCATCGAACCGACCAGCGGCAACACCGGCATTGCGCTGGCCTTCGTCTGCGCCGCACGCGGCTACCGCCTCATCCTGACCATGCCGGAGACCATGAGCATCGAACGGCGCAAGCTCCTGCAGGCATTGGGCGCGGAGCTAGTGCTGACCCCCGGCCCGGAGGGGATGCGCGGGGCGGTGCGCAAGGCGGAAGAGCTGGCGCAGACCATCCCGAACAGCTTCATCCCCCAGCAGTTCAAGAATCCCGCCAATCCAGAGATTCACCGTCAGACCACAGCCGAGGAGATTTGGCGCGATACGGATGGCGGGGTGGATATCCTGGTCGCCGGCGTAGGCACCGGCGGCACCATCACCGGCGTGGCCGAGGTCATCAAAGCGCGCAAACCCTCGTTCCGCGCCATTGCGGTGGAGCCGAAGCAGTCACCGGTGCTCTCGGGCGGCCAGCCCGGGCCGCACAAAATCCAGGGCATCGGCGCCGGCTTCGTCCCGGATGTGCTCCGCCTCGACCTGGTGGATGAAATCATCCAGGTGGACCAGTTCGATGCCATGCAGACTGCCCGCCGACTGGCTCGCGAGGAAGGTATCCTGGTCGGCATCTCTTCGGGCGCGGCGGCCTACGCCGCCCTGCAAGTGGCGGCCCGCGAGGAGAACGCCGGCAAGCTCATCGTCGTGGTCCTGCCCGATACGGGTGAGCGCTACCTGAGCACCGACCTGTTCGAGTTCAATGCCGGCCCAACTTGGTAAGGAAAGGGGGAACTGCATGGGAAGCCTCTATTTCGACCATGCCGCCACCAGCCCAACCCGGCGTGAGGTCATCGAAGCCATGCTGCCGTACTTTGCGGAATTCGCCGGCAACCCATCCAGCATTCACACGTTCGGCCAGAAGGCCAAGCGCGCGCTGGATGATGCCCGCCGCACGGTGGCGGATCTGCTGGGCGCCCGACCGGCGGAGATCTACTTCACCAGCGGCGCCACAGAGAGCAATAACATCGCCATCCAGGGAGCGGCGCGCTCTTACGCGCAGTTCGGCCGGCATCTCATCACCAGCGCCTTCGAGCATCATGCCGTCCTGCATACGTTCCAGGCGCTGGAGAAGCAGGGGTTCCAGGTGACCTATCTGCGGCCGGATTCCCAGGGGCTGGTGCGGCCCGAAGATGTGGAGCAGAGCCTGCGGCCGGATACCATCCTGGTCAGCATTATGCTGGCCAACAATGAGATCGGCACCATCCAGCCAGTGAAAGAGATCGCGGATATGGTGCGCCGGCGGGGCATCCTCTTCCACACTGATGCTGTGCAAGCGGTAGGCAAGATACCCGTGCATGTGCGGGAGCTGGGAGTCGACATGCTGTCCCTGACGGCACATAAGTTCTACGGCCCTAAGGGTGTGGGCGCCTTGTACGTGCGGGAAGGCGTGGAGATCGCCCCGCTCTTCTTCGGTGGTCATCAGGAAGGTGCCCTGCGGCCGGGCACCCAGAACATGCCGGGCATCGTCGGACTGGCGGCGGCCCTGCGCCTGGCCTGTCAGGAGATGGAGGAAGAGAGCACACGTTTGCGCCGTTTGCGTGATCTGCTGGAGCAGTCCATCATCGAACGCATTCCAGATGTACATATCAACGGCCACCCCGAACAGCGGCTGGCCCACATCAGCAACGTCAGCTTTGCCGGCCTCGATGGCGAGGCCCTCCTGCTGGCGCTGGATATGCAGGGCATCGCTGTCTCCACGGGTTCTGCCTGCACCGCCGGCTCCACTGACCCGTCCCACGTCCTGCGGGCCATGGGCGTGGACCCGGTGCTGGCACGCGGCAGTATCCGCTTTTCCCTGGGGCGCGACAACACGGAGGAAGATGTGCGCTTCCTTATTGAGGTGCTGGTCACGGCGGTCAGCCGGCTGAGGGAAATGGCGCTGGCAGGTGTGTAAAGGGTAGTGTGGATGGGACAGCGCGTGATCGTGGCCATGTCCGGCGGTGTGGATTCCTCGGTGGCCGCCGCACTGCTCCGCGAACAAGGATATGAGGTCATCGGCATTGGCCTGCGTCTGCCGGGCATGTCCGCCGGCGATGGGCGCTACCGCACATGCTGTGGCATCGCCGGCATGGAGGACGCCCGCCGCGTAGCCCAACTGCTGGATATTCCATTCTATGTCCTGAATTACGAGGATATCTTTGACCGGCTGGTCATCGAGCCGTTCTGCCAGGCCTATGCCGCCGGCCGCACCCCCAATCCCTGCATTGACTGCAACGCGCGCATCAAATTCGGGGTACTGCTGGATACCGCGCTGGCGTGGGGTGCCGATTACCTGGCCACCGGCCATTACGCCCGCGTGCTCGAGGTTCCAGGTGTAGGGGCGGCGTTATGGATGGCACGTGATCGGGGCCAGGACCAGAGCTATTTCCTGTATGCCCTGACCCGGGCGCAGTTGGCACACGCGCTGTTCCCCTTGGGCGAGCTGAGCAAAAAGGAGGTGCGGGAGACTGCCCGCCGGCTGGGACTGCCGGTGGCGGAAAAGCCGGCCAGCCAGGATATCTGCTTCCTGCTGAGCGGTGACTATCGGCCGCTGGTGGCCGAGCGGTATCCCCAGAGCTTTTCTCCTGGGGAAATTGTGGATACCGCCGGCCGGGTGCTGGGCCGGCATGCCGGCACCGCCGCATATACCGTCGGACAGCGCCGCAGGCTGGGGGTCGCGGCCGGCGTACCTATGTATGTCTTGCGCCTGGACCCGACGCGCAATCGGGTCATCGTGGGCCGGCGGGAGCAGGCTTTCTGCCGTGAGATGTGGGTGGAGGAGCTGAACTGGCTGGCCAATGACAATGCTTCAGCCTGGCAGTGTCTGGTGAGGACGCGCCACCGGGGCATAGAGACGCCGGCGGAAGTGCACCTCGATCGGCAGGCGCGCATCGCGCACATCTGCTTCCAGCGTCCGCATCCCATCTCTGCGCCCGGGCAGGCCGCGGTCTTCTATGATGGAGAAATGGTTCTCGGAGGAGGGATTATCACCGACTATGCCTGAGCGAAACATGGAGCGCTATTCACGACAGATACTGTTCCAGCCCATTGGCAAGCAGGGGCAGGAACGCCTGCTCACCAGCCGCGTGGCCGTCATCGGCCAGGGTGCGCTGGGCACCGTCATCGCGGACCATCTAGCGCGCGCCGGCGTGGGATCTCTGACGCTGGTGGACCGGGATTTCGTCGAGCTGAGCAATCTTCAGCGCCAAACCCTGTTCGACGAGGAGGACGCGCGGAACCGCCTGCCCAAGGCCATTGCCGCGACGCAGAAGCTCGCCCGGGTGAATTCGGAGATAGAGATTCATCCAGTGATCGCGGATGTGACGCCGCGCAATGTGGAAGAGCTGATCGCCGGCGCCGATCTGGTCATGGATGCCACCGATAATCTGGAAACGCGCTTGCTCCTGAATGACGCCTGCCTGAAGGCCGGCATACCCTGGATATACGGCGGCGCGATCGGCTCATCAGGCGTCGTTATGAGTATTGTGCCGGGGAGCACACCCTGCCTGCGGTGCCTGATTGACGAGCCTCCGCCGCCGGGCGCACTGCCAAGCTGTGATACGGTAGGCGTGCTGAACGCTACCACCGCAGTGGTTGCTTCCATTCAAACGGCCGAGGCGCTGAAGCTGTTGACCGGGCACGCACCGGCCGCCGGCGTGCTCTATCTCGATGTCTGGGAGGGGACGTTTGACCGCATGCCGTTGGAGCGCCGGCCGGACTGTCCTGCCTGCGCGCAGGGGCAGTATGAGTATCTGGCCGGCCAGCGCATCGCCTGGACCACGGTGCTGTGCGGGAGAAACGCTGTGCAGATCGTCCCGCCGGATGAACGCGGCATCTCGCTGGAGGAACTGGAGCGCCGGCTGAGGCCCATCGGCCGGGTAACCTATAACGGCTTTCTGCTCAGCCTGGAAGTGGATGGGCGCGAGTTGGTTATCTTCCCCAACGGCCGCGCCATCATTAAGGGGACCACAGACGAGGCCGAGGCGCGCACGCTGTACGCACGCTATGTGGGAACGTAAGGGAACATGCTAGGGGGCCAGGATACCGCTGGCCCCCTAGCAGTTTTACAGCCGGCTCAGCGGGTGATGGTAAAGCGCATGCCGGCGCTCCGCCCGAAAACTTCGGGGAAGTACATCTCGTAGGCATTCGCCGGCAGGACCTGGAAACTGCCCGGCAGGCTGGCACGCATCAGGTAAGTGTACTGATAGGTGCCTTTCGCTAAGTACGTGGCAAAGAGCACCACCTTCTCATCCCGCAGTTCGGTATGGGTGGGGGTCCACCAACCGTACCACCACCACTTCCACCAGGGGCCTTTCTGCTTTTCCACCTGCTCCAGGCGCGGCGGTTCCATAGTGACGCTGGTGATTTCCAGGCTGGTGTCAATAGCCTCACAGCCGGCCGGCAGGGGGTCTTCCAGCACCACGTAGTGCAGGTCGTTCGGTGCGATGATGGTCAGCCGCACCTGGATCACGTCGCCGACCTTGGCCGCGGTGATGGGGGTGTCCGGGGAGCCGGCCAGACGGTATTCCCGCGAGACGATGACGCCGCGCGAGAGTTCCTTGACCTCCTCCGCCGGCAGGTAGTATTTCAGGTGCGCGGTGTAGTAGAGGCGCCCTTTGTCCGATTCGCCGGCGCCGGCACTGCGGGTGATGAGCAGACGGTTGGCTTGGTCCAGCAGGAGATCGGCGATGGCTACCTGTGCCTTCACCTGCTTGTCCACGTTGTCCGGGGTTACCTTGCCCTGGGCGATGACACTGCCGTTGACGTCCACGGCAAAGGAGTAATCCCCTTCTAGCTCGCCGGTGGCGACCATCCAATCGGTCAGGCCAAGCAGGGACCAGACAGTCTCATAGGTGGATTCCCAGCGGCCCTCTTTCCGCACCGACATCAGCCAGCGCACGGCGTTGCCGGCGAGCGGGTTGTCCTTGTCATAGCGCGCCAGGGCGGAGAGGACGATGGCTGTGGTGCGGGTATCGGTGTTCATGTTGCGATAGTCCTGGTACGCCTCTTCCCAATGGGCGCCGGTGGCGCTCAGTATGGCCTGGCTGTAGATTTCCGCCAGCAGGGTATCCACCCGGCTCTGCTGACCAGGGTCAATCATGCCCAGCGCATTGGCCAGCAGGGCCTTGGCCCAGATGCCCATCTTGGCGCGGTTTTCGAAGAGCAGGATGGCCCGGCTGAGTTCCTGGGAGGCATCCGCGCCGGCCATTCCGTCATAGTTCGCCAGGACGTAGAGCTTGAATACCTCGCGGTTGAGCTTCCAGACATCTGTGGTAATGCGGATGGAGTACTGGCGCTCCCGCAGGTAGCGCGCCGCCCGCGCCATGACGTCTTCGTCCACAGGGAAGCCGGCACGCGCCGCCTCCGTCATGCCGAAGAGCACATAGGCGGTCAGATAGTCATCGGCATCATCCCGCACCCACCAGCCCCAGCCGCCGTTGAAGCGCTGGGCGGAGTACAACTTCTGAAGGGCAGTATTGACCAATGTGGGCAGTTTTTCCTCCAGCTCGGCGTTGCGGATGCCCAGGCTCTTCAGCGCACGGTAGGTGAAGACGTTGGGCAGGAAGCGGCTGACGGTCTGCTCGATGCATTCATACGGATACGATTCGACGTATTTCAGGCCGTCGCGCATGCCAGCGGCCAGGCTGGGGTCTATGGTCACCGTAAGCTCGCCCATGCTGGGGTCGAGCACCTGCGGCAGGACGATGGCCTCGACGCGCTCACCCTTGGCGTCGATCTGGCCGGCCGTCGCGACCACTTCCGGCGTGGAGGGGTGATAGACCGGCAGGACAAGTTCCACCGCGTCGCGCAGGCCGGCACCGGCGTCCGCCGTGAAGCGGATGCGGGCCTGTTCCACGGCCTGCACGCGCACCCGCCAGCTCAGCTTTTGCAGGCCCTGGGCCGGCACGTCCACCGTCCGCCCAAGCACATCTGCCGTTTCCACGCCGTCCGCGCTGAGGCTCACTTGGACGGAGGCCGGCGCATCGGTGTTGTTGTGCACGATGCAGGATATCTCGACCTCATCCCCGATGACGAAGAAGCGCGGCAGGACCGGCCGTGCCAGCAGGGGCAGGGAGGCGACCACGTCCTGTGTCTGTGTACCGACCCGGGTGTCGGCGGTGATGCCGCGGGCATCCATGCGCCAGGTCGTGAGGTTATCCGGCAGGGTCACGGAGACCTGCGCTTGGCCGCTGGCATCGGTCATGACCCAAGGGTTCCAGTAAGCGGTGTCGGGAAATTCGGTGCGCACCAATAGCTCAGCACCTTCCATGCCGCCGCCGCCACCCTTGCCGGCTGGCATTTCGGCGGCGGCCAGCTCCGTGCGCACGTTGACCGAGACCACCAAACTGCCGGCGGTGGTGAAGCCCAGGCCGCGCTCATGCCAGAAGGCGTCCTTCATGAAGCCTTGACTTGGCCCGCCCAGTGCCAGCACCGCCTTATCAATCAACCCGAGGGAGAACTCGGCCTGCACCGGCCGGCCCATCCAGTCGGTCGCGCGGATGGTGAAGCTAGCCTGATCGCGCGGCTGATAAGTCTCCTTATCCGGTATGACCTCCACCTTCAGCTCTTTGGATTCCGAGTTCACCGGCAGTTTGACATACCCGACGCGGAAGGAACCCAACGGGTCAGCGGCATCCTGCGGCTTCACTAGCACCACCGAGACGAAGATGTCCGGCACATATTCCTCACGGATGGGTACGGTGATGGTGGCGCTGTTGGATGTCAGCTCCATCAGTTCCACGGAGTACAGCCGGCCGCGTTCGACCGTCACCAGCGCCTTGACCGATCCGACGAAGGGGGAGGGGATCAGGATGGTGGCCTTGTCCCCAGGGCGGTATTCCTTCTGGTCAGCGACCAGCTCGATGCGGTAGTTGTTCTCCTGCCGCCAGCTAACGAACTCGTCCGGCCGGCCGCTCACCCAGATGTCCACCGCCGAGCGAATTTCGTTCTCGCGGCTGTCGCGGCCGATGGCGCGCACGCGATAGCTCCCGCCCTTCTCCGGGGTAAAGGTGAAGACCGCCTGTCCTTGGGCGTCGGTGGTTACAGTACGGGTGATGACCGGCGTCTCGATGACCTTGCTGGTCCAGAACAGGTTGCCATACTCATCCTCCTGCTGGACGTTGTCCCAGCGGGTGGAGTACGCCACGACCTGAAGCGAGACATTGGGCACCGGCTGGGACTGCGGGTCCACGGTGATGATCTCGATGTCCGCCGGCTGGCCGGCGCTCAGCACGTAGCGCTGGGCGCGCAGGCCGATGTAGTACTCGCCCTTATGGACGATGGCGCTGGCGCGCGCTGCCACTACCTGGTCGTTGACATCGGTGATCGTGACGTCAATGGTGAACCGCTGGCTCAGGCGCGCTTCCTGGATGACGGCCGGCACCTGGAAGACGAAGCGTCCCTCGGTATCGGTCTGGCCGGCGCCGCTGGCGATCTCCCGTCCGTAGAAGGCATAGCCCGGCTCCTGCGTCCAATCGTAGTCCTGGAAGCTGTACCAGCCCTTGCCCTTGTATTCGAACCAATAATCTTGGCTGAGGACGGTCCACTGCACCTTGGCACTGCGCACCGGCCCACCGAAGTAGTAGTTGGCCTGTACCGCTACATTGATGATATCCCCCTGGATATACTCATCCTTGTCGGTGGTGACGGAGACCTCGTACTCGGGCTTGCGGTACTCCGCTACCTGGAAGCTTTGGCCGAAGGAATACTCTTGTTGCTCCTTGGATTCCCGCGGGACGACAGCTTCCATGTAGTAGTAGCCAAGGGCGGCTTCATCGGCCAGGGCAAAGTCGCCGGCAAAAGTGCCCATCGGGGTAAGCGGCAGGTTCTCCTCATACACCTTGTTCCCCTGCGGATCATTGATGCGCACCAGCACCGATTGGATGCTGGTCGGGATGGAGTACTGGGCGTCCGAGTCGGCGCGCAGTACGCCCTTGAAGTGCACGGTTTGCCCGGGTCGGTAGATGGGGCGGTCCGTGTAGAGATAGCCGATCCAGTAGGGGATAATGTAGCTCTCCGAAGGCAGGTTGAATTCCCATGGGGCAATACCGTCGCTCCAGCGCCGGCTGATGACGCCGGCAGGCTCGGCCGGGTCGCCCAGGACCGCTATCACGGAGCGCCACATGTCCTGCTGGGGATGGGGGGTCCGGAACAACCCGCGCGCGTCGGTGCGGCCGGCGGCGATTTCCTGGCCTCTTTCATCGTACAGCCGCACAGGGGCATCGCGTATCGGCCCTCCCGTCTTCCAGTCGGTGGCCCAGAGCAGGCTCTCCACCGCGCCGGTCTTCAGGATGAGATGATAGGGGGACACGACCATGACGTGGCGGATGGCGTACTGGGCGCGCTGTTTATCCGTCATGCCGGTCGGCAGAACCCGCAGGAAGTACAGGCCAGGCGGCAGGGATGCGCCGGCCTCCCCGGCCACGGACAGCTTGGTCTTTCCCAGGGCGTTGGGCGCGGTGTCAAACTTCCGCACGCCCTGGAACAGCAAATCTTTCTCGGACGGGACGAAATTTTCATAGGCGCGCCAGCCGTCCTCCCCCTCGAACTTGAGATAGTTTTCCAGGGAAAGGCGGAACAGCGCCCATTCGACGCCCTCGATGTTGCGGTGATGCAGGACCACCTCCGCCGGCCAGTAGGCGTTGTAAGTGCCGGCGATGCCGCCGGCACCGGCCAGCGAGAGGCTGGGCGGATAGTCGCCGGTGCGGAAGCGCAGGGTGAAATCGCCGGGCAGATGGTTGCCCCAGCGGTCACTGATGCCGGCGCCCAGGACGATGGTATAGTCGGTCTGCGGCTCTTTCGTGAACGAGATCCAGAGCCGCGCCTCATATTCGGAATAGTAGGTGTAGACGTCGGTCGGTTCGGGGATAATGCGCAGGTTGGGGCCGATGGTCTTCTCCACCACCGGCGCGGTGAAGTAGATTTCCACGCCGGTGTACGGGTCCACATTCTTAGCGTCCTGCGCCGGCGAGGTGCTCTTCACCGCCGGCAGGGGCACGACGCGGAATGCCCATTCGGCCGGCGCGCGCAGGGTCCCCTCCCCGACGACTGGCCGCGCCGTAGCATTTACGGCCGCCCGATATTGCTCGCCGAAGCGGAGCATGGCCTTCGGCTGGAAGAACATCCGCCGGCCGTCCTCGGACCACTGGAATGTGCCCGGCACCAGCTCCCCGCTTTTCTCATGCCGCAGGGAGAAGGCCTGTTCGGTAGAAATGGGATCCATGGCTACGGAGAAGGTCACCGTGATGGGGCTGTCGGGAGCGATCATGTCACCCGCCGGCTTGGTGCTGACTACCTCCGCCTGGGCAGTGCTGAAAGACCAGATGAAGTCCTGGGTCAGCTCGCCGCCGGTGGTGTCCTGCAGGCCGGCCTTGACGGTGACCTGGTACGTGGTCGAGGCGGCCAGGGCTTTCACCGGCTTGAAGGCGTACACGGAGGTATTGACCCAGGCGCCTTCCCCCTCCAGCGCCGGCTCGATGACCAGCGGCTGGGGCAGGCCCTTCTGGTCCTCAATGGAGGTGAGGGGGACCACCGGACGGTTGAAGATGACCAGGATCATACTGTCGGGGCTGACATCCACGGCGCCGTCCGCCGGCTGTACCGAGGATACCTCCAGGAAGCCGACCGTTTGCAGGCGGAGTTCCAGCGGCCGGCTCAACGGCAGGCCGGCGGCACTTTTCGCCGTCTCTGCCAGCGTCAGGTGATAGGCGGCGGCGCGCTCGGGTGCCGTCTTGGGCGCGAAGATGACAGATCGTCCCTCAACGCGCAGTTCCCCTGCCAGCGCCGGCCGCACGGAGAAAGAGGCTTTCACGGATTCGGCATCCATGGGCTGGTCGAAGGTGAGCACGACCGGCTGGCCGGGACGCCATTCCTCACCAGGGGCCGGCGTGCTGGAGACCAGGACCGGGGGTAGCGGCCCGAAGGATACCGGCTTCAGCCCGCCCGGGGCCGGCGCTTGCCCGCCCGTGGGGGTGGGCTTGGGGGTAGCTGTGCGCGGCGCACATGCCGGCAGGAACATGGAGACAACTACCAGAAGGGACACAACCACAACGACCACTTTCTGCGTGGACATATGTTTCACCTTTCCTCCCGCTATAAATGGCGTAACGTAAGCGCCTGACCGAAGCGGATCACTACATCGCGGATGCCGCGATAAAGGGGCAGGACCATCCGGGCCTGTTCCCATTATCGCAGGCTGATAGTATGACGTCAAGCTTTGGCAAATGGTTCCATTAGGAAAGGCCGGGGACAGAGGTGAGAGCCGCTTGGATGCTGGTGTGTTGGTGGCTTGGTTCCGCCCGAACGTGGAACCTCTGGGGTGAAAGCGTGAAGCGGGCACCGGCTTCGCAGATGCTGTCTCGGCCTATGAAAGTGCTGGTGGCCCCACCCCATCTTGATCTCGCCTGGCAGTTGAAACTGCTACTGCGCCTGCGAAGTCGGCCTGCGCCGACTTCGCGAAGCCTGCGCAGGCAGGCTTCGCAGTTGTTGCCGTGGCTTCAGCCGTCAGTATGTTGGGATTTTTCCACACCTTCAGAGGCATTTATTTGACTTTCGGCGATGCTTATGGTATAGTTTGGATTGTGTCGGCCAGGGAAACAGATTCGCTGGCCGCTTTGGTGTCGGAATCGTTATCACTGTACCGCTTGTGAAAGGGAGGGGCCGCTATCAGCAGTAAAACACATCGCGTCAACGAGACAATCCGGGCGCCGCAGGTCCGGGTCATTGACGAGACAGGCAAGCAAATTGGCGTGATGACGCCGGCGGAGGCACTGCGCCTGGCCGAAGAACGGGGTCTTGACCTGGTGGAGGTCTCCCCCAATGCAGACCCACCCGTCTGCCGGCTGATGGACTATGGGAAATTCGCCTACGAGCGCGCCAAACGCGAGCGAGAGGCCCGCAAGGCCCAAAAGACCATCGAAGTCAAAGAGGTGCGCTTGCGTCCGAAGATCGGTGAACATGACCTGGCCTTCAAACTGCGGGACATGCGCCGGTTCCTCGCCAGCGGTAATAAGGTCAAGGTGCGCGTGCTGTTCCGGGGCCGCGAGGCGGCCCATCCGGAAGTAGGCAAAGAACTGCTGGACCGCCTGACGGCAGAGATGGCGGATGTAGCATCCGTGGAGCAGGAGCCTCAGGTGGAAGGGCGCACGCTGGTGATGCTGTTTGCCCCCCTTTCCAAATAACGCGGTTTGTCCATCAGGCGTAAATGGATAGGCTTTCAGGGCATGCCGGCTGAAAAGCCGGCTTCTTCCTGTCAAAGCCGTGCCAGAAGAGGGTATCTCTATCAACAGGGAGGGATAAGGTGCCAAAACTGAAGACCCATAAAGCGACATCCAAGCGGTTCCGCTACACCGGTTCGGGCAAGCTCATGCGCACGAAGATCGGCAAGAGCCATCTGCGCCGCAAAAAATCAGCGCGCGTCAAAGCCCTCTTCGATCGCATGATCGAGGTCGAAAGCCGCGGCGCCAAACGCCGTGTTGCACGGCTGGCCCCGTATCTCGAGAAGACCGGACACTAGAAATACTATCATTCACAGTTCCACCGCCCGGGCGTTGTACACCACGTGCCCGTGCGGTGAGAGGAGGAGAGTATGCCAAGGGTAAAACGTGGTGTCATGGTTCGTCAGCGTCACAACAAAATCCTCAAGATGGTGAAGGGTCAGCGCTTGACCCGCACGCGCCGCTTCAAGCGAGCGAATGAGGCCATGCTGAAGTCGCTGTGGTACGCGCAGCGCGACCGCCATAACCGCAAGCGTGATTTCCGCCGGCTGTGGATCACCCGCATCAACGCCGCCGCCCGCCTGCACGGTTTGAGCTACAGCCGCTTCATGCACGGCCTGAAGCAGGCCGGCATCGAGCTGGACCGCAAAATCCTGGCCGATATGGCTGTGCGCCGGCCCAACGCCTTCGCCGAACTGGCAGAAGCCGCCAAGGTCGCCCTGGCCAGCTAACCCTGGAGGCAGGCGCTCGCAAGGGAGGAGTGCCCGTGCCGGCAGGCATCACCAGCACCTCCAACCCCAAGGTCAAATATGTCCGCTCCTTGTACGAGCGGCCGGCACGCTATCGCGAGCGGAGATTCGTCGTCGAAGGCCTGCGCCTGGTGGAAGAAGCCCTGAGAGCGGGACTGCAGCCCGCTCTCGTTTTTTATACCGCGGAGTTTGCCGAGCGTCCCGAAGGGCGGGCACTGCTGGAGCGCGTTCAAGGACGCGGATGGCCGGCGGAGCTGGTCGCGCCTCATGTGATGGAGCGCATCTCCGAAACGGTGACGCCGCAGGGCATCCTGGCTGTCTTGCCGTTCCCCGAGCCGCCGGCGCCGGCGCAACTGGGGCTGGCCTTGATTGTAGACGGGGTGGCGGACCCCGGCAACCTGGGGACGCTTTTGCGTTCCGCGGAGGCCGCCGGCGTGGACCTGGTGCTGTTGAGCGAAGGGACCACAGATGTCTTCAATCCCAAGGTGGTGCGCGGCGGCATGGGCGCCCACTTTCGCCTTCCAATGCGCTGGGGAATGTCCTGGGAGGAAATCGCCGGCGCTGTCCGGGGGCTGACGGTCTATCTGGCCGATGTGAAAGGTGTGCGGAGTTATGAAGCGGTGGATTGGACGCGGCCGGCGGCGCTCATCGTGAGCAACGAGGCGCACGGCGCATCGCCGGCGGCGCGCCGGCTGGCGCATGAGATCATCTACATCCCCATGCGAGGGCAGACCGAGTCCCTGAACGTGGGGGTGGCCGGCAGTATCATCCTGTTCGAGGCCGCGCGCCAGCGCAGGGCCTACGGCCGCTGTTGACTTGCTGGCAAAGTCGGATATATTATAAGTAGATTATCCCGTAACTTATCGTATGTGTCGAAACGATCATAAGGCGATAGTTTGTTGCGCTGGACCATAAGGTGAAGGGGATAGGGTATTTGGAGCCAGATTAACCAGCGGCACGTTTCCAACCGTTATGAAAGGAGGTGATGGAAAGGGAATCCCATCCGCCGGCGGATGAATGTCATTCCGTATTATCGCCTGATCATTTTCATTCTGCCGCCGGCCGTACCGCACAACCGAATAGGATAATCCGCAGGGTTTATTATGGGGGGTATGATTATGAGCTTTGAATTTTTCCTGCGCTTGGTGGGGATGATCGCCTTCGGTATTATTGGCTGGCAGGTGGGATTCATCCTTGGCGGGTCTCAACCCAGCTCCCTACCGTATATCATCGTCTTATCCCTCGCCGGCGCCGCTCTGGGCCTGCTCGTCACGCCCTATTTCACCACGAGGCCGTTCCGTGCCATCCGACGCGCCATCCGCCAGATGCCGGCCCATCAGCTCACCGCCGGCGTCATCGGGTTGGTCGTTGGGCTGATCATCGCGGCACTGCTGGCACTGCCCCTTTCGTTACTGCCGGCGCCGTTCGGGCAGATTCTGCCGTTCGTGGGCGCGGTGGTCTTCGGCTATCTGGGCGTGGCGGTGATGGTCATGCGGCAGGCGGACCTGTTCGCCCTGTTCGAATCCCGCTTCAGCGGGTTCGAGGGTGGGGGGCATGGGGCCGGCCGCAGTATGGTACTGCTGGACACCAGCGCCATCATTGACGGCCGCATCGCGGATATCAGCCGCACCGGCTTCATCACCGGGGTCATCACGGTACCGCGCTTCGTGCTGGCCGAGCTTCAACACATCGCCGATTCGCCGGACCCCCTGCGCCGCAACCGCGGCCGGCGCGGCCTGGAGATGCTCAATAAGCTCCAGAAGGATTCGGTGGTCCCCATCCGCATCACCGACATGGATGTGGAAGGCACCCGCGAGGTGGATGACAAGCTCATCCTGCTGGCCAAGAAGTATCACTGCCCCATCATCACCAACGACTACAATCTCAATCGGGTGGCCGAGCTTCAGGGAGTCACCGTCCTGAACATCAATGAGCTGGCCAACGCCGTCAAGTCGGTGATCCTGCCCGGGGAGACCATGCAGGTGCACATCATCCAGGAGGGCAAGGAAGTGGACCAGGGCGTGGGCTACCTGGATGACGGCACTATGGTGGTGGTGGAGAATGGCAAGTATTACATCAATCAGACCATCACGGTCATGGTGACCAAGGTTCTGCAGACGGCCGCCGGCCGCATGCTGTTCGCCACGCCGCAGGTGAATGGTTAGCGCGCACGGGTCTGTGGAGATTCGGCGGGAATGACGATTATCACGGTCTCGCGCCAGATGGGCGCAGGGGCAGATTGGGTGATCGCCGGCGCGGCGAAGGCCCTGGATTTACGGGTCATTGACAGGGCCTTGATCGGCCGCGCCGCGCTGGCGGCCGGCGTGCCGGAGATCGTCTTCGAGGAGCTGACCTACGAGGGACAGCGCACACTGGTACAGCGCATGATCGAGCTGATAGGCCTATTGGCCGCCGGCGGCGTGCGCCCTTCCCAGGAAACCCCGACGGAGAGCGTCAGCCCCTGGGCGCTTCCCTTCGGCGGGGCCTTCGCCGCGGCCTTCCCTTCCGCCCGCGATACGGCCGCCAGCCTGGAGCGGTACGTGCAGGTCATTGGTATGGTGGTGCGGAACCTGGCGGAGCAGGGGAACGTGCTTATTGTCGGGATGGGCGGGCAGGCCATTTTACGGGATGACCCGCGCGCCGTTCATGTGCAGATCATAGCCTCGTTTGAGGACCGTCTGCGCCGGGTGATGGAGCGCGACAAATGTTCGCGGGGGGAGGCCCTGCGCCGGCTGAGGGCCAGCGATGAGGCGCGCGGCCAGTACCTGCGCCGGCACTACGGTGTGGATTGGATGGACCCGACCCTGTATCACCTGGTGTTGAATACCTCGAAGCTGGGCACTGGCGGCGCTGTGCGTGCCATCGTGGCGGTGGCGCGGCATTGGCCGGCGGGCGGCGGGGCTTCGGAGAGGGACAGCGGCCAGCCCGCCGGCGGCCCCGAAGGAGATGAGACGGATGGTAGCTGAGAGCACGGTGCGGGTGCGCTTCGCGCCAAGCCCCACCGGCCGGCCGCACCTGGGCAATATGCGCACCGCACTGTTCAACTGGCTGTTCGCCCGCTCGCGGGGCGGCGCGTTCGTCCTGCGCATCGAGGACACCGACCAGACGCGCCGCATCGAAGGGGCGGTCGAGGCCATCTATGAAAGCCTGCGCTGGCTCGGCCTGGATTGGGACGAAGGGCCAGATGTGGGAGGGCCATACGGCCCGTATATCCAGTCCGAGCGGCTTCCCCTGTATCAGGAGTGGGCGCGTTATCTAGTCGCACATGATAAGGCCTATTACTGCTACTGTTCCAGCGAGCGGCTGGAGCAGATGCGGGCGGAGCAGTTGACGCGCGGTGTGCCGCCACGCTATGACCGGCGCTGTCGCAACCTGACCGCCGAGGAGCGCCGTGCCTTGGAAGCACAGGGCATTCAGCCGGTCATCCGCTTCAAGACGCCGCTGTCAGGGAGGACGGAGTATACCGACCTGTTGTTAGGGAAGCGCCAGGTGCGCAATGCAACCCTGGATGATTTCATCCTGCTGAAGTCGGACGGCTTCCCGACATATCACCTGGCGAACATCGTGGATGACCATTTTATGCGCATCACGCATGTCATGCGGGCGGATGAGTGGCTTCCCAGCCTGCCGCGCCACATCCTGCTGTACAAGGCCTTTGGATGGGAGCCGCCGGCCTTCATCCATCTGCCGCTCATCGTCAACAAGGAGCGGAAAAAACTCAGCAAGCGCGACGGGGATATGGAGCTGGATTGGTACCGCCGGCAGGGATACCTGCCCGAAGCCGTGGCCAACTTCCTGGCGCTCATGGGATGGACGCCGGGCACCGGCACCGAGCTGATGACGCTGGACGAAATGGTACAGAGTTTCTCCTTGGAGCGGCTGTCGCGCAGTCCGGCGGTGTTCGACATGGAGCGGCTGGCCTGGTTCAACCGCCAGCACCTGAAGCGCCGGCCGCTGTCCGAGGTTGCGGCGCTGTGCCGGCCGTACCTGCAGGAAGCCTTCGGCGTCGAGACGGCCTGGCGGCCGGACTGCGGGTTCCCCGACCCGGAGGCGTGGCTGTCCGCTCTGGTGGAAGCAGTGTATGAGGAAATCGCTTGTCTATCTGAGATACCGGGTGCGGTGCGCTTCCTCTTCGAGGATATCGTAATGGAGCTGGAGGCCCAACAGGTGCTGGCGGAGCCGGCCGCCGGCGTGGTCCTGGCGGAGTTCGACCAGCGCCTGCGCCGGCTGGCAGACCTGCACCCGGCGAGCGTCCAGCAGATGCTGGCGGACCTGCGCGGGGCGCTGAAGGCATCGCACGGGCTGGCCGGCCGGCAGGTGATGTTCCCGCTGCGCGCTGCGCTTACCGGCCGCTTGCACGGCCCCCAGCTTCACCTAATTATCGCCCTGCTGGGCCGCGAGCGCTGTCTGGAGCGCGTGGCCCGCGTGCGGAATGTGCTTGCGGAGAGGAGATGAGACTATGACTTTGCACGTGTATAACTCGCTGACCCGGCGCAAAGAGCCTTTCGTCCCTCTGCACGAGGGGAAAGTGGGCATATATGTCTGCGGCCCGACGGTTTACGGTCATGCCCATCTGGGGCATGCCAAGAGCTATGTGTCCTTTGACGTGGTGGTGCGCTATCTGCGCTATCTGGGCTATCAGGTGCGCTATGTGCAGAACATCACCGACGTCGGACATTTGACGGATGACGCGGACGCCGGCGAGGACAAAATCCTGAAAAAGGCGCGGCTGGAGCGCTTGGAGCCGATGGAGCTGGTGGAGATTTACACCCGCTCCTATTTCGAGGACATGGATGCCATGAACGTCCTGCGGCCCAATATCTCGCCGCGCGCCACCTGCCATATCCCCGAAATGATCGAGCTGGTGCGCACCCTGCTGGAGAAGGGGCATGCCTATGAGGTGAACGGCTCGGTCTATTTCTCTGTGGAGACCTTCCCGGAATACGGCAAGCTGTCAGGCCGGCGCATCGAGGAGCTGGTCGAGGCGGTGCGCATCGAGGCCAACCCTGAGAAGCGGCATCCGGCGGACTTTGCCCTCTGGAAGCGCGCCGAGCCGGGGCATATCCTGCGCTGGCCCAGCCCCTGGGGGTGGGGATATCCCGGCTGGCATATCGAGTGCTCGGTCATGTCCACCAAATACCTGGGCCAGCCGTTCGATATCCACGGTGGGGGGCTGGAGAACCAATTCCCGCATCACGAGTGCGAGATCGCCCAGTCGGAGGCGGCCGCCGGCGTGCCCTTCGCCCGCTACTGGCTCCACAACAACATGGTCACTGTCAACGGCGTCAAGATGGGTAAGTCGCTGGGCAACTTCGTTACCCTCAAGGAGGCGTTCCAGCGCTATTCGCCGCTGGCGGTGCGCTTCTTCGTGCTGAGCAGTCACTACCGCTCGCCGCTGGACTTTTCCGAGCCGGCATTGGAGGCCGCCGAGCGCGGGCTGGAGCGCCTGCATATCGCCGTGCGGCTGGTGCGCGATGCGCTGACACGCGCCGGCCAGCCCACCGATGACCCCGACCCGAAGGTCGTGCGCGTGCTGGAGGAGCACAAAGCGCGCTTCCTGGAGGCGATGGATGATGACTTCGGCACGCCGCAGGCGCTGGCGGCGCTGTTCGAGCTGACGCGCGAGACCAACACGTGGATCAACAGCGGCCGTCCCCTTTCCGCCGCCTCGCTGGCCGCCATCCATCAGTTGTACAATGAGCTGGCCGGCGATGTGCTGGGTCTCCTGCCGGCCAAGTTTGAGGATGCGGCCGGCGCCGACCTGACCGGTCAGCTCGTCCAGCTCCTCATCGAACTGCGGCAGGAAGCGCGCCAGGCTAAGGATTATGCGCGCGCCGACCACATCCGACAGCGGCTCAACGAGATGGGCATTATCCTCGAGGACGGCCCCGAGGGCACACGCTGGCGCATGCGCTGATGGAACAATTCGACCATGATGATTGACCTGCTGTACGGCCGCAACGCGGTGCGGGAAGCTTTGCGTGCCGGCCGGCGGCGCATCTATGCCGTCTACCTCGCAGAGGGCGCCAAAGTGCGCGATGCGCTGGCCGAGATCGTGGAGATGGCGGAGCGCGCCGGCGTGCCGGTGCGCACGGCCCCGCGCGAGCAGATGGATAAGCGCCTGGCCGGCGCCAAGCATCACGGCATCCTGGCCGAAACTTCCCCGTACCCGTATGTTTCCCTGCGCGAACTCCAGGAACTGTGCGCGCGGCGCGCTCCACCGCCGCTGATGCTCCTGCTGGACCACCTGCAGGACCCGCAGAACGTGGCAACCCTGCTCCGCACGGCCGAGGCGCTGGGCGTGGACGGCGTGGTACTGCCGGCGCATCGGGCGGCCGGCGTGACGCCGGCGGTGGTGAACGCGTCCGCCGGCGCGGTGGAGCACCTGCGCATCGCCCAGGAGACCAACCTGGTGCGCGCCATGCAGGCACTGCAGGAGGCCGGCCTGTGGCTGGTGGGGGTGGAGCTGGCGCCCGGGGCCAGGCTGTATGTGGAAGCGGACCTCACCGGTCCATTGGGTCTGGTGGTCGGGAGCGAGGGGGAGGGCATGAGCCGGCTGGTGCGCGAGACCTGTGACTTCCTGGTCTATCTTCCCATGGTCGGCAGGGTGAATTCATTGAACGCGGCAGTGGCCGGCTCGGTTGCCCTGTACGAGGTTTGGCGTCAGCGCGCGCAAAGGGCACGCGGTTGAGCAGAGAAGGGAGCGGCAGGATGGAACTAGGCATAATTGGATTGGGGCGCATGGGTGCCAACATGGCGCGCCGGCTCCTGCGCGGCGGCCATCGCGTAGTGGGCTATAACCGCAGTCCGGAGAAGACCCTGGCACTGGTGCCGGAGGGGCTGGAGCCGGCCTATTCGATTGCAGAGCTGGTCTCGCGGCTGTCCCGGCCGCGCGTGGTGTGGTGCATGGTGCCGGCCGGCGAGACCACGGAGCAGACACTGACTGAGGCGTCCGCGCGGCTGGAGGCCGGCGATGTGCTGGTGGACGGCGGGAATTCCTTTTACCGGGACACCCTGCGGCGCGCCGAGCAGTTCACTGCTCGCGGACTGCATTTTGTGGACGTGGGGACCAGCGGCGGCATCTGGGGCCTGTCCCAGGGCTACAGCCTGATGGTGGGCGGCGCGCAGGAGGCGGTGGAACTCCTGCGGCCGGCCTTGGAAACGCTGGCGCCGGCACCGGATAAGGGATGGGGTCATGTGGGGCCGACAGGCGCCGGCCACTTCGTGAAAATGGTGCACAACGGCATCGAGTACGGCATGATGCAGGCCTACGCCGAGGGCTTCGAAATCCTGCACTCCAAAAAGGAGTTTGCCCTGGACCTGCATCAGGTGGCCGAGATATGGCGCTACGGCAGTGTGGTGCGCTCCTGGCTGTTAGACCTGATCGCCCAAGCGCTGGCGGAAGATGTGAACTTACGGGAAATTGCCCCGTACGTGGAGGATTCGGGCGAGGGCCGCTGGACGGTGAAAGAGGCCGTTGACCTGGATGTGCCGGCGCCGGTCATCACCCTGTCGCTGATGGCGCGCTTCATCTCCCGGCGGGAAGACAGCTACGCGGCGCGGCTGTTGGCGGCCATGCGCCAGCAGTTCGGCGGGCACGCGGTGCGCCGCGCCGGTGGGGAGGAGCCGCATGCCGAGAATGCCTGACGCGCCGGCGGTGCTGGTCATCTTCGGTGCTTCCGGCGACCTGACCCAACGCAAGCTGGTGCCGGCGCTGTTCAGCCTGCACTGCGCCGGCCTTCTGCCGGAAAAGCTGGAAATCGTGGGGGTAGCCCGCTCCCCGCTGACCGATGAGGAGTTCCGCCGGCGCATGCTGGAGGGTGCTCGGGCGTACGCCCGCCTGTCGCCGGGCCAGTGCGCTCGTTGGGAAGAGTTTGCCCCGCGCCTGCATTACCGCCACTTGGATTACGAGGCGGACGAATCGTACCAGGCTCTGCGGGCATGGCTGGAGGAGCTGGCCCGGAAGCAGGATGTTGGTGCAGAGCATGCCCGCCGGCTGTTTTACCTCGCCACACCGCCGGCGCTCTATGTGCCCATCATCCGTCATTTGGGGGCGGCCGGCCTTTCCCACAGCGAGGCCGGCTGGACGCGCATCGTGGTCGAGAAGCCCTTTGGACACGACCTCGCCAGCGCGCGGGCGCTGAACGCGGAACTGCACCATTACTTTGCCGAGGAGCAGATATACCGCATTGACCATTACCTCGGCAAGGAAACGGTCCAGAACCTGCTGGTCTTCCGCTTTGCCAACACCATTTTCGAGCCGCTGTGGAACCGCACGTACATTGACCATGTGCAGATCACGGTGGCGGAATCCATCGGCGTTGGGCACCGCGCCGGCTATTACGATCAGGCCGGCGTCCTGCGGGACATGTTCCAGAATCATCTGATGCAGTTGCTGACCCTGACGACGATGGAGCCGGCGGCCGCCTTCGACGCCAAATGCCTGCGGGACGAAAAGGCCAAGGTACTGCGCGCCGTCCGGCCGGTGGATGCCCGCCGCGACAGCGTGCGGGGACAGTACTGGGGCTATCGGGAGGAGTCGGGCATCGCGCCGGCCTCGCGCACTGCTACCTACGGCGCCCTGCGGCTGTACATTGACAACTGGCGTTGGCGGGACGTGCCCTTTTTCCTGCGCTCCGGCAAGCGCCTGGCGCAGAAGACCAGCGAGATACTGATTCGGTTCAAGGCGGTGCCGCATTTGATGTTTGAGCTGATGGAAGGGCGCAGTCTGCCGGCCAACTCGCTGGTCATCTGCATCCAGCCGGATGAGGGGTTCCATCTGCACTTCGAGGTGAAGGTGCCGGGCGCCGGCATGCTCACCAAATCGGTCAACATGGAGTACCACTACGCCGCCGAGGGCATTGTCCTCCCGGACGCCTATGAGCGCCTGCTCCTGGACGCACTGCAGGGCGACGCGTCCTTGTTCGCGCGGGCGGATGAGATCGAGCGCTCCTGGGAGCTGATTGACCCCATCGTCGCGGCATGGGATGCCGATGAGGTGCCGCTGTACTTCTATGAGCCAGGGAGCTGGGGGCCGGCGGAGGCGGAGGCACTGCTGGCGGAGTCCGGCCGGCGCTGGAGCCTGGGCTGTCAGGGCGGGTAAAGCGGTATCAGGAGGTTAGGCGTGACGGTCGAGGTGCAGGTCCTGCCCACCGCGCAGGACGCGGCGATGGAAGCGGCGAGGCGCTTCGTAGCATTCGGCCAGGAAGCCATCGCCGCGCGCGGTCGGTATGCGGCCGCGCTGGCCGGCGGGAGCACGCCGGCGCCGCTCTACCTCCTGCTGGGTCAGCCTGCCTGGCGGGATGCGCTCCCGTGGGAGCAGGTACACCTCTTCTGGGGGGACGAGCGCTGTGTGCCCCCCGACCATCCCGACAGCAACTACGGCCTGGCCTGGCGGGAATGGCTCTCCCATGCGGATGTCCCGCCGGCCAATATCCATCGCGTGCACTGCGAGGAAGACCCGGAACGGGCCGCAAAGCGCTACGAGGAGGAACTGCGCGCCTTTTTCGGGGAAGAGCCGGCCTTCGACCTGGTATTTCTCGGGGTCGGGGAAGATGGGCACACGGCGTCCATATTCCCCAGCACGCCGGCGGTGATGGAAAGCCGGCGCTGGGTCATGGCGAACCACCGGCTGGGGGATCCGACGCCGCGCGTGACCCTGACCCTGCCGGTGCTGAATGCGGCGCGCCATGTGGTCTTTCTGGTAACGGGCGCTCGCAAGGCCGTGGTGGTCTGCCGCATCCTGCTGGACCCGACATTACACCGCAGTGCACTGCCGGCGGCGCGAGTGCGCCCCTGGGCCGGTTCCGTGACCTGGCTGTTGGATGAGCCGGCGGCCGCCCTATGGAAGGATATGCGAGCTTCATCTCATGCGCAAGGTGTATAGTATGCAGGCACTTCCGTCTCACGTCCGCCGCAACATGATTATGCTGGTAGGCAACTACGTCGCCTTCGGCGTTGGGCTGGCCTTTTTCAGCTCCAACACCGTCATGCCCGTCTTCCTGCGCTATCTGACGTCCTCCAACCCGCTGATCGGCCTCATCACGGCCCTGCAGTCGGTCGGCTGGCTGACGACGCAGTTGGTGGCGGCGCGCTGGATCCACAATAAGCCGCGCCGCAAGCCCTATCTGATTTATTTTTCCCTGGGCGCGCCGGCGGCATATACGGTGCTGGCGCTGGCACTGTTCGGCATCCCGGCCGACCGAAACGCACTCCTACTGGGGGTGTTCGTCCTGTGTGTGCTGGTGGCGGCGCTGGTGGACGGCCTGATCGGCGTCCCCTGGCTGGATTTCTTCGGCCGGGCGGTGCCGGCGTCGGTGCGCGGCCGGCTGATGGGGGTGGAGGAACTGCTCTTCGCCATCTGTTCCATTGGGGTAGGGGCAATCGTCGCCTATTATCTCAGCCCGAGTGCGCCGGCGTTCCCGCTGAACTTTGCCTGGCTGGCCGTCTTTGCCGCGGTCGCATATTGGGTCGCGCTGGTCTTTTTCCTGCCGCTGTACGAGCCGGCGGATCCCAATCCCTCTTCCGAGGCCCAGCCGTCCTGGAGCGAATATCTTCCCTTACTGCGCCACATCCTGGGCACGGACCGGCACTTCGTGGTGTGGATGGCGGTGCGGGTGCTGGGTGGGTTCTTCGGCCTGGCACTGCCGTTCTTCGTGCTGTACGCCACGCGCGAGCTGGGCCTGCCGGCCAGCCTGACCGGTGCCTTTCTCTCCGCCCAGGTGATCGGCTCCGCCGTCGGCAGTCTGGTGCTGGGCTATGTGTACGACCGGCGGGGGAGCCGGCTCATCATTCGGGTGGTGCTGGTCATCAGCGCCGGGGTGCTGGCGGCGGCCCTGCTGGCTCCGCTTCTGCGCCACGCCGGCCCGCTCCTGCAGGCCTTCTTTGTGCTCATATTTTTCTTCCTGGGCATCAGCGCGTCCAGCACCGCCGGCTTTTTCATCGGCCATATGAACTTCATCATCGATTATGCGCCGCCGGCCCAACGCCCCTTGTACATTGGCCTCTCCAACACGCTGGCCGGCCCGGTCTCGTTCGCCTCCATCCTGGGCGGCTTGATACTGCAGGTCTCCTCCTACAGCGTGCTGTTCATAGTGACGCTGGCCTTTATCCTGGCGGCACTGCTGTTGAGCGCCCGACTGCCCGAGCCGAAGCGGGCGCTGAAACGGGAGACTGCGCCGGCGTAATGGGCTACTGGACAAGGCGTACCACTGCCGGCAAGTTCACCCGATAGGCCCGACAAGGGTCGAGGGGCAGAAGGGCCGGCTCCGCCTCCTGCAAGCGTGCTGTGATATCGGCCAGGGTTTGTTCGCTCTTGGGGATGTTCGGCGCGTCCAGGGCTACCCGGATGCGCCGGCGCTCTCCACATACGGTGATGGGTTCGCCGGCGTCCGGCCCGTACAGCATTGTCAGGAGCGCTTCGCGCCCGTACACGGCTTCGCCGCCAATGAGCACCAACTGCACATCCTGGGCGCGGGCGGAGACGACCGCCGAGTACGGGTCCCCGGGCGCGCCGGCGATGACCGCAATATCCGCCAGGTAACCGGGGGTGATGCGCCCCAGCCGGCCGTCCAGCCCCAACTGCCCAGCGGGGTGCGTGGTGACCATCTGTACCAGCGTGGAGGCAGTGATAGCGCCGGCGAAGCGCTCCCTGTTCAGCGCCTCCGTCGTGTTCAGCTCTCGCAGGATATCGTACGAGCCGGTGAGGGTCCAATCCGGCGCCAGGGATACCTGTAGTCCTAACGCCAGCGCCGGCCGCGGGTCCAGCGTGGCGCCGTACAGGCGCAGGTTACTGCGCGGCGACCAGACCAGCGATGCGCCGGCGGAGCGCATGGCCTGAAATTCTGCGGGGCCGTAGGGGATGCCGTGGATGATGACGCTGGCCGGCAGAAGCCTCCAGCTCTGCCATGTGGTGAATTCGGCCAGCGAGGCATCGTCCGTCCCCTCGCTGAGGTGGATGATGACGCGGGTATAGGCGCTGCTCGCGACGCGCCGGCGGATGGCCTCGCGCTCCACCTCGCTCAGCCTCATAGGGAATACCTCGGTGCGCAGTGCCGGGTTGATGCGCTCAGGGTTGCGCACGAGGATGCGGGGGTGGGCGTAGCAGGCCCAGTAATCGGTCGGATAGGCGCCCTGCTGAGCCGTACTGCCGGCAAGCAGGCTCCGCACCTCCGCGTATTTCCACATCTCGCACATCAGGCCTTGCGACTGCAGGGCGGAGAAGCGCTCTCGAAAGGCGATGTACGCGGGGTGGCTCTGCCATGCATACCGGTTGGGGAAGGTCTGCCCGAAGGAGAGTTCTGGGAAGATGTTGTAGGGTGGGTGGTCGTGGGCATTCACCAGGCCGGGCAGGATGAGGCCGCTGGCCTCCACGATGGGCATGCCGGCCGGGCGGCTCGTGGTCACGTCGGCGATATACTGTCCCTGGACGACCACATAGGCGTCGGGAACGACTGTGTCGGGCGTCAGGACGGTGCCGTGCAGGGCAAATGGCGTGGACGCCGGCGATCCGATATCCTCGTCCCCGCGCGGCTCCAGCTTGAACGCATCGAAGGAGTAGAACACCACGCCGCGCAGGAAAGCCAGCAAATCGCCGGCGTGCGGCAGTTACCAGGTGTCTGCACGGCTTCCCACTCTGGCCGCGCCGGCGCCGTCTGAGGCTTCCCATTCACCGAATCCCAGCGCCGCGGAGCTTATGGTGACCGGGCCGAGGTCAATCAGCACCCCTTCGTATGCCTCGGCGGCCATGTCGGCACAGGGAACCTGCAGGGCCGGCGGCAGAGGCTGTCCACGTGCCAGCAAGACGTACTCCTGGACGTTGGTCAGCTCGGTGAAGCCGTGGTACTCCTCGACTTGAGCGCGCAGGAGTAGTGCGTCGCCCGGGGCGGGGCGGTGTTCGAGGTCGTAGACATAGATGCCGCTCCAAGGGCCGCCGGCCGGCTCGGCGATGACGTACCCCTGACGGTATACCGCGGTAACGATGCCCTGGGCGGTGACGATCTGGCCGGCCAGCGAGGAGGCGCCGTCGGGCGCGGTCGTGAACTGGATGGTATGGATAGGGATGGGTTCATCGCCGGGGCCGGCCTGCGCGGGACAGGGGATGCCGGTGAACAGGAGCATGATGATGCCTGCAGTGATCAGGACCTTTCGCACAGCAAGCCTCCGGAGAGAAAACGGCCGGCGCGTCGTGGGTATTATACCAGAAATAGAGGATGATCACCTGGGGGGTGACCATCCTAGGCTCATCGCCTGACAGTTGAAACTGCGGCTAGGCCTGCGAAGTCGGCCGGCGCCGACTGCGCGAAGCCTGCGCAGGCTTCGCAGTTGCTGCCGCGGCTTCAGCCGCCAGGCCGCTTCTCCACAGTTGTATGGTTGGACTCTTTCAACACCCGTGCCCTGCCGATTTGACAAAACCGCCTCCGTATCCCATTCTGTCTGCCGAACGTCTTTCTTTTGCAGAATCATGCGATTGCATCCTATGGAAATGGGGGACCGATAACAGCTAGATGAAGCGTCCATGGACTTGGATAGGAAGCATTATCGTCCTGGTGCTGGCCGGGTTGTTCTGGCTTGCGGCCGGCGCGTTTCAGCCGCCGGCGCGCCATACCGCCCCAGCCGGCGGTCTTCTGGGGGAATATCCTCATGGATGGCGCGAATGTTCCCGCCGGCTCACCGATCACCGCCTTCGTGTATGATGGCTCCACCCCGGTGGAATGTGGACATACTTTGGTGCAGATGCAGGAAGGGCAGTCCGTGTATGCCGTGGCGGTGAACGGAGATGACCCGGATACGCCGGCCAAGGAGGGAGCGCAGGATGGCGAGGCGGTCTATTTCTGGGTGGATGTGCTGGGGGAGCGGCGGCAGGCTCAACAGTCTGGGATATGGCATAGTGCGGTGACCAGCCGGCTGGACCTGACCATTGCCGGCCCGCCGGCGACAGCCACCCCAACGCCGACGCGCACCCCGACACCTTCGGCGACCCCATTCCCCGGCGGGCGTAAGGTGTTTCTTCCCCTGCTGACCAAACTACCGCCGCTGAGTGGGCCGCTGACGGTGGTAGTGTTTCAGGAGGGAAGCGGGGGGTATGCCGGCGTCAAGGATGCTACGCTGGATGCCTGGTCACCGTACAGCAGTTTTGGCGCGGATGGGGTTCTGCGTGTGCATGCGTACGATGTGCGCAGTGCACTGCTGATGTTTGACCTTTCCTCTATCCCTAAACGGGCGTATGTGGCGGAGGCTCGGCTGGAGCTGTATGCCGAAGGGCGCACCGCCGAGGCACCCCTATCCGTGGCGGTATATCGGGTCAAGCGGCCTTGGTCCGAGGAGCACGCCAACTGGCTGTGGGCGGATGTCGGGCAGGCATGGCAGGAGGCCGGCTGTAACGGCCCGGTGGATCGGGAGCAGGCCCCTTTGTCATCGGTGCAGGCCACTCGCGCCGGTTGGTGGTACACGTGGGATGTAACGCTCTTCGTGCAGGATTGGGTCCAGTTCCCCGAGAGCAATGCCGGCGTCCTGCTCCGCACTCCTTCGTCCAGCGATTGGGTGGAGTATCAATTCAGCTCCTCCGAAGCCTCTAACCCCTCTGTACGTCCGCGCCTCACCGTCGCCTACCGTGCGGTGTCTCCGTAAGAATCCCATCGTCGGAAGCGTACACTGCCGCGCCCCAAGGCGCAATGTGCTAACAAACGGCAGTTGAAACTGCACCAACGACTGCGAAGTCGGCCGGCGCCGACTGGTATAGCCCACGCAGGTGGGCTTCGCAACTGTAGCCGCGACTTCCAGTCGCCCAGAATGTTATAGCATTGGAAAGCCCTGGCCGCGCCCCAACTGGGCGTGCAAAACTGGTAAGTTATGGTATAATGTAGGCAGTAAGCTTGCCGGCTGGGAGGCGGCTCCGTACCGCCGGCGTCCCTCTTGCGTCATAATATTGAAGCGCGTGCCATATCGCCCCGATGCGCGGTGTCGCGTGTGGATATTGTGCCGGCCTGGGTCTGGTCGGCCCCGATATGTGCCTCTGTGTGCCATCGCCATTGCTCGGAAGAGTGGATAATAGGGTGAGTCCGAGTTATCTCAGCAGAGCATGCTTTTACGTTAAGATTTCCCCAGTTATGTAATTTGTATTGACACAGGGTATGAGGTGTGATATTATGTATACGTGAAAGTTCCCGCGCAAGGATTGGTCCGGCTGGTGGTTGATGCCTACACAACATCTAGGTGGCAGGCTAAGCATAAAGGAGGATGCTATGCGTAGGACAGTCCCCTGGCAGGCGCTGTGCGCCGCAATGATTGTCGTCATGGTGGTGGGATTCCTTCTCCCGAATCTCATGGTTGCGCCGGCCTCCGCCAGCTCGCCCCAGGCAGGTGCCGGACAGGATGTGGGGACATCACAGCTCGGCCCGGGTGTGTACAACACACTGCGTGTCTACGGTCGGGATAACGAAGGCGCCGGCAATCAAGCTGTCGTTGACCCGATCACAAGCCGTCCGCCGGAAGACCCACCGTACACCGAGCTGGGCTCGATCTTCGACCCGCAGGGCCCGCAAGCGCCGCGCAAGGACTTTATCACCTGGGACCCCATCTGGATGCATGAAGAGTATACCCCAGATGAGAACCAGCGGCTCTACCAGGACATTTACATCAGCGGCATCAACGGGTCGGAGAAAGTCAACTTCCGCATGTGGTACGAGCCCCGCCATCTGGACAAGGACCTGAACGCCGACGGCATTATCAGTGAGACGGTGGACATTGTCTATCCGGCGCTGATGCAGGAGTTCACCTATCAGCTCACTGATATCGGCTATGTGCCCGGGGCATCGCCCAGCCGCCTGCCACTGCCTGCTGTGGGGAATGCCGGCAGTACCTCCTTTGTGTTCCCCATGGCCATGCGCGCCGGCGACCTCTTTGACGGCAGTGGGAATGTGGACACTTCCTCTGGCAATGCCCTTTTTGGCTACGGCCTGACCAGCCTGGATGCCAACTTCGATGGCGCCGGCGATATCGTCAACATTGACAGCGAGACCACGCTGGCTGCCAAACTGGGCCTTGCGCCGGGTACCTGGCTGGACTTCGACGGCGACGAAGTCTTGGACACCTTGAGCAGCGATGGCGCGGCGCTAAGCGGCGATGAACTGGTGGTGTTGAGCCTCAACCCTGTCCGCCTGGGCATCGGCGAGTCCGTCCAGTTCCTGGACTACCTGGTAACCCTCCAGGCGGTGGGTGACAGCGACGCCGTTCTGCTGGTGCGCTATGTCGGCGATCGCATTCCCGATAACCCCGCCCATGCGCATACCATCCCCAACGGTGGTGTGCGGTTTATTGACCGCCACGGCTCCGAGACGCTGGCGCCTAACGGCGGGGATGCGGTGGTGGCAGTGCCGGTCAGCCCCTTCTTCGTGCAGTTGGTGGCGGTGGATGCTCGCGACAATGCCGCTACGGTGCGCATCGGGCGCGGCCTCGGCGCGCCGTATTCCGCCATGGAGAGCGCCCCGTTCACCGCGGACCTGCGGCCGGGCGACCCCTGGTTCCTCAAGCGCTTCTATGTGGACGGCCATGAGTACAATGTGACCGCCATCGGCACGCTGGGAACCGAGGGTTTCCGCTTCATCACCATCCGCACGCCTGTGCCGAAGGTGCCGGTCTACATCGCTCAGCACTCCATCGAACTGCAGGATTACGGCGCGCTGGATTGGCTGTCGGTAATGCCGCCGTACAATTACGAGCACTTCATCTTCACGGATGTGCAGGCCATCAACCGCTTCTCCGATGAGACGGTGCCGCCGACGACCGGCACGACGCCCGATAGAGTCGAGCCGTACATTGACTATGTCGGCCGGCTGGTCGGCCCGGTGCCGCCCATCCTCCAGCACAACGGCCCCTTCCCGTACTACGGCATCAATCCGAACGTGCCGTACGGCGACCCGCGCGAGATGTTCCTCTTCTACGTCGCCGAAGATGTCAACCCGCAGTATCTCGGTGAGTTGAAGGAACTCTACGGCGAGGTGCCCAACCCCGACACCGAAGACCCGGTGCCCTACAAAGAGTTCTGGTACGTCCAGCAGTTCTGGACCCAGCCGTGGGCCTATACCGAGCTGGTCCTGCCGGATATCCGTTCCACTCGCATGCCGGCCGGCCATCCCGACCTGTATCTCTTGACCAGCTCGTTCCTGGCCGATGAGACGGAGATGCTCCAGTGGCGCCAGGGTACCCCGCCGCCCTGGGCCTACAACCTGGCGTGGGACCCTGTGCGGGAGACCTGGGTGCGCGATACGACGGTGAACGACTTCGCCGGCTACTGGGCGCCGCGCGATGTGCCGCGCGTGCAGTTCTGGTTCGACCCGGCGGAGGGGGGCAAGAAGTACAAGGACGAAGAGGGCATCCGGCTGTACGGCCGGCTGAACGAGGGTGCCGGCCTGGGCACGGTCGGGGATTATATTGATCCGGTCAACGGCACCTATCCCGTCGAGGTCATGCCCTACAGCGATCCTTGGGCGCCCTTCAACCCCGATCTGCCAGAAGCTCCGCGCAAGGACTCCCTGACCTTCAACCCGGTCTACATGAGCCGCGATAACAGCCTGACGGACCCCCTGCGCGGCCTGTACGGGCAGATTTCAGTGGAAGGCCAGGATGCCCGCGAGAAGCTCTTCTTCCGCATGTGGTATGAACCGCAGTACTACGACAAAATCCGCATCGCCAACACGTCCATCTACAGCTTCCCGGCAGTGATGCAGGAATTCACCTTTATGGTGCTGGACACCAACGATCAGCCAACGCACGGCCGCGCCGGCGCCACCAACATCGCCTTCCCCATGGCTACCAACGCGGATGGCCTGCCGCGGCCCGATCCCAGCACCAAGCAACTGCCGGCCAGCCGCCTGCCCAGCTTTGGCTACGGCATCAACAGCTTCGATGCCAACTTCGACGGCACGCCGGATATCGTGCGCGTGCACTCGGAGTTCAGCCTGAATCAGTACCTGGGCACGGTGACACTGGACTTCGACGGCGACGGCGTCGGCACGGATTTCATTGACCCCGACGGCGTCGGCGGCAACCCGTTGATGACTGGCGATGAGATGGTGGTCTTTGCCGTGCAGAACATCCATCTGCGCATCGGGCAGAGCGCCCAGTTCCTGGACTACATGGTTACCCTGAACAACGTGGCCAGCACGCCGCTGGGCGTGGCGCAGGCGCAGTTCCAGCTCTGGTACACGGGCGGTGGGCTGTTCCCACGGCCGGGCGGCGGCTATTCGCTCCAGCCTCTGCCGGTGCCGGCGCTGGGTTCGACCACCGACCTCCAGCCGGGTGACGCGGCGGTGGCCGGCCGCAACCGCGGCTATGTGCGCCGCATCGCCAACGGCACGAACAACCTGGGTTCCGTGGACGGCGGCTGGTTCATCTACGTTCACAGCGTGAACCGCACGCTGGAAGAGGCCACTATCACCATCGGCCGCGCGCTGGGTGCCACCTACTCCGCCATCGACAACGGCGCCGCCGGCCATGACCTCGACCCCGGCGACCCCTGGTACTTGAAGCGCTTCTTCGTGGACGGTCATGAGTACAACGTGGTAGCCATCCGCGCCGAGTTCCAAGGCGATGCCGGCATCAACGAGGACCCGACGGAGTTCAAGTACATCACCATCCGCACGCCGGTCCCGAAGGTAAACTTCGTCAACCAGCAGGATTCCCAGGTGCTCCAGGGCTACTTCCAGGGGCTGGTATGGGGCGTCAACACGGACCAGATTTCGGTACTGCCGCCGTTTGACCGCACCCATACGATATCCGAGGATATTGTTACGCTGGATCCAGCGAAATTTGCCATCCCCTTCTGGTATGACAGCGACTGCGCCGGCATCGCGCGGCCGTCGCGGGTTGTGCCAGCCCTGAACATCTGCATCATCTCCGAGGACCGCGATCCGCAGTTCTTCGGCGAGCTGAAGGAAATCCTCGACCCGTACATCGAGAACCGCTGGGACACCCAGCAGTTCAACACTCTGCCGGACCGCTTCACCGAACTGCGCCTGCCGGCCGGCGAACTGTACCTGCTGACCTCCAACTGGCGCTCCAGCGAGAGCATCGCGCACTTCTACGGCTGTCCACTGCCGCCGCTCAACCCGTTGACGCCGGATAACCCGGCCATCACCTGGAACCAGCAGATCGAACTGGCAGGGGTTCGCGCCGGCGACAGCCCTGTCTCGATCCCGATCCCCAACATGGGACCCAACTATGCAATGCTCTACTGGCCGCCCGTGCCTCAGCCGCCGGCACAGCCCACCAACCAGTACCTGGCGGACTACTACGACGGGCTGTTCGACCCGAACGACACGTGGGCTAACAGCCTGCGGGTGAAGTTCTGGTATGACCCGCGGGATGTGGAGGACATCTACGTCAACCGCTTCACGATGACGCCGGCGGTGCGCACCATCAACCTGCGGCAGGGCTGGAACCTCATCAGCTTCGACGTCTTCCCCATGGACCCGGCCATCGCCTCGGTGCTGTCGGGTATCGCCGGCCGCTACACCCGTGTGCTGTCCTTCGACTGCAACGCTGGCACACCGGGCCTGAGCTACTATCCGGATCTGCCGGCGCTCAGCAGTCTCCAGCACATGGATCCGTATCACGGCTACTGGATCTACATGAACTCCAGCGCCACGCTGACGGTGCAGGGCTTTGAGATTCCGGACAGCACGCCCATCTACCTGTGCGCCGGCTGGAACCTGGTCAGCTACCTGCCCGAATCGCCTCTGCCAGTGGATGTGGCGCTCCAGAGCATCAACGGCCTGTACTCGGTCGTGCTGGGCTGGGACAACGGCGCCCTGTCCTACTATCCGGACCTGCCGCCTGGCCTGAACAGCTTACACAATCTGGAGCCTGGCCACGGCTACTGGGTGAAGATGACGGCGCCGGCGACCCTGGTCTATCCGGAAGGCTACGCCATGGCCGCCTCCGAGCTGGAACCCAATGTGCTGAGCACCATGGTGCCGCCGTCCAACATCTGGGCCAACTTCGTGGCGCTCAACTCCCGCTTCCACGGCGATCCTCTGCCGGTGGGCGCGGTGGTGCGGGCCTTTGACCCGGACGGCGTGATGTGCGGCGAGACGGTCGTGGCGGTGGAAGGCGGCTTCGTCATGGCGGTCTACGGCGATGACCCGCAGACACCGGAGGACGAAGGCGCGGAGGTCGGCGACATCATCCGCTTCACGGTGAATGACGAGCCAGTCATCACCATGCCGAAAGACCCGATCTGGCCCGGCAATATGGAGCGGGTGGATATCGTCATCGAACCACTGCGGTCTTTCCTGCCGATCAAGGTGAAGCAGTGGGCTGGGGGGTAATTACAGACCGTCGCTAGGGGGAGGCCAGAGCAACGGCCTCCCCCACACTAACAGAGTTTTACCTGCGGGTGCAGTGGTACAGCGTATTGCACTCCACAGGGATGAGTTTCGCTGAAGGAGGCAGGCATGCCTGACACATTCTCGAACCGCGCGTTTTTCCGGTGGTTACTGCTGGCCCTGCTGGCGCTTCTGCTAGCACTGCCGGCCACCGCCGGCGCCCAAGGGCCGATTCCCACCAACGAGTGGGTCAACTTTTACGGGCTGAACACCCTGCTGAACGGCGCGCCGGTGCCCGTCGGGGCGGTCATCACCGCCTATGACCCGCAAGGGGTGTTGTGCGGGCAGTTCGTCGTGCACACCGCCGGCCGCTACGGCGTGATGCCGGTCTACCGCGATGACCCGATGACCGCCGCCGATGAAGGTGCCAGCCCGGGCGATACCATTACTTTCCGCATCAACGGCCTGCCGGCCACTGCGCTCGGCCCCGGCCTGCCGAGGTGGACAGCGAATGGGGATGTCATTCAGGTGGAGCTGAGCGCCGGCGGCGCAGTCCCGCCCACAAACACGCCTGTTCCGCCCACGAACACCCCGGTGCCGGCCAATACCGCTACGCCTACTCGCACGTTCACCCCGGTGCCGCCGACGGCGACGCCGGCCGCGCCCACCGCGACCTTCACGGCGGTGCCGCCGGCCACCTCCACCCCAGGCACCACGCCGCCAGAATGGGTGAACTTCTACGGCGAG
Organism: uncultured Anaerolineae bacterium; assembly: GCA_938049385.1. Lineage (GTDB taxonomy): Bacteria > Chloroflexota > Anaerolineae > JACIWP01 > JACIWP01 > JACIWP01. The sequence goes on from CALIBQ010000063.1 coordinate 34,128, forward strand.
AACTCCACCTATGACGGCGGTCCCCTGCCGGTAGGCGCCCGGGTGGAAGCCTGGAGCACGGACGGGGTCAGGTGCGGCGAGTTTGTGGTTGCGCAGGCCGGCCGCTACGGCCTGCTGGCCTGCTACCGCGCGCCCAACGGCCAGCCGGGCGTTCAGCCGGGCGAGAACGTCATCTTCACCGTCAACGGCCGCGCCGCCCAGGTATTGGGCCCCGATGCCGCGGTCTGGACGGAAATGGGAGCGCGCCTGCATGTGGAGCTGAATGTACCGCCGCTGACGCCTTTCCCGACGGCGACGGCTACCCGCACCCCGACGCCGACCCCCGCCGGCGGGACGGTGGTTCCGCCGGAGTGGGTGAACTTCTACGGCACTGCCACCACCTATTACGGCGCGCCGGTGCCGATGGGGGCGCTGGTGGAAGCCTTCGCGCCCGACGGGACGAAATGCGGCCAGTTTGTGGTGACGACCGCTGGCCAGTACGGCGTCCTGGCATGTGTGCGCTCGCCGCTGGGCGTGCCTGGCGCGCATCCCGGCGACACGATCTCGTTCAGGATCAACGGCCGGCCGGCCAACGCCTTGGGGCCTGACTCGGCGGTCTGGACCACCAACGGCGACGTCCGCCATGTGGAGCTGGAGGTACCGCCGCTGACGCCTATCCCCACCAGCACGCCGGCGCCCACCGCTACTTCCACACCCTCCGGGCCTCCTGGCTCGCCGGAGTGGGTGAACTTCTACGGCATCAATACCATTTATGAGGGTCAGCCCATCCCCGTCGGTGCGATTGTCCGGGCGTGGAGCCCCGATGGGGTGGAATGCGGCAGTTTCACGGTGAGTGAGCCGGGCAGGTACGGCCTGCTGGCCTGTATGGGTGCGCCCATCGGCCTGCCTGGCGCGCATCCCGGCGATACCATCTACTTCACCATTAACGGGCGCGCCGCCCTGGCGGTGGGGCCGGACAGCCCGGTGTGGACGACCAACGGCGACCTGCGCCATGTGGAGCTGTTCATCCCGCTGTCCACGCCGACGCCGTGCCCTATCTGTACCGCCACGCCGACGCCGGCGCCTGGCACACCGACGCCGACCCCGCCGGCGCTCACGCAGACCCCGACCGCCACTGTACCGGGCGCGACGGCCACGCCGGCGCCTTCCCCCACCCCCGGCGGCCTCTGCTCACAGGGCATCATCTACACGGTGCGCTGGGGTGACTGGCTGTACAAGATCGCTCGCTGTTTCGGTGTCGCGGTGCAGGATATCCTATACTGCAACTACCTGCCCAACCCGAACTACCTGCGGCCCGGCCAGCAGTTGTTCATCCCGGGCGTGACGCCCACGCCGACGCCGGCTCCTGGCGTAACCCCCACGCCGGCGCCCACCACGGTGTACATCGTGCGGCCGGGTGACACGCTGTCGGGCATCGCCTGGCGCTTCGGCACCACCGTGCGTGCCATTATGTCGCTGAACGGCCTGGTGAATCCCAACTATATTTACGTGGGACAGCGCCTGCTGATCCCGACGGGCACCACGCCGCCGCCCTCCGGCCGCACGTACATCGTCCAGTACGGCGACTCATTGTGGAAAATCGCCATGCGCTTCGGCGTCAGCATGTGGCGCCTGGCTGTGGTGAATAACCTGTACTATCCGTATATTATCTATCCAGGCCAGGTGCTGGTTATCCCGTAACGGCCCGTGCCACCCTGTGCCCGGGTTAGCGGGCTTCATACGATTCTGCCTGGGGATGTTGTGCCGGCTCTGCGGTGCCATCCCCAGGCATATCCCTGTTGTAATACCGCCCATCGCCACCGGGCATTCCATGTGGGAGGTAGGCTGGCATGAAACGCATTGCTATCATCTTGCTCATCGCGGCGCTCGCCGCCGGCTGGGGCGCCGCATGGCTCTCCGCTTCCACGACCCCACAGGTCACCCCCACCAACCGCTGGGCCAATTTCTATGGGCTGGCCTCCACCCTGGACGGCGCGCCGCTTCCCATTGGCTCCGTCATCCGCGCCTATGACCCGGATGGGGTCAACTGCGGGGAATGGGTGGTCAATTCGGAAGGCGTCTACGGCATGATGCCGGTCTACGGAGACGATGTGGAGACGTCGGCGGACGAAGGCGCCGAGGAAGGTGATACCATTACCTTCACTATTAACGGCTGGCCGGCCTCCCCAATAGGGCCAGACGCCCCGGTGTGGAGCTGGGGAACCCTGCGTCATGTCGAACTGGTGGCCTTCAGCGGCGCCGCCACCGCGACACCGACCGCAACCTCCGAATCGCCGGGCAAAAAGGCCGCCGAGAAAAAGCCTTCAGCGGCGCCGCCACCGCGACACCGACCGCAACTTCGCCAGCGACCGGCACCGCCACGCCTACTCCCACGCAGACCTTTACCCCGACCGCCACACGGACATTCACACCTACACCCACCACCACGACCACGCCGGGCGCCGTGCACATTGAGTTCGTGCCCAATTTCGCCGGCGTGCCGCTGGGCGGCTCGTTCTATCTGGACGTGTGGGTGCACACCAACGGCTATCCTCTGGACGCCGTGGATGTGACCGCGACCTTCAACCCGACCTATCTGCGGGTGGACAATATTGACCGGGGGAGCACACTCTCCCAGACGCTGGTGGAGACCTGGAACAATACCGCCGGCACTGTCCGCTACGCTGCCGGCCGCGCCTTCACTGACCCGCCGGTGAGCGGCTCGTTTATCCTGTGCCGGGTATGGTTCACCGGGCTAGCCACTACCACCGGCACGCCGGTGAACTTCGACGCCGGCGCTTCCGCCGCCGTCTATATGGGCAACTACCTGCCCCTGACCTTCGGCAATGCTACTGTGACGGTGGGTGTGCCTACCCCGACTCCCACGCCGACCCCCAGTATCGTTACTTTGCGTGTCAGTCCATCATTTTACGCCGCCAGCCTGGGCGGGACCTTCGCGCTGGATATCGTGGTGGAGGCCGGCACCCAGCCGCTGGACGGCGTGGACGTGACGCTCAACTTCAATCCGACCTACCTGGCGGTGCAGAGCATCGCCGGCGGCATCGCTTTACCGGTGCCCCTTGCGCAGAGCTGGAACAACTCGACCGGCGTCCTGCGCTATGCCGCCGGCCGCAATTTCGCTGATCCACCGCCCAGCGGGACCTTTGTCCTGTGCAGTATCACCTTCCAGGCGCTGAACAACACCGCCGGCACGCCCGTGGAGTTCGATGATCCTTCTATTGAAGTCGCCTACGGCGGTAATCCCTTGCCCTTCACGACAGTGGATGGGCTGGTAGCGATTGGGCTGGCGACGGCCACCCCGACCCCGACGCCGGGCATGGTGACGGTGCGGGTTCAACCGGCGCTGTATGCCGCTTCACTGGGCGAGACCTTCGCGGTGAGCCTGATGATTGACGCCGGCGCCCAACCGATCGACGGCGCCGATGTGCTCCTGCAGTTCAACCCGACCTATCTCTCGATCATCGGCGCGGACAACGGCGCGACACTGCCCATCGTCCTGACGAAAACCTGGGACAATGCCGCCGGCACCTTCCGCTATGCCGCCGGCCGCAACTTCATGGCGCCGCCGCCCAGCGGCACCTTTGAGCTGGTGCGCATCTGGTTCCATGCCGACGCGCTGACCGCCGGCACCCCGCTGAGCTTCGATGCCGGCACAACCGATGTGGTTTTTGCCGGCGGGTCTGTGCTGGGTTCCCTGCAGGGCGGAACGGTGCAGATTACCGCCGGCACTGTGACCCCGACCCTGACGCCCACGCCCACCCCGACCTTTATCGGCGGGGTGACGCCCACCAACGAATGGGTGAACTTCTACGGGGTGAACTCCCTGCTGAACGGCAGTCCTCTGCCCCTCGGCGCGGTAGTGCGCGCCTATGACCCGAACGGCGTGAACTGCGGCATTTGGGTGGTGAACGCGGTGGGCCAGTACGGGCTGATGGCGGTGTACCGCGATGACCCGTCCACGCCGGCGGATGAAGGGGCTGTGCCCGGCAACACCATCACTTTTACCATCAACGGTGTCCCGGCGGTACCCATGGGACCGGATGCACCCACCTGGACGGCCATGGGCGATGTGCGGCATGTAGAGCTGAACGCGGCGGCGGCTCCGACGGCCACGCCGACCATCACCAGCACGCCCACCAGGACGCCGACGTTCACCGCCACAGCCACCCATACCCCGACCGCTACGGCGACCAGCCCAGCCCCGACTGCGACCCATACGCCAACCGCCACTGGCCCTGCCCCGACGGCTACCCCGACGCCCACGCCGGCCGGCACCCCCATCCTCACCAATCTGTGGGTGGATTTCTACGGGGAGAACTCCTTCTATATGAGCAGTCCGCTCCCCATCGGGGCAGTGGTGCGGGCCTATGACCCGGATGGGGTGATGTGCGGCATGTTCGTCGTGCACACCGCCGGCCAGTACGGGGTCATGGCGGTCTACGGCGATGACCCGACAACGCCGGAGGATGAAGGCGCGCGCCCTGGCGATACCATCACGTTTACCATCAACGGCGTGCCGGCTGTGCCGCTGGGGCCGGATGATCCCATCTGGACAACACACGGCGACCGCAGGCACGTGGAGCTGAACGCGGTGCCTTCGGCGGCGACCGCCACGCCGACGGCGACCTCCGTCACTGCCACGCCAACCGCGACCGCCACGCGCACAGCAACGGCTACTTATACGCCGGCGGCTACATCTACGCATACACCGACCCCCACCATCACCCGGACGCCGACCGCCACTGCCACGCACACGCCTACCCGGACGCCGACGGCCACCACACCCGTGACCGGCACACCCACGCCGACACCGCCGGGCGGCATCGTCATCACCAACGAGTGGGTGAACTTCTATGGGCTGGACTCCTACCTAGATGGTCTGCCTCTGCCGCTGGGGGCGGAAATCCGGGCCTATGACCCGGACGGCGTCCTGTGCGGCGTCTTCACGGTAGTCATGCCTGGGCAGTACGGCCTACTGCCGGTATATCGGGATGATCCTTCCACGCCGGCGGATGAGGGAGCTGAACCTGGGGATATCATCCATTTCACCATCAACGGCGCGCCGGCGACCCCCTTGGGCCCGGACGAACCTATCTGGACCAGCAACGGCGACCTGCGGCATGTGGAACTGAACGCGGTCAGCTCGGCGCCGACGCCGACCCGCACCTTCACGCCCACTATGACGCCGACCGGGACAGTGCCGGCGACGGCGACCCCGACGCCGACACCCACCGTTACGCGCACACCCACGCCCACTGGCGTGACGCCCACGGTTACGTACACCCCTACCCGCACGCGCACACCCACGCCGACAGGGACGCCGGGGGGCGTCATCCCGACCAACGAATGGGTCAACTTCTACGGCATCAACTCCTTCCTGGATGGGGCGCCTCTGCCGGTGGGCGCTGTCGTGCGGGCGTATGACCCGGACGGGGTGCTGTGCGGGCTGTTTGTGACCACCATGCCCGGCCAGTACGGCATCATGGCGGTCTACCGTGATGACCCGCTGACGGCGGTGGACGAGGGTGCGCGTCCCGGTGATACCATTTCGTTCACCATCAACGGCTGGCCGGCGACCCCCATGGGGCCTGATACGCCGGTCTGGACCAGCAACGGCGACCTGCGGCATGTGGAACTGAACGCCGTGAGCACCATCACAGGGTATAATGCTTTCCTGCCCATGGCAGCGCGAGGTTACGAGGGGCCGACCCCCGTGCCCACTGCGACGCCGACCCGCACCGCGACCTTCACGCCTTCGCCGACGCGCACCATCACGCCGACGTTCACGCCGACCTTGACACCGACCATTACCCGCACGCCGACGGTGACGTATACACCGACCGTGACGCGCACGCCCACGGCCACGACGACGCCGGGCGCCGGCAGTGCCATTTACGGGTTCGTCTATCATGACATGAACGGCAACGGCGTGTGGGATATGACGGAGCCCACGCTCTCCGGTGCCCTCCTGACCCTGGATGGCGTGTACACCTATACCACCTCGTGGGACGGGTATTACTACTTCGGCGGGCTGACGCCCGGCATGCATACCCTGGTGGAGACTAACCCGCCCGGGTACCCGGTCTCGACCACGCCGGATACTATCCATTTCGAGATTCCCATGATGGGTGCCATCGTGCGCTATGACTTCGGCGACCGGCCCACTGCGGTGCCGACCCCGACACCGACAGCCACGGTGGAATGTCCGCCGCCGTTCGTCGTGGATGATCTGGACCCGGGCTTTGCCCGCTTCGGCACGGCCGCATACTGGCATGGGGTCAATATGGGGTACGCCGGCCATATGTGGTGGACCCTCTCCAACGGTGCTGTGGTCGACAACTGGGCGCGCTGGCAGCCGACCATCCCCGCCACTATGCGCTACAGGGTGGAGGTGTACATCCCCGCCGGCTATGCCGGCTATACGCCCACCTCCAGCGCCCGCTACATGGTCTACCATCGCGACGGCGTGACGCCGGTGGTGGTGAACCAAGCGGCGCATCCGAACCAGTGGGTCAGCCTAGGCGAGTTCTGCTTCACCGCCGGCACCAGCGGCCGGGTGGAGCTGACGGATGCCACCGGCGAAGCGGTCGGCACGCGGTCTATCGCCTTCGATGCAGTGCGCTGGACCTGTCTCGGGCCGTGCGGGCCGGTTGTCGGCACACCGACCCCCACGCCGACCATGACCAGCACGCCGGCGCCTACGACAACACCGACACCCACCAGCACGCCGCTCCCGCCGTCCTGCTCCCAGATTATCGTGAACCCGGGCTTCGAATATGACGGCGCCTGGAGCATGTTGGGGGCCAAGCCGGGCAGGTACACCACCCTCGACCGGTATGCCGGCCTGCGCGCCGGCTTGATGGGCATCCTGCCCGATGAGAGGGATTTCGAGGCGCACAGCTCCATCTTCCAGCAGATCACCATCCCTGCCGATGCCCGGTCTGCCACCCTGCGCTTCTGGTATAAGCCCTTCGCGCAGGCACCGCACGCCGGCGACCCCACTGCCTACGATTGGACCGGCTTCGCGCCTGGGAAAGAGGTCAAGTCAGCAGACCTGCCGGCCATGGTGGATGGCAAGCCGAACTGGTCGTACGATGACTGGCAGTTCGCGCTCATCCGCTACGGCTATCAGGGCCAGCAGTGGGCCTACGTGCTGATGACCAACTCCAACGCCGGCGTCTGGCTGGAAAGGACCTATGACCTACTGCCATGGAAGGGACAGAATATCTGGGTGCATTTCGAGGTGCGCAACGATGGGGACGGCGCCCGGAGCTGGATGTACGTGGATGAGGTAACGGTCACTGTCTGCCGGTAAGCGAAACGTAATGCGCCTCCCGCGGGAACCGACCCGCGGGAGGCGTTTTTATTGGGCCGAGCGCAGGAACGCCTGCACTTCTGCCAGGGTGGGGAGGCCGGCGCGCCCGCCCAACCGCCGGCAGTTCATGGCCGCTACCGCGTTGGCAAAGCGCGCGATCTCGTACAGCGGCCAGCCCGGCTGGAGCAGGCCGAAGATAAAGGCGCCGTGAAAGGCATCGCCGGCGCCGGTGGTGTCCACCACCGGCACGGAAAAGCCAGGCACATGGAAATGCTCTGTCGGGGTTACGCAGAAACAACCGTTCGACCCCAGTGTGGTGACTACCAGACGAGGCCCCCAGTCCATCAGCCGGCGGCTGGCTTCCAGCAAATCCTCGACGCCCGTGAAGGCGGTCGGGAAGCGCTCAGCGGCAATGAGAATATCCGTGATCTTCAGGACGTCGGGGGTATGCGGGCGGGGGCGGTTGGCGTCGAACACCACCTGGCCGCCGGCTTCGTGCACGATAGCGGCCGCTTCCGCGATGGCGTGGGGGGAATGGCCGTCCAGATGCAGAAAGCGTGCGCTCCGCAGGGCCTCTCTGGCTGGCTCTGTCAGGGAGTACAGGGGAAGCTGGCCGCGGAAACAGTGGATGGAGCGCCGGCCAGTGCCCTCTTCCACCAGCACGATGCAGGAGGGACTGCGGCCGCCGGCCTGAATCTGGATGAAGCGGGTATCCACGCCGGCGGATGCGAATGCCTGTAAGAGGAACTGCCCCGATTCGTCATCGCCGAGCGCGCCCAAGTACGCGGTGCGAGCGCCCAGTTTGGCGAGGGTTACCAGCGCCGTGGAGACGGGGCCGCCGCCGTCATGAGCGAAGTCGAGCATGGTGACCGTGTCGCCGTCGAAGGGCGTGATGTGCGGCACGATGCCCAGGTAATCGTCGGAGCAGTATCCCAGTCCGATGACGTCGTAACGTTCCATGGCCCAGGCTCGGCTATTCCGCCGGCTCCTTCCCCAGCATGCGCAGTAGCTCCGCCTCGTCAATCATGGGGATGCCCAGCTCGCGCGCCTTGTTGTATTTGGTGCCGCCGGGGGCTTCCCCCACCAGCAGGTAATCGGTTTTGGAGGATACGGAGGAAGCGACTTTCCCGCCGGCCGCCTCAATGAGCGCGGTCGCTTCTTCGCGCGTCATGTGGGGCAGGGTGCCGGTGATGACGAAGGTCTTGCCGGCCAGCGGGCCGGCGGCCGGCCGCTCCGCCGGCACTTCCTCCGCCATGCGCACGCCGGCGCGGCGCAGTTTCTCCAGTATCTCGCGGTGGCGCGGCCGCTGGAAATATTCGACGATGGAGCGCGCCGTCTCCGGCCCGATGCCCTCCAACTGCTGAAGCTCTTCCTCCGCCGCCGAGGCCAGGCGGTCAATGGAGCGGAAGTGGTCGGCCAGGATGCCGGCGACCACCGAACCGACGCCCGGGATGCCCAGGGCTACGATGAGGCGTTGAAGCGGGCGGTTTTTGCTCTCCTCGATGGCCCGCAGGAGATTATCGGCCTTTTTCTCGCCGAAGCCCTCCAGTTTGAGCAGGTCCTCTTTCTTGAGGTAATAGATGTCAGCCACGTCCTTAATGAGGCCCTGTTCGACGAACAGCTCAGCCAGCCGGCTTCCGAAGCCGACGATGTCCATGGCGCCCTGGCTGACGAAATGCTCCACATGGCGCACCAGTTGGGCAGGGCAGGCGGCGTTGATGCAGTAGATAGCAACCTCGCCGGGCCGGCGCACCACCGGCTCGCCGCAGACCGGACAGTGGGTGGGCACTTCGATGGGTCGCTCGTTGCCGGTGCGCAGGTCCACGATAGGGCCGACGATCTCGGGGATGACCTCGCCGGCGCGCCGCACGATCACCGTGTCGCCGATGCGCACATCCAGCCGGGCGATCTCGTCGAAATTGTGCAGGGTCGCTTTGCGGATGGTCGCGCCGCTGATCTGCACGGGTTCCAGGATGGCGTAGGGGTTGAGCGTGCCCGTGCGGCCGACGTTAATGCCCACGTCCAGCAGTTTGGTGGTGGCCTCGCGCGCCGGGAATTTGAAAGCGATGGAGCCGCGCGGGCTGTTGCCCACCACTCCCAGGCGCGCCTGGGTTTCCAGGTCGTCAATTTTCACCACCAGCCCGTCAATCTCGTAATCCAGTGTATCGCGCTTCTCCGCCCATTCCTGGCAGTATTTCTCCAGTTCCTCGAACTGCGCATCCTCAAAGCGCGCCGCCTCAGCGAACACGGGGAATCCCATACGGCGCAGATACTCCAGCGTCTCCCATTGGGTGCGGATGGTGATGCCTTCGGCGGTGACGATAGCGTAAGTGAAAAGGCTGAGCGGACGTGAGGCGGTGATGCTGGGATCAAGCTGGCGCACGGAGCCAGCGGCGGCGTTGCGCGGATTGGCAAATACCTGACCGCCGGTCTCCATCTGCCGGCGGTTGAACTCGTGGAACTTGCTGACGGGCATGTAGGCCTCGCCGCGCACCACCAGCCGCGGCGGGGGCGCGATGCCAGCATCGTGCGGCGGAATGCGCAGGGGCAGGCTGTGAATAGTGCGCAGGTTGGCCGTGACATCCTCGCCGACCAGGCCGTCGCCGCGCGTGGCCCCGCGCACGAAGATGCCGTTCTCGTAGTGCAGTACCACGGTGAGCCCATCTATTTTCGGCTCCACCACGTAGGCGAGAGGGATGCCGGCCGGCAGGAGGCGCTTCACGCGCTCGCGCCAGGCGCGCAGTTCCTCGATGTTCATGGCGTTGGCCAGGCTGAGGATGGGCGCCGGATGGGGGACCTTCTCAAACTGCTCCGCCGGCATGCCCCCCACGCGCTGGGTGGGGGAGTCCGGGGTGATGAACTCGGGATAGCGCTGTTCCAGTTCGATAAGTTCGCGCATCAGCCGGTCGTACTCGGCGTCGCTGATGACCGGTGAGTCCAGGACGTAGTAGCGGTAGTTGTGATAGTGGATTTGCCGGCGCAGTTCCTCCATGCGCTGGCGGACTCGCTCCTTCTCCAGGTCCTGGGTCTCGTTCATGGCAAGCCTCCGGATGGACGACGGACGACGAACGATGGTCTATTGTCCATGGTCCATGGTCCATGGTCTTTTTACTGTACCGTTCGCAGGAAATCTCCTACCACCCAGCCGATGGTGCCGTCGGAAAGCTGGATGCGCCACCACTGGAAGCCGTCCGCCGGCGATGGCCCTTCCAGCACCTGCACCCGTGTGCCGTCAGATACGATTTGCAGTGTGGCATACGTAGTGCCAGGCCCACTGCGCACGCGCAGTTGACCGGCTCCGGTGCCGAATACCTCAGCCTGCACGCCGGCGCTTAAGGGGGGCGGGGGCGGCGTGGCGACGATGACCATGGGTGTGAATGTAGCGGTTGGCGCCTGAAGGGTGTTGGAGATGCCGGCCGGCGTCTGTGCCGGCGTCGGGGTTGCCGTGGGCGAAAGCAGGTCTGGCTCGCTCCCGGAGCGGGTCATGACCCACAGCGCCCCGCCGATGAGCACCACCGGCAGGAGGATAAGTATCCATGTCCAGACCGGCAGTTCGTTGATGTCCAGCCGGCCTCCTCCGCCGGCGGGGGTACCGCCCGGCGCGCCGGCCCGGCGCGAGGATGATGTACGGCGGAAGGGGTTGAGTGATGGCATGTGGGTTCTCCTCCTCGGTTATGATGCGTTGTTTTCGCCCGTGTTGGCGGAAGATGGGCCGGCGCGAAGCTGGCGGATGCCGGCCAGGATGCGCTGTTCGGCGCGAGTGCCCAAGCCGCGAATTTCCCGCAGGCGGCCGCTTTCCGCGGCGCGAGCGGCCTCTTCCAGCGAGGTGATGCCCAGTTCCTGCCACAAGGCACGCGCCGTCTTGGGGCCGATGCCCGGAATGCGGAGCAGTTCCTCGACCCCGCGGGGTATCTCCTGCTCCAGCCGGCGAAGCGCGGTCAGCTCCCCGGTTCTCAGCATCTCATCTACCTTTTTCTCGATGGCCGCGCCAACGTTGGGCAGTTCTCCCAGGGTGCCGGCGCGCCAGTGCTCGAAGAGCGCCGGCCCCATCTCCTCGATGACGACGGCTGCGCGGCGGTAGGCCGCGCTTTTGAAGGGATTTTCCCCTTTGATTTCCAGCAGGTTGGCCAGCCGGCGCAGGGATTCTGCGACCTCTTCGGCCGTCATGCGCGGCTGGGACAGTTCCTCCTGCGACATCGCACTCTCCTTGGCGCATTACGGGACATGCGCCACCGCAATCAGGCGCTCACTGCCGGCGCTGAACGGCTCCAGGTCATACGAGCCGTAGAGCTGGTCCAGGCGAAAGCCGGCGATCTCCAGCATCAACCGCAGTTCGTACGGGTAGATCCAGCGCATGCGCATGGGGACAATGGTGCGCTGAAGGCGGCCGGCGGCATCCACCTCGTCATAGATGATGGTGATGTCGGAGACCTGCAGAGAGGTATCGGAGCGGTACGAGACCAGCTTGAGGATGCGGTTGCCCGTCTGCGGGTCCACCAGCTCCTTGTCCAGCGTCAATGGGGTGCGCTCCTCGTGGTGCAGGGAGAGATGCGGGTTGGGCAAATCAACGGCGAAGATGCCCCCGGAGACCAGATGCCGGCGCGCCGATTCCAGCACCGCAATCTGGTGCTCGATATCGTCAAGGTGCATAAGGGTGTTGAGGGCGCAGAATGCCAGCCGGAAGCGTGCCGGCAGGTCCAGGCGGCGCATGTCGGCCTGCACCAGGGTCACGCGGTCAGAGACGCCGGCGGCATCCGCCTTTTCCCTCGCCCGGGCGAGCATGCGCGGGGCCAGGTCTACACCGGTGATGGGGATGCCGGCCTCAGCGAGGGGGATGAGGACGCGGCCGGCGCCGCACCCCAGCTCCAGCACCGGCTCGCCGGCCTGCCGGGCCAGGTCCTGGTAGAACGGGATATCCGCGGTGTAATCGGCATGATCCAGCTCGTAGTAGCGGACGAACCGGTCGAAGTCGTAGGGAGATTCCATGTCGGGAGCAGTGTTCCCGTTCATTTCCCTGTCCTCTGCTCATGCGCTTACCTTCATCTTATGGCCAATCGGGCATTCTGTCAAGGTTGCGCAAGGAGAAGGGCGCTGAAGAGGCCTTGTGAGCAATCTTTTTCAACACCTCCAAAATGGTCGTTTGACAACTTTCCCGCCCTGTGCTATATAAATACCAGCAAGTGAATACTCGCAAAGACTGTGAACAGGACGAGTAGGCCGGAAAGCGGGGCCCAGAGAGTCGGGGTAAGGTGGAAGCCCGATGCCGGCGCACCGGTCGAATGGACCTGGGAGTCGCCCGCTGAACCCCATGATATCATGGGCAGTAGGTAGGGTCGGAGACGCCACCGTTATCAGGGCTGAGGGTATCGGACACGCGAAGGCGCAGTCCTGTACCTGCAACGAGTGAGGCTGGCATTCACTCCTTCCCGCCATCACGGCGGGTTTTTTGTTTGGAGCGCAGGCCGGCCTAACGAGGGTGGCACCGCGGGTGAAGCACCTCCCGTCCCTTACGGGAGGTGCTTTTTGATTTCTCACGCCGGGACTTATACCAATCTGTTCTACAAAAAGGAGGTGTACAATGACAGGAGAGCACAAAATCTTGCTGAGCGAGCGGGAACTGCCCACCGCCTGGTACAACATCATCCCGGACCTGGACCGTCCGCCGGCACCACCGCGTCATCCCGCTACGGGAAAGCCCCTTTCGCCCGAGGACCTGGCCGTCCTGTTCCCCATGGCCCTCATCCAGCAGGAGGCCTCGCCGGAGCGGTTCATCCCTATCCCGGAGCCGGTGCTGGACGTCTACCGTATCTGGAGACCCACGCCGCTGGTGCGGGCCTACCGGCTGGAGCAGGCGCTGGGCACGCCGGCCCATATCTATTACAAGAATGAAAGCGTCAGTCCCGCCGGCAGTCACAAACCCAACACCGCGGTCCCGCAGGCTTATTACAACAAGATTGAAGGCACCAAGCGCCTGGTGACCGAGACGGGCGCCGGCCAGTGGGGGAGCGCCCTCTCGATGGCCTGCAATTTCTTCGGGCTGGAGTGCAAGGTCTTCATGGTCAAGGTCAGCTACCAGCAAAAGCCCTACCGCCGCTCGCTGATGCAGACCTGGGGCGCAACCGTCGTGCCCAGCCCGTCGCCAGAGACCGCCGCCGGCCGCGCCATCCTGGAGAAAGATCCCAACTCCCCCGGCTCCCTGGGCATCGCCATCAGTGAGGCGGTGGAAGTGGCGGCCAGCGACCCGGCCACCCATTACTCCCTGGGCAGTGTGCTGAACCATGTGCTCCTGCACCAGACCATCATCGGGGAGGAAGCGTTGAAGCAGTTCGCGCTGGTCGGGGAGTATCCCGATGTGGTCATCGGGTGCGTGGGCGGCGGGTCCAACTTCGCCGGCCTGGCCTTCCCGTTTATGCGGGGACGTCTCCAGGAGGGCCGGCCGACCCGCTTCATCGCGGTGGAGCCGAAGGCCTGCCCGTCGCTGACGCGCGGCATCTATGCCTATGATTTCGGCGATACCGTCGGCCTGACCCCGTTGGTGAAGATGCACACCCTGGGGCATAACTTCGTGCCCTCGGGCATCCATGCCGGCGGTCTGCGCTATCACGGCATGGCCCCGCTGGTCAGCCAGCTTGTCGTCTCCGGGCATATCGAGCCGGTGGCCTACGGCCAGGTGGAGGTGTTCGAGGCGGCGGTGCTCTTCGCCCGCACGGAGGGCATTATCCCGGCGCCCGAGACCGCTCATGCCGTCCGCGCCGCCGTGGATGAGGCCCTGCGCGCCAAGGAAGAGGGCAAACCGCGCGTCATCGTGTTCAACTTTAGCGGCCATGGGCATTTCGACATGGCGGCCTACGACAGCTACTTCAGCGGCACGCTCGTTAACCATGAGCATCCGCAGGAGGATATCATGCGTGCCCTGGAGGATTTGCCGAAGGTGCCGGCCGAGGCATAAGCAGGCATAAGCGCGGGCCAGCAGACATGCGGCATCCATCCTCCCGCGGGCACTACAGCTTACGGGAGGATGGATGTCATCCGCGCCGGCGCGCGGAGGGACGCCGGCGGAAGCCGGTGCCGCGGCCGGCCTCCCCTTCTTTCCAATCCCGCCCCGACGTCAGCAGTTCCAGCGTTCTCTGCCAGGAATCCCCTTCCGGCCCGAATGCCTCATGCCGAAAGCGGTAGTCGTTCTTGCGGATATATTCCCCCAGTTCCTGCCGCAACTGCTCCCACTGCCGGAGATGATGTGCCAACACGAAATGAACATCTTCCTCGCGCAAGGGGTGTTCCAGCAGTTTCCTCAGGTGCGCCAGGCAGAGGCCGTCGGAATGTTCCAGCGCTTGGCGGAACGCAGGCCGGTCCATGTACTGGACAAAGGCCCCAAGGTAGGCCTGCTCCATGGTCAGGTACTGCTGACAGGCGGGGCAGGGCGCATGCTGGGCCAGCAGGGAATGCCACTCGCCGGCCGATGGCTGGCGTTCGGCCTCTTCCAGCAAGGTATCCAGGATGTCCTTGTAAAGAATGGCGATGCCCAGGGCGCGGCCGGCGCCGGCCATTTCCGCGGCATGCTCGGCGCAAAAGCCCATAGCGGCGCGGAACTTGTCGCGAAAGGAGGGGGCGTTCACCTGTTCATACAAGATGGAGTCAATATACCCCGCAACGGCCTGCTCGCACAGCCGGCAAATGGGACAGCCGGCCTGCCCCATGGCTTCTATCAGCTCGTGGTAGATGATATGCTCGCCGGGCATGGAACACGCTCAGGGATATAAGATATAGGAGTCCAGCCAGGCGCCTTTCACACTGCCGATACTGCGCAGTTTCTGCTCCAGTTGCGGGCAGTAGCGGGTGCCGAGGTTGGGGAACTCCAGCACGGTGCACTGTTGGCCGTCCTGGACGTGGATGACGCAACGGTCATCCCCTTCGAAGGCTTGCAGGAGCTGGTAAATCTGATGGAGCCGGCTGACATCGCGCTCGTAATCGCCGGTGCGCAGGAAGCGGATGTGCAGGACACGCGGCCGGCGCGGCATCGGTGCAGGAGGGCCAGGCTTTTCCGTCTGGCCGGCGGTAGGCCCTCCGCTGATCTCCGCCGGCTCCTCTTCCCCCTCGACCTTGACCTTGATGAAGTTCTCCCGCACGGACTCGCAGATGAGGCTGAGCCGGCCTTCCTGCTGTTCCACTTTGGCGCGCACCAACAGCAGGCGGTCCTCCGCCCAGAGAGATTCCGTCTCCTGGAAGAGGCTTGGAAAGACGACTAGTTCGAAGGAGCCCTGCAGGTCCTCCATGCGCACGAAGGCCATGGGCTTTTGGGAGCGGGCGATGATGCGGCGCACCTCGGTGACGATGCCGGCGAGCCAGATGGTCTGGCCGGCCAGTTCCTCGGAGATGGCGCTGGACCAGATGATGGGGATGTCCGGCAGTTCCTGCGCCAGCTTCTGCAGGGGATGTTCGGAGAGGTACACCCCCACCAGCTCCTTCTCCCATGCCAGCAGTTGTTTGCGCTCGATAGGCGGTGCATCTTCCAGCGGGCAAAGCAGGGAGCCGTTGAGCATCTCGCCGAACGCCGGTGCCAAATCGAACATGCTCATCTGGCCGATTTGTCGGGCCTGGTGATAGGCGGAGCTTTCGGCCATGACGCGGTCAAGGGCCGCCAGCAGTTGGTTGCGGGGACCGAAGCAGTCCAGCGCGCCGGCCTTGATGAGGCATTCCAGGACGCGCTTATTGAGCTGGCGCAGGTCCACGCGCCGGCAAAAATCGGCCAGATCTTTGAAGGGGCCGCCGGCCTCCCGTTCCTGGAGGATCAGCTCCACTGCCCCCTCACCCACGTTCTTGATGGCGCTGAGGCCGAAGCGGATGGCACCCTCCTCGATGGTAAAATCGGCCTGACTGCGGTTGATATCCGGCGGCAGGATTCCGATGCCCATGCGTCGGCATTCCCCGACCAGCATGCCGACCTTTTCCGTGTTGTGACGCTCCACGGTCAGCAGAGCGGTCATGTACTCCACAGGATAATGGGCCTTAAGATAGGCCGTCTGACAGGTGATCATGGCATAATCAGCGGCATGGGCCTTGTTGAAGCCGTAGCGGGCGAAATACAGGATGTCGCTGTAGATGGCGTCCGCGACCTCCTCGTCAATACCGCTGTGCTTCTTACAGCCCTCGATGAACAGCTCGCGGTGCTTGACCAGCACCTCCTCTTTCTTCTTGCCCACGGCGCGGCGGAGCAGGTCGGCCTCGCTGGCGGTGTAGCCGGCGAGGTCCGTCAGGATGCGGATGATCTGCTCCTGATAGACGATGATGCCGTAGGTCTCCCCAAGGATGGGTTTCAAGAGCGGGTGCTTGTAAGTAACTTCTTCCTCGCCGTGCATGCGGCGGATGTAGGTGTCGATGTATTCCATTGGGCCGGGGCGGTAGAGGGCGACGGTGGCGACGATGTGCTCGAACTTCGTGGGGCGCATGTTGGTCAGCACCCGGCGCATGCCGGCGGACTCCACTTGGAAGATGCCGGTCACATCGCCCGAGGAGAGCAGTTCAAAGGCCTTCTCATCCTCCATAGGGATGGTGTCCAGGTCCAGTTTGACTCCGTGACTCTGCTCGATCAGTTCGCATGCCCGCCGCATCAGGGTAAGCGTCGCCAGCCCCAGGAAGTCTACCTTGAGCAGGCCGATGCTTTCCAGGATTTCCATAGGAAACTGGGTGGTGGGGCACTGTGTGTCGCTGGAATCGCTGGTCGGGCGGTGCAGGGGGGTGTAGTGCACCAGCGGCTTGTCGGAGATGATCACGCCGGCGGCGTGGGTGGAAGCGTGGCGCGCCAGCCCCTCGACACTGCGGGCGGCATCCAGCAGTTCGCGTATTTTCGGGTCTGAGTCATACCACTGGCGCAGTTCCTCGCTTTCCTGCAGGGCTTTCTCGATGGTCACCTTCGGGCCTTCCGGCACCAGCTTGGCGATCTGATTGACGACGCCCAGATCAATGTCCATGGCGCGTCCGACGTCGCGGATGGCCGCACGTGCTCCCAACGTCCCAAAGGTGATGATCTGCGCCACGTGGTCGCGGCCGTACTTCTCGATAGTGTATTGAATCATCTCGGCCCGGCGGTCATCGGGGAAGTCCAGGTCAATATCAGGCATGGTGACGCGGCCGGGGTTCAGGAAGCGCTCGAACACCAGGTCATGGCGCAGGGGGTCCAGCTTGGTGATGCCCAAAGCGTAGGCGACGATGCTGGCGGCGCCGGAGCCGCGCACGTTCCACCAGATATCGCGCTCCTTGGAAGCGCGACACAGGTCCCAGACAATTAGGAAGTAGGTGTCGAAGCCCATCTGATGGATGACGTCCAGCTCGTAGTCGACGCGCGCCCGGATTTGCGGGGTGATCTCGGGATACAGCCGGCGGATGCCTTCCTCCACCAGGGCGCGCAGGTAGCTCTGGGCGTCCGGGTACTCCGCCGGCACGTCGAAGCGCGGCAGATGATAGCCGTTGGAATCCAGGTTGACCTCACAGCGCTCGGCGATCCACAGGGTGTTGCGCAGGGCCTCAGGTATCTCCCCGAACAGTGCCGCCATTTCCTCGTAGGACTTGAGGTAATAGCCCTCGTCGCTCATGCGCATGCGGTTCGTATCGCGCACGGTGGAGCCGGTCTGGATGCAGAGCAGGATGTCATGGGCGCCGGCGTCCTCGCGCCGCACATAATGGACATCGTTAGTGGCCACTAGTGGGATGTCCAGCGCGCGCGCCAGCTCGATGAGCTGAGGGGTGATGCGGCGCAGTTCGGGTATCTCGTGGTCCTGCAGTTCGATGAAGAAGTGGTCCTTTCCGAAGACGTCGCGGTACCAGGCCGCGGCGCGCCAGGCGGCATCTGGCTGTTCCTCGATGAGCAAGCGCGGCACTTCCCCGGAGCCGCAGGCAGAGAGGGCGATAAGTCCCTCGGCATGCGCCGCCAGAAACTCCTTGTCGATGCGGGGCTGGTAGTAAAAGCCCTCGAGCTGAGCGGCGGAGGCGATTTTCAGCAGGTTCTGGTAGCCCGTTTGGTTCTCCGCTAGCAGGACGAGGTGGAAGGGCCGGCGGTCCAGGTTGGGATCGCGGTCACACATGCGGCGGGGGGCGATGTACATCTCACAGCCGATGATGGGTTTGATGCCGGCGGCCTTGGCGTCGCGATAGAACTGGATGGTGGCGTACATGTTACCGTGATCGGTCATGGCGATGGCCGGCATGCCCAGCTCTGCGGCGCGCCGGCAGAGTTCCCTGGTGCGGGCCAGCCCGTCCAGCAGGGAGAATTCCGTATGTACATGCAGATGCACGAACTGGTCCATGGTGGTTGTGCCTCATCTTGCCGTCAGATTCGTAGAAGATGTACTGCGGTGGCACAGAAGCTATCAAGTTATATTATACCACAGATGGCGAAATTGCGCAGGTTGGGGGCCGGCGGTACAAACGCTTGCAAGGTCTTGCTTTCCCATCCGGACATGGTACAATATGTTTCGTTAAGTATCTGTCTTCAAGGGTGTTGAAAGGTCTACAAGCCTTCTAAGTAGAGAGATTGCCTGAGGATTGAAATCACAGCAACAATTACGAAGCCTGCCTAGGCGGGTTCACTGCAAATTGACGTAGGCTGGCTTCGCGAGTGTAGCCGCAGTTTCAACTGCCAGGCAAGTGGTTTGAGAATGTCTTTTCAAGGGTCAAATGAACCCTCTCTTCATCTTCGAGCATGGTTTAAAGAAAGGCGGATATGGTTAGAGACCAGCAACTGGGGACTGCAGAGGAGTTGTGAAATGAAGCGAGTCACTGAGCTGTTCCCTCTGAACGAGATAGCGGAGTTCTGCAAGCGGTGGAAAGTTCAGGAACTGGCCGTCTTCGGTTCTGCGCTGCGCGAGGATTTCGGCCCGGAAAGCGATATTGATCTCATCGTGACCTTTGAAGAGGGAGCTGATTGGAGCCTGCTGGATCACATCAGGATGCAAGAAGAACTCCGAGATATTTTTGGGCGGGAAGTGGACCTGGTAACGAAGCGTGCTGTGGAGCACAGTCACAATTGGGTTCGCCGCAAGGAGATTCTTCGCACAGCGATGATCATTTATCCGAAGCACAGGGTGACGTATGAGCCGCGATGAAAGCACTCTACTGGATATTGTGAAAGCCGCGCGGGCAATTGTGACATTTGTGCAGGGCTTGACGAAAGAGCACTTTCTCCAGGATATGAAGACGCAATCGGCCGTGCTGTATCAGTTGATCGTGATCGGTGAAGCGGTAAAACGCTTTTCTTTGACTTTCGTTCATCATCTTAATCGGGTTCCGCGCCGGCATGCTCCACTGCTGGAGTGATATGGAAGCGGAAGCGTGCCTGAAAGCGGCGCAGGACCTTCAGCACCGCCGGCCCGAACAGCAGGATGAGCAGGGCATTGCCGCCGGCGCGCCCCAGGTCCCACCATAACGAGGTCGCCACATAGAACACGGCGTAGCGCTTCAGCGTCTCGCGCATCCCCAGGCCGGCGCTCCAATACATGGTACTATCCCCGGCCGGCGGCATGACGAACGGCCAGAACCAAATGTTCATGATGGCTCCGAAGACCATCCCCAGCACAGCGCCCCACACCGCCAGCACGATGCTCTCCAGCCGCCCAAACCGGCGCAAGTCCGGTATCCAGGCCGATGCCAGCCCGACCCAGCCGGCGGTGAACATCTGATACGGCAGCCAGGGTCCTACCCCGCCGCCCATAAGCGCCGATACCAGCAGAGAAAGTGCCCCCAGCAAGAAGCCAAAGACCCCGCCGTACGCATAGCCGCAGAGGATGGGGAGGAAAAAGACGGCCGAGAAGCCGCCCGGCCCGGGGATGGCGCGCAGGACGGCGTTCATAGCTACCAGCACTCCCAGCACTGCCACCATTTTGGAGTTCATCTCGCCGCTTCCCAAATTGGCCAGGATGGCGCCCAGGCAGAAGACCACCAGGATGATCAGCACCAGCGGAGCGTCATTGGCGTGGGCGCGGGCGGCCAGGCCAGCCATCTGCTGGTCGGGGGAAAGCGTGAAAAAGGGGTACAGGAAAGCGGCGACGCCCACCGCGCTGGCCGCCAGGATGATGAGCGTGTTCATCCAGCCGGCCTGCCTCATGGGGTGACCTCCGCCGGCGGCATGCCGGCCAGCACATCTTCCACCGTCAGGAAGCGGTCATCCCGCAGAAGCTTGTTCACCTGGGAGGAGAAAATCATGGAGCTGGTCATCACCTTACGCGCCGGCCCATCCACGATGACCTCCCCTTCGCCCAGGATGACGACGCGGTCGGCGCACTCCGCCACCAGCTCCACATCATGAGTGCTCATGATGATCGTCCGACCCTGGGCTTTCTGCCCCTTGAGGAAGCCAGCGAGGGAGCGCTTCTGCGGGTAGTCCAGGCCGCGGGTAGGCTCATCGAGCAGAATCACCTGCGGCTCCACCACCAGGATGGCTGCCAGGGCGGCGCGCTGGCGCTCTCCCACACTCAGGTCGCGCGGGTAGCGCTCCAGGTGCGGCTCCAGTCCCAGGGCGCGTATTAGGGCAGAATCATCGCGCGGGGCCAGTCCGTGGTTGCGCAGGGTGAACTCCAGCTCCTGCCGCAGGGTATCCTGGAAAAGGAGTGCGCCGGGGTTCTGGGGAACATAGCCGACCCAGCGCGCCAGCTCCTCGACGCTGTGCCGGCGCGTGTCATGGCCGGCGACCAGCACCTGCCCCCGCTGGGGCTGAAGGAGGCCGATGAGGTGCTTCAACAGGGTGGATTTGCCCGAACCGTTGCGGCCCATCAATGCCACGAATTCTCCCTCTGCCACCTGAAGATGTATGCCCCGCAGGGCCGGCTGATCCGTGCCCGGGTAGGTGTACCACACATCCCGCATGTCTACCGCCAGGCTGTCCTGCGGGGCGGAGTTGGCCGGCCGCCGGCGAAGCAATGTCTCTTCATCCTGCAGGGACGGTTCTCGCACCAGGCCGGCGCGCCGGGCGAAGGGCCGCGCCTGCTTGATGGTCAAGGGCAGAGGCTGCCACTTCAGCACCTTGGCCAGGGTGATGAGCGGCGGCGTGAGGTCCACCTGCGCGAGTATCTCGGCCGGCGCGCCCAATGCCGGCGGCTGTCCCGGCGCCGGCACCCACAGGATGCGGTCGGCGTACTGCGCTACCCGCTCCAGCCGATGCTCCGAAAGCAGGATGGTCAGCCCCAGGTCCTCGTTGAGCTTCTGTAGGACGGTCAGCACCTCCTCCGCCGCCTGCGGGTCGAGCTGGGAGGTCGGCTCATCCAGCACCAAGACCTTGGGCTGGAGGGTCAGCACCGAGGCGATGGCGACGTGCTGTTTTTCCCCGCCTGAGAGGCTGGAGATACGGCGGTGCCGCAGGTGCGCGATGCTCAACTGGTCCAGGACCTCCTCGATGCGCTTGCGCATCAGCGTGATGGACAGGCCCTGGTTCTCCATGGCGAAGGCCAGCTCGTCCTCCACGGTATCCACGACGAATTGCGCCTCGGGGTCCTGGAGCACGAATCCCACCAGGTGTGCCATGCCCTTGGGGCCAAGCTCGACCGGGTCCAGGCCGGCCACCCGCACCGTACCGGCAAATGTCCCACCGTAAAAATGGGGGATCATGCCGTTGATACAGCGCAGAAGGGTGGATTTGCCCGAGCCGGACGGCCCGATAACCAGCACAAATTCGCCCTCCTCGATGTCGAGGCTCACATCGCGCAGGACGGGTTCTTGGCTCTCCGGGTACCAGTAGGAGACTCGCCGAAAATGTATCACGGTCGCTACCTCGGCAGAGGGAGCTGTTTTGGCTGGGCGGCGCGCGCCGGCGGCAGGAGCCAGGCCGGCGCCATGAACAGCGCATACAGCAGGCCCAGGCGCCAGTCAAACGCCGGCCAGACGGAGTAAGGGGGGTAAGGGTAGTAGAACAATGCGGCGCGGTTCAATGCCCGGGCGATAAGGATGCCGGCCGCGGCCGCGGCACCGCACGCTACCATGAGCGTATCGCGCGACAACCACAGCTCATGGCGGTAGCGGGAGCGGCGCACCCGCCGGCCCTGTACCCAGAAGGCGGCCGTCATGAGCAGAAGCCCGCCGGCTGAGAGGAGGATACCGATCCAGGCCTGCCGGGACCAGTAACTGCGGGCGAACATGCCGGCCAGCAGGGCCAGGAGGCCGGCAAGCGTCATCCCCTTCAGAATGTAATTCAGAGAGCGGCTGATGGACGCGGCGGAGCCGCCGAAACCGCGCGCTTCCATGGATTCGGCGAGCTGTATAGCGCGCTCCAGACCGGTGGTCAGCAGGGGCATGATGAGCGGCAGGAGGTCGCGGATGGTGCGGAAGCGGTGGCCGCGCACCCGCTGGGCTTCGCGGATTTCCTGCAAGGCGCTGATCATCTGGGGGACAAAGGCCAGTGCGATGGAGGTGATCATGCCGGCCAGGTACAGGAAGGCCGGCATGCGCCGCAGGAGCCTGGCGGTGTCCACCGCAGAGTTAAAAGTGGCGAATATCATCAGCAGGAGGACCAGGCTCAGCCCGCGGGCAAACCCGTATGCGATGGCTTCCAGCGTGATAGCCCCGCCGACCAGCGGCCAGTTTGCCGGCAGACGGAACAGCACATACCGGCCGTGGTGCGACATCAGGGCGTTGAAAGGGATGGTGATGGCCCAGATGAGCAGGCCGGCCTTCAAGAATGCGCCCCACTGCCGCGCGGTGGGGGAGCGCAGGCTGATGACCCGATAGTTGGCCAGCACCGCCAGCGCCAGCAGGGTAAGGTACAGCGGGTTGAGGGTCATCAGCGCGATGGCGGCCGCGGCGGTTGCCCAGGCAAGCCAGGCCAGCGGATGATACTCCTGACGCATGGATGCCTCACGCTGTCTGCCGGCGGATGGCCCAGGCGGCCAGGGCGGCGAGCAGAGATGCTACGCCGGCAAACACCCCATATTCTCCCCAACGCGGCGCCGCTGTCTCCTCTGGCGAGGCGGTGGGCGTTACCGCACCCCGTGGTGCCGGCATCTCGCCAGCGCGTGCCCATATCCTGGGTGTATGGGGTGGCAGTGGGGTCGGTTGGGGCACTGCCGCGGCCGGCTGTGGCGGTGCGGCTGTAGGGAGAGACCCAACCATCGCCAGCGCGGCCGGCGTGTGTGTGGCAGAGGATGTCGGCGTTCCGCTGGGGGGCGTTGGCGTCTCGGTTGAAGTCAGTGTCGGCGCGGAAACTTGCGGTGCAGGCGTGGTGGCCCGCCGAGCGCCGGCAGACACCGATGTTGGGGTGGCGGACGGCGCGGCAGTGGCTGGCAGGACGCGCACATCAATCCGCCGATACTCCTCCCCTTCCAGCGTGATCACCCGCAGGACATAGGTGGTATCGCTCGTGGGGCAGACCTGGCGCACTTCCTCGCCGATGACACCCTGGTCGTTGAGGTACACGGCTTGCACATTGCGCACGCGCCAGCCCAGGTTCAGGCACTGGCCGGCGGGTACCTCCGTGCGGTCAGCCCAGAACTCGATGCTGGCCGGCCCGGACGTCGGGGTGGGGGTGCGGGTCGGTGTGGATGTGGCCAGCGGGGTTGGTGTCCAGGTGGCGGTGGGAATGGGCGTCGGGGTGTTCGTCGCCGGCGGAGGACAGACCTGGTCAAAGGTAACCGCCGGCGGCAGGGCGCCGTTCACACCGTAGGTGCCGGAGCCCCAGGCCCATCCTTCCACGTCGCCAGGGCGCACCCAGTAATTGCCGGCGCCGACGTTGGAATACTGCCATGTCCCGTTCTGCAGGTGGTAGTAGGCCCAGTACAAGCAGTCCGCCCCCTCGCACTGACAGAAGCAACTGGTGTATGGGAAGTCACAGCCGTCAGGGCCGATCTTGCAGACCGCGCCGCCGTAAACACCCCCTTCCTCGATGATGAGGCTCAGGCCAGAGCGCCGCAGAAGCTCCAGGCCAGTGATCTGGGGTTCGGAGAAGGTGATGCACCCGCTCCAGACGGAGCCGTTGCCGAAGCGCACCACCAGGCCGGCGCGGTTTGGGCCGTTGGCCAGGGCCGGAGGCGCGCCGGCGAACAAGACGGCGAGCATCAGCAGACATGCCAGCATCCGTACGAACGACCGTACACTACGATTTCCCCACCACGGCGTCCCTCGAAACATGTATACCCCCGCTTTTGTGTGTCATGTCGGCCGGCCTGGGGGCAGAATCAACTTGCCCCCAGGCCCCCGAGGTCATGGATT
>CALIBQ010000064.1 GCA_938049385.1 uncultured Anaerolineae bacterium
ATGGGCGGAAGACACGAAAAATATAATAATATGTCTCGGGCCATTCGGCACCTACGTTCGCGAATAGTATGTCCCCGCGCCATCCCTTCTTAAGCAGGAGGATGGTGAGAGCGACAGAGTTGACGCCTCCCCCGAAGGAGAGCGCTGGGGGCAGTTCAATCATCTTCTCCCACCAAGAGGTGATGCCGGAGCACCGACCGGCGGGGCATCACCCGCAGATGGAGGTCGCCAATGTCCAGAGGGATGGCAGAGGTGCCGCCCGGCGAGGCGTGGCCGTTGTCGGAATTCTCCAGGCCGTCCAGCATAGACGGATGGACGTAGCAGACCGTCGGCGGACGCCCGAATTTCTCCGCGTACCGCTTCGCAGCATCCGCTACCTTCTGCTTCAGGTCCCGGCGCGGATCGTCGTCAAACCAGAGAAGGCCGATCATACCACCAATCCACGTTCCTGATTCCGTATTGCTTGCGGCTATGGCGCGCAAGCGGTGGACGATTTCCATCGCAAATGATGACACCAACATGATCCCGGATACGAACTGCTTTCGTAGACGATCTTCGGCGGAAAACAAGAAAGTAGCCTTTCTTTGCCATACTGCCCCTCCCAACGGAATCAGCCATTGTTTTCATTTGTTCCTCTTTCCCACGGGGGCGCAAACATCATCATCTGCCCCGGCTTGTACTTGGCTTGAATGCTCAGGTGGCACCTCTGACACAGTGCCACCAGATTTCTTTCTCTGCAATCGCTTGGGTCCCCGTTGATATGGTGGACTGTAAGGCAATAATAGCCTTGGGGGTCGTGCGGGTGGCCGCAATTCTCACATCGCCACCCGGCGCGCTCCTTGACGCGCGTTGCAATCTCGGGCCAGTTCGGCGGGTAATGCTTGGTCATCTCATCTCCTCTGTCATTGTTCCCAGTACTCTTCGTACTCAGCGGCGATCTCAGGGGATACCTCCCCTGTACCGCCACACAGTTCGCATGCTGTCAAGAATCGCAGGTCTCCCCAAGCAACTGTCTCCGGCCTGGCTTTATCTGCCATTGCCTCCGAAATCCGTGCCATCTCCGCCATATCCGGAGATGGCCAAATCCGGGCCGCCGACCCCGGCCAGCGCCAGAAGCGGCGGCAGGATGCGGCGCGGGAGTTTCCGCCCGCCGGGCAGGTACTCCACCGGTCCGAGAAGCCCTTGGGCCTCCCACGCGCGGGCCAGTTGGTCCACGCGATCGCGCGGGACCCCGGCGGCCTGGGCCAGTTCCCGCACGGGGCCGAAGCGGCCGTTGAAGGGCGGCTTCATCGCATTTATTACAAGCCGCCGCTGCCAATCTTCCAGCGCCTGCGGGGGCTGAAGAGGGGCGTCGCCGCGCCGTAGGCGGGAAAGAATCTCGTCCAGGAGCGCCGTCGGTACGTCCGGCGCTTGTGCTTCCACCAGCCGCCCCCGCCAGACAAAAAGAATGCGGCCCGGAATCTTCGGCAGTTTCTCCGCTCCGCTCCGGCCCAGGACCACGCGGCTGTCGGCGTGATCCGGCACCGGAAGCGCGATCCGGGTCGCCAGGTTGCATTTCAGGAATCCAGCAACGACGCTGCTCTCCGGTCGCTGTGTTGCCAGGACCGGTAGAACGCCGAACGCACCACCGCGCGCGACTATGCTCCGCAGACCTTCATCTACCCCAGGAGTCTCCAAGGCGCGCGCCAGTTCGTCCACCACCAGGACGAGGTATGGCGGACGGACATCAGCAGGGAGTTCGGCGATGGACCGGGCTCCGCGTTCGGACAGAAGCCGCGCCCGCTCCGCCAGTTCCCCTCGCAGTCGGCCCAAAATTCCGGCCAGGTCCTCGCCCGTCCGCGCGACAGACTCCACGTGGCGCAGGCCGGAGAATCGCCCGAACTCCAGGCCATCTTTGCCATCGTAGAGCGCCAGCCGGACATGGTTCGGCGACTCGCCGACGACCAGCGCCAGAATCCAGGCGTGCAGCAGGTTGGTCTTCCCCATCCGGCGCGTGCCCCCGATGAGCACGCTGTCCATCTCCACGAGAGAAAGCCAGATGGGGCCGCGATGACCCACGCCCAGCGGTACCATCAGCCTGCCCGCCGGGCGCGCGGACAGGTCCAAATCCACGCGGTCGGGGATGGGGGTATACGGTTCGTAGGAAATTTGCAGAAACAGGAGGGCATCGGTGCGAAGCGCCAGGACCCGCCGCCGCAGGTGCGCAGCCAGGCGGCGGTCCAAGTCCGGAGGGAGATTGAGGTCGGGGTGGAATGCCAAGATCAGCCGCTCCGGATGCGGCCAAACGACAAACGCCACGCGCTGACCGTCCAGCAGGTTCTCGCGGCGGAGGAATCCTGCCGTCCTGTCGGCGATGAAGCGCGCAATGTTCTCCCGCGCTTCACTCATTGCGTTCCTCCTCGCGCCAGCGCGCGTCCAGCACGGGAAGTGCAGACGCGATCTGGGGTGGCGGATTGCCGGGCGGCAGGATGCGGTACGGCGGCGCCTGTAGCGCGCGCGCCGCTTGCTCTGTCACACCCAGCGGTACGCGCCCGGACGCGGCGGCGGGCCTGGTCAGCGCGTCCACCACCTGGTCCTGGCGCGCCGTATCCGGACTGCCGCCAGGGAGACGGCAGGCCTCGCCCGTCTCCAAATCCACGACCAACCCCGGTCCTTCGTCCCGGTCTGGATCGTAGGTGGTGAGTTTGGGCGCGTGAAGCCATGCGTTCAGAAATCCCGCGCTGGTCAAAATATATGCAACCGCCTTGTCCGGGCTTCCGGCGCGAGCACGCAAGATCAGCAACATCAGGGTGTGCCACGCCCGGGGAATTGCCCACACCAGCGTGGCGATCGCCAGCGCGATGAGTCCAACCCAGAAAAGCAGTTGCAAAATGTGCTCAATCGGTATGGTGGCCTGGCGCCATTTCTCCCGCTTGATCTCGGTTTCTAAACGCTCCTGTGCCAGCGCCACGGTCGGCGCGACTGCCGTTGCGCGGGCGCTGGCGGTAGCAGTCTCGCGGGCGTAATGTTCCGCCGTAGCGGTGGCACGGGCCACGGCTGTGGCAGTCTCGTGGGCATAACCAATTGCGGTAGCAGTCGCCTGTGCCGCCGCCGTCGCGGTCGCGCCAGCGCGTTGAGCCTCCTGGTTCCAGGCCACCGCTGTCTGTGTAACGCCAAACCAGTATGCCTCGCGCGCCTGCTGGGTCAACCGTGCTTGCTGAGTGACCCGCAGCGTGATAGCCTGCGCGGTCTCCTGTGCACTCTGGGCCCGGAGATTGGCGGCGGCCCACGTCAGGTAGATGTCCCCCTCCGGGACGGGCGTGGGCGCGGCGCAGGAAATCGCCAGCAGCATTGTAACGATGACCGCGACGCCAACCGTCAAAAATCTATCGCCGCCACCAATCGTCTTCAAAAAGCGCGAGAGCATTTTGCTCCTGGATGGTCGGGGGGGGGTGACGCAAGTCCCGCAGGGCGCGCAGAATTTCCAGCGTGACCAGGCCCTGCAGAGCTTGGGAGAAATCCGGCTCCTCTCCGGCGCGCCGCCAGAGAGCGTTGGGCCCGGGGGCCCAGCGTCCCCGTTGGACATCCTCGGCGCGACGAAGTCGGAGATAAAGGTATCCAGCCAAGACCAGCAGCGCCAAGACCGCGATGACCAGCAGGACGATCGCAACGGTCGCCAGCGCCTGGCTGGTGCTGGCGACTGCCGCCGCAGACGCGGCGGCTTGCGTCGCGCGGGCCTGCTCAGCCGAGGCAACAGAGAGAGCAATGAGACCAGCAATCACCCCGGCAGCCAGGAGGAAAACCCCGATCGCCAGAATGATGAGCGTTCTCACTGGGCCCTCTTTCCCTCGCTCAGCTGCCTGAAGCATTCGCTGCAGACCACAAACCGCTGAGGTTTCTGCAGCGGCGGCCTTATTAGCATTATTACCTTCCGGCCTGCCGCCGGGATGACTTTCTTGCAGATCTCACATCTGTATCTCCTGTGGCTGTAGTCTCTCATTCCGCGCCTCCGACGCCGGTGATGTCGGCGGCCAGTTCCGCCGCCTCGTACTCACCTTCGGCATACCGATTCAATGCCAGCGACACCCGCTCCACCCAGCTTATCACCTCTGTGGTGATGAGCACCGGGGCCGCTGCGTCCTGGCGAAGAAACAATTCTGCCTGCACCGTGAACTGCGCCACGATCTCATCCAGCGCACCCAATATCCGCTCCCGGGCAAGATGCCTCTTGTCCATTTCAGTCTCCTATCCAAAGCAGACTGGGGAAGCACGGTGATCACCACAAAGGCTATACCGTACTTCCTCGGGGAAATCTCCACGACAGGGATTGTACTCAGCCGGGGGCTTTTCAGCGCCACGCGCTTGGACCGGCACCCGGACTGGATGCCAGCGGAAAGAATTGAGGATGCATTTGCCTGGACTGCGGAGGTAATGGCCACGACACTATCACCACGTTCGGAGATTCTGGTCTTTGCGATAAATCTACCGCTATTATACCACATCTGTTTAACTTTGTCAATAGGTGGACAGAAAATTGGGAACAAAAAAACCTCCCGTTGCGAGGCGGGAGGCCAGAATTTTCGGAAACTCGTATCAATTCACATGTGCAAGCTCTGCAAATGCGGCGGCAGAAAATCCGGTGTAAAAGTCCTGCGACCCCGTGATACGCCGCGCTCACGCGCCACTAAGGCGGCGTATGCAACATCTGCTTCGTTGATTAATACCAAGGGTTTTTTCCCTTTTTGCGCCCGTTTCAGCACTCGCACAATGCCTTGATTAATCCAATTGTAAAGGGTAACTGAACCAATGCGATACTGCGCCCTTGCTTGGTATAGGGTAATGGGTCTCTGATCCAAGTGGGCCACTTGGGACCACAATTTATCGCGCAAAGTTATTTTCTGGATGTCTTCGTCCATTACAAGGACCTGTCCGTCTAACCGTGCCGCCCTTATCTTACCGGACTCCACCAGCCGGACGAGGACCTTTTGGTCAATCCCGTAACGTCTGGTGGCTTCATCCATCAGGATGTAAACTGGCATCTCCGCCATTTTCCACCTCTCCTGGCAGCCTGGGTTCACCAGGCCGCTGGGGAGGCGGCCCGGCGAACCATCCAGTGCCCCTGGCGCGACTCGAACGCGCGGCCAAGAACTTAGGAGGTTCCTGCTCTATCCTTCTGAGCTACAGGGGCCTGGCTCTTGAATTATAACCCAACTTCGGCGAGATGGCAAAGAGGGGCCCCGTGGCGCAAGATTT
>CALIBQ010000065.1 GCA_938049385.1 uncultured Anaerolineae bacterium
GCAATGCGGCGCAGGCCACCGTCGAATGGCGCTTTACCACGACCGATGCTCGGCTTAAGTTCCATCGCCTATATCATCAATAATTATTGTGGTGAAGTACTAGTATAGCATAAGTTTCGATGTTTTTGAAATAGCTTCTACACTATGGCCGGCGAAGCATGTGCCGCCGACAGCGTGAAAAGGAGCAGTCGCGATGCCTCCACAATCCGCCCCCAAACAGGTCATCACCACCGCCCAATGGGTAGCCGCGGACGCTTCCCTGCGCGAGGCCATCTCCCGCTTCGCCAGCCAGGCCCGCTTCGAAGAGGAGTTCCTGCGCGCCTTCCTCATCTACTGGAGCGCGGAGGATGAGGAAGAACTCCCCATTGACCTGGAACATGTAGACCCCGATTCCGAGGAATTCCTGCTGACCTTCGAGTGGTTCGTCTATGATTATCGGGAGAGCGAATCGGGTAAGCGCATCATTGACCTGTTCGCTGAGGTGGAAGGGCCGCGCCTGCCGGCCCTCCAGCGCCAGCTCCTGGATGCCTGGCGCCGCCAATGCATTGACCTCTACGAGGTACAGCGCATCGAGAACGGCCGGCGCTACCATGTCCTGCGCGTCATGACGGGACAGCCGTGCATCGTGGATGACGCGCCCAGCGCCGGATTCCTATCGCCTGGGGACCTGCTGGCAGTGCGCCTCCTGCCGGTGGGGGACCGCTGGTACCCTTCCACGCTGTTCCGGAGCTTTTCGCCGGCGGACCTGCCCCGCCTGACCGTCACCCTGCGCCTGGGCTACGAGGATTTCCAGCGACAGCACCCTGGAGCAGGCTGGGAGGAGTTCCTGCGCGAGAACGGCTTCCTTTTTAACGACTACACGCTGGAGCGGCGCGCTCTGGCAGAGGCATGGCATGAAAGGGGGGAATCACCCTTATCTCCGGAAGAAGAGGACGAAGCCCCGGCCAAGGACCGCCGGCGGTGGGAAACCGCCCTCCGGCAGGCCTATGAGCAGTGGCTGGAGCGCCCGTCGCCGGCACTGCAGATGCAGACCCCTCTGGAAGCGGCTTCAGACCCACAGCTCCGCCCGCGCCTGAAGGACATCCTTCAGGAGATGGGGGAGATCGAGGCCTCGTTCGCCTGGGCGGGTGAGCCGGCGCTGGACTGGCAGGCATTCGTCCGGGAGAAAGGGCTGTTGTGACAGAGTCTCACCCCCGGGGTTTGAGGGGAATGATCGGCGGATGATGGAGTTGACGGATACCTACCCAGCCGGCAGTGCGCCAGGGGGTCCGCTCTCGGCAGAGCGGCTCATCTCCGCTGTGGCGGGGCGTCTGCGCGGCATAGAAGAGCCGCGTGCCCTGCTCAGGGCCGCGATGGATGCCCTGGCGGATATGGGGCTGGATGCCCTGCTCTTTCTTCGCCATCCTAGGCAGGGCGGCTTGGTGCTGGAAGATGCGGCGCCAGCCCAACTGCTCACCTCCATCCCGTTGTCGGCTGTAATTACCCTCGAACAACCGCGCATTTCATTCTACCAGCGGCTGACACGCACCTTCCGCCGCGGTCAGGTGGAGATCGCCGCCGGCGGAGAGGTGGCTCAATGGGTGCAGATGCGCTTGGGGCGGATGCCACACAGCCATTTCGAGGATTGCGGCGCGGCCTATATACCCCTGCGCGCCGATATCCATCAGGGGGTGCTGGTGCTCATTGGGGCAGAAATCGGGCCTGCGTGCCGGCCGGCGGTGGAAGCGCTGAGCGCCCTGCTCAATGGACTCCTGGCTGGCGCTGACCGGCTGGAACAGGGCCGCCGGCGCCGGCCCCACAGCGCTTGGCTGTATCGGGCATTGTCCGCGCTTCAGCAGGTACCTCTCGAACGCCGCGCCCTGGCGGAGACGGCCCTGCGGGTACTCAAGGAGCATCCTTCCGGTCCCTTGGCACTCCTGGGCCTGCGCGAAGGAGAGGGGATGGCGGTCTATGACTCCATTACGCAGGCGCTGGTTCAGCTTCCACGAGGTCAGGCCGGCATCCTCGGCCGCGTGCTCGCGCGCGGTCACTCGCTGATCACTGCGCAGGCGGAGCCGCGGTCCATCCTAGGGAAGCTGGCCGATAGCTGTCCGCCGGTGACCTGCGCGGTGGCAGTGCCACTGCTGGCCGGCGTGGAGCAGAATGAGGTCATCGGTGCCCTTTGTCTGGCGAGCGAACGGGCCGGCCAGCTTGGCGAGGAAGATATCCCGGAGCTGGAAGCACTGGCCAACTGTTTGGTGGTGGCGCTGAGCGGCGCCCAGCTTTTGCAAAGCACACAGCAGGCACTGCGGGAGCAGGTGCTCACCTGGAACACGCTGGTGGAGGTAGGCCGGCGGGTCGCCCGCTCTTTAGAGCCAGAAAAGGTGGCCAGTGAGCTTTTAGAGGCGCTGGTCAAGCTGGTGGGAGCGGAGGCAGGTTTTCGCATCCGGGTGAACGAGGCCCACACGCACCTGGATATCGTGGAGGTGATCGGGCTTCCATCGGAGGTATATGTGAGTGCGGGCATCCCGCTTGAGGGGACCCTGATGGAGTGGGTGCTCCAGCACCAGCAGACCCTCTGGATACCTGATACCCGAACCCCCGGCTGGTACACTCCTATTTTCTCCCGCTATACCCGGCCTGTCCCGCGTAATGTGCTGATGGTGCCGGTGCGTGCCGGCGGCCGCATCGTCGGTGCCCTCACGTTGACCAATAAACGCCCTGGGACCTTTACCGCGCAGGATGTGCAGATCGCAGAAATCGTCGCCTCATGGCTCTCCCATGTTGAGGAGAACGCCCGGCTGTACGCGCAGAGCCGGCGGCAGTTCGAACGCCTGGAGGCCGCCATGGTGCACGCCGGCCAGGCGCTGACCAGCAGATACAACCTGCGCGCCACACTGGAAGCCATCGTGCGGACCGCGGTCGAACTGGTGGATGGGGATGCCGGCGGCATTGACCTGGCGGACCCTGATGGCAAGGCAATGCGGCTGGCCGCCAGCCACGGGTTCATCCATGAGCGTCTTCTGCCCGCCCTGCCTATGGAGAACAGCTTGGTGGGGACTGTCTTCCGCAGTGGCCAGCCCCTCACTGTCGAAGATATGCTCACCGATGAACGCGTGGCCAGCCGGGCGCTTATTCAACAACTGGGGGTGCGTTCGGGCGCCTTTGTACCGCTGGAGGATAATGCCGGCCGGCTGGGGACGCTGTCGGTGATGCGCCGGCGCAAGGAACCCTTCACCGAGGGAGAGATCGAGGTGCTTTGCTCCTTCGCCCAGCGCGCCGCGACCGCTATCCGCACCGCCCGCTGGAGGGAAGAACTCCTGCGCCAGGCGGAGACTCTGGAGGTGATCATGCGGGCCACAGAGGACCTGGTCCTGGTGCTGGACGGAGAGGGGGAGCTGGAATACGCGAACCCGCGCGCGCGTTCCTTCCGGCCCCTTGGAGTACAAGATAAAGCGCCTGTCCCCACGGAAGTTCAGGAGGCACTGCGCCGGCTGGCGCATCGCTGTCAGCGCGCCCTGGCCGGCGAGATTGACATGCCTTTCGTCTTTCCCTGGGTCAGACCAGACGGTCAGCGGTTCGATCTCTCCGTCTCGGTCATTCCCCTGGAGGATAACCGCTATTTCATCACCGCCTGCGATATCACGGAGATCAGCCGGCTGGAGCGCTTTTACCAGACCCTGGTGCGCAGGATGCATCATTCCTTGCGTTCCCCGCTTTCCACCGTGCTGGCCACCCTGCAGTTGCTGGAGAACACCCATGGGCTTTCAGCGGAGAAGCGCCGGCAGTGCCTGGAGCGCGCCCTGGAGCAGTTGCAGATGATGAAGGCTCAGCTTGCGCAGTTGGAAATCTACAACTTTTACCTCCAGCCTGTGGCCGCCGGCCGCGCCGGCCAGTGCGACGCCCGGCTGGCGCTGGAAGCGATCCTGCATGACATGGAGGCGCTGTACCCGCAGAGCACCTTCCGGGTCCAGTGGAACGAGGGGCCGGCATTGGTCGCGGTGCCCATGGATATACTGGTACAGCTTCTTCATCGCATTTTCACGCTTGTACTGCACATGGCACCCCACACGGAGATAACGGTACACCTGACCCCCGCCGCTTCGGGGCCCTGCATGAAAGTGCACGTCCCCAACGCTCAGGATTATGTGGTTCCTCTGCTGGCCGGCACCGTGCCGGCTGAGGAAATCGGCTGGGAGGGGCTGTCCGAAGAGCACGCGGCCTCTTTGGCCCAGTGGTCCGAGTGGGTGCTGATACAGCATCTGGTGGAGGGTCTGGGCGGGCGTTTGAGGCTCTTTCCGGGCGCGCCTGGTCTGGGGCTGGAACTGGAACTGCCGGCCTGGCATGACGACGCCAGCCCTGCCCAGCCCTCGCACATCTCCTCGGGCGGCGCGGGAGCGTGACAAGCGGAGGCAAGATGGTGGAGCAGACTTCCCGTCTCGTAACCTCTGCGCATCGTTCTGCCGGCGAATGGCTGGCCGAATGTCTGCGCGCCCTATCTCCCTGCCGCACGCCGGAAGAAGTGCTGGAAGCACTGCAATCCGTACTGGGACAACAGGGTTGGTGCGTTGGGCTTTCTGAAACCAAGCCACCAGCGGACGCCTCTGGCTCCACCATGGAGCTTGCGCGTGCCGTCTGCGTTCCTGTACCTCGTGTTCCGCCGCACATTGGGTGGCTGGAAATATCCTGGCCGGCAGACGTACTACCACCGGATCACGGTGCACTGCTGGCCCTGGCCGACGCGCTGACGGCGTTACTGGAGATGCGCCGGCGCGAGCAGGAAGAGTCCCGCCGGCGGATCCATCGGGACATACTGACCGAGCTGTTTGCCGCCCTGTATACCGGTGCTCAGACGACCACAGCCTTTGCCTTGATCGTTGAGGAGCTGTTACAGCGCGATCCTCTGGTACAGCGAGCCGTGTGCGGCATCGTCCAGGGAGAGGAGCTGTACCTGCCGGCATGGGAAGCGCGCGGCTGGCCGGGGCGGTACCCCGTGCCGGCCTGGCTGTGGCCGGCGCTGGAAGCAGATGGAAGTGTGGTGGAACTGCCCCGCACTGCCGCCCTGGCCGGCGAACCCCTTTCTCTGAACGGGCCGGCTGTTGCCGTCATTGTTCGCCCTCCGGACCCGACCTGCCCCGCGCGCGGCGTGATCTGGATAGAACGCTGGGGCGAGGACGGCTGGGATGAGGAGAGCAAACGCTTTTTGACAGCGGCGGCGCTGTCCGTGCGCATGGCGGTGCAGAACTGGCAGTTGTTCCAGGGGCTGGACCGGGAGCTGGACAGCCGGCTTCGATTATTGAAAGCGATAGTGCAGATCGGGCAGGTGATCACCGCCAGCCTGGAGATGGAAGAGATTTTGCGGCGGGTGCTGGAATGCGCCGTAGAGTTCCTTCACGCCCAACGGGGCGTCATTGTTGCGGTGGACCTGCAGGCCGGTACCATGACCCTGCGGGAAATACTCGGCCCTCATCGGCTGGAATACCTGGGTCAGACGCGTCCGCTGGCCGGCACCCTGTCAGAGTGGATCGCGCGCCGGCGGGAGGTGATCTGCATCCCCGACACCAGCGTCTCGGGCTGGTACGACCCATACATCGCCGGCTGGCTGACCGGCACACCGCCCCGCAGTATCCTTGGCCTTCCCCTCCAGCGCGGTGAACAGGCCATTGGCGTCCTGCTCTGTCTGGACAAAAAAGAGGGGACATTTCAGCCGGAGGATGTCGAGCTGGCTCAGGCTATCTCCGACTGGGCGGCCGTCGCTTTGGAAAATGCGGAGCTGTATGCTTCCGCCCGCGCCATGGAAGAGCGGTGGCGGCATGTGGCGGTGGAACTCGGTTCGGTCATCGCCTGGGAGCAAAGTGAAGAGGACGTTTTCCAGGCGATGATGGACCTATCGCTGGAAGCGCTGGGCGTCGACGCCTGTGCGGTGGAGGTGCTTTCGCCAGATGGTGAAACCCTAGAATGCCGCGCTTCGCGCAATTTGCCACTGCCCCTGGAGCCGCGCAGCGCGCCGGTGAAGCTGTGCGTCAGCGGGGAAGCCCTTCTGCGTAAAGAGCCCGTTTTGGTGCATGATGTTCTCTCGGATAAGCGGCTGTACCGTCGG
Organism: uncultured Anaerolineae bacterium; assembly: GCA_938049385.1. GTDB lineage: Bacteria > Chloroflexota > Anaerolineae > JACIWP01 > JACIWP01 > JACIWP01. The sequence goes on from CALIBQ010000065.1 coordinate 6,080, forward strand.
CAAACCGCAGACATATCCCCGTATCGCTCCGCGCTGTGCGTGCCGCTCAGAACTACCGAGAGCGGTGCCTTTGGGGTTTTCACTGTGTACCGCCGGCCGGCCGCCGCCTTCTCCGCCCGCGATGTAGAATTGGCTACGGCGTTTGCGGATCACATGGCCGCCGGCATGGAGCGGGTGCGCTTGCTGGAGAGCCGTCACCAACAGGGCCTCTACCTGCGCTCCCTGCTGGACAATACTTCCGAGGCCATCTTTGTCCTGGACGCGGAGGGGTGTGTAGAGCTGGCTAACCGCGCCGGCCGGGAGCTGTCCCGCATCAGCCGCGTGCCGGGATCGAGATATATGCGGGAGACCGCGCCGGCATACTTCCCCTTGCCGCCAGCGGACCAGCCGCCGGACCCCTTCCCGTTTGCCCCCATTATCCTGGCGCGTGCCCGGGCGGGAGACCAGGGACCGTTCATCCTGGAGGTTGACACCGGCGGCGCCCAGCCAATACACCTGCTGACGCGCATTTATCCGCTGGAAGCCGGCCGGCGCTATCTGGTAGTCGGACGCGATACCTCACGCCAGCAGTACCTGGAACGCTGGCGCTATGAGGCTCTGCGCAACCTTCACCATGAACTGCGCACCCCCTTGTCAGGCGTGCTCGGCTTCGTCCAGTACCTGCTGATGGCCGGCGAGGTTCCCCCGATTACCTGGGAGCGGTGCGTGCATAATGCGCGGGAGCAGGCTTTACGCCTGCAGAACTTGCTGGACGACCTGCAGATGTACACCACCCTCCCGCTGTGGGGTGTGCAGGCCCCTTCTGCCTGTACGGAGGTCTGGGGCGTCATCCAGATGGTCATTCAGCTCATTCAGCGGCGTTACGGCGGCAGGATAGCATTCTGCCTGGAAGGGGAACGGCCGGCCCGTGAGGCTGTCTTTGACAGCAAACTGCTCCAGCGGGTGCTGTGGCACCTGGTGGACAACGCGGTGAAATTCTCGCCGCCGGACCAGCCGGTAACCATCCGTGTGGCCGAACGGCGTGATCAATTCGGCGACTGGGTGGAGGTGCAGGTGCAGGACCGCGGCATCGGCATATCCCCCGCGGAGCTGGAGCGTCTGTTCGACCCGTTCCATCAGGCGGACGATCGGGTGGAGCGGCGCTATGCCGGCCTGGGCCTCGGCCTGACGCTGGTGCGGCGGGCGGTGGAGGCCGCCGGCGGCTCCATCCGGGTGGAAAGCCGGCTGGGCAAGGGAAGCTGTTTCATCGTTCACCTGCCCGCTTGCCCGCCGCAGTGCTGTCAGAGCAAATAGCGCAGCCAGAGATACAGCGTGGACAGCACGAGCACTGCCAGCGTGCTCACCAGGCTGTATGAGAGGTAGCGTTTGAAGGAAATCGGATAGCCGGCCCGCTGGGCGACGGTCGCCACCACAAGGTTGGCAGAAGCTCCCACCAGCGTCAGGTTCCCCCCGAAGTCCGCTCCCATGATAAGCGCCCACCACAGCGGCTCTGCCGGCATGGCTTTCCCCAACTGCTGTACCAGCGGGATCAGGGTGGCGGTGTACGGGATATTATCCACGATGCCGGAGAACAGGGCGGAGAACCACAGCAAAAGGTTGGCGGTCAGCCGCAGATTGCCCTTTGTAATGTTCAGAACGGCATTGGCGATGGCGGCGATGATGCCGGTCTTGACCATAGCGGCCACCATGATGAACAGACCGAGAAAGAAAAAGAGCGTGGTCCATTCCACCTCGCGCAGGTGCTGGAAGGGGTCCCGCCGGGTGATGATGAGGAGCAGGGACGCGCCGGCCATGGCGATGGTGGCCGGCTCCAGCCCCAGCATGCCGTGAAAGATGAACCCAACCAGCACCAGGCCCATGACGATGAGGGATTGGCGCAGTAAGCGCCGGTCCGTGATCAGGCCGCTGGCATCGAGACGGGAGACAGCCGGGGAGGGGTCAATCTCGCCCCGGATGCGCAGGGCCAGGATGCCGATGAGTGTTCCCAGGCAAAGCAGGGTGATGGGAAGCATATTGCCGGCGAAGGTCAGGAAGTCCAGGTTGGCCGCGCTCGCTACCAGGATGTTGGGCGGGTCGCCGATGATGGTCGCCGCGCCGCCGATGTTCGAGGACATGATCTCCGCCACCAGGAAGGGGGTAGGGCTGACATGTAGGGCGGAGGCGATGAACAGGGTGATAGGGGCGATGAGCACCACAATGGTGACATTGTCTAGGATGGCAGAGGCGCCGGCGGTGACCAGGCACAGCATCGCCATGATGAGGAGCGGCTGGCCGCGGCCGGCGTTCACCGACTGGACGGCGATCCATTGAAACACGCCGGTCTCGCTCATGATATTGGCGATGACCATCATCCCCACCAGCAGGAGGATGACGTTGAAGTCAATGGCGGCGAAGGCCTCTTCCTGGGAAAGGATGCCGGCCAGAATGAGGAGCATTCCGCCGGCCAGCGCCACTACCGTGCGGTGGAGCCTCTCTGTCGCGATGATGATATACGCCAGGACGAAGATGATGGCGGTGAAGAGGGCGGGGAGGATCATGGACGCTTCTCGGTGCAGGGGGGCAGTTCGCCGGCGGTGACCAGGGCAAGCATATTCAGCATGTCCACGTAGCCGATGATGTGGCGGGTCTGATCCACCACGGGAAGGCCGGGAAGCTTATGCTTGTGCAGTTTGGCAAAGGCCTCCCGGATGGGGTCGCCGGCATGTACGAAAACCGGCTCTTCCATGAGATCGCCGGCTGTACGGGCCTTGAACAGCGAGGCGTATTCCAGCGCTTCCTCCAGTTCCGACATTTGCTGGAGGAACTCCTCCGGCATGATGTGCATCAGCAGTTCGCTGACCAGGAGCTGGGCGCGGATAATGCCGATGAGCCGGCCTTCCTCATTGACCACACAGGCCAGGCGCGTATCCGGATGACGGATCATCTCGTGCGCCGCGTCCATCAGGGAATCTCCTGGATGGACGATGGCTGGCTGGATCGGGCGCATGGCGAGCACCTGCGAGACTGGGATACAGCGGATGCGCTCCCTTTCCGTGGTGGGGAGCGGGGCCGGCGCGGTAGCGGCTAGTTCTTCGGGAGAGGGCGGCCGGCGCTTGTGCACCCCCAGCGTGCGCAGTACCGGCAGGACGAAAAGGATGCCGCTGTGCGGGCGGTCAAAGCTCCCGACCAACTGCTCCGCCTCGGCAATGGCCTGCTCCAGCAATTCCTCGTCTGGAATCACGGAGATCAGGAGACGCTGCTGCGTCTCTTCCTCGACCTCCCTGCCCAGCACAGTCAGACCGAGGCGCTCCAGCCACGAGATGGCATGGTAGCCGCCCATACTGCGCACGATGGTGATACCGGGGACGCCGATGGCATGCCAGCGCTCCAGCAGTTTCGGGAGGATGTCCACATCCTCCAACACTACCAGCAGTAGATACATGCTGGCCCTCCTTTCGAGGGGCGCCGGCGGGCCGGCGCTCAATCCATATACCCCAGGCCGCGCAGACGCCGGCGGATTTCCTCTTCCTCCTCGGCCCGGTATGTGCCGGCATGCGCCGCTTCAAAGGCGAAGTGCTCCTGTTCCTCCGTGAAGCGGTGCAGTTCGTCGAAGAGCCGGCTGGCTTTGGGAGACGCTTGGATGAGGTTGCGGCGTTCCAGCGGGTCCGTACGCAGGTCGTACAGCCCATCCGGGGCGTTGTCCACAGCGATGAGTTTGTCATAGCCGGCATAGAGGGCGCGCCACAGGGACAGGCACTTGTAGGGTTCCAGGATCTCGGGGTCGCGGCGCTCGATGACGCTGACGAAATTGGTGGGGGAATAGGCCTCGGAGATGACCCGCTCGCGGGCCGGCGTGCGCCCCTGCACGGTGGAGCGCAGGCTCAGCTCTTCGGCAGTGCCCAGCGGGTCCTCGGAGGGGATGCCGGCATATTCCAGGATGGTATGGAAGATGCGGCGGGTGGAGACGGGCTCCGCGATGCGCCGGCCGGCGAACTCCCCGCCCGGGAAATGCACCACCAGCGGCACGTGCACCACTTCCTGAAACAGCGTGAAGGCATGGCCCATATAGTGGTGCTCGCCGAACCCCTCGCCGTGGTCCGCCACCACGATGACCAGTGTGTTGTCCCAGGCCTTCAGGTCATCGAGGGCGTCGAACAGCCGGCCGAGGTGATGGTCCTGGAAGGCGACTTCGGCATCGTACATGGCCTGGATGGCGGCCAGCTCCATCTCGGTGAGGGGCTGTACGATAGGGGTGGCCCAGCGGTAGGCCTGCGTGTTGAAGCGGCTGACAAAACGCCGCGCTTCCTTGTCCCGGCTGACCCACTGGGCATACTTGCGCACAAAGGGGAGCGCCGGCCAGTACGGCAGATGCGTCTCCATCAGGTTGATGAACATGAAGAAGGGGGTTTCGTCAGAATCCGGATAGAAGGCGCGGACATAGCGCTCCACATCGCGCATAGAGCGGATCACATCGCCCTTGAAGTTGCCCAGCCGGGACCAGAACGGCACGAAGAAGGATTCCTGCGAGAGGGCCAGCAAGCGCTCCGACTTGCCGAACTGGCGCTCAATGGCATGCACGGCGTGGGCGATGCCGCGGCGCACCGCCTCGAGACCCTGCGCCACCGGGTTGGGCGCGACCTTGGGCGCCGGCACCACATCCGGCACAAAGCTGGCATAGTTGTAGAAGCGGTCAAACCCCCGCTGTAGCCCGTTGTTCAGCACACCGACCAGTGGATTGTTGCAGAAGGCAAAGGTCAGATAGCCGTGGTCACGCAGGATTTCGGTGATGGTCGGCAGAGATTGGGGTATGGCTCGGTCGGACTGCACCGTCTGATGCAGGAGGGGGTACTGGCCGGTGAAGATGGAGACGTGGGCCGGGATGGTCCACTGCGCCGGCGAAATGGCTTGCTCGAACAGCGCCGCTCGCTCCGCAAAAGCGTCGAGGGAAGGGCTGGTCTCCCGCCCATAGCCATAGCAGGAAAGCCGGTCTACCCGCTGGGTATCCAGCACCACCAGGATCACATTCGGACGACGTCTCATACAACAGCCTTTCTAGGGGCGGACATTTTACGGCATTTTATAGCCGAAATAGCGCAACTGCCGCTCGTCCTGCCGCCATTTCTTGCGTACTTTGACCCATAATTCCAGGTATACCTGATGCCCCAGGAAATGTTCGATCTCCCGACGGGCGGCTGTGCCGATGCGCTTCAGCATTTCGCCTTTGGCGCCGATGATGATGCCCTTCTGGCTCTCGCGCTCGACGTAGATGACGGCGCTGATATAGGTGAGATCGGGCCGGCGCTCCTTGAATTCCTCCACGACCACCGCCACACCGTGGGGCACTTCTTCATAGGTATGCAGGAGCACCTGCTCCCGGATCAGCTCCGCGGCCAGGAAGCGCTCTTCCTGGTCGGTGACCTGGTCCGGCGGATAGTAGCGCGGGCCGAAGGGCAGACGCTGGATGATCATCTCGCGCAGTTTGTCCAGATTGTCGCCGCGCGTGGCCGAGGTGAGTATCCAATCGTCGAACTTGCCCAGGGAAAGATAGGCCTCAGTGTGGAGCTGGACGTCCGCCGGCTTCAGTAAATCCATCTTATTCATCGCCAGCAGAACCGGCGCCTGGCTCTTGCGCGCCAGCAGGTCCGCCACCATCTTGTCCTCGTCGGTGGGCATCACCGAGACATCCACCATAAAGACGATGACATCCGCTTCTGGCACCGCGCTGGTTGCCGCCGCCACCAAATACTGACCCAGCTTATGGCGCGGCTGATGGATGCCCGGCGTATCTATGAAGACGACCTGGGCGTTGGGCAGGGTCAAGATGCCCAGCAGACGGTTGCGGGTGGTCTGGGGCTTGGGGGTGACGATGGCGACCTTTTGCCCTAGATACGCATTCATGAGGGAAGACTTGCCCACATTGGGCCGGCCCACCACCGCCACAAAACCGGAGCGGTGGTCCGGCGGCAGAGGCTCCTCGTACCAGGGCACCTCCTCCGTCAGCTTAATGCCGCCTTGCCCTTCCTCGATGTCCACCATGCCGGCATCCTCGTCTTCCATATCCCGCGCCTCGCTCAACTGGTGCCGAACTTAAACGGGTTGAAGTCCGTGCCGTAGTCGAAATAGTCCTCCTGCTCCACATGTTTCAGCCAGCGCACAATCTGATAGGTGAGTGGGGTGGCCAGCGCCTCCACGCCGCATTTGAAGATGTAGTTGGACAGGATGACGCTGAAGAGCAGGCTGGTGGGAAGCGCGCCGGCGAAGGCAATGGTGACGAACAGCAGGGTATCTACCCCTTCCCCCACCAGGGTGGAGCCGATGGTGCGCGTCCACAACCAGCGCCCCCGCGTCAGGATTTTCATCTTGGCCAGCACGTAGGAGTTGGAGAACTCGCCGGCGAAATACGCCATCAGGCTGGCGATGACGATGCGCGGGGTCTGCCCCAGGATGGCCATGAAGGCCTCCTGATGCTCCCAGCCGCTCGCCGGCGGGAGCGCTCCCACAATCATAAAGGTCAGCGCCGCCAGCGCCGAACAGCCGAACCCCGTCCAGATGACGCGCCGGGAGCGGCGGTACCCGTAGACCTCCGTCAGGATATCGCCGAAGATGTAGCTGATGGGGAAGAGAATGGTTCCCCCATCAAAGGTAAAGGGGCCCAGGTTCAGTATTTTACTGCTGGCCACATTGCTGATCAGCAGTACGGCCACGAAAAGGGCCATGATCAGGTCGAAATAGCGGTATGCCCTGCGGTTCTCCATATCCCAGTTCATCATCGCCTCAGCTTATGCTTCGAATTCTTCCGCCGGCCCGCATACGGCCATCTCCGGCCGCTCCCACAGCCGGCAGAAGGCGCACAGGTCACCGGCGGTGGTCGGCTGGCCACATCGCCGGCAGTTCTGCATCTGCACCTCTTCCTCCTCCATGAAACGGATCGTCCCTTCCTCCTTCGCCTTGAGGAAGGAGAGGTAGAAATGCAGTTTGGCGCCCGGCGAGCGCCCCTCAAGCTGATTCAGCAGTTCCTTATAGAAAATGGTCTTGGCGCCCACGGAATAGGGACATTCATCGTAGATATAGTTAATGCCCCGCACCAGGGAATAGGCGGCCATCTCGCGCTCGTACATCAGGCAGAGCGGTTTGACCTTGCGCGCCAGGTGAGGGTGGGTTGAGGGCAGTACCGGCGCCTGCCGGCCGAGATAGCCGGCCTGCCAGTGCAGGGTGTTCTGCATCAGCACCGCCGCCTCATCGTCCAGGTTATGACCCGTGGCGATGGCGGCAAAGCCCCCCTCGTATGCGATGCGGTTCATGATATGGCGCTTGACCAGCCCACAGAGGGAGCAGGTCTTGGCGCCGCGCCGGGAGCGCTGGGCAAGCTCCGGGATGGAACAGCCGTACGTCTCCCGCACATCCACCACGCGGAACGGCAGGCCGCCGCGCGTCTCCGCGAAGGCCTGCACCTTTTCTTTCGACTGTGCCGAATATCCGCCCCCAATGCCCAGGTCAATGTACAGCCCCTCGACGGCGTAGCCCAGGCGGTGGAGGATATCCCACAGCGCCAGGCTGTCCTTCCCGCCGGAGACGGCGACCAGGACCTTGTCCTCGGGGCGGAACATGCGGAAGCGCTTGATGGTTTGCCCGACACGCGCCGGCACCCATTCGAGGTAGTGTTCCTCGCATAGGGCCAGCTTATGCTGGGGCATATTGATGACCGCCGGCGCGCCGCATTTGCGACAGCGCATCCCCCGACGCACGCTCATCTCACCCTCCTGAAATGACGGAGATCAGGGTGATGACGTCGCCCGGGCGGGTCAGGGTCTCTTCATTGATCAACTTGCCGTCCCGCATAGCCAGCACCGCATGCGGATCCAGGCCGGCCTTCTTGATGGCGTCGCGCACCGTCATACCGGCCGGCAGTTCCCAGGTTTTATCGCGCAGGATGAGCTTGACCATCCCCTTTTCCATTTTGCAGTGATATTCCTGTTAAGATTACCGTATTCCATTGTACCCTGAACGGCGGGGCTGTCAAACCTGAAAGCAGGTTGGGGGGTGTGGATAAAATCCTGACGAACGAATGGGCAGGGAGAAGCCGCCGGCTTACGAAGCGGAGCCTCTGCGGGGCTTGGCACAGTATGCCTGGTGCTTCAGCGCCAGGCGAAGCAAGGGAGAGCGGGTTGATGGACGCGGCCAGGGGGAGAGCGTCAGTGCAAACCCCGGGGCTGCCGGCGCGGTTCCGGACGTTTATGAAAGAGGTGCCGCACGGTCTGGAGTGCCTCGCCGATGGCGGCGCCGGCCTGGCCGGCGCGCCAGAGGGCACGGGCGCGTCCCCAACTGGCGCGCGGGTCCGAGGGGTCAATGCTCAGCGCACGTTCGAAATCGGCCAGGGCCTGGGAGTGCAGGCCGCGCGCCAGGAGTGCCTCACCGCGTCCCCAGTACAGCTCTGCCTGCCGGCATCCGAACAGCTCCGCCATGCGGTAGGCGTCGACGGCGCGGTTCCAGTACTTGCGGTGCCGGCTGAGGTGCGCCAGCGAAAGATAGGCCTGCGGGTCCGATGGGCTCAGCTCGATGGCGCGCTCATAGGCCTGGAAGGCCTCCGCATCCCGCCCCATCCGGGCATAGATATCCCCCAGGGCGGTGTGCCAGCGGGCGCGTGTGGGCAGGCGTTTCAGCGCCTCCTGGTAATCGCGGATAGCCTCCTGATGCCGGCCCATGGCATGATATGCCTCTGCGCGGCTGGCAAAGGCCTCGGGGAACTGCTCATGGGCGATGGATAGTGCTTGGTCGTAATAGGATACGGCCGCGGGCAGTTTGCCTTGGGCCGCCAGCGCGTCCCCCCAGCCCTTCAGCGCCTGTGCATCCAGCGGTATGACGGAGGCGGCAAAGCCGAAATCGTCGAGCCGGAGCAGGGTCTGGCGTGAAGGCAGGTGGGCTTCCAGCCGGCCGCGGTGCAGGAACTGCCGCACCAGGGCGAAATCCTCAATGGCGCCGGCATAATCGCCGGCCGCCAGCCGCGCCTGGCCGCGCGCCAGGTATGCCGCGGCCGGCTGGCCGGCCGGCAGGGGCTTCCCCATCCCTGCTTCCCAGAGCCGGATGGCCTCGCTGAAATCGCCGGCGGCTTGTGTGTAGTCCCCCAGGGCGGAATGGCACAGGCCGCGATGATAGTAAATGAGCGGGTCCTGAGGGGCCAGCGCCAGGGCCTGCCTCAGCCAGGCCAGGGCCCGCCGGTAAGCCCCCAGATGATAGTACGCCAGCCCCAGGTTATGGATGTGGACCGGTTCGTCGCCGGCGAGCTGGTGTGCCCGCTTAAAGTCATCGCGTGCCTCTGTCAGCCGGCCCTGCCGGGCATGCGCCAATCCCAGCCCCAGCCAGGCAGTGGGGAGAGAGTTGTCCAGCTCTAGGGCGCGGGCAAAGTCGCGCTCCGCACGTGCCGGCATGCCCTGCACCAGGAAGGCAAAGCCGCGATTGGTATACAGGTGGGGGTTTCCCGCATCGCGCAAGATGGCCTGGTCATAATCCCAGATGGCGCCTTCCGGCTCGCCGGCCAGCAGGCGGCAGTTGCCGCGGTTGGTATGCGCCGCGATCAATCCCTCCCGTTCAGCCCGTTCGGCGGGGGCGGGGCTTTCCAACAGCCATTGAAAGGCGCGCTCCGCATATTCCAGCGCCAGGCGGTAATCGCCGCGGCCGCGCTGGGCGCTGGTCAGGTTCACGTAGATGTCAAAGGTCCAATTCGTCCCACCGCCGGCCAGGCCGGCCGCCTGCAGGTAGTCGCGGCAGGCCTCCTCCCAGCGCCCCATCTGATGGCGCAGGATGCCGCGCTCCAGGAATGCCGCGGCCTTCTGCCAGTCCATGGTCATTTCCCCGAATGCCCGGCAGTAATAGTCCCAGGCCGCCTCGCCGTTCCCCATCAGCGTGAGGGCATCGGCGTAGCGGAAGTGAGGTACGCCCAGCCGGCCGGCGATGGAGTCGGAGAGCACCTCCATGGCAGATTGATAACTGCGCAGGGCTTTGTCATGCTGGCCGGCGCGGAGGTGCGCATCGCCGGCCAGGATATGGGCGGGCACATATCCGCTGTCGATGGCTAGGGCGCGCTGGCTCTCTTCCAGGGCGGAGGTCAGGTCGCCGGCCTCCAGATGACGCAGGGCCAAGGCGTGGTGCGTCTGGGGGAGTTCCGCCGGCAGCGCGTCCGGGGGAAAGGCTCCTTCTTCGTCAGCGGATGCAGTATGCCATTCCTTGGCCAACAGCCGGCCCAGGCGGATGCGCTGTCCGACGCCGGCATCGTCGGAGAAGAGCTGTTCCAGCCGGCCCAGGAAAGGTCCCAGCACCTGCCATCCCTGCGCATGCAGTTTGTCCCATGCCTGATGCCCGAGCCCCGCCGTCTCCGTCCAGGCGGGCTGGCCGGCGTCCCGGCCGGCCTGGCTCCAGGCCTCCAGCCAGGCCGGGATGGAGGAGGGCAGGGCGAACCAGGCTTCCAGCAGGAAGCCGGCGGCCTTGGCCGTTTCCGCGGCTTCCCCCAGACAGAGGGCGTGATAGGCCCATTCCTGGGCGTACTGGAGCCAGAGCATGTTCTTCCAGCGCGCCGGCCCGGCGCCGGCAATCTCCTCCAGCGGCTGGAGGTAATATTGGCACGCGCTCTGCTGAAGCGCCTGCCAGTCTTCGGGACGATGCCGGCGTAGGTAGTCCACCAGCCCATTTCGGACGGAGGGAATGAGCGACCAGTTTTGACGGTGGGACTGCACAAACGGGAGGGAGAGCATCCAGTCCCATTCGGCGCTGGAGAGGCGTTGGCCGGATACCGCTTCCAGCGTCTGGCGATCCCAGGAGCGCAGGACGGACGCCGCAATGAGGGGGCGCTCCAAGTTCCGATCGGCCATCCAATGCAGGAGCTGGCCGGCCGGGTCCTCCTCCCATACCACGTCGTCGAGATGCAGTGGATACGCGGCTGCCAGGGCCGTGATCCACGCCGGCCGGCCCTCTGCCAGCGCGGCGATCTGCTCCTGGGTCGTATCGCTCTCCACACCGTAGCGGCTACAGCAAAATCCTGCCATCTCCGGGTCAAACGGTTCCGGGGCTACGCCCTGCAGGTGCGCCCGCAGAGGTTCCCAGAGCGGGCCGGCCGGCCGGGACGCGGAGCACAGCACCAGCCAGACGCGCGGCGGCAGGCCGTTCTCGGGATTCGCCAGCTCCTGGAGCCATTCGAGGAAAGGAGCCGGCCGGCTGTCCAGCGAGTCCATCACCAACAACACGGGGGCCTCTTGTGCCAGCGCGTTCATGTCCTGGATAAAGGCTTCTCGGAGTACCTGCAGGGGGAATTGGATGAGCCGGCGGTCCTCCGCGGACTCCAGCAGACGGCCCAGGTAACGCAGGGGGCGCTCCTGCTGGCCGGCGATGAAATCGGCCAGCACATGAGCGATATCGCCGGGTGAGCCGGAGAGCCGGAAGGGGAAATAACGCGTCAGACGGGCGGAAAGCGCCGGCCACCCCAGCAGGGCATAGGGGTCTTTGTCCATCTGCCACTGGAGGTAGTACCAGCGGGCATACTGCTCGCGAAAATGGGGTAGGTTCGCGCCGGCGGCCGTGAGGTCGTTGGCGATTTTGACCATGGCATGTAAGGGGGAGGGCTGAAGCTCATCGCACCAGGCCACCCATGCGCCGGCCTCTGCCGCGACCCTTGCCAGGGAACGAGCCAGCGCGCTTTTCCCTATGCCGGCAGGCCCATAGAGGAAGAGGATATTCCGCTCCGCGCCTGGCTGGGTGATGCGCCGGCGGAACTCCTCGCGCAGGTCCACATGGCCTACCAGGAATTCGCCGCGCCGCTGGCGCAAGATATCTCGCAGTCCTGCAGGTGTGGAGGGCATTGCGGATGCTCCCTGCTCCATGGCTGGAAAAGGGTTCCCTACCAGGCGCCAATCGTATCACACTTTGGCCGGCTTGACAACCCCGGTATGCCAGCCGCATCCGCAGGCGACAGTCACCCGAAGCGTACGGGTTCGTTCGCATGCCGGCGGTATTCGGGTATAATATCCTCATACAACGCTGGTATGGGAGAGCGGTATGCCATTGACATCGGAACAGTTATCTGCCATGACCGCGGCCATCTGGCGGCGGGTCAGCGTGCGCTCCTACAAAGATGGGCGGGTGCCGGTGGAGACGCTGGTGGAGGTCCTGCGCGCCGGCGAGGGGGCCATCCCGCTCTGGCCCCATATCCCCGTGCGCTTCGTGCTGGTGGAGGATGCGGATGCCTTCCTGCAGGAGCACGGCGGGACCCTGCTGGGATACGGGCGCATCCTGGGCGCGCCCCATTTCATCGTGGCCGTCTCGGAGATGACCGCCGGCTACATGGAGAACATGGGCTTCCGCATGGAGCAGATGATCCTGTACGCCACCGCGCTGGGCCTGGGCACCTGCTGGATGGGCGGCTTTTACTCGCGCGAAAGGGTGGGGCATTTGGTGGGGCTGGCGAAGGACGAACAGGTGGTGGCGCTGACGCCGGTGGGATGGCCGGCCGCCGGCGGCCCCGGGCGTTTGCTCGACAAGACGCTGAAGGCCTTTGTGCCCGATCGCGGCGGCCGCAAGCCGCTGGAGCGGCTGGTCTTCGCCGGCCGCTGGGACGCGCCGGCGGGACAGCTTCTCACACAGCGGAGCGTCTTGCATGCCACCCTGGAGGCCGCCCGCCGAGCGCCTTCCTGGCGCAACACCCAACCCTGGCGCTTCATCATCACCGATGATGCGCTGGTGGTCACGGCGTCCCGGCCGGCGGAGCAAATCGGCCTGCCCTATTACCGGCTGGACGCCGGCATCGCCATGAGCCACATCAGCCTGGTAGCAGTATGCGCCGGCATCCAGCCGGCATGGATGCTGGACCCAGAAAGGCAGGCCGGCCTGCGCGCCGACCTGGCCATCCCCGGCCACTATGACATTTTGGGGAGCTTGCGGTTGGACGAGCGCTGGCACATGCCGGCGCCGGCGGAAATCATGGCACGGGAGCCTGACCATGCAGATACTCGCCGTTGACATCGGCACCGGCACGCAGGACATCCTGCTCTTCGATACCCGGCATGAGCCGGAGAACGCGCTGAAAATGATTATGCCCTCGCCCACCCAGCGGGTGGCGCAGGAAATTCGGCAGGCCAGGGCACGCGGCGAGCCGGTGCTTCTGACGGGCGCGACCATGGGGGGCGGGCCGTGCACCTGGGCGGCGGACGAGTATCTGCGGACCGGTGGGATCATTTATGCCACGCCGGCGGCGGCCTGCACCTTCAACGATGACCTGGCCGCTGTTGTGGAAATGGGCGTGCGCATCGTGAGCGAGGATGAGGCCCAGGCCCTTTCTGGCGTGCGGCGCATCGAACTGCGCGATGTGGATTGGGACGCTCTAGGCTGGGCCTTCGCGCTGTTTGGGGTGAAGCTGGCGCCGGCCGCCGTCGGGGTGGCGGTCTTTGACCACGGCGCGGCCCCCGCCGGCTACAGCGACCGCCGCTTCCGCTTCGACCAGCTTGCGACACGCTTGCGCCAACAGCCCCATCTTCAGGCGCTGTGCTACCTGGCGGAGGAACTGCCGGCCTATCTCACGCGCATGCGAGCTGTCGCCGGCTCATTCCCGCTGGACTGCCCGCTCCTGTTCATGGATACCCCGACCGCCGCGGTGCTGGGAGCGCGCGAGGACCCGCATGTCCGGGCGGCGGAGGACTGCATCGCCGTGAACATCGGCAATCAGCATACCCTGGCCTTCCGCCTGCGCGGGGAGGTGGTGACGGGCCTGTTCGAGCATCATACTGGCAAGCTGTCCGCCGACCGGTTGGATGAGCTGATCCTTCAACTCGCGGCCGGCGAGATTGACAACGAAGCGGTCTTCCAGGACCACGGCCACGGCGCGCTTCTGCTGGACAGCGTGCCGCTGGATCAGTTCCTGCTTTCCGTCACCGGGCCGCGCCGCGCCTTACTGCGCGCCTCGCGATTTCACCCGCATTTCGCCGTCCCCTACGGGGATATGATGGTGGCCGGCTGTTGGGGGCTGGTGCGCGCCATGGCCGGCCGCCTGCCGGCGCTGGCCGACGAAATTGGTGATGCACTGGCGCGCGGCCAGTGATCCCTTTCCCCGCGCGCGGGGAAAGGCCATATGGGGATTTTGCATTGACCCACGTGCCCCAGGTCGGCAGGTTCGCCGGCGGCTGGAAGCCGCCGGCTCACGAAGCGAAGCCCCTGTGGGGCTTGGCACCGTGAGCCTGGTGCTTCAGCGCCAGGCGGGGTGCGGGATGGCACACAGCATCCTCTAATCGTTATGCGGTACTATCCTCCCTACATGCGGGGAAGGGGGCCGGGAGATGGCGTGAAAAGAGACACCGAGCTTGTGCTGGCGCTCCGCCTACAGTATAATGCACTCGTGGGTTTGGTTGTATGCGCTTTGAGCATAACATGTCCAAGGAGGTGATGCGATGTTTCAGTTCCTTTCCACCGCCGGCGTGCTCATTATCCTGGCCATACTGCTGTTGGCCTCTGCCATCCGCATCGTGCAGGAGTACGAGCGCGGCGTGATTTTCCGGCTGGGCCGGCTCATCGGCGCCAAAGGACCAGGCCTGTTCTTCATCATCCCCTTCATTGACCGCATGGTCAAGATGGACCTGCGCGTGGTGACACTGGACATCCCCGCGCAGGAGGCCATCACCCGCGACAACGTTACCGTGAAAGTGAACGCGGTGGCCTATTTCCGTGTGATTGACCCGGCCCGCGCCGTCACACAGGTGGAGGATTACCGCCGGGCGACCTGGCAGATCTCCCAAACCAGCCTGCGGTCGGTGCTGGGCCAGTCGGAGCTGGATGACCTGCTGGCCCATCGCGATGAGATTAACCAGCGCCTCCAGCGCATCATTGACGAGCAGACCGAGCCGTGGGGCATCAAGGTCAGCATCGTCGAGGTGAAGGATGTGGAACTGCCGGATGCGTTGAAGCGCGCTATGGCGCGGCAGGCGGAAGCGGAGCGCGAGAAGCGTGCCAAGATCATCCATGCCGAGGGCGAGTTCCAGGCCGCCAAGCAGTTGACCGAGGCGGCGAAGATGATTTCCACCGAGCCGGCGGCCCTCCAGCTTCGCTATCTGCAGACCTTGAGCGAGATCGCCTTGGAGAAGAATTCCACCATCATCTTCCCCTTGCCGCTGGAGATGATGCGCGCGTTCGCCAAAAAGTTTATGGTAGAGGAATAAAGCGGGCTTTGCCCGGGATGCGGCCATGAGCAGTAGTTCTATCTCGCACAATCATGCACATTCCAGCGCGGTCGCACAGCGGGAAAAACGCGCCGCGGCCGTCAGTTCCGTGGCGGCCGCGGTGTTCCTCACCGCCATGAAGCTGGTGGTCGGCATCATTACAGGCAGTCTGGGCATTCTTTCCGAGGCGGCCCATTCTGGTCTGGACCTGGTGGCCGCGCTGGTCACATTCTTCGCGGTGCGCGTATCGGACCGGCCGGCGGACGAGCGCCATCAGTTCGGCCACAGCAAAATCGAGAACCTTTCGGCCCTGGTGGAGACACTGCTTCTCCTCCTCACCTGCGTCTGGATCATCTACGAGGCAGTTCAGCGCCTCTTCTTCAAGCATGTGGAGGTGGAGGCCAGCGTCTGGGCCTTTGCGATCATGGGTATCTCCATCATCGTGGATTTCTCGCGCTCGCGGGTGCTGATGCGCGCCGCCAAAGCGCACCGCAGTCAAGCGCTGGAGGCGGACGCCCTGCACTTCCGCACCGATATCTGGAGCTCCTCGGTGGTTATCCTGGGCCTCGCCGGCGTGCGTCTGAGCGATGCGCTGGGCCTGAAATGGCTGGCAAAGGCGGATGCCGCCGCGGCCCTTGTCGTGGCGCTCATCGTCATCTACGTCAGCGGTCAGCTCGGCCGGCGCGCCGTGGCCGCACTGCTGGATACGGCGCCGGCCGGCCTCTCCGCCCAAATTCGCGAAGAGATTCGCCGTATCCCGGGCGTACGCGAGGTGCGCCAGCTCCGCCTGCGCGAGGCAGGCCCCCGCACCTTCGTGGACCTGGTCGTGGCTGTGGACCCCGATCTTTCGGTCATGGACAGCCATCGGATGGCCTCGCGAATTGAAGAGACGCTGATGGACGTCCTGCCCGATGCGGATGTGATGGTGCATGTGGAAGGGGCACATACGGAAGGGGAAGACTGGCCGGCGCAGGTGCGGGCCGCGGCCGCTTCATACGGCCTGCGGGTGCACGGTCTGCACGCCCATGAGGTCTCCGGCCGGCTGAGCCTGCACCTGCACGTGGAGGTCAGTGATACCCTTACACTGGAGCAGGCCCATACGCGCGTTACCGCCTTTGAGCAGGAACTGCACCGCATCTTCGGGCCGGCCCTGGAAGTGGTGAGCCATATCGAACCGACCGGCGCCTCTCTGAAAATAGAAGCCGTCCAAACACGCGCCATGAGCGATGAGGAGATCAAACTGGCAGTGCAGAGCGCTCTGGCCGGCCTATGTGATTCGCTCTCTGCCCATGACATCCATGTTTTTGCGAGCGCCGCCGGCGAATATGACCTGACCCTCCACTGCCGGCTGACTGGCGAAATGAGCATCGTGGATGCGCATCAGCTCTCCGACCAGGCGGAGGAGTCTATTCGCAAGGCCCTGCCCCAAGTGCGGCGGGTGTTGATTCATCTGGAGCCGGCATAGACGGTCCCCAACGTCAGCAGGAAGCGCGGCCATGCACTGGTGGGAACGCGAACGAAGCA
>CALIBQ010000066.1 GCA_938049385.1 uncultured Anaerolineae bacterium
TTGTGGAGCGCTGTTTTGCTTGGATGGACAACTGCCGTCGTTTGGTAGTTCGCTATGACCGTGATGTGCATATGTATAAAGCCTTTTGCTTGATTGCCATCATTCTATGGTGCATCGATCGAATTATGAAATAGGTTCTAGAGATGGTGTTGGAACAGCAACCGCCGGCATATCTGATTCACGAAGCCCCAACCCGCTAGGAGAGCGCCGGCCGCGCCGCACGCCAGCCGGCGCTCCACTCTAATAAAATTCTAACAATCCTCTAACGCCGCTCTTACACTTTCCTGCTATCGTAATGAAGGACACCATCATGGTGGGCCGGCCCCGTGCCCGCTGGCCGCATGCCGGCCCACGAACCCGCACGCAAGGAGGGGAAGGAAATGAATCTGAACCGTTACACGGAAAAGGCACAGGAAGCAATTATTGAGGCCCAAAATGTGGCCCTGGAATATCATCACAGCGCCATCGAGCCCCAGCACCTGCTCTATGCCCTGGTCAAGCAGGACGGCGGCGTGGTGCCGGCCATCCTGAAAACCCTGGGCATCGAACCTGAGCGCGTCCTGCAGGACGTGACCGGGGAGCTGGGGAAACTGCCGCGCCAGTACGGCGCCGCGACGCAGGTGGGCATCTCCACCGCTCTGGCCCGCGTGTTCCAGCGCGCCGAGGCAGAGGCCGGCAAAATGCGGGACGAGTTCGTCTCCACCGAACATCTCCTGCTGGCCATGACCGACCCACAGAGCGGCCCGGTCGCCGGCCTGCTGTCCCGCTACGGCGTGACGCCGGACCGCATCTACGAAGCCCTGCGCGCCATTCGCGGCAGTCAGCGCGTCACCGACCAGAACCCGGAGGTGAAATACCAGGCGCTGGAGAAGTACGGCCGCGATCTGACCCAACTGGCGCGCCAGGGCAAGCTGGACCCGGTCATCGGACGTGATGAGGAAATCCGACGCGTCATCCAGATCCTGCTCCGGCGCACCAAGAACAACCCGGTGCTCATCGGCGAGCCGGGTGTGGGCAAGACCGCCATTGTGGAAGGCCTGGCCCAGCGCATCGTGCGCGGCGACGTGCCGGAGGGTTTGCGGGACAAGCGCATCGTGGCGCTGGACATGGGTGCGCTCATCGCCGGCGCCAAATATCGCGGCGAGTTTGAGGAACGTCTAAAGGCGGTGCTCAAGGAAGTTACCGATGCCGCCGGCCAGATCATCCTCTTCATTGACGAACTGCACACCGTGGTCGGGGCCGGCGCGGCCGAGGGCGCCATGGACGCCAGCAACATGCTCAAGCCCATGCTGGCGCGCGGCGAACTGCACTGCATCGGCGCCACCACCCTGAACGAGTACCGCCAGCATATCGAGAAGGACGCCGCGCTAGAGCGCCGCTTCCAGCCGGTCTATGTGGACGAGCCGACTGTGGAGGAGACTATCAGCATCCTGCGCGGCTTGAAAGAGCGCTACGAGGTGCATCACGGCGTGCGCATCCAGGACAGCGCGCTCATCGCCGCGGCGGTGCTCTCGCATCGTTATATCTCTGACCGCTTCCTGCCGGACAAGGCCATTGACCTGGTGGACGAGGCGGCGGCGCGCCTGCGCATGGAGATTGACAGCATGCCGGCGGAGCTGGACGAGATCGAGCGCCGCATCATGCAGTTGGAGATCGAGCGCCAGGCGCTCAGCAAAGAGACCGACCCGGCTTCGAAAGAGCGGCTCCAACGCCTGGATAAGGAGCTGGCGGACCTGCGCGAACAGCGCGACGCCCTGCGCGTCCACTGGCAGCAGGAGAAAGAGGTCATCCAAAACATCCGCCGCATCAAGACCCAGATCGAGCAGACGCGCATTGAGATGGAACAGGCCGAGCGCGCCGCAGACCTGGAAAAGGTGGCACGCCTGCGCTTCGGCGTCCTGCCCGAGCTGGAGCGGCAGTTGCGAGAAGAGGAAGCGCGCTTACAGACCCTGCAGAAAGATGTGAAGATGCTTAAAGAGGAGGTCAGCGAGGAGGATATCGCCGAAATCGTCTCCAAATGGACGGGCATTCCGGTCTCCCGGCTGATGGAGAGCGAGGTGGAGAAACTGCTCAAGATGGAGGAGCGCATCCATCAGCGTGTGGTGGGCCAGGATGAGGCGGTGCGGGCGGTTGCGAATGCTGTGCGCCGTGCCCGCGCCGGCATGAAGGATCCCAACCGGCCGATCGGCAGTTTCCTGTTCCTGGGCCCTACCGGCGTGGGCAAGACCGAGCTGGCACGCGCCCTGGCGGAGTTCATGTTCGACGACGAGAATGCGATGATCCGCCTAGACATGAGCGAGTACCAGGAGCGTCATACCGTGGCGCGGCTTATCGGTGCGCCGCCTGGATATGTGGGCTATGAGGAAGGCGGCCAGCTCACCGAGGCAGTGCGCCGCCGGCCCTACTCGGTCATCCTTTTCGATGAGGTCGAGAAAGCCCATCCGGAGGTCTTCAATGTCCTGCTCCAGCTCCTGGACGACGGCCGGCTGACCGATGGTCACGGGCGCACGGTGGACTTCAAGAACACCATCGTCATCATGACCTCGAACATCGGCAGTCACTGGATTAAGGAGCTGGGCGGTCGGGATGATGAAGAGATGCGCCGGCGGGTCCTGGAAGCGCTCAACCAGCACTTCCGGCCCGAGTTCCTGAACCGCATCGACGAGATCATCATCTTCCATTCGCTGACGAAAGAACACCTTGTCAGAATTATTGACATCCAGATCGGGAACTTGCGCAAACTGCTGAAGGAGCGTAAGATAGATATTGAACTGTCGGAAGCGGCAAAGGAGTACCTGGCCGATGCCGGCTATGACCCGGTGTACGGAGCGCGGCCGCTGAAGCGGGTCATCCAGCGCGAGATCATGGACCCGCTGGCCCTGAAGATGCTGGAGGGCCAGTTCCGCGAGGGTGACATCGTGCTGGTGGACTACACGCTTCAGGGCTTGAGTTTCCGCAAGAAAGAGCCGGTGATGGAGCCGGCGGCCTGAGCTTTGACGCAAGCGCGGAGCGAATAACCTGCGGCGGCGGAAGGGGCCTTTCGGTCCCTCCGCCGCCCACCCTGGAAGAGAGGTAATCCAGAACATGATGCGATTGGATCGCTTTACCGAGCACGCACAGGAAGCGGCGATGCGTGCGTATGAAATATTACAGCGCTACGGCCATACCCAGGTGGACACCGAACACCTGTTCCTGGCGCTGGTGGAGCAAACCGAAGGCGCCGTGCCTCGTCTTCTGCAGATCATGGGCGTGGACCCCGAGGCCCTCAAGAGAGACCTGGATGCGGCTCTGCGCCGCAGTCCCCGCATGTATGCCAGCGCTGGCAGTATGCCCGGCCAGGTGTACATCACGCCGCGCCTGAAGCGGGTGCTGGACGTCGCCACCGAGGAAGCCCAGAAGCGCAACGATGAATATATCTCCACGGAGCACCTGCTCCTCGCCATCGCCCAGGAGCGCAATACCGAGGCAGCGCGCATCCTGGCAGAGCACGGCATCAACAAGGAGCGCATCGAGCGCGCCATGCAGGAACTGCGCCCCGGCCAGCGCGTGACAGACCCCGGCGCGGAGTCCCGCTACCGCGTGCTGGAGCGCTACAGCCGCGACCTGACCCAGATGGCGCGCGAGGGCAAGCTCGATCCCGTTATCGGCCGCGAGGCGGAAATTCTGCGCGTCATTCAGGTGCTCTGCCGGCGTACCAAAAACAACCCCGTCCTCATCGGCGACGCCGGCGTGGGCAAGACCGCCATCGTCGAAGGCCTGGCCCAGAAGCTCGCTAGCGGAGATGTCCCCGAAATCCTGCAGGGAAAGCGCCTTATCGCCCTGGACCTGGGCGCCATGGTGGCCGGCACGCGCTTTCGCGGCGAATTCGAGGAGCGCCTGAAGGCCGCCCTGGACGAGATACAGCGTTCGCAGGGGGAAATCATCCTCTTCATTGACGAACTGCATACCGTGGTGGGCGCCGGCGCCGCCCCAGGCGCCATCGACGCTTCCAACATGATGAAGCCGGCGCTGGCGCGCGGCGAACTGCGCTGTATCGGCGCCACCACCCTGGACGAATACCGCAAGTATATCGAGCGGGACAGCGCCCTCGAACGCCGTTTCGCCCCCATCTTCGTGGATGAGCCGACGCCCGAGGAAACGCTGGAAATGCTGTACGGCCTGCGCGATCGCTACGAAGCATACCATAGGGTAAAAATCTCCGATGAGGCCCTGGAAGCGGCGGTGCGCCTGTCCCACCGCTATGTAACAGATCGCCGCTTACCGGACAAGGCCATCGACCTGATTGACGAGGCCGCCGCCAAACTGCGAGTGGCTATCTACTCCATGCCGGCGGAGCTGAAAGGACTGCGCAGTCGGCTCCAGCAATTGGCCGCCGAAGAGGAAGAGGCCTGGGCCAGCCGCGACTATGAGCGCGCCGCTATCTGTAAGAGCGAGCGCCTCCAGCTCGAGGCGGAGTTCAAGGCCGCCAAAGAGGCCTGGCAGGCCTCCCAGAACTTGGATGAGGTGGTGGATGCTGAGGACGTGGCCGAAGTGGTGGCCTCGTGGACGGGTGTGCCAGTGAAAAGCTTAATGCAGAGCGAGGCGGAGAAGCTCCTGCAGATGGAGGAATACCTCCATAAGCGCATCATCGGTCAGGAGAAGGCGGTGCAGGCAGTCTCCGATGCCATCCGCCGCGCCCGCTCCGGCCTGAAGGACCCCCGCCGGCCCATCGGCAGTTTCATCTTCCTCGGCCCCTCCGGCGTGGGCAAGACCGAGCTGGCGCGCGCCCTGGCGGAGTTTCTCTTCGGCGATGAGGACGCGCTCCTGCGCATTGACATGAGCGAATATCGCGAGCGGCACACCACTTCCCGGCTCATCGGCGCGCCGCCCGGCTATGTCGGCTACGAGGAGGGCGGTCAGCTTACCGAGGCAGTGCGCCGCCGGCCCTATCGCGTCATCCTCTTCGACGAGATCGAGAAGGCCCATCCCGAGGTCTGGAACACCCTGCTCCAGGTGCTGGAGGACGGCCGGCTCACCGACGGCCAGGGCCACACGGTGGACTTCCGCAATACGGTCATCATCATGACCTCCAACCTGGGCACCGAGTTCGCCCGCAAGGGCGGTTCGCTGGGGTTCCGGCCGGCCGGCGAGGAAGAGGAGACGTATAAACTGGACGAGAAGCGGCTCCATGAGGCGTTGAAATCCACTTTCCGCCCGGAATTCCTGAACCGCATTGATGAGATTATCATCTTCGAGCCGCTGACCCAGGAGCAGGTCGAGCAGATCGTGGACCTGCAGATGAATGAAATTCGTCAGCGCCTGCAGGAGTTCGGGGTGCAGATTGAGCTGACGCCGGCGGCCCGCCGGTGGCTGGCGCAGAAAGGTTTCGACCCGCAGTTCGGCGCCCGGCCCCTGCGCCGCACGCTCCAGCGCGAGGTGGAGAACCCCTTGTCCCGCAAGCTGTTGAAAGGGGATATCTGCCGCGACAGCGCGGTGATTGTGGATGTGGAGGACGATCATATCGTCTTTCGGCCGGGGGAACCCAACTGCGTGCGGCTGGAGCACCCTATCACGGTGGACCATCCGTCTGGCCGGTGATTCTGAACTATCCTACGGCAGGGGCAGGCTCAGGTCCTGCCCCTGCTGATCTGTTTTGCGATCTGTGCCGCGACATGCGCGTTACGACGGAGCAGGGCCAGGTTGGCGCGCAGGCTGGCGCCGGCCGTGATCTCCACCAGCTGGTCCAGCACGAACGGCGTCAGCTCCCAGCCGTGTACCCTCCGTTCCTCCGCCTCCGCCAGGGCTTGCGCAACAGCCTCTTCCGCGACCACTGGGTCGAGCGCCTCTTCCGCCGGCGGCGGCACGACCACCAGCACAGCACTCCGCAGTCCCGTCTCCCAATGCCGCAGAGCAATGCGCACCACTTCTTCCGCTGAGTACACCACCGAATCCACCGGCAGTCCGCTCCGTGGGGTGAAAAAGGCCGGAAACTCGTCGGTGTCGTACCCCAGCACCGGCACAGCATGGGTCTCCAGCCACTCGCGGGTAGCCGGCAGGTCCAGGATCGCCTTGGCACCGGCGCACACCACGATCATGGGCGTTTCCGCCAGCGCCGGCAGATCGCCCGAAACATCATGCGGATGGGAGCGGTGCACCCCGCCGATGCCGCCCGTGCAGAAGACGCGTATGCCGGCCAAATGTGCCAGCAGTAACGTGCCGGCGACCGTCGTCGCCCCATCCAGCCCCTGGGCGATGGCGATGGCCATATCGCGCCGGCTGAGCTTGCGGATGCCCGGCGCGGTGGCAAGGTGCTCGATCTCCGCCGGCGTCAGCCCGATGCAGACGCGCCCGTCCAGCACCCCCACCGTCGCCGGCGTTACGCCGTAGCCGCGGAGGATGCGCTCCATATCCAGCGCCAGTTCGATGTTGTGGGGGTGCGGCAGTCCGTGCGCGATGACCGTGGATTCCAGCGCCGCGACAGGAGAGCCGGCCGCCAGCGCCTCCTGCACCGGTGCGCGAATTTCCATCCATGGGGGAACGCTCAAAGGAATCCCTCAGATCACCAGGTTATCGTACAGCTCCTGAAGGCTCAGGTCAGGGCAGACGGTCTCACGACAGCGGATGGTGAGGGAGCTGGCCGACACGCCCAGGCGCACCGCCTCGTCAATGTCCATGCCCTCCAGCAGTCCAAAGACCACCGCCGCGGTCATGGCGTCGCCGGCACCTGTTAAGTCCTTCACCTCGGTGGCGATGGCGGGGATATGCCCGCTGACCTGCTGGGTGGCGTAACAGACGCCCTTTTCGCCCATGGTCACGATGGCGATCTCCACCCCGGCGGCCACCAGCCGCTTGGCCAGTTCAATCGGCCCCAGCCCCAGGGTGATGTCCGAACGTGTCAGGACGCGCGCCTCGTCCACGTCGGGGGTAATCATATACAGGGCCGGCAGATACGGTTGCAGTTTGCCGGCCAGGAAGGTAGAGGTAGGGTCCGCACACACCGGCACAGCAAAGCGCTGGGCCAGGGAAAAGACGGTCTGCATGGTGCGCTCGGGGAGATTGGCGTCGATCACCACCATAGCGGCCTGCTGGAACAGCCGCCGGCGCTCATACACATAGCGCGCCGTCAGGTGCGTCATGATGTTCATGTCATACATGGCCAGGATGCGCGTGCCGTCGGCATCGTGCAGGGAGACGAAGGTGGCGGTATCCGCCCCGCGCACGCGCAGGACATGACGCACATCCACCCCACTTTCGGCGGTGTAGGCCAGGATTTCGGCGCCGGCCTCGTCCTCGCCAACCACCGAGAGCAAGGTGGTAGGCACACCCAGCCGCGCCAGATTCTCGGCGATGTTGCGCGCCACGCCCCCGACATGCACCCGGATATGGCCGGCGTTCATCATGCCCAGGGTCACGCGCTGGTCCGCCGTGCCCTTCGTGTCAATCGCCGAGGCCCCGATCACCAGCACGCCGCTCCGCTCTGCCATGCTCCCCTCCCTAACCGGACAGCCATTCCTTATCGGCATCCGCAAAGGCACGCCGGGTCTCCTGTGCCGTGTGCCCCCAGGAGAACCCGCCGGCGCGCTCCCGTGCCCGCTCTCCCAATTCCCTGGCCAGCGCCGGCTCCCCACACAGCCGGCACATCGCCTCCGCCCATGCGTCCGGCTCCGTCGGCTCCAGCAAGATGCCGGCCGGCCCCACAATCTCCTCCAGCGACGAACCCTTGGCCGCGATGACCGGTGCTCCGCAGGCCATGGCCTCCAGCACCGGCAGGCCGAACCCCTCGTACAGCGAGGGGAAGAGGAAGCAGGCCGCCATACTGTACAGCGCCGGCTTGTCCTCTTCCCGCACCCAGCCGATGAAATGCACGTGCTCCCGCACGCCGGCCTCCACGGCCGCCCGGCGCGGGTCGGGGAACAGGGGCGTCTCTTTCTCCGGCAGGCGGCCGCCCACCACCAGCGCCGGCAGTCCCGGACATCGGCGCAAGGCGCCGGCATAGGCCTGTATCAGCATGGGCACGTTTTTGCGCCGGTCGAACCCGCCCAGGTACAGCATATAACGTTCCGGCAGGCGGTAGTGTTCCCGCACCCGCGCCGTGACTGCCGGGTCATGGACGGGCGCAGTGCCGGGAGAAACGCCCAGGTACACGACTCGCACGCGGCAGGCCGGCACCCCAAGCAGGCGCACTACATCGCGCGCCGAGGTCTGCGAGTCCGCCAGCACCAAGCGCGAGCGCCGCGCGGTCCAGCGCACCAGCCGGGTATAGGCCCGTGCCGCCGGCGAGCTGGCGTACTCCGGCAGGATGAGCGGGATGACGTCGTGA
The DNA here is from genome assembly GCA_938049385.1 of uncultured Anaerolineae bacterium. Taxonomy (GTDB): domain Bacteria; phylum Chloroflexota; class Anaerolineae; order JACIWP01; family JACIWP01; genus JACIWP01. The sequence continues at coordinate 8,300 of CALIBQ010000066.1, forward strand.
ATCGTAGTGACTACGGGCACCGGCACCCACGCCGGCGTCGCCCAATACGGCACATGCAGGAGGTCTGCTTTCCACGTGCGGCACGCCGCCGGCACAGCTACCTGCTCGAACCACAGCTTGGCCAGGTCCCCCTGCGCGCCGAAGGGCGTGCGCAGTTCGGCGTACTCCACATTGTCCGCCGGCAGTCGCGGTTGTGGGGCCGGAACGCCGGCAGGGACAAACAGGATGTAGCGGTCCTTTGGGTACAGCGATGAGAGATGGATGAGCAGTTGATGGAGATACTGGCCGCTCCCGACTGTCTCCTGGCCCCAGAACCAGCCGCTGACACCGATGACCAGCGAGCGCACCTCCCCCTCTCCTGCCGGCTCAGCGCAGGACGCGCTCATCACCCACACGCCGCGTCAGCCCAATCGCATCCAGATAGCCCATCAGTGCCAGGGCATAGCGGCGCGAGGTATTGAACAGATCCCGTGCCTGTGCCACCGTGATGGAGCCACTGCGCTGAATGAACTCCACCACCGCCTGGCGCATGTGTTCGAGCGTCTCAGGCAGGAACGCCACTTCCTCGTTGAGTTTGACGAGGATGTTCTGCTCGAAACAGGCGTTGAGCAGTTCCATCCCGAGCTGGCGCTCCAGTTCGGGGATGGCCGGCGGGGTAAAGGGCTGGGCTCGGAAGGCGGCCAGCATCTCTTGAATCTTTGCCTGCTGTTCCGGGGAAAACTGCACGCGGTGCGCCGGCAGGGATACCAGGCCGTCCGATTCCGAGATAATGCCTTGCATGCCGGCATACTGCATCACCGCGTTGAACATCTTGCTGTTCAGCCGCAGGCGGCTCTTGAGTTCCTCTTTAGGAATACCCCGACGGAGGGGGAATGAACGGTGATAATCGCTCAGGAGCTGAGCGATCTGGTCGCGCAGGTTCTGCCAGCCGGCTAGGGACATCACGACCGCTGAAGGTTCCGGCCGGGATGCGGCGGAGACCCCTTCGCCGGCGGTCAGCAGAACAACATCCTCGTGCTCCAGGCACTCCTGAAGGGCCTGTGCAAACGCATCGTCGGCCATCTGGCTCTTCGCCTTTAGCTCCGCCGCAGTGCATGGTTCGATGGAGCGCAGGGACTGGAGCAAGAGTTCCGCCGGCGTGCCGAAGGCCAGCGTTTCCAGATGGCGGATCACCTCAGGGCGGAAGCGGCGGTGCCGACGGCGCGGATGCGGGTCTACGATCACACCACCGCCGATGGTCACGCTGGGGGACGGCAGGCGAATGATGAAGCGGTCACCTTTCAGCACCGCCACCGGTTCCAGCAGGCGCAACTGCACCCAGCAGGTTTCCCCCGGGTTCACCTGCTCTTTGTCCAGCAGACGCACGTTCGCCTGCACCTCTGCCGCGCCGCAGAAAAAGTCCACCAGTGTGTTGTGCCGCAGGGGAACCGGCGCATCCGCCAGATAGCGCAGGGAGGCGTCAATCATTGTCGTTGGGCGGAGGGTGCCCGGCACGGCAACCACATCGCCGCGCGCCACGGATTCCAGGTCCACCCCGCTCAGGTTCACCGCCACGCGTGAACCCGGCTGAGCCACCTCCAGCTTCTGCTTATGGCTCTGCAGGCCGCGAATGCGCGCCCGCAGACCCTGGGGCTGTATCTCCACCTCATCCCCAACGTGAAATGGGCCGTCGAGGAGCGTGCCGGTGACCACAGTGCCGAAGCCGGCGATAGTGAAGACGCGGTCCACCGGCAGGCGTCCGCGCCCCCTTCCCTGCCGCGCCCCCACGCTCTTCATCAGGCGCCCAATCTCTTCCTTGAGCCGCTCCAGGCCCTCCCCGGTGCGGCTGGAGACCCGGATAATAGGAGCCCCTTCCAGGCTGGTGCCCCCGAGCAGTTCGACGATCTCCGCCTCCACCAGCTCCAGCCATTCCGGGTCGTCCACCAGGTCAATTTTCGTCAGAGCGACAATGCCGGCCTTCACCTGGAGCAGGTCCAGGATATCAAGATGCTCGCGTGTCTGAGGCATAGGGCCTTCATCGGCGGCGATGACCAGCAGGGCGGCGTCAATACCGCCGACGCCGGCCAGCATATTCTTGATGAAATCTTTATGGCCGGGCACATCCACGATGCCCACCCGCTGGCCGTCCGGCAGGTCAAGCCAGGCGAAACCCAGGTCAATGGTCATCTCGCGCTCTTTCTCCTCGCGCAGGCGGTCGGGATCAATCCCCGTCAGCGCGAGGACCAGGCTCGATTTGCCGTGATCCACATGGCCGGCTGTGCCCAAAACGCCCACCGCTGTTCCCTCCGCAAAGCAGTACCACTAGCGCGTGCGCTCGTCCCAGCGCTTAGTGAACTCGGCGATCCAGCGCTCCACCTCGGCGCTCTGATGCCGGACAAAGGCCTGCTGGACATCCCACAGCTCAATGACCTGCGCCGCCAGCTTCTTGACCTGCTCCTCAAGCGGAGCAAGGCGCTCCTTCACCTGGGCATTCGTGCGCTCCTGCTCGTTCCAGCGCTGATCCCAGGCCATCTCGTGCTTGCGCCAGCGCCGCTCGTCCTCGGCCACGAATTCCTCGTACGCCTTCTGCATGCGTTCCTCCGCCAGACGCTGGAGCTCCGCCACCTGGGCCTGGTCGCGCTTCAAGCGCTCCTCCAACTGCTGGAACTGTGCCAGCACGCGCCGGCTCTCATCAAACACCTCGCGGAACTGGACGAACTGCCGGCTGAACTCCTCCATCTGCCGGCCGAAGGTCTCAAACGCCTCGGTGTACTTGGCCATTTGACGCTTGCGCTCCTCCTCCCCGAGGAGCAGGGACTCCTGCAGGCGACCGTACTCCGCCCTGAGGTCGTCGCGCGCCGTCCACAGCGTGTTCACGCGGCTTTCCAGCCGGCTCAACACCCCGTTGGTCAGCTCCATCTGCCCGCGCAACTGCTCCATGGCCTTCACCAGCTCAGCCGATTCCTGTTCGAGCTGTGCCAGCCGCTTGTTATCCAGCCGGCGCTGTTCCTCCAGATATGATATCTTCTTCGACCATTCTTCTCCCTGGCGGGCCATGTCAATGAGACTCTGGCGCTGTTCCAGCAGGACATCGTTCAGGCGCTTGTCCTCGGCCTTGCGCAGTTCCATCTCGTCGCGCAGTTTGCTCAGCGCTTGGACCTCCATGCGGAGGTCGTTGAGGGCCTTCATGATGGCCTCACGTTCGGTGCGCCGTACATGGCTGGCCTCGCGCTCAGCGAGCTGACGCTGTTCCTCCTCCCGCCTCAGCATCAGCACCACTTCTTCTTTGAGCTGGGCCATGGCCTGGTCCATCAGCGTGAAGCGGGTGAGCTGGGCGGCCATGCCGCTCAGCCGGCCCTCGGCTTCCTGGAGCTTTTTGCCCAGCTCCAGTATCTGGGCATTCTGCGCCTCCACCCTCTGCTGGAGCGCGACCAGCTCGGTGCGGTCGCGCCGGCGCTGTTCATCCAGCCACGAAACCTGCTGTGCTAACTGTGCCGCATCCATCATTCCCCATCCTCATCATGCGTCCTTACCGCTCATGCTTCTTGGGAGTCGGATTCAGCTCCTCCACCCGCCCCGTCACCAGGAACAGCACCCGCTCACCGATATTGGTGGTGCGGTCGGCAATGCGCTCCAGGTTGTGCGCCACCCACAGCAGTAACGTAGCGCGGCGGATGGTGCTCGGGTCCTGCATCATGTACACCAGCAGTTCCCGATACACCTGATCATACAGGTTGTCCACCAGGTCATCCTGGCCAGAAGCGCGCCTCGCCCGCTCCACATCCCGCTGGAGAAACGCCTGCATCTGTTCCTGGAGCATCGAGCGAGCGGTTTCCGCCATGCGCGGGATATCAATGAGGGGCTTCAACAGTGGTTCTTCCATCAAGCGCAGGGAGATGTTGGCCACGCCCTCGGCATGGTCCCCCATGCGCTCCAGCTCCGAGGCGATGCTGTAGACCGAGAGGATAACGCGCAGGTCGCCGGCCATGGGCTGTTGGGTGGCAATCAGCACCAGACAGCGTTCGATGATATCCCGCTCGCGCTGGTTGATCTCCAAGTCCTGGGCGATGACCTGCTCGGCCAAGGCGCGGTCGCGATCTACCAGCGCCTTGAGCGCATTGGCGATGGCCTGGTCCACGGCATCGGCCATGCTGGCCAACTGCATCTCCAGGTCATGCAGTTCGGAGGTGAACGTATCCCTTGGCATTTCCCATCCCCCTTTCCACGACAGCGGCCGGCGGTCAGCGGATGATCACCGGCGTACCGATTTCCGCCCAATCGTATATCGTCTTGGCCGCCTCCGTGCTCAGGATAATGCACCCGAACGAGACAGGCTGTCCCAAATACCCCTCCCACAGCACCTGGCCGTTGGATAATATAGGCAGGGCGTGAATCCCGTTCTCCAGCGTGCCGGACCAGTAAATCCCCAACCAGTACGGCATCTCCAGATGCCAGGCCGAGGAATAGGCTACTGGAATCTTGTCCAGCACCTTATACTCACCCGGCACAGTCGGACTGCTGGCACCGCCGGTGGAGCAGACGAACTCATACACCAATCGGTCGCCTTCGTAGGCATAAAAGCGCTGGCTGGCAATATCCACCACAATCTTCTTGTCCCATCCCGTAGGGATGGGATTGCGAATGCGGTGGATTTCCAGCAGTTTGTCCTCGATGTCCACGGATTCCGGCAGTAACTGCATGGCCCGTTGGTACAGGCGCTCGGCCTCATCCAGCCGGCCGGCGTGCTGTTCCGCCATGCCCCACTCGAAATACGCCTGGCCCAGGAAGCGGCTCACCTCCCGATAGCGCCCGGCGCTGTGCCACAGCGTCTCGAGGGACTGCACTGCCCCTGGCCAGTCGCCGGCGTTATACCTCTGCAAACCGGTCCAGTACTGCGCCGCTAGCGCATGGGTCTCCTGCAGGTGCATATCATATGGGCGCAGGGCGATCGCCGCATTGAGTTCCGCCAGTGCCTGGGGGAAATCCCCGCGCTGGAGCAGTGCCTCGGCACGCTGTTCGTGTTCCTCCGCCGCTGAATGCAGGCCTCCGGCCGGCCAGCTCGCACCTGCACCGATGGACAGCCACCGCAGAACCGATGCCTCTCTGCCGGCAGAAGGCGCATCTAGCACAGGAGCCGGCACGCTGGCCGACAGCACGCCGCTCCCTGTCAGCGCCCAACCAAAGCCCAGGAGTACGACCAGCACGATCACCATCAGGCCGGCAATAAAGGGCCAGCGTAAAGATAGTGAGGGCCTTGGGATCACCGGGCGAAAACGCCGGCCAGCGGCGGGCGAGGAGTGGAACGCCGGCACAAAGGGGGCACCCATCGGCACAGCCCGCTCTCCACGAGCAATCTGCTCCTGTGCCCAGGACATACCCTGACGCACTGCCGGCACATCGCCAAAGCCCAGCTCCTTCACCTTGTGCAAGGCGCTGAGCATCTCCCAGGGATTGTCGGTCACACATGCCAGCCAGAACCAGCCCAGCGCGGAGTCCGGATGCCGGCCGAGAACATCGGCCAGCAAATGCCGCGCCGGCAGTGGGTCACCTTCCTGTGCCCGACATAGGGCTGGAAGCCATTCTTCCGGGACCTGTGCGAAATCGCGCCGGCGAACTGGCCGGCGCATCCATTCCGGTACTGTGGACGGCATGGCTCCTGCCTGCTTCTCTCTGCGTCCATAGGGAGGGCGCCAGGACGTTCACCGCTATTATAGCATCCTGGCGCCGCCATCACAACGCCGCCGGCGAGTCTTAATATGAAAAAGCCAAACGGCCGCTTCCGGCCCAGCAGTGGACAGGGGAAACCGCTGTCAGTCCTCGGATGAAGTGCCAGGGGATGGACTGCCCGACGCCGGCCAGGCGGCCGTTTCCATTTCTTCCTCGTCGAAGAGGGACTCTTGGCGCGGATATGCCTCCGCCGGCTCCACCTCTTTGCCGGCGCCGTCCTGGGGCGCGCCGCAGTACGGACAAATCGTCCAGCGCAGCCACAGGACCCGCCCACATTCCGGACAGCGCTTCTTCAACGGGGTATGGCAGTCCGGACAAAGGATAAAATCTCTCTCCACCTGCCGCTTGCAGGCCGGACACACCGTCCGCTCCTCGATATCCTGAAGAAGAGCCTCTTCTTCCAGCGCGCGTTCGTACGCCTCGCTCAGGCGCTCCGGCGGGCGCAAAATCAGGTACAGCAGGAGACCAGGGATGTTGAAGATGAGGACCAGCAGAGTGGCCAGCAGTTGGGCAAAGATGTCGCGGGTGCGCGAGCGGATGTCCCGGAAGGTCCATATCACCAGGCTGATCCAGAGCGCGGCCAGGAACCCGCCCGTCAGCGCCAGGACCACTTCCAGGACTACCACGATGGTATTCATCAGATCAGGCGAAATTGGCATGACCAGTTCCCTCAGCGCAAAGATTGAACCGCCGGCCGGGCCGGCACTTGAACTGCAATTATAACATCAGCCGGCTTTTTTGTCACTTTGCCGGCGCGCCCGTTCCAAATGCACCAGCAGTACGGAGATGTCCGCTGGATTGACGCCGGCCAGCCGCGCCGCCTGCCCCACCGTGGCCGGCCGGAAACGCTCCAGCTTCTCGCGCGCCTCACTGCGCAGACCAATGACGCGGGAATAGTCAAAATCGGGCGGGATGCGGTGATCCTCCAGCCGGCGCATGCGCTCCACCTGCTTCTGCTGTTTCTCGATGTAGCCGGCGTACTTCGCCTCGATGCTCACCTGCTCCATGACATCCAGCGGGAGCGGCTCAGGCGGCGGCGCCAGCCGCAGAATCAGGTCATACCCCACCTCGGGCCGGCGCAGGAAGGTCAGCAAATGGATCGGCTCGTCGGTCGGCGGAAGGCCGGCTCCCTCCAGCACGCCCTGCACCTCCTCCGAAGGCGCCAGCCAGGTGTTCCCCAGCCGCTCCAGCTCCCGCTGGATCGCTTCCTGCTTGGCTTTCACCCGGGCATAGCGCTCATAGGGGAGCAGGCCCACTTCATATCCCAGGGGCGAGAGCCGCAGATCGGCGTTGTCCTGACGCAGTAACAAGCGGTACTCGGCGCGCGAGGTCATGATGCGGTACGGCTCTGCCAGCTCTTTTGTCACCAGGTCATCAATCAGCACGCCGATGTAGGCCTGGTGCCGGCCCAGCACCAGGGGCGGCCGGCCCTGCACCTTGCGGGCGACATTGATGCCGGTGATGATGCCCTGGGCGGCGGCCTCTTCATAGCCCGAAGTGCCGTTGATCTGGCCGGCGTGGAACAGCCCCTCCACCAGCCGCGTCTCCAAGGAATGCGAGAGCTGGAAGCTCGGCACATAGTCGTACTCGATGGCATAGCCGGCACGCATAATGCGCGCCGCGCGCAGGGCGGGAATGGTATGCAGGACCGCCATCTGCACCTCTTCGGGCAGGCCAGTGAAAAAGCCCTGGACATATACCTCGTTCGTCAGCCATCCTTCCGGCTCCAGGAAGAACTGATGCGATGGCTTGTCGGGGAAGCGGATGAGCTTCTCCTCGAACGAAGGGCAGTAGCGCGGCCCGGCCGCCTCGATGATGCCGCCGGCAATGGGCGAAAGGTGCAGGTTGGCGCGCGCCACAGCATGGGTCTCGGCGTTGGTATGCACCATGTAGCACGGCAGTTGCGGCCGCCATGCCGGCCCGGCCGGCCGGGGATAGATCGGGTTGGGCGGCAGGGACAATTCCGGCACGACGTCCGGTATCTGGTCCGGCGGATACGCGGTGCTGAACGCCAGCGGCACTTCACTGCCCGGCTGGATGACCGTCTGCGAGAAGTCAATACTGCGGGCGTCCACCCGCGGTGGGGTATTGGTCTGCAGGCGCCCCATTTGGAAGCCGAGCCGGCGCAGGCAGGCGGAAAGACCGACCGCCGGGAATTCGCCGGCGCGGCCGGCCGGCTGGCTGAAGCTTCCGCTGAGGATGCGGCCGGCCAGGAAGGTGCCGGTGGTGAGGATGACGGTGCGGCCGGCGTATTCTATGCCGTTGGCGGTCCGCACGCCGGCGGCACGGTCCCCTTTGACGAGCACTTCTTCCACGATCGCCTGCTTCAGCTCCAGGTTCGGGGTTTGCTCCAGCGTCAGCTTCATGTACAGGGAATACAGGCGCTTATCAGCCTGGGCACGCAGGGCCTGCACCGCCGGCCCTTTCGAGGAATTGAGCATGCGAATCTGAATCATGGTGCGGTCGGTATGCCGGCCCATCTCGCCGCCCAGCGCGTCGATCTCCCGCACCAGATGGCCTTTGCCCGGCCCGCCTACCGACGGGTTGCAAGGCATCTGGGCAATGAGGTCTAAATTCATGGTCAGGAGCAGAGTGCGCGCCCCCATGCGCGCCGCCGCCAACGCCGCCTCACAGCCGGCATGCCCCGCACCGACAACGATGACGTCGTACATACTACCCCATCACCCGATGCACATACACCATGTTGGTCTTGCCGCGTCCGCCGCTCGGAATGCCGGCAGTGATAACCACCAGCTCGCCGGCCTGCGCCATGCCGCAGGCTACCGCCGCCTGGTCCGCCGTGCGGATCATCTCATCGGTGCTGGAATATTCTGGCACCAGCACAGCATGGGCGCCCCACACCAGCGCCATCTGCCGGCAGACCTTTTCCGAAGGTGTGCAGACCAGGATGGGCGTGGCCGGCCGATGCCGCGACACCATGCGGGCGGTGTACCCCGACATCGTGGAGGTGACAATCGCCCTGGCCGGCAGTTCCTGGGCGATCTGGCAGGTAGCCTGCGTGATGGCATCGGTCACGCCGTCCGCCGGCAGAGGACCAACCCGCTCCAGCTCCCGCTCATAGGGGAAGGCCCGTTCCGTTGCCAGCGCGATGCGGGCCATCATTTCCAACGCTTCCACCGGGTACTTGCCGACTGCCGTTTCCCCCGACAGCATGACTGCGTCCGTACCGTCCAGGATGGCATTGGCCACGTCGCTGGCCTCGGCGCGGGTTGGGCGCGGGTTGTGAATCATGGATTCCAGCATCTGCGTGGCGGTGATGACCGGACGGGCGGCCAGCCGCGCAAGCTGGATGATGCGCTTCTGGTAGAGCGGCACCTCTTCCGCCGGCGCCTCCACCCCCAGGTCGCCGCGCGCCACCATGACCGCATCAGCGGCCTGGATAATTTCCTCTATGTTCGCCACTGCCTCGCGCTTCTCGATCTTGGCCACAATGGGGATATTTGCTCCCATCTCCGCCAGGAGCCGGCGCAGTTCTGCCACATCCTCCGCCCGCCGCACGAAAGACAGGGCGATGAAATCGAACCCCTGCTCCACCGCAAAGGCGAGGTCCTGGCGGTCCTTCGGGGTGATGGCCGGCAGGGTAGAAGCCGCGCCCGGCAGGCTGATACCCTTATGCGAGAGGAGCGTCCCGCCGGCCAGCACCTTGCAGACGGCAGTTCCCTCGCCGGCCTCTTCCACCTCCAGGGACATCAGCCCATCGTCCAGCAGGAGCACATCGCCTGGCCGCAGATGCCGCATCAGCTCCTGGTGCGGGATGGGGATGACATCCCCCTGCTCTGCCGATGGCGCCGCTGTCAGGCGAACGCGCGCGCCCTCTGCCAGACGCATTTGCCCGCCGGCCAGTTCACCCACGCGCAGTTTCGGCCCCTGCAGGTCCCCCAATATGGCTACGTTGCGGTTCTCCTCCTGGGCGATAGCCCGCACCAGCCCGACGGCTTGGGCATGGCCGGCATGATCCCCGTGGGAGAAGTTGATGCGTGCCACGTCCATGCCGGCGCGAATCAGCCGGCGGATCATTTCTTCCGACGAGCTGGCCGGCCCCAGGGTGCAGACGATTTTGGTGCGTCTCCAGGGGGCCGGCGGAGCGAAATAGCGACGAGTGTTCACGTCTATCCCTCTCTTCATTCTAGCGGCGGCTCATATCATTGTAACCGCGATCATGCGATTGGCCAAATAGTCTTTATGGAGGTTCCTCCCTTTCACTTACCGCCGGATTTGACAACTTCAGCCCCCTATGGTATAGTTTGAGCAGTCAATGCGGAGGCGTGGTGTAGTGGCCTAACATGCGGCCCTGTCAAGGCCGAGATCGCGGGTTCGAATCCCGTCGCTTCCGCCATATATACTTCATCGTTTCAGGCCGCGGGTTCGCCGCGGCCTTGACCATTAGTCAGAATAGGGTTTGTACCTTACCAATCGCATTTTCAGGCGGCCTGCACCGTCGGAACATCCTTCTTTGACCACTTTGTGGCACTCTTTGGGTGTCCTAGGCCGGCCTTTGGGCCAGCCGGGTGGCTTTCCGCGCTGTTTGGGCTCTCACGCCAAGGAGCCACTCAGCACAACAATTGGCTTTAGGCTCTGCCGCACTTGCTGTGGGGTCAGACGGGTCTGTGGCTTTCTCTACGAACAAGAAGGGCTATCCCCCCTCGTCGGACAGACTTGCTGACCGCTACATTTAGGTGACGGTGCAATGGGAGCAGAAGCGGAAGGGGGAGAAATGGTCCCCCTGTTGTGCTGGTGGAGCGCCTGGCGGACCTGGCGCTGGCAGTGCAGGAGGAGGGGGCTGGAGTGCTGGAAGGTTCTGGGAGATGGAACAGACTGGTATCTAGCGTCGTTCCCCCACGCCAGAACGACGGACGCGCTATGTCTGGTCGAGGGCGCTGGGCTTCTGCGGATGACTCCGACGGATGAGATGCAGGGGGTCAGGTTGCGCTTCGTCCACCAATTGTGGCAACAGAACCTGACGGCACGGGCACTGGTGAGACGTGTTAATCACGACCCCTAGGCCTTCTGGGAATCTCTCCGCCCACACCTCCTGGGGAAGCGGTATGCCGAAGCGATCCCGCCGGCCGCGGCGCGCCTGAGAGACGTCGATGGGTTCATTCGGTATCTCCTGGAGGCCAACCACAACGACTCCCGACTGTAGCGCCCGCTGACGATGGCCACCAATGCGCTGGCCGAGGGCACGCCGGTAAGGGAGAAGATCCAGCAGGCAGTTTTGGGTAGCCTGACCGCCTGAAGGAAATGGGATACCATGCAGACCACAAATGACACGGAGTGACCAATAATAACTGAATGAGCAGTCTCCGCACCCTTCGCGGGCTCTGCGGTAGAGAAAGCAATCAACACCAATCCGTGTCGTTCGAAGTTTCCTTAATCCGGAGGTACAATGACATTACTCCCCACTGTCGGCTCTATCGTCCGAGCGCGGGGGCGGGAGTGGGTGGTACTTCCTTCCCCTGAGCCCGATGTCCTCCTTCTGCGCCCCCTCGTTGGGGGTGAGGCTGAACTCTTCGGCATCTACTGCCCCTTGATCCAGCGGGGGGTGGAGTGCGTGGAGTCTGCCACCTTCCCCCTTCCGGCCCCCAACGGCGCCGGCGACGCTGTCTCCGCAGAACTTCTCTGGAACGCCGCCCGCCTGATCCTTCGCGACGGCGCTGGCCCCTTCCGTTCCCTGGGCCGTATTTCTGTCCGCCCTCGCCCCTATCAGTTCGTCCCCCTCCTGATGGCCCTCCGCCTCCGCCCTGTCCGTATGCTCATCGCCGACGACGTCGGCGTGGGCAAAACAATTGAGGCGTTGTTGATTGCCCGCGAACTCCTGGCCCGGGGCGAAATTCGCCGCATCGCCGTCCTCTGCCCCCCGTACCTCTGCGACCAGTGGGCCCGGGAACTGGAGGAGAAATTCCATCTCCCTGCTGTCGTCGTCCGCTCCGGCACCGTCGGACCGCTGGAACGGGAAACCCCACCCGACCGGAGTATCTTTGAGGTCTACCCTTACATTGTCGTCAGCATAGACTATGCCAAGTCCGACCGCCACCGACCCAATTTCCTCCGCCACTGCCCGGAGTTCGTCATCGTGGACGAGGCCCACGGCGCCGCCCAACCCCCTGGTCAGCGCATCGCCCAGCAACAGCGCCATCAACTGCTACGGGGCCTGGCCCAGGACCACAACCGCCACCTCCTCCTGCTTACCGCTACTCCTCACAGCGGCGTGGAGGAATCCTTCCGCTCCCTCCTGGCCCTCCTCCACCCGGACTTCGCCAACTTGGACCTGCGAGGGCTCGCCGAGCCACAACTGGAGCGCCTGGCCCGCCACTTGGTCCAGCGCCGCCGGGCCGATATCGCCCAGTGGCTGGGCACCGAGACTCCCTTCCCGGAGCGGGAGTCTGCAGAAGAGACCTACGATCTCTCTCCTGCCTACGCCGACCTCTTCCGCCAGGTTTATGACTTCAGCCGGGAACTGGTCCGAACTGGCGAGACCCTCACCGGCTGGAAGCGGCGCATCCGCTACTGGTCCGCGCTGGCCCTTCTGCGTTGCGTGATGTCCAGCCCCGCCGCCGCTCAGGCCGCGCTGGGAAAACGGTTGCGCGGCGAAGAGGGACCGGTGCTGGATGAGGAGGCGTCCGACGAGGCCTACGCCCCCTACATCTATGAATCGTCCGAGACGGAGACCCCCGATGTCCAACCCTCTCATATCCTGGACGAGGGGGAACAGGAACTGGAAGACGCCGGCCGCCAACGGCTACGCCGGTTCGCCAAAAAGGCCGCCGAGCTCCAAGGAACCGACAACGACCGCAAGACCATTCGTTGCGCTGAAATCGTCGCTGGATTGCTGGAAGAGGGACACGCGCCCATCGTCTGGTGCCGCTACATCGCCACCAGTGACTACGTGGCAGAAGAACTGCGCCGCCGCCTCCCCGCGCTCCTCCCTGACCTGGGGAACCAGGCACGGATCATCTCTGTCACCGGCGCGCTCTCCGAGGACGAACGGCGGGAACGAGTGGCCGAACTGGCCCGCTCCCCCGTCCGCGTCCTGGTGGCCACCGACTGCCTCAGCGAGGGCATCAACCTCCAGGAACATTTCACTGCCGTCGTCCACTACGACCTCCCCTGGAACCCTAACCGGCTGGAGCAGCGGGAGGGACGGGTGGACCGCTTCGGCCAGCCTGCGTCCCGGGTCAAGGCGGTCCTCCTCTACGGCCGGAATAATCCCGTGGACGGCGCCGTCCTGGACGTCCTCCTGCGCAAGGCCCGGGATATCCGCCGCACCCTCGGCGTTGCCGTCCCTGTCCCTGTAGATAGCGAGACAGTTATGGAGGCCGTCCTGAACGCCCTCTTTTTCCGCGTCCCCGACCCAGGCCGGCAATTGGCCCTCCCGTTGATGCCAGACGAGGTGACCGATCTCCAACGTCGCTGGGAGGCGGATGCTGAGCGGGAGCAGGTGAGCCGGACCCGCTTCGCCCAGCATACCCTGCGGCCCGAAGAGGTGGCCCGGGAACTGGAGGAAACGGACGCTGTCCTGGGCGACCCGAAGGCCGTAGAACGATTCGTCCTCAACAGTTGCCAGCGGCTGGGCGCGGTGGTGGAGCCGGAGCGGGAAGGCGTCTGGCGGCTGCGCAACCTGGAGGGGTTGCCGGAGGTGGTCCGGGCCGCGCTCCCGGCCGACGTCGCCGACGAAAGGGAGTGGCGGGTCTGCTTTGAGATGCTACCCCACTGGCGGCGGCACGGCCGGCCCGCTACCGTCCTGGGCCGTCACCACCCCTTTGTGGAGGCACTGGCCCATTACCTCCTGGAGGCCGCGCTGACGCAGGGTCCGGACGCCCCCGCACCCCGCACCGGTGTCATTCGCACCACCGCCGTCTCCCGCCGGATCATCCTTCTGCTCCTGCGGCTACGTTTCCTGCTAGAGTCACCAGCCCACGGTGACAAGGTGAAATCCCTTCTGGCCGAAGAGGTGCGCGTCATCGGCCTGCGCGGCCTTCCACCCGCCCAGGTGGAGGTGCTGGATAGCGAGGAGCCTCTGGCCCTTCTCCAGAACTTGATGCCCGAAGCGCCCATCTCCCCGCAGGAACGGCAGGAAGTGCTGGAGGAGGTCCTAGCTACCTGGCCAGACCTCCAGGAGCACCTGCGCCCGGCTGTAGAAGAGCGTGCCCGCCGCCTGGCGGAAGCCCATCACCGGGTGCGCACCGCCGCCGGCCTGACCGAACCGTCCCCTCCCGTCCGTCCCTATTGGCCGCCTGACCTCCTGGGCATCCTGGTCCTTATCCCTGTTCCGAAGGGAATGGTCCGATGAAACGCTTCCCGACTCTCACCCTGGAGGGCGGCATCTTCGCCGCCGACCTGATTGAAGACATTGTCATCGGAAACGCGTCAGGCCAGAAGCCCGCCGACTTCGGCCTGCCGTCGGGCCGCCACCTCACTGACGAGATCGCCGCCGCCTGGCGCGAGGCCCACGCCTACTGGCAGGCCTTCCGTCACCGCCTGGAACAGCTCCCCGAAGACGACCCGGCCACCTCTGTCACTCGCGATGGCTGGCTCATCCCCCTTCTCTCCCTTCTGGGATACAGGCTGACTTATACCCCGCGCGCCGCCATAGTGGACGAGAAGACCTACCCGATCTCCCACCGCGCGTTCCCCGCCTCCTCCCGGCCCGAGGAGCAGGATGAGGGCCTTCCGGTCCACCTGGTCGGCTACCGCCAATCGCTGGACCGCCGGCCCGAGACGGGGAGCACCCGTATGGCCCCCCATTCCCTGATGCAGGAGTACCTCAACCGCAGCGAGCACCTCTGGGGAATCGTCTCCAACGGCCGCCTCCTCCGCCTGCTGCGCGACTCCCAGCGGATGCGCCGCCCCGCCTACGTGGAGTTTGACCTGGAGGCAATGTTCTCCGGCGAGCACTTCGCCGACTTCGCCCTCCTCTTTCGCCTCCTCCACCGGTCCCGTCTCCCTGATCGGCCCGACACCGCCGACGCCTGCTGGCTGGAGCAGTACTATCGCCTCACCCTGGAGCAGGGTGGACGGGTGCGGGACCGCCTGCGGGACGGCGTGGAGATGGCACTGCAGACCCTGGGGAGCGGCTTCCTCTCCCATCCCCAGAACAACCTCTTCCGCGACCGGGTGCGCGCCGAGGAAGTGGACCCCCTCACCTTCTACGGACAGCTACTGCGCCTTATCTACCGGCTCCTGTTCATTATGGTCGCGGAGGAACGGGACCTCATCGGCGGTAGCTCCGCCTACCGCCGCTACTACCGCGTCGCCCGACTGCGGGACCTGGCAGGGGAGCGGGCCGCCTATAACGACCAGACCGACCTCTGGGCCGGCCTCCAGGTCACCTTCCGCCTCTTCCAGGACGAGGACCTGGGCCGGCTCCTAGACCTCCCCCCGCTGAACGGCGACCTCTTTGCCTCCCAGGGAACCTCCCTGCTGAACAACCTGGCCCTCGCCAACCGGGACCTCCTGCAGGCTCTCTGGCATCTCTCCATGTATCGGGAGAACGAGCGCACCCCCTGGCGGCGGATCAATTACGCCGCGCTGGACGTGGAGGAACTGGGGAGCGTCTACGAAAGCCTGCTGGATTTCCAGCCCCTGTTTGCCCTGGAAGCCAACCCTCCCCGCTTTGAACTGGGGTACGGGACGGAGCGCAAGTCCACCGGCTCCTACTACACCCCACCGGAACTGGTCCAGGAGTTGATTCGGAGCGCCCTGGAGCCGGTCCTGGAGGAGCGGCTGCGGCCGGCCCGGACGCGGGAGGAAAAAGAGCGGGCGCTCCTTTCGCTGAAGGTGTGCGACCCGGCCTGCGGCTCCGGCCACTTCCTCCTGGCGGCGGCCCGCCGCCTGGGACGGGAACTGGCCCGCATCCGCAGCGGCGAGCCGGAGCCAGACCCCGCCACCCTCCGGCTGGCCGTGCGCGACGTCATCACCCACTGCCTCTATGGGGTGGATAAGAACCCCCTGGCGGTGGACCTCTGCAAGGTGGCGCTTTGGATTGAGGGACACGCCCGGGGCAAACCGCTGACCTTCCTGGACCACCGCATCCGCTGTGGTGACTCGCTGGTGGGTGTCCTGGACCTGGCCGTCCTGCAGGAGGGCATCCCGGACGGAGCCTACGAGCCGGTCTCGGGGGACGATAAAGCCCTGGCCCGGTCGCTCCAGAAACGGAACCGGGAGGAGCGGTCCGGGCAGCGGGGGCTTTTTGCCCCTCCGGCTCCCCTCCCGCCGGAGGTGGTCCGCATCCTGGAGACCCTCCCCGACGACACGCCGGAGCAGGTGCGGCGCAAGCGGGAGGCCTTTGACCACTCCCGCACCAAAGGGAGCGACTGGTGGAAGACCGCTACCGCCTGCCACCTCTGGACGGCGGCGTTCTTCCAGACCCTCACCCCCTCCCCCTCTCCCGCCGAGTGGGAGAGGGGGAGGGGGGCGGGGGGTGGGGGTGAGGGCCTCCACATCACCACCGACACCCTCCGCCGCTACCTGGAGTCGGGGGCGGTGGACGGGCGGGTGGTGGGGCAGGCCTGGGACCTGGCCCTCCGCCACCGCTTCTTCCACTGGCCCCTGGAGTTCCCGGAGGTCTTTACCCTCACCCCGCCCCCGCCGCCTGCGGCGGCTCCCCCTCCCCTCTCCCGCAGTGCGGGAGAAGGGAGGGGGCCAGGGGGTGAGGTGAGGGCCGGCTTTGACGTCGTCCTCTGCAACCCACCCTGGGAGCGCATCAAACTCCAGGAGCAGGAGTTCTTCGCCCCCCGCGACCCCCAGATTGCCCGTGCACCGAACAAGGCCGCACGCGAGCGGCTCATCCGGGAACTCCCCCGGCGCAACCCCGCCCTCTGGGACGAGTACCGGCAGGCCCTCCACGACGCCGAGGCGCTGAGCAAATACCTGCGCGCCGGCGGCCGTTTCCCCCGCACCGCCCGGGGCGACATCAACACCTACGCCGTCTTCAGCGAACTCTTCACGCAACTCATCAACTCTAATGGACGGGTCGGCGTCGTCGTCCCCACCGGCATCGCCACCGACGCCACCAACCAGCACTTCTTCAACCACCTGGTGGAGACGGGCCGCCTGGTCAGCCTCTGCGACTTTGAGAACCGGGA
>CALIBQ010000067.1 GCA_938049385.1 uncultured Anaerolineae bacterium
GCGCCGTCCCAACCCCGTCTCCTGACGCGCGACCAGCACCATCTGCTCCAGCTCGGCGGGGGTCTGGCGCGGCGAACGCTGGGGACGACGGGAGCGCTCCACCAGCCCCCGCTCCCCCTCCGCCAGGTAGCGGGACACCCATTTGCGCACCACCTGCCGCGAGGTGTGCCACAGGCGGGCCGTGGCACTGATGCTGCCCACCTGCTGGTAGGTGCGCACGAGCTGCTTCCTTGCCTCGATGGCGTTCATGGCGTATACTTCCCGGTAAGCCAGTTCGGCCATAGGCGGTGCTCCTCCTGGTGCAGGTTCTCCCACAACCCTTGTATCGGGGGAGCGCCGCCTTTTGTCAAAATCACCTCCATCACCTGGTAACGATCTGCTGGCGCAAGTACTGGACCCCCTTGACATGCCCATTCAATTATGCTATAATTTAGCGAGAAATGTTCACCCTCAGCGTACACCCGCCAGGGAGAGAGCGATGGACGAACGTGTGGAAGTAACCCTCAACATCAACGGTGAAGAGTACCAGCTCGAGATCGGCAAGCGCTGGACCCTCCTGTACGTACTGCGCGATGTGCTCAACATGACCGGCACCAAATACGGATGCGGCACCGGGGACTGCGGCGTCTGTAAGGTCCTGATTGACGGGGAACCGGTGAACTCCTGCACCTACCTAGCAACGCGCGCCCAGGGCAAAGAGATTATCACTATCGAGGGGCTGTCCAAGGACGGCCGGCTGACCCCGGTACAGCAGGCATTCGTCGAAACGGGCGCCATCCAGTGCGGATTCTGCACCCCCGGCATGGTTATCACTACCACCGCTCTCTTGCGCCGCAACCCCAACCCCACGCGCGAGGAAATCATCGCGGGGCTGGACAACAACCTATGCCGCTGTACGGGATACGTCAAGATCATCGAGGCCATTGAGCTGGCCGCCCGCCGCATGCGAGGGGAGGCGTAACCATGGCTGAACGGCAGTACGAAGAACTCAAGGAATTCGAGAAGCAGTTGGAGGCGCGCGGGCTGAAATACGTCGGCCGGCCCAGGCCCAACCGGGAGGCCATCCTCAAAGTTACCGGCAAGGCCGTGTACGTGGATGACCTGCGGCTCCCGAACATGCTACACGCCAAGCTCCTGCTCTCCCCACACGCCCATGCCCGCATCGTCAGCATTGATACCTCAGAAGCGGAAAAAATCCGCGGCGTGCGCGCCATCGTCCATTATTTCAACAGCCCCCATAACGTCTTCAACAGCGCCATGCGCTTTTACGGCGACAACAGCCCGTTCGATATGCCGGAGACCGAATACATCTTTGACGAATACGTGCGCTTCGTAGGGGACCGCGTTGCGGCGGTGGCCGCAGACGATCCGTTCATCGCCGAGGAGGCGGTGAAGCGCATCAAGGTCGAGTACGAGATTCTGCCGGCGGTCTTCGACGTGGACCAGGCGCTGGCCGAGGGCGCTCCCCTGGCCAATCCGCACGGCGTGGACGGCACTAACATCTGCGGCGGCTGGCTGGCCTACGGCAGTCACTCCGAAGAAGAGGTGCTCAAGGCCATTGACGAGGCCGATTACGTCTTCGAGGATACCTTTTATCTTTCCAAGGTGCACCACGGCTATCTGGAACCGGTCTGCCACGTGGCCTATTACAGCCCGGACGGCAAGCTCACCATCTGGACCTCGGGGCAGAATGTGTTCTGCTTCCGCAGTGTCATCGCGCAGGCGTTGGGTCTGCCGCACAGCAAGGTGCGCGTCATCAAGATGATCGTCGGCGGAGCCTTCGGCGGCAAGCTGGAGGTACTGCATGAGCCGGTGGTCGGCCTGCTGTCCATGCGCACCGGCCGGCCGGTCAAGCTCCGCCTGACGCGCAAGGAGGTTTTCCTCGCGACCCGCAGTCGGCACAGCGGCAAGGTCACTGTGCGCACCGGCGTGGACAAAGATGGGCGCATCCGCGGACAGTACATCCGTTCCTTGATGAACACCGGTGCTTACGCCGGCTCCGGCCCCAACACCGTCGGCGCCCAGTCCGGCAAGACTTTCCTGCTCTATGATGCGCCCTACATGTTTTATCGCGGCGCGGCGGTGTACACCAACATCCCGCCGGCCGGCGCCATGCGCGGCTACGGCACGCCCCAGATCATGCTCTCCCGTGAAACCCATATTGACCGCATCTGCCGCGAGCTGGGCTTTGACCCGGTGGAATTCCGCCTGAAGAATGTGCTTCAGCCCTTCCAGAACAACTGTCTGGGGCAGAACGTACACAATGCCCGCATCGCTGACTGCATCCGCGTCGGCATGGAAGCCTTCCGCTGGTACGAGCGCCGGAAAGCGGCCGAGGCCACCCACGGACAGCGGGTTCGGCGCGGCGTGGGGATGGGGCTGGCGGTGCACGGCGCCGGCTGGTACCCTGTCTATCAAGACCTGACCACCGTCACCATCCGCCTGCACGACGACGGCACCGCCGTCCTGCTCACCGGCACCCATGACCTGGGCACCGGCGCCCGCACCGTCCTGGCCCAGATCGCCGCCGAAATCCTGACCATTGACCCGGAGCTGATTGAAGTTATCGAGGCCGACACGGACATCACACCACTAGATCTGGGGGCACAGGCTTCCCGCACCACCTTCATCGGGGGCAATGCCACCATCCTGGCCGCACGCCAGCTCCGCGAACAGCTCCTGGACGAGGCCTCGCGCATGTTGAAGGTCTCCATAGACCAGCTTGACCTGGACAATGGGCACGTGGTGGTGCGGAATGACCCCACTCGGAGCGTTCCCATCGCTGATGTGGTCGCTTCCGCCCAGCGCGGCTCCACCGGCGCACCCCAGCGGGAGCTCATCGCCACCGCCACCTTCGAATCGCGCACCGCCATCGAGTCCTATGCCGCTGATTTCTGTGAGGTGGAGGTGGATACGGAGACCTACCAGGTGCGGGTGCTGGACTTCCTGGCGGTGCACAACTCCGGCCGCGTTATCAACCCCCTGCTCTTCGAAGGGCAGGTGCACGGCGGCATTCATATAGGCCTGGGGTACGCCCTGTCTGAGGAAATGATCATTGACCCGCAGACCGGCGAGGTCAAGAACCCCAATTTCAAGAAGTACCGCATGTTCAAGGCGGCGGACATGCCGCCCAGCATCCGGGTCATTACGGTGGAGGACCCGGAGGAAGCCGGCCCCTTCGGCGGCAAAAGCATCGGGGAGTGTGCCTCCGACGGGGTCGCCGGCGCGGTGGTCAATGCCGTCAGCCATGCCCTGGGCGTCGAACTGCGCCGCGTGCCCCTGACCCCGGAGTACCTCCGCTCCGTCGTCGAGGCATCCCAGCGCTCGTAAGGCAACAAAAACGGGGTGGGCAAGTCGCCCACCCCGTTTTCGCGTCCTAGACCCGGTCGGCAGTGAGCGCTTCCGTCGGGCAAACCGTCACGCACAGACCACAGGAGCGGCAGGCGTCCTCATCCAACCGCATGACCTTACCCTCTTCCAAGTGCCTGGCCTCATAGGCGCAGACGGTAACACAGCGGCCGCACTCGGTGCATTTTTCGGCGTCGAAGAAGAAGGTGAGGGGTCGTTTGTCCTCGCCGGGGGCGATGGCCGGCAGTGCCTTGCCGCGAATGTCCGCCGGCGAGCTGTAGCCGTGCTCATCAAGCCACTTCGCCAATTTGCCGGCGGTCTTTCCGAACCAGCTCACCCCCTGCAGCATGGGGGCGGTCTGCGCGCCGATGGCCGCCGCGCCCACCATGAACATTTCCACCGCATCCTCCGCCGTGGTAACGCCGCCCGTGGCTACCACCGGCACGTCGGGATGCCGCCGGCAGATATCCGCCACGATGCGCACGATGACCGGCTTGATGGCGGTGCCGGACATCCAGGCATAGCCGTAATCCCCGCTCAGTGCCGGCCGAGCGGTCTCAATGTCAATATGCAGTACCGGGCCCAGGGAATCCGCGGCGGTGATGCCGTCGGCGCCGGCGGCAATGCAGGCATCCACCACCTCCAGCAGGTCGGGCCAGTTGGGGCTGACCTTGGCCAGCACGGGGAAATCGGTGAGGCGCTTGGCGGCCTTCACCATAGGCTCCATGTCCACCGCCCGATAGGAGACCACTTCCAACATGCGGATGGGTTCTCCCACCCGCGCCAACTGCGGGGCGATCAGCTCTACCTCCTCCACCGTGTGGCCCAGGCTGGCGATGACCACGCCGTCCGCACCGCGCAAGGCCGGGAATTCCTGCTCCACCCACTGCTGGACGCTCAGGTCCGCCCACTTCTCGGTGTTGAGCATGGTGCCCTTGCCCAGGCTCACGATATGCGGGATAGGGTTCTCCGCCGGCAGTTTGCAGAGCGTTTTCGTCACCGCCGCGGCCGCGCCGGCGGCAAAACAGCGGCGAATGCCCTTCGCCCCATAGGTCAGCGGGCCGGAGGAGGCAATAAACGGGTTGCGCAGTTCTGCTCCACACAACGACACGCGCACATCAGCCATGGCTCTCCCTCTTCACGATGATTTTTTCCTCCTCGGCGGCCTTTTGCCGGCCTCCAGGAGGTATTGGAGCGCGATTTCGGCCAGCATAGCGGCGGCGATGGGCAGGAAGCGCTCGTCCAGGTCGTACGTGGCGGTATGGGCCTGCCGCGGCGGGCCGTTCTCCGGCCGGCCGGCCCCCGCCAGGAAATAGACGCCGGGCACCATGCTGGAATACAAGCTGAAATCCTCCGAGACGGGGGAGGGTTTTTCCTCTTCGACGCGCAGGCCCAGCTCTCGCGCCACGCGCCGCACCAGCCGGCACAATCCGGGGTCGTTGACCGTGGCGGGGTGCCCGCGCGAGATGCGCAGTTCATAGTTGCCGTCCTGCAGAGTGGCCAGCCGGCAAGCATGCTCCAGGCCCTCTAGGATTTTCTGGCGCACCGCGCCATCGAAGGTGCGGATGGTGCCAGTAAGCTCCACCCGATCGGCGATGATGTTGGCCTTGCGCCCGCCGGCGATGGTCCCCACGGTGATGACCCCCACCTCCATAGGGTCAATGCGCCGCGCCACAATGCTCTGGATAGCGTTGACCACTTGGGCGGCCAGGACGATGGCATCCACGCCGCGGTGCGGATAGGCGCCGTGGCTTGCCCGGCCGTGGATGATCACCTCGAACATATCGGTGGCGGCCAGGATGGGGCCGGGGGAGACCAGCACTGTGCCGGGCGGCCGGTCCACCACATTGTGCAGGCCAACGACTGCTTCCACCCCGTCCATGGCGCCGTCCTCGACCACACGGTCGGCGCCGCTCTTGCCCTCTTCGTCCGCGGTTTCCTCCGCCGGCTGAAAGATGAGCCGCACGGTGCCGGCGGGAAGTTCCATCTCCTTCAGCAGTTTGGCGGCGCCCAGCAGAGCCGCGGTATGGGCATCATGGCCGCAGGCATGCATCACCCCCGGTACTTCTGAGGCAAAGGGCAGGCCGGTGCGCTCGTTGATGGGCAGGGCATCCATATCAGCGCGCAGGGCGATAATCGGCCGGCCGGCGCCGATATCCGCCACCACGCCGGTGCGCCCCACCCCGGCGCGGTGCCGGATGCCTTCGGCAGTCAGCACCTGACTCACCAGCCGCGAGGTGAAATATTCCTCAAACCCCAGTTCAGGATGACGGTGAATAGCGCGGCGAATCTCGATGAGCTGAGGCGCGATGGCCTCCGCTCGCTGGAGAATCTGCCGCTCTGTCCGATGGGTCATAGTCTTGGTCAATCCTCAAGTTCACAAGAGTAACGACCCCGCCCCTACACACGAGGGGAGCAGGGGCGTCAGCCTTTCTCAAATCTTCATGCGGGGGTCGAGGGCATCGCGCAACCCATCCCCCAGCATATTGATGGACAGCACCGATATCATAATCGCCAGGCCGGGGAAGAGGGTGATCCAAGGGGCAGTCCGCAGGTACTGCCGGCCCTCGTTCAGCATGGCCCCCCATTCCGCAGTGGGAGGCTGTACCCCCAGGCCCAGGAAGCTCAGGGAAGATGCGGACAGGATGGCCGCGGCCACATCCAGCGTGGCCAGCACAATGACCGGGCCGATGATGTTGGGGAGCAGGTGCCGGCGCAGGATGATGCGGTCCGGGCACCCAACCACCCGGGCGGCCTCCACATACACGTTTTCCTTGGCGCTGAGCACGGAACCGCGCACCAGGCGGGCGTAGCCAGTGATGCCGGCAATGCCCACCGCCACCATCACGTTCAGCAGGCCCGGCCCCAGCATGCCCACGATGCTCAACGCCAGCAGGATGCGCGGGAAGGCCAGCAGTACATCCACCAGGCGCATAATGACCGAATCCACTGCGCCCCCGTAGAAGCCAGAGATCAGCCCAAGCACGATGCCGACACTGGCGGCGATGCCCACCGAAATCAACCCCACCACCAGGGTAATGCGGCCGCCGTACAAGATGCGGCTGAAGATGTCCCGGCCGTACAAATCCGTGCCCAGGAGATGCACTTTGTTGGGCGCCTCGAGTTGATGCAGGATGTCCACGGCGTCCGGGTCATAGGGGGCGATGGCCGGCGCCATGAGCGCCAGCAGTGCCATGAGCGTTAATATCGCCAGGCCGCTCATCGCCACGCGGTTGCGCACCAGGATGCGTAGGGCGATGCGCCAGGGGCTTTCCGCCCGCATCCGACGTGTGCGTTCGTCCTCCACAGAACAACCCGAAGACTTGACCACCGCCGTCACAGCCGCATCCCTTCAGCTATACCGAATACGCGGGTCAATCACCGCGTACGAGATGTCCACCAGCAGGTTCACCAGCATATAGATCGTGGCAGTGATGAACACTGCCCCCTGCACCACCGGCAGGTCCTTCCAAACGATCGCGTCCACGATGGTGCGCCCCAGCCCCCGTCGGGAGAACACGGTCTCGATGATGACCGTGCCGCCCAGCAGGTACCCGAACTGCAGGCCCAGCATGGTCACCACCGGGATGAGGGCATTGCGCAGGGCATGCCGCAGGATGACCACCCGCCGGCTGAGGCCCTTGGCCCGCGCCGTGGTGATGTACTCCTGCCGCATTACCTCCAGCATGCTGGAGCGCACCAGGCGCGCCAGCGAGCCGGAAACGGCGAACCCCAGCACCAACGAGGGGACGATCAGGTGCTTCAAGGTCCCCTGTCCGGTGATGGGGAGGATCAGCACCCCGTAATAGGTGTTGATGGCGCTGATGAGATACATGATGAGCAGGGCAAGCCAGAAGTTCGGCATGGAGACGCCGGCGATGGCGGTCAGCATGCACAGCCGATCCACCCAGGTGTTGCACTTCAGCGCGGCCAGGATGCCCATGCTGAAGCCAATCGTCAGCGCCACGACCAGCGCCCCGATGGCCAGCTCGATGGTGGCCGGCAAGTTCTCGGCGATAATCTGTATCACCGGCTGGCGCAGGAAGATGGAATTCCCGAAATCGCCGCGCACCGCATTGCTCAGGAAGCGCACGTACTGCACCGGCAGGGGGTCATTCAGGCCTAACTGCTCGCGCAGTTTCTCGATGGCCTCCGCCCGGCCGCCGGACTGCGCCAGGATGGTCGCTGCCGGGTCGCCGGGGAGCATGTACATCAGGAAGAAGACCAGGGTAACGACCCCCCAGAGCACAGGTATCATGATGAGCAGGCGCCGCTGGATGTACCGC
>CALIBQ010000068.1 GCA_938049385.1 uncultured Anaerolineae bacterium
CACAGCCGCACGCACATACACTGTCCACCGAAAAAACGCGATCAGTTCATTGCGCGCTGCCTGGATGTAGTAGAACGCTATCATGACCAATAGCATGCCCACTACTCGTATCCAGACCTCGTCGGTCGTGGGATAGGCAAACAGGCTCAGCAAGGCATTAGGGATCACCAAAAGAGTAACACCCAGAAGCAGCAAGTAGATGGCAAACACGAATACACTCTTGGCTCCATGGCTCATTTTGCGTTCTCCCATATATGCGGTGCTCTGGTGATGCGGCCCAACGGCGCGCGCATCCCCCGCAGGCGAGCCGAGCGCAGCGAGACGAAGCCTGTCGGGTGCATGCGCTGGTTAGGCAGCACTACTCATAGCCGAACAAGGATACCATTTACCATCATTGACTACTTGTTGACGAGTGGCAAGTAGATAAAAAAGTCGGGCGTGGAGCACTGACCGATAACAATGTCTGCTTCGGAAGTGCTGTCTGAGCCTGGGAAGTATTGGCTGCCACCGAAACTCCCGTCTGCCTCTGCATCAAGATATTCCAGCCTGAATCCAACGGTGGAGGCTGGGTGGAGGCAGAAGTCCAGGGAATCACCGCTACACAGCGGATGTCTCAGTTCGAAATGGTTTAGGCTGCCTACCCTGTTTGCGGCACCAATGCCATCTAAAGTACCACCGCCCTCCACGTCCAATCGGATGGATGTGGGCAGATTGTAAATGTATCTATCTCCGAACTGAGGGAGACCAGCATTGATTGTGAGAGCATCGTCTCCAAGCGCAAATAGAGAGCCACTATGGTCGTTATCGAAGTCAATGCGAAAGCCGTCCCCTTGCGGCAACCATTGACCAGAGGTGCTGAACTCATCGTCGTTGATGGTAATTCCCAGATACAGGTAATGCCCACTGTTCATCACGTACAAGGTGGCCATAAATGGGTCCCCGCCTCCAGGTCTGACCATCTGGAATGTCTTTGTTGAGGCGCTGCTCCATTCGTCTGGGTTGACCACGCCATCAATGGTGGCTGCGCCACAGGCAGGGCCAAATACGTCGCCGGAATGAGCAGATACACTGATGGGTGGGGATTTTAGGTTTGAGACAAGAACCGTGAGGGCTGCAATAGTCAGAATGATGGTGATAAGCAACCAGACTGGTGTGTTTCTCCTAGTTGGAATATCCATGATCCTATCCTCCTACCTGGCAGGCTGTATCCCACGATTCGACGTGTGACATGCCCAAGCCACTAACTGTATGAATGAGTAAGGCCTGTGCCTGCTGCCTAACATCCAATCAGGGATAGTTGCGCAGCACCAGCGGCAGGTAGACGCGGTACTGCGCCGCCCCGCCGCCCCAAAAGCCGCCGGCGAGCGTGTACGGGCCGCCGGAGAGCGTTCCGGCATCCGGCTGCCCGACCGTGCCGCCCAGGCTGTAGCCGCCGCCCGTGCTGAAGGTGGCGCCCCCGCCGTCTATCGTGTTCCAGGTCAGGTCATAGCCGCCGCCGGATTGGGCGGATACGCCACTGACGACGCCCAGGGCAAGAAGAGCGGCCAGAGACGCGAGGAGACAAAGGGACACGGCGACGCGGAGACGCGGTGTGCGATTTACGATACGCGATAGGCGATTTGCGATACGCGATAGGCGATTTGCGATACGCGATAGGCGATACCAGCGCTTCATCACTCACCTCTGCCCTTTCCGCGCCAGTAGACCACCGCGCCAAACAAGGCCAGTCCGCCCAGCGCCGGCCAGAGGAGGAAAGGAATGCCCGCCGGAACGGACGCATTGCCGGCCCGCTGCTCCAGCGCCGTCAGGCGGGCCTCCAGGGCATCTACGCGCTGCCGGAGCGCGGCGTTCTCGGCTGCCAGTTCCTGGTTCTGGGCGTACAGCCCCTGGATGGCGGCCAGCGCCACCCCGTCGGCGTCTACCGTGCTGATGTGGGTGTCGTCCTCGCCCACCCCGAAGGCGGCGTAAAAGTCCTGGGCGACCGGCCCGATGTGGCGGATGGCGGGGTCCTGGCTGCGATAGTTCCAGGTCTGGATGGGGATGGCGGCCAGGCGCTCCAGGACCTCGCGGCCGTCCACGGGGGCAAAGTTCTCCTTCGCCGCGCGGTCGCTGACCGAGGACCAGGCGTTGCCGCCGCTGGGGAGCAGCACCCCGGCGCTGTGATCCGCCGTGGTCCAGATATAGAAGGCGTTGGTGACGCGGAAGACAAAGCGGTTATCGTTGACACAGGGCTCGTCGGCGTCGGTGGCGTCGGCCAGGACGAAGCAGCCCTGATTATAGGCTTTGGCCCGCCGGCCGGCGGCGAAACTGAAGGCGCCCTGGGCGGTGTTATCCCTGCCGCCTGGAACGGTGGCGGCGTAGCCGCTGGCGGTGTTGTACCCGCCCCCGCCGACGGTGGCCTCGCTGCCGCTGGCGGTGTTGTGCCCGCCCCCGCCGACGGTGGCCTCGCTGCCGCTGGCGGTGTTGTACCCGCCTCCGCCGACAGTGGCACCACCATCGCTCGCGGCGTTATCAAGCCCCCCACTGACGGTGGCATAGCTGCTGGTGGCGTCGTTCCACTGCCCTCCGCCTACGGTAGCCCCCATATCGCTTGCGGTGCTTGCCGTGCCTCCGCCGACGGTGGCCCAGTAGCCGCTGGCGGTATTGCTCGAGCCCCCACCGACGGTGGAAGAAGGGCCGCTGGCGGCGTTATTGTAGCCCCCGCCGACGGTGCCGTGGCGAGCGTTCGTCGGGTCGCCATCTCCATTGCCGGCCCGGTTGCCCCCGCCGCCGCCGATGGCGCCATAGTCATCGGTGACGCGGTTGTTGGTATTGGTCGGGTCGCTGGGATTCCACGGCCCGCCGCCGGCGATGGTGGCGTAGGCGGCCGCGGCAACGTTGTAGTCGCCTCCGCCGACGGTGGCGCTCTCTCCGCTGGCGAGGTTGCTCCAACCCCCGCTGATTGTGGAAGCTGGACCGCTGGCGGTGTTGCCCCCGCCTCCGCCGATAACGCCGTAATCACCAGTGACGCGGTTGTTGGTGTTGGTTGGGTCGCTGGGATTCGACGGTCCGCCGCCGGCGATGGTGGCATAGGCGGCAGCGGCAACGTTGTAGTCGCCTCCGCCAACAGTGGCGCTCTCTCCGCTGGCGGCGTTGGCCCAGCCCCCACTGACCGTGGAAGCAGGGCCGCTGGCGGTGTTGCCCCCGCCTCCGCCTACGGCCGCATAGTCGTGGCTGGCGCTGTTGTGCCAGCCTCCGCTGACGGTCGTCCCCGTAAATACAGCGGTGTTTTCCACACCCCCGCCAACGGTGGCAAAGAGACCACCGGCGTTGTTCAGTTGCCCACCCCCGACGGTGGCGCCCGCGACGGCAACATTGCCATAGCCTCCGCCGACGGTGGCGTACAGTTGATCGCTCGTCGTGCCGGCGTTGTCGCCCGCCCGATTGTTGATCCCGCCCCCCACCGTGCCATAGTTGTCGGTCACGCGATTGACGCTGCCGGCCGCACCCCCGCCGCCGATGGTGGCACCCACCACGCCGCCCGTCACGCTGTTGCCGCTGTAGCCGCCGATGAGGTTGGGACTGGTCGCGTTCGGCTCCAGGCGCAGGGCGCGGGCGTTGTTCACCCGCAGTTCCAGCGCCTGGTTGTCCGTGGTGCCCAGAAAGTGTGTGGTCGGGTTGGTGCTGCTGTTGCCGGCCAGTCGCCAGTAGGCGGCATCGTGGGTATGGTCGGAGCGAGCCACGGTGGCGGCTACGCCGCTGCCGGCAAAGTTGACACTGAACTGGCCACTCGTCAGCGACAGCCCGGCCCCGGCGGTGTAGGTGGTGTCGTTATCCACCCCGTCGGCAAAGCCGTCCGGCACGCCGGTGAGGCCGCTCCACGGGGCGGCTTTGCTGAACAGGGCATACGGCGCCGCCGTGAGCGCCTGGCGCAGGGCAAGGGGGGTGTAGGAACTGCCCCCCGCCGGGCAGCGCACGGCGACCGCCAGCCAGCGGGCGTCGCCCTGGAAAGCGCCCGCGCCAAAATCCAGGTCGGGGATGGTGAAGTAGCCGTCGCTCACCGCGACGCCGGTCCTGGTCTGGGTCGTGCCGACCTGCGCGCCGCCGCTGGCGGCGTCCCACAGGCTGAACTGAAAGTCGCAGTTGCCGTTGACGGGGTTGCCGTCTTGCTGGAGTCGGCCCTGGTAGGTAAAGGCGGTACCCAGGGCGGCCTGGACGCTTCCATCTCCCTGCGGGTCGGGCCCCTGGGCCGAGACGAGTACCCCGCCTGCCAGCAGGATGAGCGTGATCAATGTTGCAAGAAACCGCATCTTGTCCAACATACCATACCTCCTCCCCAAG
>CALIBQ010000069.1 GCA_938049385.1 uncultured Anaerolineae bacterium
GTGCAGCAGGAGGTAGAGGCCTGGGCGAAGACCCGCAATGCGGCGCAGGCCACCGTCGAATGGCGCTTTACCACGACCGATGCTCGGCTTAAGTTCCATCGCCTATATCATCAATAATTATTGTGGTGAAGTACTAGTATAACCTCTTGCCCGCCTGACCCTTATCCGCGTGCCTCGGCAACGCGACGCACCAGCGCTGCCGCCCGCTCCGTCAGCGCCGGCCACCGGCCCTCGGCGATGGCGCGGGCGTCCAGCAAATCGCCCCCTACCCCGACAGCAGTCGCGCCGGCGCGGATGTACTCCGCCGCGTTCTCTATCGTTACCCCGCCGGTGGGGATCAGCCGCAGATGCGGGAGGGGCGCCAGGATGTCTTTGAGATAGCGCGGTCCCAACACGCCGGCGGGAAACACTTTGACCATATCCGCGCTCAGCTCCCAGGCGGTCAATATCTCCGTCGGAGTCATGGCACCGGGGATGACCGGCACACCGTAGCGCCGGCACAGCCGAATCACTTCCGAAGACTGCACCGGGCTGACGATAAACCGCGCCCCAGCCAGTATGGCGGAGCGCGCTGTCTCGGCATCCAGCACCGTGCCGGCGCCAAATATACTCGCGCCGGGGGCACTGGACACCTTCGCCAGCACCTCCAGCGCGTTAGGTGTGGTCATGGTGAACTCGATGACCCGCACCCCGCCGGCGGCAATCGCTTCCGCCACCTGCAGTAGCGGTTCCGCCGATGCCAGCCGGATGACCGCCACCACGCCGGTCTCCGCAATGACCCGCAGGACTTCCTCTTTGCCTTGATCACGGGACATGATATGCATCCCCTGTTTTATCTCGCGCTACCGAGTGATCGTGAAACGTGAGCCGCCGGCCAGCAACTGCTCCACTTCCTCGCGCTCCGCCCAGCACATGTCCCCCACCATGGTATGTTTCAGCGCGCACATGGCGTTCCCCAACCGCACGGCCCGTTCCAGATCGCCTTCCAGATAGCCGCAGATGAAGCCGGCGGTGAAGGCATCGCCGGCCCCCACCCGATCCACGATTTCCACCTCGTACCAGTCATCCTGGATGATCTGCCCGCCGGCGAACGCCATAGCCGAGACGCGGTTGCGCAGTACACTGGGAGCCTCGCGCAGGGTGACCGCCACAACCTCGAAGCCGTAGCGCTCCGCCAGCCGGCGCGCGGCCGCCGCCGGCACTGCTTCCCGCACCCCGAACACCACCTCCGCACACGCCTCCGAGGTGATCAGCACATCTACATACTGCATGAACGGTTCCTGCACGCGGCGAGCCTTCTCCGGCGGCCACAGGTTGCCGCGGTAGTTCAGGTCGTAGGTGACGCTCAGACCGGCCTCTTTGGCCGCTTTCAGCGCCGCTCCCACCGCTTGTGCCGCCGAATCGCTCAACGCCGGCGTGATGCCGCTAGTATGGAACAGCGCCGCGCCTGCGAAGGCCTTCGCCCAATCCACATCCGCCGGCCCCAGCATACTGGCGCAGGAGCCGGCGCGGTCATATACCACCCGGCTGGGGCGCGGCGATGCCCCGTGTTCTATGAAGTACAGCCCTACTCTGCCCGCCGGCTTCCAAACCAGGAACGACGTGCCCACACCCAATCTGCGCACGGCGTTGTGCACCAGCCGGCCCAACGGCGTCTGCGGCAGGGCGCTGATCCACTCCGCCGTATATCCCATGCGGACCACGCCAGCGGCTACGTTCAGCTCCGCGCCGCCGACCTGCACCTCAAATACGCTGGTCTGTTCGATCCGCACATGATCGGGCGGGGACAACCGGATCATGGCTTCGCCGAGGGTCACAATGCGCATTGCCAGGGCCTCCATTCAGGCATGATTGCCAGACCACTTGACACACTATACCCGCTCGGCGTGAACCGCGCAAATATGGGCGCAGACAAAAACCCGCGGGACATGGACCCGCGGGCAGAAGGCACGGGTCGGACAAGCACCGGTATGCGAGAAGCTCACCGCTTCACGGCACCGGCCGGCTCCAGCATCGCGATATCCACCTCACAGGTGGACAGCCGCCCCAGGATATGGACCAGGATGCGCACCCGGCCGGCATCCGATATCGGCCGCTCGAAAATGGCCTCCAGGTCTTTCAGCGGGCCGCTGGTGATGCGCACCCGCTCCCCGGGCGCGATATAACCGTAGCCGTGCTGGTTGAGCAGAGCGACGCGCTCGCGCAGGTACTCAATGACGCTATCGGGCACACGCGCCGGCTCGCCACCGAAGCTCACCAGCGCGGTTACTCCCGGAAGCCATTCCAACCGGGAGCGCGGCACCTGCAGTAGGACGGCGCGCACGAAGAGATAGCGCGGGAAGAGAGGCTTCCACGGCCGGCGGTCGGCGCGGATATGTGCCGGCCGGATCATAGGCAGGAACGTCTCCAGCCCCATCGAGGCCAGCAGTCCCCGCACCACTTCCTCTTTGTGCGGCTGGGTGAACAGCACCCACCAGTGGTCGTACAGCTGTAGAGCTTGGGCCGGATCAGACAACTTCAATGGGCTGGCCGGCGGATTTCCCATATTCCCTCCTCGCACCCCGAACGCAGGTTACAATCTACAGCATTTGCGCCGTTCCGTCAATGCCATAGGGTGGCAATCTGGTTAAGGAATGGTAAAAAATCGGCCGTCATGTCCGTTTGGCCAAATCGCGGTATAATAGGGCCAGCCTGACAGAAACGGAGCAGTATGCCATGCGCAGTTCCG
The DNA here is from genome assembly GCA_938049385.1 of uncultured Anaerolineae bacterium. Lineage (GTDB taxonomy): Bacteria > Chloroflexota > Anaerolineae > JACIWP01 > JACIWP01 > JACIWP01. Next base: position 2,729 of record CALIBQ010000069.1, read on the forward strand.
AGAAAGCATCCGATACACCTATCCGGCCGGCCAAACCGCGCCGCACTGTGCAGGCCCGCTTCCCCGACGGCCGCATCTTCCAGGGACCCATTAGCACGCCGGTCGGGGCGTTCATCCGCGCCGCCGTGCCGGCCGAAGAGGTACCGGTCATGGCCGCCATCGTCAACGGCAAACTGCGCGAGCTTTCCCATACCCTCTCCTGGGATTCCACCATCCAGCCCCTTTCCATGCAGACCAGCGACGGCATGCGCATTTTCCAGCGCTCCCTGACCTTCGTCCTGGTCGCCGCCGCGCACGAGCTGTTCCCTGAGGCCACCATTGTGGTGGACCACTCCATCCCCACCGGCGGCTTTTTCTGCGAGGTCGCCGGCCGGCCGCTGTTTTCCACCGACGAATTGACTCAGCTCGAAGGGCGCATGCGCGAGATTGTCCAGGCGGATGAACCCATCCGCAAGCATGTCGTCCCCATTTCCAAGGCGGTGGACATTTTCCAATGGCAGGGCTACACCGATAAGGTGCGCCTGCTCCAGGGATACGCCGGCGAGCGCCAGAACATTTCCATCTACTCGCTTCGCGACGTGTATGACTACTTCTACGGCTACATGGCCCCTTCCACCGGCCAACTGCATCCCTTTGCCCTGCGGCCGGCGGAGGGCGGGTTCCTGCTCCTCTTCCCCACCCGGCACCGCCCGCGGGAGCTGACCGAGCCGGCCAGCGCGTCCCGGCTCTCCGCCGTGTTCCGTGAGCACCTGGACTGGATGCGCATCATGGATATTGATGATGTGGCGTCGTTGAACGATGCGGCCCGAGCGGGCAGACTGCGGGAAATCATCCTGGTGGCCGAGGCCCTGCATGAGAAACGCATCGCCGAGATCGCGGGGCAGATCGCACAGCGCCGGCCGCGCCTGGTGCTCATCGCCGGCCCCTCTTCATCAGGCAAGACCACCTTCATCAAGCGCCTGGCCATCCAGCTCTTGGCCGCCGGCGTGCGCCCGGTCTCCCTGGGCTTGGATGACTATTTCTTGGATCGGGAGCAGACGCCGCGCGATGAGAAAGGGGAGTACGATTTCGAGGCGTTGGAAGCGGTGGACCTGGCGCTCTTCAACCGCCAGCTCCTGGAGCTGTTCGCCGGCGAGGAGGTGCTCACGCCGCGCTACAACTTTCATACCGGCCGGCGGGAGCCGGGCCGGCGCCTGCGCATCACGCCGGACCACATTGTCCTGGTGGAAGGCATCCACGGGCTGAACCCCCGGCTGGTGCCCCAAATACCGCCCGAGCAGGTCTTCCGCATCTACGTTTCGGCGCTGACCCAGCTCAACCTGGACTGCCACAACCGCATCCCCACCACCGACACCCGGCTCATCCGGCGCATCGTGCGCGACGCCCAGTTTCGCGGCTACAACGCCCAGCAGACCATCGCCGGCTGGGAAAAGGTGCGGCGAGGCGAGCGGCTGTACATTTATCCCTATCAGGAACATGCCGATGTAATGTTCAACTCCGCCCTGCTGTATGAGCTGGCGGTGCTCAAGCCCTTTGTGGAGCCGCTCCTGCGCCAGATCGCCCCATCCCACACCATAGAATACATCGAGGCATCGCGCCTGCTGGCCTTTTTGAGCTGGTTCGAGGGTGCCGGCCCCGAGCTGGTGCCCGAAACCTCTATCCTGCGGGAGTTTATCGGCGGTTCCGCGCTCGCCGATGTGAGTTACTGAGCGAACATGCGTCATAACAATACGAAAGGAGAGGACCATGGTCAGCATCGGAGACCAGGCTCCGGATTTCGCCTTGCCCGACCCGGACGGCCGTATTGTGAGGTTGAGCGACCTGCGCGGCAAACGGGTGGTGCTCTATTTCTACCCGAAAGCCATGACCAGCGGCTGAACCCAGCACGCCATCGGATTCCGGGACGAATCTGACGAGCTGACCCGGCTGAACGCTGTCGTGGTAGGCATCAGCCCCGACCCGGTGAAGCAGTTGCGTCTCTTCCGGGACAAATACGGACTGCCGTTCATCCTGCTCTCGGACACAGACCACCAGGTCGCCGAGCAGTACGGGGCTTGGCGGGAGAAAAAGATGTACGGCCGCGCGGTCATGGGCATTGTGCGGAGCCATTTCATCATCGATGAAAATGGCCGCATTGTGGACGCGCAGATGAAAGTCACGCCGGCCCAGAGTGTAGAGCGCGCCCTGGCCGCGCTGCACGCCCTGCCGGGTTCCGCCGGCTGACGCTCACCCGTCCCCACCGCCGCGCAGGAGGCGCACCACCTGCACCAGGGTCTCGTCATCCCCCACATTGCCGGGGAAGACCACATAGGGCGCGCCCGGCGACAGCCTCAGCGAACAGCTCTCCTCGCTCGACCGCGTGATGCGCCACACCGGCACACCGGGCGCGATCTGCCCCAGCACCCGCGTGCGCCGCGCCCCCAACGCCCGATGCGCCAGCTCATGGGAGGTGATGCCCCCCTTGGCGACGACGAAATCGGCCGGCACCCGCGCCAGCACCCCCCGCACGGCCTCCACCAGGGCCTGTGAAGCCCTCCCCATAATGGCCAGGCTTTCTGCCGGCGACCCGCCAGCACGCACCTCCCGGCTGGTGTATATCACGGGCACCCGGCCGGCGGTGACAGCCGCACACGCCCCCTCCACCACCCGCGCAATCACTCCCTCTCGCTCATGCGCCAGGAGCCTTTCCACCGGCAGTTCGACGCCGGCTGCCGCCGGCCACTCCAGCAGACGCCGCAACTGCCGCGTACTGCGCGGCACGAACGACCCCACCGCCACCAGCCCCACCGCCGGCGCCGGCGCATCCAGCAGTTCCTCCCGCATCAGCAGAGGGCGCGGCCCAATGCCGGCACGCACCCGCAGGAACGAGGCCCCCGTGCGGTACATGAAGCGCCGGCCGCGGGCTTCCGCCTCCAGCAGGCCGGCCACCACCCGCTCCAGGTCAGCATATTCCAGCGCATCCACCACGACCGGCCGGCCGCCCTCCACCTGCATCAGCCGCTCCACCACATACGCCGGCCCATGTACGCGCACCTGCGCCGCATCCAGCACCAGCACATCCGCCGCCTTCCAGCGCCCCCCGGTCTTCTCCTCCACCCACGCCGGCAAGTACGAGTGGGAGAACCCGAAGACCGGATCGCGCGCGAACTCGGTCTGCGCCGCCGGCACCAGCACCTCCCCCTGCGCCACCCAGTGGACACCGTGCACGGTGTATCTGCCAGCCTCGAAGAAACAGGGCGCGATGATGACCCCATCGAACGGCCCCAGCTCCTCGTCCAGCACATCCGGCTCCAGCGGGAAATGGCCGCGCAGGGTCGAATCGCTCCGGCTGAGCACCGCAAACCGCCGGCCAGTGCGCCGGGATGCCTCCTTCAGGCCACGCGCGATCTCACGGTTGACCCTGGCGGCCGCCGCCGGCGGCACGGCGCGCGTGTTCGCCAGCACGAAGAGCGCCGGCGCCGGGTCACACAGCCCCTCCGCCAGCGCCTCCACCGTCCACTCGAGCAGAAGCGGGACGTCATACACCGTCTGACAGCCGGTGGGGTCATCGTCAACAGCTACCACCTTGACGCCGCTCTCCAGGATGCGCCGGCGCAGGGCCTCGCTGAAGGTGCTGTCCAGACGCACCGCCGGCAGAGAACCCACCAAGGACTGCATGGGAACAGGCGCAATCTTGCTCTCATCCGATAAAGGTAAAAGTTTCATCCTACCCCCTGCGACTCAGTTAGAGCATCCCAATAGACCTGCTGGTACATCCCAACACAGACCCAATCCGTAGCTCCAGCACGCTGTGTTTCCATGACTTTGAGAGCGGTCTCGAACCTTTATGGTTTCGCATTTATGGTATAACGCGTTATAATGCGGGCAAATCGCCTGCGGAGGTTTAGCGCATGAAGGCCGCCCAAAGAGCGCTTGCGGAGGGCATCCTCTTCACTGATGAATACCAGCTCACCATGGCGCAGTTGTATTTCCGCGCCGGCATCCATGAAAAGCCGGCGCAGTTCGAGCATTTCTTCCGCAGTTACCCGGACTACGGCGCCCATCAGGCCGGCTTTTGCATCAACGCCGGCCTGCAGTGGCTCCTGGACTGGATGGAAGAGGCCCGCTTCCGCGACGAGGACATCGCCTGCCTGCGGAGCCAGAAAGGCCGCACCGGCAGACCCCTCTTCGCCGAAGATTTCCTGCGCTGGCTCGCCGGCCGGCGGCCCATGGACTTCCTCACTATTCGCGCCATCCCGGAAGGACGCGTCGTCCATCCGAACGTCCCGCTCACGGTGGTGGAAGGCCCCCTCGCCATGGCCCAACTGCTGGAGACACCCCTGCTGAACTTCCTGAACTTCCAGACCCTTATCGCCACCAAGGCCGCCCGTGTGCGGGAAAGCTGCGGCGTGCAGGTGGTGCTGGAGTTCGGCCTGCGGCGCGGGCCGGAGCGCGGCTCCAACGCCGGCGCCCGTGCCGCCCTTATCGGCGGCGCGGATTTCACCTCCAACGTCGGCATCTCCCATGTGCTGGGCTACCCTCCCAAGGGAACCCATGCCCACAGCATGGTCCAGGCCTTCATCGCCTTGGGCGCCAGCGAGCTGGATGCCTTCCGCGCCTTTGCCGAGGTCTACCCGGACGACTGCATCCTCCTGGTGGACACCATCAACACCCTGGAGAGCGGTGTGCCCAACGCCATCAAAGTGTTCGAAGAACTGCGCCGTAAAGGGCATGAGCCGGTGGGCATCCGCCTGGATTCCGGCGACCTGGCCTATCTCAGCATTCAGGCCGCCAAAATGCTGGACGAGGCCGGCTTCCCCAACACGACTATCGTCCTCTCCAGCAACCTGGACGAGCTGGTCATCTGGCAGATCATCACCCAGATCCGCGATGAGGCACCCCGCTACGGCGTGGACCCAGAGCGGCTCATCCGCCGGCTCACCTACGGCGTCGGCACCCGCCTCATCACTTCCCACGGCCACAGCGCCCTGGACGGCGTGTACAAGCTGGTGGCGGTGCGCAACCGCGCCGGCTGGGAGCCGGCCATCAAGATATCCGAGACCCCCGACAAAACCCTGAACCCAGGGGAAAAGCGCGTCTGGCGTATCTATGACCGCCGCGGCAAGGCCACCGCCGACTTGCTCAGCCTGGCAGATGAGGACCCCCGCTCAGCCCCACGCCTGCTCCTGCATCACCCATCCGACCCCGAGAGATGGCGGGTGCTGACAAGGGATGAAATCTCCGGCATCGAGTCCTTGCTGGTGGACATCCTGGTGGAGGGCAAACTGGTTTATGAACTGCCCACCCTCGAAGAAATCCGCGCTCTGCGGCGCGCCGACGTGGAGCGCCTGGACGCCGGCGTGAAGCGCCTGGTCAACCCGCATATTTATCACGTCTCGCTGTCCGAAGGGCTGTGGAATCTGAAACAGGAGCTCATCCAGGCGGCTCGCCAGAAGGCGCGTCAGGAGCAGAGAAACTCGCCGGCCCCCTGACCTTACTCTGCGGAAAGCTCCGCCGGCGCGCCGGCCAGCCGCTCCAGCAGTTTGCGCTCGCTGGTATGGCTGGCCCAGCGCGCCGCTTCCGCCAAGGGGAACCAGCGCACCTCCTCAACCTCGGTGTCATGCCGGCGTTCATCTCCGCCGACGGCCCGCATCAGGAAGAAATACACCTTCTTGTGCACCCGCACGCGCTGTCCGCCCTCTTCCCACCAGTACCAGTACTCGAGCGGCTCCAGCCGGCGGACTACCTCCACCTCCAGCCCGGTCTCCTCGCGCACTTCGCGGCAGGCCGCCTGTTCCAGCGGCTCCCCGCGCTCCACCAACCCCTTGGGGAGCGCCCAGCGCTCGGACCCGTCGGGGAAACGCACCCGTATCAGCGCCGCCTCCCAGCCGCCGGCCGGCCCCCTGCGCAGGACGACGCCGCCGGCGGAAAGCTCAAAGCGCGCTGTCATTCTTTCCCTCTGGACCGCGCCCGCTTCTGCAGGGCATACAGCGTGTTCAGCGCCTCCAGCGGCGTCATCGTGTTGATGTCGAGCTGTAACAGCTCCTCTACAATGGGGTCGGTGAGGGTAAAGAGCGGGAGCTGGCTCGCCGGCGGCTCGCGCACGCCCACACCGGGCGCCCGCGTGCCGTTGCGCTCCAGCCGCTCCAGTATCTCCTGCGCCCGCTGTACGACGGCTCGCGGCAGGCCGGCCAACTGCGCCACGTGGATGCCGTAGGACTTATCCGCACCGCCCGGCACGATGCGGTGCTGGAACACGATCTGATCCCCTACTTCCGTAACCGCCACATTATAGTTCCGCACGTGCGGCAGGCGCTCCGCCAGCTCCGTCAGCTCATGATAGTGCGTGGCAAATAGGGTTTTGGCGCGCAGGTTAGGGTGATGGTGCAGATATTCCACCACCGCCCAGGCGATGGAGATGCCGTCATAGGTGCTGGTGCCGCGGCCGATCTCGTCGAGGATGACTAGACTGCGCGGCGTGGCGTGGTGCAGGATATTGGCCGTCTCGATCATCTCGACCATGAAGGTGGACTGGCCGGCGGCAATCTCATCCTGCGCCCCGATGCGCGTGAAAATGCGGTCCACCAGGCCGATATGCGCGGCGTCTGCCGGCACGAACGAGCCGATCTGCGCCATCAGCACAATCAGCGCCGCCATGCGCAGATAGGTGGACTTTCCGCTCATGTTCGGCCCAGTGAGGATGATGATCTGCTGGTCCGGAGATAGATACACGTCGTTAGGGACGAAAGGATGGTCGCGCAGGGTCACTTCCACCACCGGGTGCCGGCCGGCGCGGATGTCTATCACATCATCCTCGGCGATCTCCGGCCGCACGTAGCGGTTGGTGACCGCCACTTCCGCCAGCGATGCCAGCACATCCAACTGCGCCAGCCGGCGCGCCGTGTCGAGGATTCGGCCGGCCTCCGCCGCCACCCTCTCGCAGACCTCCTTAAAGAGCACTGTCTCCAGCTCCAGGATGCGGTCCTCCGCGTGCAGGATCAGCGCCTCATACTCCTTCAGCTCCGGCGTGACGAAGCGCTCCGCGTTGGCCAGCGTCTGTTTGCGGATGTAATCCGCCGGCACCAAATGCAGGTTCGGCCGCGTCACCTCCACATAGTATCCGAAGACTTTGTTGTAGCCCACCTTGAGCGACTTGATGCCCGTGCGCTCACGCTCCGTCTGCTCCAGCCGCGCCACCCAATCCTTGGCATCGTGCGAGCGGCGGCGCAGTTCATCCAGTTCGGCATGAAACCCCTCGCGGATGACACCGCCCTGGGACAACAGCGCCGGCGGGTCCTCCACAATGGCCCTTGTCAGCAGGTCCACCACTTCCCCACAGGCATCCAGGCCGGCCATCAGCTCTGCCAGCGGTGAGCCGGCCGGCACCTTGTCCGCCAGGCCGGCGATCGTCGGCACCACCTCCAGCCCGCGCCGCAGTCCCACCAGATCGCGCGGCCGGGCAGTACCCATACGCACGCGGTTGATGAGCCGCTCCAGGTCTCCCACCTGCTCCAGGTGCTTGTGCAGGTTGGCACGCAGGAGGCCGTCCCCCACCAGAGCCTCAACGCTGTCCAGCCGGCGCTCCAGCCTGGCACGGTCCAGCAGAGGCTGGTTCAGCCACTGCCGCAGTAGCCGCGCCCCCATGGAAGTGCGCGTGCGGTCCAGCACGCCCAGCAGGGAGCCCTCCGTGGAGCGGGTGCGGATGGTCTCCACCAGCTCCAGGTTGCGCCGGGTGGCTGGGTCCAAGGTCATGAAATCTTGGGTGGAATAGGTGTGCAGGCCGGCCAGTTGGGAGAGCGCGCCCTTCTGCGTATGCTGGAGGTACTGCAGGAGCGCGCCGGCGGCCCGCACTGCCAGCGGCAGGCCCTCACAGCCATAGCCGGCCAGCGACGAGACGTCGAAATGATCCATCAGAGCGCGTCGGGCGGTCTCCTCATCGAAGTGCCAGGCATCTTGATCGGTGCGGGTCGAGGTCAGCAGTTGAAATGCCGCCGGCCATGGGCTGTCCGCCGGCCACAGCAGTTCCGCCGGCTGGAGGCGGGTTAGCTCTTCCATCAGGCGCTGGAGGATATCGCGGCTTTCCATCTGCGTGGTGGCGAATTCCCCGGTGGTGATATCAGCATAGGCCAGGCCGGCCCGTTCCCCTTCCAGGAGCGCCGCGGCGATGTAATTGTTGCGCCGCTCCGGGAGGAGGGCCGGCTCGATCACCGTGCCGGGCGTCACCACCCGCACCACCTCCCGCTCCACCAGCTCGCGCCCGTTGGGGTCGCTGACCTGCTCGCAGATGGCGACCTTGTAGCCGGCGGCCAGCAGTTTGGCCAGGTAGCTCTCGAGGGCATGATAGGGGACGCCGGCCAAGGGCACCCGCTTATCACCCCCTACCGGCCGCGAGGTGAGCACGATGTCGCACACCTGCGAGACGATGCGCGCGTCGTCGTCGAAGGTCTCGTAAAAATCCCCCAGCCGGAAAAGCAGGATGGCGTCGGGGTACTGGCGCTTGATATTGAGATACTGCCGGCGCATGGGCGTGACCGACATCGGACCTTCCTCGCCAACACACCAAGATGCGGAATGCATTGTAATCCACGCCGGCCATTTGGTCAACGCGAGCAAGTATGGACAATTTGACGCATACCCAATCTCATGTATAATGGGCGAAAATGCCGTGAGGCCAGGCCATGTCCTGTACGCGCATGGGCTTGCGAAAAATACCTGCACAAGCTCGGTGGTTAGCGACGACGCTCAAGGGATAATTGTTTCTCTTGAGCGTTTTTTTGCGCCCTGTGACAGGCAGGCCCACGAGGAGCAGAGCAATACCCGATGGGAACGATCATCCTGCCGGCCTTAGCTGACGTCCATGTCCACTTCCGGGACCCCGGAGGGACCCACAAAGAGGATTTTGCCACCGGCACCCGAGCGGCGCTGGCGGGAGGCATTGTCGTGGTACTGGATATGCCCAATACCAGCCCCCCGACAGTGCACGAAGCGGCTTTGCAGGAAAAAGCCCGAATCGCAGAAGAGAAAGCACATTGCGATTTCGGGCTTTTCCTTGGCGCTGGCCCGGACAACGCCAGTGAGGCTTCTGCATTGGGGAGCCGAGCGGCCGGCCTGAAGATGTACCTGGGCCATACCTACGGGCCGCTCCTGATGAACGACCTGCCGGCTATGATCGCCCATTTTCAACGCTGGCGCGGCCCCGGCCCCATCGCCATCCATGCCGAAGGCCCTATGCTGGCGGCGGCCATCGCCCTGGCGCGTGCCTATGACCAGCCCACCCATCTCTGCCATGTGAGCCGGGCGGAGGAGATCGCGCTCATCCGCCGCAGTAAGGCCTCCGGCGCTCCCATCACCTGCGAGGTCACACCGCACCACCTGTTTCTCACCGAGGCAGACGCCAGCCGGCTGGGCCCCTTCGGATTCATGAGGCCGACGCTGGGCACCGAGCGGGACCGCGCCGCGCTGTGGGAAAACCTGGACGTCATCGACTGCTTCGCCACCGACCACGCCCCCCACACCCGCCAGGAAAAGCTGGGCGAGAACCCACCGCCCGGCGTGCCAGGGCTGGAAACCATACTGCCGCTACTTCTGACCGCCGTGAGCGAAGGACGCCTGAGCATGCAGGACGTGGTACAGCGCCTGCATCACGCGCCGGCGCACATCTATCACCTCCCCATGCCGGCCGCTGAAGCGGAGATTGACCCCGACGCGGAATGGGAGATCACCGATGAAGCCCTGCACACCCGATGCGGCTGGAGCCCCTTCGCCGGCATGAAGGTGCGCGGCCGGGTGCGCCGTGTGTGGCTGCGCGGCACCCTGGCCTACGAGGATGGGCAGGTGCTTGTCCCGGCCGGATTTGGCCGGAACCTATTCGCCGGCTGAGCCGGCGCAAACCATCAAGGACAGGACGATACGCAAACAACGCATAAAGGAGGTGGACCATGTTGTATCAGTCGTATGATATGAAGGACCCGCACCAAGCCGCCGTGCCGGCGGATAACGTCAACAACGGCTTGTACGGACAGGACATCCTTTCGGTGAAGCAGTTCAATCGCCAGCTCTTGACCTACATTATGGGCGTGGCTGATGAAATGCGCGCCCTGGTCAAGCGCTTCGGCAAGGCCAACCTGCTGGACGGCAAAATCCTCGCTAATCTCTTCTATGAGCCAAGCACCCGCACCAGCTCCTCGTTCCAAGCCGCCATGCTGCGCCTGGGCGGCCGCGTCATCGCCATCAATGAGGTGCGCTACTCCTCCGTGACCAAGGGTGAATCGCTCCCCGACACGGTGCGCACGCTGGAGAGCTACTGCGACGTCATCGTCATCCGCCACCCGGAGGTCGGTTCCGCCGCCATTGCGGCCAAGGCGGCGCGCAAGCCGGTCATCAACGCCGGCGATGGCCCCGGCGAGCACCCCACCCAGGCCCTGCTGGACCTGTACACCATCGCCGACGAGCTGAAGCGTCTGGACGGGCTGAAGGTCGCCATGCTGGGCGACCTGAAGTACGGCCGCACCGTACACTCCCTCACCCGTCTGCTCAGCCTCTATGACACCGAGTTCTACTTCGTCTCGCCCGAAATCCTGCGCATGCCGGAGGAAATCCTGCAGGAGCTCCGCCAGTCCGGCCATACCTATCACGAGTTTGAGGATGTGCATGACGTCATCAGCAAGGTGGATGTGCTCTACGTGACACGCGTCCAACGGGAGCGCTTCGACGATCCCGACGAGTACGAGCGGGTCAAGGATTACTACGTGATTGACCCGGAGGTCATGTCCAAGGCCAAGCAGGATATGATCCTGATGCATCCCCTGCCGCGCGTGTACGAGATTGATATGCGCGTGGATGACGACCCGCGCGCGGCCTACTTCCGCCAGATGGAAAACGGCATGTACATCCGCATGGCCCTGCTGGCGGCCGTTCTGGGCAAAGCGTAATCCAAGAGGAGAAGGCCCATGGGGTTTTTCCAGCAGTTGGAAGAGGTCACTCTGCGCAACCAATCGCTGGTATGCGTGGGGCTGGACCCGCAGATGGAGCATATCCCGGAGCGCTTCCGCGGCCGGCCCGATGCCGTGTTCGCCTTCAACCGCTACATCATTGACCAGACGCGCGACCTGGTCTGCGCCTATAAGCCCAACTTCGCCTTCTATGAGGCGTTGGGGCTGGAAGGCCTCCAGGCCCTTCAACGCACCATTGACTATATCGGCGGCGCAGTGCCGGTCATCCTGGATGTCAAGCGCGGCGATATCGGGAGCACCGCCGAGGCCTATGCGCGGGCGGCTTTCGAGGTATGGGGCGCCGGCGCGGTCACTGTCAACCCCTACCTGGGCGCCGACAGCCTGGAGCCCTTCCTCCGCTATCGGGATAAAGGGGTGTTCGTGCTGTGCCACACCTCCAATCCTGGCGCAGAGCAACTGCAAATGCTCTCCTGCGAAGGAAAGCCCCTCTTCGAGCGCGTGGCAGAGATGGTCGCCGGCCTGTCCCCTGCTAACAACGTCGGTGTCGTCGTCGGTGCCACCTACCCCGACCGTCTGAAAGCCGTGCGCAAGATACTGCCGCAGGCATGGGTGCTTCTGCCAGGCGTGGGTGCCCAGGGCGGCGACCTGGAAGCCAGCTTGGACGCCGGCCTGCGGCCCGACGGCCTCGGCCTTATCGTCAATTCCTCGCGCGGCATCATCGGTGCCCCGGACCCACGGCAGGCCGCCCTAGAACTGCGCGAACGCATCAACGCCCGGCGCGGCTCCCTGCCGGCGGAGCGTATCGCCCTGGGGCTGTTCGACGCCGGCTGTGTGCGCTTCGGGGAATTCACCCTGAAGTCCGGCCTGGTCTCGCCCATATACATTGACCTGCGCCGGCTGGCCTCGTACCCACGCCTGCTGGACGAGGTCGCCGGCGCCTACGCCCATCTGCTGGAGAAGCTGACTTTCGACCGCATCGCCGGCATCCCCTATGCCGCCCTGCCCATCGCCACGGCGGTTTCCCTGCGCACCGGCCGGCCCATGATCTACCCGCGCAAAGAGGTCAAGGAATACGGCACCCGCCAGGCCATCGAGGGGGAATACCGCGCCGGCGAGCGGGTGGTGGTGCTGGATGACCTGATCACCACCGGCGCCAGCAAGTTCGAGGCCATCCAGCCCCTCACCGACGCCGGCTTGGTCGTGGAAGATGTCGTCGTGCTCATTGACCGGCAGTCCGGCGGCCGAGAAGACCTGGCGGCGCGCGGGGTGCGCCTGCATGCCGTGCTGACCCTGACGCAGATGCTGGACATCCTCCTGCGGCACGGCCGCATCGACGCCGGCGAGCGCCAGAAGGTGCTGACATGGCTGAACAGCTCACGCCTCACCTCCGCGTGAACCTATGCGGCGTGCCCCTGCCCAACCCGCTGGTGCTGGCATCGGGCATCCTGGGCACGACCGCCGAGCTGATGGAGCGGGTGGCGAAGAACGGCGCCGGCGCCGTGACCTGCAAATCCTGTGGGCCGGAGCCGCGCGTCGGCCATCCCAATCCCACCGTGCTCGATTGGGGGCCGGGGCTTATCAACGCCGTCGGGCTGGCGAACCCGGGCATTGACGAGGCGGTCGAAATCCTGCGGGAAGCGCGCCGGCGGCTCCAGCCCTTGGGCGTCCCGCTCATCGCCAGCGTCTTCGCTGACTCGGTCAAAGGGTTCGCAGAGGTAACCCGCCGGGTCTGTCAGGCAGAGCCTGACCTGGTGGAGCTGAACATCTCTTGCCCGAATGTGGAGGCGGAGTTCGGCCGGCCGTTCTCCCTCGATCCCGAAGCCGCGGCGGAGGTCACCCGCGCCGCGCGCCCCGTCTGCGACCGTCCCCTGCTGGTCAAGCTCTCCCCCAACGTCACGGACGTAGTGGCCATTGGGAAGGCAGTGATTGCCGCCGGCGCGGACGGTCTCACCGCCATCAACACCCTAGGGCCGGGGATGATCATTGATATCGAAAGCGGCTGGCCTATCCTGGCGAACCGGGTCGGGGGCGTTTCGGGGCCGGCCATCCGGCCCATTGCTGTGCGCATCGTGTACGACCTATGGGCGCATCTGCACGTGCCCATCATCGGGACGGGTGGCGTGACCTGCGGGCGCGATGTCATCGAGATGATCATGGCCGGCGCCACCGCAGTCGGCATCGGCTCGGCGGTGATCCAGGATGGGCCGGCAGTCTTCTCCCGCATCGCCGGCGAGGTGCGGGACTTCCTGACATCTCACGGCTATGCATCCCTCAACGAAATCCGGGGGCTGGCACATGCGCGACGGCACATGGAATCCTGAGCTTCCCATCCCCATGACCATTCGCGAGGTGCGGCAGGAGACGCCGGCGGTCAAGCGCTTCGTGCTGGACGGCTCCCTGAATGCATACCCCGGCCAGTTCGTCATGGTCTGGCTGCCGGGCATTGACGAAAAGCCCTTCAGCCTGATGAACGCGAACCCCGTGACGTTGGCCATCGCCGAGGTCGGCCGCTTTACCCGGGCGATGCACCTTTTGGATGTGGGAAGCCGGCTGTGGCTGCGCGGACCGTTCGGACAAGGCTTTTCGCTCGAGGGCCGGCATCTCCTACTGGCCGCCGGCGGCTACGGAGCGGCCCCGCTGGTCTTCCTGGCGCGGCGCGCCCGGGAAGACGGCCGAAGGATCACTGTCCTCGTCGCGGCACGCTCGCGCGAGCACCTGCTGTTGGTGGAAGAGTTTCGCCGGCTGGGCTGTGAAGTCTTGACCTGCACGGACGATGGTTCCGACGGCCAGCCGCCGCGATTGGCTCCCCTGGCCGTCGAGGAACTGCTCCAGCGCGCCGCGCCGGACGCCCTGTATGCCTGTGGGCCGGCTGGCATGCTCGATGCGCTGGAAGCGCTGGCCAGGAAATACCATTTGTCGACCCAGCTCAGCCGCGAGGCGTACATGCGCTGTGGCATCGGCGTATGCGGCTCCTGCACTTGCGGCGACCAGCTCGTCTGCCGGGACGGGCCGGTCTTCAGGATTCCCGGCTAGCATCTCGCCGGCACCAGCGGAAATCGCAGTGCTGTGCGCCGGTGCCGATGGTTCCCTGTCTGGACCACACAATCGCCGTCGGCACCAGCCCTGCCAGATAATCGTCCATCTTGCAGAACACCGCCGTCAGCTCCGGCGCGCCCAGCGCGCTGAGCGTCTCGTGGTACCAGCACCCCACCACATCGAAACCGTAGCAGGTGCCGTCATCCACCGCCGGCACGGTGCGCCAGCCGGCCGGCGGGAAAATGGTCCGCATGGCCAGCCGCACCAGCGCACGCCATGTCGGGAATGGATCGGGAACCGCTCGGAGCCAGCCGGTGGCGCGCCGATACAGCTGGCCGATTTCCAGCCAGGCCAGCCGTCCGACTTCACGCAAAGCCAGGGTCTGCTCCATGCCATGCTCGCGCAGGGCGGTATACAGCGCCAGCGCCGGCAGAATCTGCCAGCGCAGATGATACGCCAGCACTGGATGTCGCGGACAGGACCCTTTAGACACCAGCTCATGATACCGCATGCCGGCAGACCCCAGCACCCGGTGCGCGGTATCAGCCCCTACGGCATCCGCCAGAGCGGAGCACCAGCGCCGGCGGTACGGTAGACCTGGTGCACGAGGTTGAAGCCACCGCATCAGGAGCGCGCCGGCCAGCAAGCCGATGAGCAGGCCCATCAGGCGCCGGCCGGAAACCCCGCCCCTGCGCATAAAAAGGCGCATTTATCCCCTCCTCTGCCTTATCCGGGCTTCTTAAGCTTAAAGACTAGACATAAGCATTGACGTCAATATCCTGCCGCTCGTATAATGGAGGTGTGTGCGGCGGGTTGAGAACGCGCTCGCCGGCGGCAGGCTTTCAGTCCTGAAGGATTCCGCGGTGATCTGACATTGAAAATGTGGCCAGGAGCAACCCAAGTGATCATCACTGAACATGCCGCCATCCTTGTCACGCGGGAGCCGCTGGGAAAGGACATGGCCGACTGGATGCAGTGCATCGCGGGCGATGCCGCACAACCCCCTTTGATCGGCATGCTGATCTGCCCTCGAGGGTGCGGTACCCGCATCTACTGGGCGCTGTCCCCAGAGCTGGCGGCATACAAAGAAGACCTCCTTGTATTCCTCTATCAGCAGTTGTACTGGACCGAATGTCCCGATCATCGGGACATCCAACCGCAGGTTCGCTCCCGTAGTAGCTGTACAAATCAGGGGACCACAGTCCCGGCCTCCGGCAAACCATCTTCAGGTCAAGCTCCGCAGTATTACCGCAATCGCTACGAATAATGCTCCCTGACATCAGGCTCCCCTACGGATGCGCCTGCCGCCAGGCCGTCGAATCCGGGAAGAAAATGGGCTGACCAAACTCCTCTTTCCCGAAGGATGCGATAAGCTCTTGTGCCGGCAGAGACGTGATCCACTCGCTGAACGCTTTCGCGCCGCCATAGCATATCTGGGGATAGCGCTGAGGATTGACCGCGATAACCGAATACGGATTCCGAAGGCATTGATCCCCTTCCAGCATGATTTCCAGCGCGAGGCCCTTGGCCTGCATGGTGAGAAAGGTGGCGCGATCGGAAAGGGTATAGGCCCTCATCTCCGCGGCAGTGGTCAGGGTCTGCCCCATCCCCTGCCCGATGGAGCGGTACCACTGCCCTGCCGGCGCGATGCCGGCGGCCTGCCAGATTTCTTTCTCTTTGACGTGCGTCCCCGATTCATCCCCGCGCGACACAAACGCCGCCTGGGATCCCGCAATGCGAAGAAAAGCCTCCGGCGCTGAACCCAGGCCGCGCACGCCGGCCGGGTCGTCGGCCGGCCCCACGATGACAAAATCATTGGACATCACCGGCTGGCGGTCCACGCCGTAACCGGCGGCCACAAACGCATCTTCCAACGCCGGCGCATGCACCAGCAGGACATCCGCATTGCCATCCTCGCCCAGCTTCAGTGCCTGACCCGTTCCTACCGCCACCACTTTCACCGCTATGCCGGTCTCGCGTTCAAAGTAGGGCAGGAGATAATCCAGCAGGCCGGAGTTCTCGGTACTGGTCGTGGTCGCCAGGATGATGGAGGAGCAGGATGGACTGCTCACCGGCCGCACGGACTGCGAGCCGCAGGCCGTCAGCACAGCAGTGAGCAGAAGCATTAGGCTGACAAAAGAGCGTCGAATCATCATGACGCATCTCCGATGAGGATGTCGAAAGGGGAGGCTCACCAGACCAGTTCGCCGTTGAGGAAGGCGCGGGTGCGAGCATCCTGGGGCGCGGAGAAAAACTGCTCCGCCGGAGCGATCTCCACCACCTGCCCGTTCAGCAGGAACGCTACCCGATGTCCCAGCCGGCGGGCCTGAAACACGTTATGCGTCACCAGCACAATTGTGGTGCCCTGCTCACGATTCAGGTCCCGGATTAACCCTTCGATGAGACTGACGTTGTACGGGTCAAGATTGGCCGTCGGTTCGTCCAGGAGGAGCACCGCCGGCTGAAACGCCAGCGCGCGGGCCAGCGCGACGCGCTGGCGTTCGCCGCCGGAGAGCGTGGGCGCATGATTGCCGGCCAGCGCTGCCAGACCAAGCCGATCTAGCAAGCGCGTCATCGCACCGTTCTGGGCTGGCATGCCCCGCACCTTCCGGCCGTAGGCGACGTTGGTCAGCACGGAGCGGTTCAGCAGAGCCGGCTGTTGGAACACCATCGTGACCTGCCGGCGCAGATGCAGACTCACCGGCGTGCCCGGCAGTATGGAATGCCCCATGAACTCGATTTCTCCCGATGTGGCCGGCTCCAGAAAGTTCAGCAGGCGCAGTAGCGTGCTTTTCCCAGAACCGTTCGGGCCGACCACCACCAGTATTTCGCCGCGGTAAATGTCCAGATGGGAGATATCCAGCACAACCCTTTGCTGGTATTCCTTGCGCAGGTTGCGCAGTCGGAAAATAGCCTCGCTCATAATGGCCGGATAAACCTTTCCTCAAGCTGGAGGATCACGAAGTTGATGACCAGCGCCATGGCCAACAGAATGATGCCCAGAGCAATAGCCATGTCGAAATTCCCCTTGCTGGTCTCCAGTACAATAGCCGTGGTGAGCACCCGGGTCTCGCCGGCAATATTGCCGCCCACTATCATGACCGCGCCGACCTCGGCCAGCGCCCTGCCCAGGCCGGCGGCCACCGCCGCGGCGATGCCGGCGCGCGCCTCCACCAGCAGTGTGAGGGTCACCTGCCAAGGAGTGGCACCCAGCGAGAGAAGCTGTTGTCTTAGCATAGGGTCCACTCCCAGCAGTGCCGCCAT
Organism: uncultured Anaerolineae bacterium; assembly: GCA_938049385.1. GTDB lineage: Bacteria > Chloroflexota > Anaerolineae > JACIWP01 > JACIWP01 > JACIWP01. The sequence continues at coordinate 19,960 of CALIBQ010000069.1, forward strand.
GGTAAAGCCGGTGACGATGGGGAAAATGATGAGTGCCTGGGCGGTGATCATGGCCGCCGGCGTAAACAGCCGGGGGATAATCACAGCGTTGAGCGAACCAAGCGGACCACTGCGCGAGAGAAGCACATAGACGAACAAGCCGACCACCACCGGCGGCAGGCCCATTCCAGTGTAGAGCATCAACCGCAGGAAAGACCATCCTGGGAAGCGCCGCAGGCCGAGGGCCGCGCCCAGCGGCACGCCGAGCAGGACGCTGATGGCCAGCGCCGTACCGGAGACACGCAGGGAAAGGCCGGCTATCTCCAGCACCTGCGGGTTGAAGCTTATAATGAGGTAAACGGCCTGACGCAGGCCCTGCAGGAGCGTTTCGATGGTGGCCTCCTCCTGTGCTGGCTGGCCGGCGGCATTCCCGCCGGCAAAAAGAAACCGACGTCTTCGCAGAGGAGACGCCGGCGGATATCAGCTCGCAAGGCGTTCTCCTTTCCAAATACGGGGGGCGAAGACGTTTCCATCTTCACCTTTGACCTCGCCGTTGAGGTACTGCGGTTGCAGTCCATAGCCCGGCGGCCGTAGGCCCTGCAACTCGGAGAACGTGCAGTTTCTCACATTTGCATCCAATATAAGGGAAAATCCTGATATTGTCAAACGCGGTCAGCGAAAGACGTTCGCGCCGGCGCTGGCGGTGCATACATAGGCCTGCGGTTCCAATCCGGTGCGCCGGCGGTAACAGTCCATGACCCTGCTCACAAAACCCTCCGCGCCCGACACCTCCACGAGGGCAATCGCACAGCCGGCGAAGCCGGCTCCCGTCATGCGCGCCCCGAGACAGGCCGGATGTTCCCACGCGCATTCCACCATGGCATCCAGCGCCGGCCCCGACACCTCGAAATCATCGCGCAGGCTGACATAGCTGGCGTTCATCAGTCGGCCCAGCTCCCGCGCGTCCCCCCTGCGCATCGCTTCCGCCGCCTCCAGCGTGCGGGCATTTTCCCCCACCACATGCCGCGCCCGCCGATACACCACCTCATCCAGCCGGCCGGCCCAACGCTCCAGCTCTTCCAGCGCCGCATCCCGCAGGGCCGGCACGCCCAGCGCCCGGGCCGCCGCCTCGCACTGGGCGCGGCGCTCATTGTACGCCGAGTTCACCAGCCCCCGGCGGGTGCCGGTATCCAGCACTATCACGATACAATCAGGGGGAAGTGGGACATGGGTAAATTCGAGCGTGCGGCAGTCCAACAGCATGGCATGGCCGGCCGCGGCGCCGGCACAAATCATCTGATCCATGATGCCGCACTGCACCCCCACCCACTGATTCTCCGCCTTCTGGCCGAGCAGGGCCATCTCCTTCACGTCCCAGGGCCAGCCGGCGGCCGTGGAGAAAGCTTTCGCCGCCGCCATCTCCAGCGCCGCTGAGGAAGATAACCCGGCGCCGATGGGCAGGTCGCCGGCAATGACACCCTCCCAGCCGCAGAGCCGATAGCCTGCTTCGGACAGCGCCCAGGCGACCCCTTTGAGATACTCCGACCAGGCCGGCCCTCCTTTCTCCAGATGGGCCAGGTGGAAGCCGGCCTCCTCTCCGAAATCCAGCGCCAGCACCTGTACGACGTCATCCCGGCGCGGGCGCAGGGCAACCCAGATGGCGCGATCAATGGCCATCGGGAGCACAAAGCCGTCATTATAATCGGTGTGCTCACCGATGAGGTTGACCCGGCCGGGAGAGCGAATCAGCCAGGTCGGATCGCCGGCGAACCTTTGTTGGAACGCGTCAATCACTCTCCGCCGTAGGTCCATTTTGGTCTCCCTTTACACTCTTGCGCTCCCGATAGTGCTGTGCCGGCAGTTCCCGCAAGCGGACAGCCGCTTCTTCGGGCGTCAGGTCCCGCTGGGGTTCCGCCAGCATCTCGTATCCCACCATGAACTTCCGCACCAGGGCCGAACGCAGTAATGGGGGATAAAAATGCGCGTGCAGTTGCCAGTGCGGATGGGCATCATCCAGCGGCGCGCCGTGCCATCCCATAGAATACGGGAAGGGCGCTTCGAACAGATTGTCATAGCGCACCAGCAGACGCTTCAGTATATCCGCCAGGGAATCTCGTTCCGCCGGCCCCAGCTCCCCCAGATGCCGCACGTGCCGGCGCGGTAGCAGTATGGTCTCAAAGGGCCACACCGCCCAGAACGGCACCACGACCAGCCAATCGTCGTTCCACGCCACCAACCGCTCCTGACGCTGTAGCTCCAGCTCCGCATAGTCCAGCAGAAGCGGCCGGCCGTGTGCCTCCAGATATGCCCTCTGGGCGGCGTCTTCCTTCGCCGGCAGGGTCGGCAGTCCCGCACTGGCCCATATCTGGCCGTGCGGATGAGGGTTCGAAGCACCCATCATCTCACCCTTGTTCTCGAACACTTGCACCCAGCGGTACTCCTGGCCCAGCTCCAGGACCTGTTCGACCCAGGCATCCACCACCTTGCGGATGGCCGGCGCCGGCATCTCGGCCAGGGTGAGATCATGCCGAGGCGAGAAACACAGCACGCGACATGTGCCCCGCTCCCCGCACGCTCGGAGCAGTGGCTGGTCTTCGACAGCTCGGAGGGGAGTATCAGGCTCCAGCGCGGGAAAATCATTCGTAAAGACGAACGTGCCCTCATAATGGGGGTTGCGGAGGCCGCCGGCGCGCAGGTTGCCAGGGCAGAGATAGCAGTCCGGGTCATACGCCAGGCGCGAGACAGCCGGCGGGCGCTCCACCTGGCCGGCCCAGGGCCGGCGGGTGCGCTGGGGAGACACCAGCACCCACTCGTCGGTCAGCGGGTTGTAGCGGCGGTGCGGGAAGCGTTCCCAATCCACTGCTGAGGCCTTTCCGAGTGCATCTCACGGCCGGCTGTATCGCATGCCGGCCTGGCCTATTGTGGCACAATCGGCCCATTTCCGCAACAAACTGCCTGGCGGCTGAAGCCGCGGCAGTGACTGCGAAGCCGGCCGGCGCCGGCCCATTGCCCGCCGGCTTCGGCCACTTGGCAGGCGTAGCCGCAGTTTCAACTGCCAGGGCTTTTCAATGCTATAACACTCTGGGCAACTGGAAGCCGTAGCAACGATGGCGAAGCCTACCGGCGTGGGCTTGTCAGTCGGCGCAGGCCGACTTTGTAGCCGTTGGTGCAGTTTCAACTGCCATTTTGTTAGAACATGGAAAAGCCCTGTTCAACCGCTGGGCCAGTTTGACAGCCTCGAGGGATTGTGCTATATTAGCTTGTGTACACAAGTACATAAGTGTACAGGGGGGAGAATGGTTCTCCGCTCCCTCAATCCAGCAGGACTTGCCAATGGAACTGATTGACAAAAACAGCGCCACACCCTATTACATCCAGCTTGCCGAGATACTGAAACGCCAGATCACCACACCACCTCCTGGCGAAAAGTGGCGCCTGCCGTCCGAAAACGAGCTGGCCGCCCTCCACGGCATTACACGCACCACCGTGCGGCGCGCGCTGGAAATCCTTGAGCGGGAGGGGTGGATTTACAAAGAAAAAGGCAAGGGGTCCTTTGCCGTCGCACGCCGCGTCGGGCAGGAGGTGACCCAACTGGTCTCCACCACCGAGTACATGCGGGCGCGCGGCTGGAACCTGACGACCCGCGTGATTTCGCTGGCGAAGATCGCGCCGCCGGCCAACATCGCTTCCGCCCTGGCCCTCTCCGAAGACGACCTGTGCTACCAGCTCCGCCGACTGCGCCTCGTGGACGACGAACCCATCAGCATCCAGACATCCTACCTGCCGGCACGCCTCTGCCCCGATCTGGAAAGCAACGATCTTTCCGCTTCCCTCTACCGACTGCTCGAAACGCGCTATAAGCTCCGCCTCTGGAGCGGCGAGCAGGTCATCCGCGCCCGCTGTGCCACCGCCGAGGAGCGTAAGCTTCTGCAGGTCAAGCCGTGCACCGCTGTCCTGTACATGGAGCGCGTCTCCTATGCCGCTACGGGCGAACCGGTGGAATATCTGGAGGCGGTATGGCGCGGCGACCGCTACGAGTTCAAGGCATCACTGGCCCGGCCCCGCTGATAGGCCGGCCATCATGACTGCGCGCACTGCGCGCCGGGAAAGGAGGAATACGAATGCCTGCCAAACTGCGTTTTTCGGCCAACATCAACACCTTCAACGCCTGCGCCGACCGCTACGTGCTGTCCGGCTATGGCAAACGGCTGACCACCGAGGAGCTGATCCAAGCCGCCACGCGGGTGGAGGGCCTGACCGGGGTCGAAGTGGTGGGCTTCTGGCACGTCAACGATGACAACGTCGAGCGCGTGTACCGCCAGATTCGCGACGCCGGCCTAGAGGTCACCTGCGTCACGCCCGACATCTGGGCATCGGCCAAATGGGGCTGGGGGTCCTTCGCCTCGAACGACCCGGAGATCCGCCGGCAGGCCATCCATGAGGTCAAGAAATCCATGGAATGGGCCAAACAGATGCACTGCGAGATTGTGGACCTCTGGTTCGGGCAGGATGGCTACGATTATCCCTTCCAGGCCGACTTCCTCGCCGCCTGGGACCGCATTATCGAAGGCACCATCGAGTGCGCTGAATATTTACCAGACGTCAAGCTCGCCATCGAGTACAAGCCCAAAGAACCGCGCACCCACTGCTTTATCGGCACGGTGGGGAAGACCTTGCTCCTCCTGCAGAAGGTCAATAAGCCGAACGTCGGCGCCATGATTGACGTCGGCCATGCCCTCATGGCCTATGAGAACGCCGCCGAATCCGCCGCCCTGCTCCATTATTTCGGCAATAAGCTCTTCTACATGCATTTCAACGACAACTGGCGCCTGTGGGACGATGACATGACCGTCGGCTCCGTGCACACGATTGAAATGCTGGAACTGCTCTATTGGCTGGATCGCCTGAACTATCAGGGCTGGTACGCGCTGGACATCTTCCCGTATCGCGAGGACGGCGTGCGGGCCGCCGGCGAGAGCATCCGCTGGATACAGGGCCTGCACGGACTGCTGGACAAAATCGGCAGAGAGCGCATCGCGGAGATCATTGCCAAGGGAGATGCCATGGAAGCCTCGGCCGTGATTCGCGAAGCCCTGCTCGGCTGAACCAAATTTATTTCAGGAGATGCGACAATGGTGAAAGAACTGTACGACCCACACATGTTCAACTACATGTGGGAAAGCCTCGACCAGGACCACTTTGTGGTGGGCACGTATTACATCGAGGACAGCCGGCCGGATTGGGACTTCATTGACCACCTCGGCCAGGTCCAGCGCCTCGCCCTGGAAGGCTCCACTGCCACCTGGATGGACATCAAAGAAGAAACCCCAGAGGTGCGCGAACGCCTGTGCAGTAAGGTGCTCGGGTACTACGAAATCCCCTCCCCGCCGGGGACGCGCCGCGCCGTGATCCAGCTCGCCTTCCCCACCGCCGCCTGGGACGTGCACGTCAACGTGCCGATGATGCTCCTTTCCATTTCCGGCAATATTTTCGCCTTCTGCGACAAGGTGCGCCTGCTGGACGTGTTCATCCCCAAGGCCATCGCCCAAAAGTTCCAGGGTCCTAAGTTCGGCATCGAGGGACTGCGCGAGAAGCTGGGGGTGTACGGCCGGCCGCTCGTGCTCCAGATCATCAAGCCCAAAATGGGCATGACCCCAGAGGAAACCGCCAACCAGGTCTACCAGACCGCCCTTGGCGGCGCGGACTTATATAAAGACGACGAGATGTGCAGTGAGCTGGAGAACTGCCCCTTCGAGGCACGCTTGGAGGCAGTGCTCAAGGCGCTGGAAAAGGCTGAGCGCGAGACCGGCCACAAAACGCTCTACATGGTTAGCATCACCGACGAAGTGGACCGGGTGCACGAAAAGGCGCGCCGCGCCGTCAAGCTGGGCGCGACCGGTCTGCTCCTCGCTTACCCCGTCGGCCTGTCCACGCTGAAGGTCATCGCCAGTGACCCGGAGATCAATGTGCCCATCCTCTGGCATGTCTCGCACATGCTGGGCATGCTCCCGACCATGAGCTACACTGTGCTGGCCAAGCTGGCACGGCTGTGCGGCGCGGACATGATGCTGACGCCGTCCCTCTGGTCCAGCCTGCAGGTCTGCTCGGTGGAAGAGGAACTGCGCACTTCCCAGACCCTGCGGGCGCCGTTCTATCACATCAAGCGGGCGTGGCCTATGCCGGCCGCCGGCATGTACCCCGGCCTGGCTGAAGTGCTGATCCAGGAGCACGGCATTGACTTCATCGTGCCGGCCGGCGGTGGTATGCTCGGCCACCCCATGGGCTATAAGGCCGGCGCCATGGCCTGGCGCCAGGCCATCGACGCGGTGCTGGCCGGCATGTCCCTGCAGGAAGCCGCCGAGAAATATCCAGAATTCCGCGCCGCGGCCGAACTCTGGGGCATCCGCAAGCGCCCGCAGTGCCCTTGGGGCTACCGCAGTCCCGAGTTCCATCCTAAATTTGCCCCGAAAAATATCTGAGGGAGTTTGGCAATCAATGAGCGGCTCAGAAATTCCTCTGCTTCAACTGTACCGCACTATGCTGACCATCCGCCGCTTTGAGGAGCGGTGCAACTACCTGTTCATGCAGGGGCGCATTCCATCCACCCTGCACCTGTACATCGGGCAGGAGGCGGTGGCCGCCGGCGTCTGCGCCCACTTGCGCCGCGACGACTACCTTTTCAGCACCCACCGGCCGCACGGCCACGCCATCGCCAAAGGTGTGGAACCGCGCGCCATCATGGCGGAGCTGTACGGCAAGCGCACCGGGTGCTGTAAGGGCAAGGGCGGCTCTATGCACGTGGGCGATGTGCGGGTAGGCATGTTCCCGGCCGTCGCCATTGTGGGCGCCAACGCGCCGCTGGCCGCCGGCGCCGCCCTGGCCGCCAAATGGCTCGACAAAGACCGCGTCAGCGTCTGCTTCTTCGGCGAAGGCGCCGCCAATGAGGGCGCGGTGCACGAGGCCATGAACATGGCCGCCATCTGGGACCTGCCGGTGGTCTATGTCTGTGAGAACAACCTGTACGCCGCCTCGACACCATTCTCGAAAGCGTTCAAAATCCAGAACGTGGCGGACCGCGCCGCCGCCTACGGCATGCCGGGCGTGGTCGTGGACGGCAATGACGTGGAAGCGGTGTACCGGGTCGCCGGCGAGGCCATCGCCCGTGCCCGGCGCCGCGAGGGGCCGACGCTCATCGAGGCCAAGACGTATCGGCTGTGCGGCCACTCCCGCAGTGACCCGCGCACCTACCGCTCTCGCGAGGAAGAGGAGGAGTGGGCCAAGCGCGACCCCATCCCCCGGCTGGCCGGCCGGCTCAAAGAGCTGGGCCTCGCCACCGATGAGACCCTGGCCTCCATCGAACAGGAAGTCCAGGCGCTCATTGATGAGGCGGTGCGCTTCGCCGAGGAAAGCCCCCTGCCCGAACCCGAGGAGACCCTCCAGCATGTGTTCTGGACGGAGGAGGGATGAGCCATGGCCATGATGACCATTGCCGAAGCTCTGCGCCAAGCGATTCGTGAGGAAATGCGCCGTGACCCGCGCGTCTTCTGCATCGGGGAAGATATCGGCATCCCTGGCGGCTTTGGCGGCGCCTTCACCGTCACTCTGGGCCTCTCCGAGGAATTCGGGCATGAGCGCATCCTGGATACCCCCATCTCCGAAACCGGGCTGATCGGTGTCGCCATCGGCGCGGCCATGGCCGGCCTGCGCCCCATCGCCGACGTGCAATACGGCGATTTCCTCTTCTGCGCCATGGACCAGATCGCCAATCAGGCCGCCAAGATGACCTATATGTCCGGCGGCACAGTCAAGGTCCCGATCGTCATCCGCGCCCCTGTCGGGGCCACCGGCCGCGGCGCTCAGCACGCCCAGAGCTTGGAGGCATTCTTCACCCATATCCCGGGCCTGAAAGTGGTCGCGCCGGCCACCGCCTATGATGCCAAAGGCCTGCTGAAGAGCGCCGTGCGCGATGACAATCCGGTGATTATCTTCGAGCACAAACTGCTCTACGGCAGTAAAGGCCCGCGCGCCGAACGCGGCGCCCTCAGCCCGGTCGGCGAGGTGCCCGAGGAAGAATACCTCGTGCCCATCGGCAAGGGCATCATCCGCCGCGAGGGCCGGGATGTGACCATCATAGGGAAGCTCCTGACCGTCTACCGCGCCCTGGAGGCCGCCGAACTGTTGGCCAAAGAGGGCATCGAGGCGGAAGTGATTGACCCGCGCACGTTAGTGCCGCTGGATAAGGAGCTGATCCTCGACTCCGTGCGCAAGACCGGCCGGCTGGTCATCGTCGAGGAAGACAACTACACCGGCGGCTGGGGCGCCGATGTCGCCGCTATGGTGGCGGCGGAGGCCTTCTTCTGGCTCGACGCGCCTATCGTGCGCGTCAGCGCGCCGGACACACCGCCGCCCTTCTCGCCGCCGATGGAGCAGTTCTACGTGCCCAGCGCCGAGCGCGTCGTCCAAGCCGTGAAATCCATACTCTGAGGGAATGCCCATGGCAATGGATGTGCTCGTCCCACCCCTGGGACAAACGGTGGACACGGTCACCTTGGTAACATGGTACAAGCGTGAAGGAGATGCCGTAACCCAGGGGGAAAAGCTCTACGCCATCGAGACCGATAAGGCCACGCTGGATATCGAGGCGCCGGCCTCCGGCATCCTGCGCCATATCACCGCCCAACCGGGGCAGAAGATACGCGTGCTCGCTCCGATCGCGCGCATCGTCGCACCAGGGGAAGAGGCAGGAGCCGCGCCGGCGCCTGCGCCAGCACCAACTGCCGGCGCTCCCGTATCACCCGCGCCAGAACCTGCGCCGGCCATAACAGCACCGAAGGCGCCGCCGGCCGGACGGATCTTCATCTCGCCGCGCGCCCGCCGGCTGGCCGAGGAGCACCACATCCCCTGGCAGACACTGCGCGGTACGGGGCCGCAAGGCGCCATCGTCGAGCGGGACGTGCGGGCGTATCTGCAGTCTCAGGCGGCGGTGACAGCACCACCGCCCACTGCCGTTCCCGTGATTTCCCCTGCGCCGGCCGCCGCCGTCATGCGGGCCATCCCGCTGGAAGGCCCGCGGGCGGTCATCGCCCAGCGCATGCTCGAAAGCCGGCAGACCACCGCGTCGGTCACGCTTATGGCGGAGGTCGACGCGACGGCACTGGTGGAACTGCGCGAACAGCTTCGGCAGGCCGGCATCCCCGTCAGCTATAACGATATCTTCCTTTACATCTGCGGCCGCGCCCTGCGCCAGTTCCCGCGCCTCAATGCCTCCTTGGAAGGGGAGGCCATCCGTCTCTGGGACGAGGTGCACATCGGCCTGGCGGTGGACACGGAACGCGGACTGCTGGTGCCGGTGGTGCGGGACGCGGACCGCAAGGGGCTGGCGGACATCGCCCGCGAGACACAGCGCTTGATCGAGCGGGCGCGTGCCGGCCAGCTCACCCTCGAAGAGATGAGCGGCGGCACCTTCACCATCACCAACCTGGGCATGTACGAGATCGACGCCTTTACCCCCATCATCAATTTGCCGCAGTGTGCTATACTGGGTATTGGCAGAATCGCACCAAGGCCGGCGGTGTTCCAAGGAACGGTAGCCGTGCGCCATCGGGTGTGGCTCAGCCTGACCTTCGACCACCGCCTGGTGGACGGCGCGCCGGCCGCCCAATTCCTCCAGCGCATCATCCAGTGGGTGGAAATGCCGCATCTGTTGCTGATGTGATGATGGGAATATCACCAAGGAGGATGCATCATGACAGCGCAGACCTATCTGGCGTTCGACATCGGAGCGGAAAGCGGACGGGCGATGCTGGCATCCTTCGACGGCGGCCGGCTCTCCCTCTCCGAACTGCACCGCTTCCCCAACGGCCCGGTGCGCCTCCCGGACGGCCTGCACTGGGACATCCTGCGCATCTGGAGCGACGTCAAGAGCGCCATCGGCTTGGCCTTCCGTGATTCGGAATCCCCGCCAGTGAGCCTGGGTATTGACACCTGGGCGGTGGATTTCGGTCTGCTGGACCGCACCGGCGCGCTCATCGGCAACCCGTATCACTACCGCGACAGCCGCACCGACGGCATGATTGAGGAGGCTTGCCGGCGCGTCCCGCGTGCCGAAATCTTCGAGCAGACCGGCATTCAATTCCTCCAGCTCAACACCCTGTACCAGCTCCTGGCCATGGTGGTGGCGAAATCGCCGGCGCTGGAAATCGCCCATACCTTCCTGACCATCCCAGACCTGCTCAACTACTGGCTCACCGGCGAAAAGGTGTGCGAATTTACCAATGCCACTACCACGCAGTTCTACAACCCGCGCCGGGGTGATTGGGCCTGGGACCTGCTGGAGCGCATGGGCATTCCCAAGCACATCTTCCCGGCCATTATTCCGCCAGGCACAAGGCTGGGCAAGCTGACGCCGGCGGTCCGAGAGGAACTGGGCATAGACGAGGCCCAATGCCCTGAAGTTATCGCGCCGGCCTGTCACGACACCGGTTCCGCGGTCGCCGCAGTGCCGGCGGTGGAATCCCGCTTCGTCTGGATCAGCTCCGGCACCTGGTCGGTGATGGGCACCGAGGCCACGCATCCCATCATCACTCCGGAGAGTCTGCGCAACAACTTCACCAACGAAGGCGGCGTCGCCGGCACCTTCCGCTTCTCCAAAAACGTCATGGGGCTGTGGCTGGTGCAGGAATGCCGGCGCACCTGGGCACAGCAGGGCGAGTCCTATTCCTACGAGGAGCTGGTGAAGATGGCCAGCCAGGCGCCGGCCTTCCTGGCAGTCATTGACCCGGACTACCCCGAGTTCTTCAAGCCCGGCGATATGCCGGAGCGCATCCGCCGCTTCTGCGCACTGACCGGCCAGCCCATCCCGCAGGACAAAGGGGCGGTTATCCGCTGTGCGCTGGAGGGCATCGCGCTCAAGTACCGCTGGGTGCTGGAGCGCCTGGAGGAAATGCTCGGCTACCGGCTTCCAACGATATACATCGTCGGGGGCGGGACCCAGAACCGTCTGCTTTCGCAGTTCACGGCGGACGCCCTGCGCCGGCCGGTCTATACCGGCCCCATCGAGGCCACTGCCCTGGGCAACATCATGATGCAGATGATCGCCATGGGGACACTGCACAATGTGGCCGAGGGGCGCGAGCTGATCCGCAACTCTTTCCCGCTGACGGTGTATGAGCCGGCAGGGACCGCCGGCTGGGACGAAGCGTATGACAAGCTGTGCGCCATCATGGCGCGCTACCCGCTGAACGCCGGCGGCTGAGCCGTGCCGGCAGTGCCGGCATTCTGAACCGTACCGAGGGAGCACCGGAGCAAATTCGTCCCGAAAATATTGCGCAAGCTCTTGACAAACAAACAAAAATCTGCTATGCTGTAATTAGCAATCTTCAACAACACTTCGACAATTTTCAACAATCTTGCGCAATCATAACACTGGCGGACGGTCGCGGTGCTCCCTCTCGAACGGCAGGCGAGTATCTTACAATTACTGCGCCAGACACCGGGCATCACGGTGAGTGAGTTGGCCCAAATGCTTGGTGTATCGGAGGGCACGATTCGCAACGATCTGAAGGCGCTCGAAAGCGCCGGCAAGATTCAGCGCGTGCGCGGCGGCGCCATCGTCCCCGACCATCACACCTTCATCAGCCCCACATTTGCGGCTCGCGCTCGCACGAATGTGCGCGCCAAAGAATGCATCGCCCGCTGGGCCGCCGAACTGGTTGAGGACGGCGATTCCATCATGCTCGACGCCAGCACTACCGTCTATGCCATGGTCCCGTACCTGCAGAAGCGCAAGAACCTGACGGTGATCACCAACGGCATCGAGATCGCCCTTGCCCTCGCCAAGAACCTCACCCACACGGTTATCCTCATCGGCGGCAAGGTGCGGCCCGATGGGACCTCGGTGGGCGGCAGTCTGGGCGAGCAGATCGTGCGCAACCTCCACGCCCGCACCGCTTTCGTCTCATGCACGGGATTTTCGGTATCCGCCGGCCTTACCGAAGTGGACCTGCCCGAAATCGAATTGAAGCGGTTGATGATCCAAAGCGCGGATCGGGTGGTGGCGCTGATCGATTCCAGCAAATTCGGCCGGGTGGACCTCACCTCGTTCGCCACCATTGACCAGATCGCCCACATTTTCACCGATGACCAGATCGCCCCCTCCTTCGTCGAAGAACTGCGTCAGACCTCGGTCCAGCTCACGGTATGCGGCGAAGAAAGTGCGTCCACCTATTCCCCCAGCCGGCACCCGCCCAGACCGAAACGCTACAAGATCGGCTTCGCCAACCTCAGCGACGCCCTGCCCTTCGCCGCAGACGTGCGCCGCGGGCTGGAGCGAGCCATCCAGACCGCCCCCGACATGGAGCTGATCGCACGGGACAACCAGTTGGACACCGACGTCGCCCTGCGCGTCTCGGACGAGCTGATCGCCGCCGGCGTCCATCTGGTCATCGAATACCACCTGGACGAACATGCCGGCCCACTGCTGATGGACAAGTTCCAGCGCGCCGGTATCCCCGTCATCGCCGTCGACATCCCCATTGTGGGAGCCACCTTCTTCGGCGTGGACAACTACCGCGCCGGCCACCTGGCCGGCCTGGCGGTAGGAGAATGGATCCTGCGGCACTGGAACGGCCATTTGGAGCAGATTATCATGCTGGAGGAGCCGCGCGCCGGCAAGCTCCCCGCCGCACGCATGCAGGGCCAGCTCGACGGCCTCCAGAAAATCTTGGGGCCTATGCCTGCGGAGCGCATCCTCACTGTCAACTGCGGCAACAACTGTCTGATGAGCGAGGAGCAGATCTTACAGGTCCTACAACGCCTGCCGGACGTACACCACATCGCAGTGCTCTGCTTCAACGATGAGGCGGCAATGGGCGCCGTGCGCGCCGCCCGCAAACTTGGGCGCGAAGAGGACCTTGTGATAGTGGGACAGGGTGCCGACCGACAGGTGCGCCGCGAGATTCGTGATCCCCATTCTCGCATCATCGGCTCCACGGCGTACTGGCCCGAGCGCTACGGTCCCAAGCTGGTGGAAATCGCCGGCAAAATCCTGGCCGGCCAGCCGGTCCCGCCGGCCATCTTCAACGAGCACGTCTTCATCTCTCGCGAGAACATCAACTTGTACTACCCACAGGATGTTGATTCTGCCGTGTACGAATTACCTATTGCCCAAGAGGAAATGCCATGACGGAACCGATTCTAGAACTGCGGCATATCTCCAAGCGATTCGACATGACTCAGGCGCTGGATGACGTCTCTCTGGCCATCTACCCTGGGGAGATCCACGCGCTGGTGGGGGAAAACGGCGCCGGCAAATCCACCCTCATCAAAATCGCCACCGGCGTCCATCAGCCGGACACGGGCGAAATCCTGGTGCAAGGCCGGCCGGTGGTCATCCACAACTCCCAGGAGGCCCAGGCCCTCGGCATCGCCGCCATTTATCAGGAACCCATGATCTTCCCTGACCTGAACGTGGCGGAGAACATCTTCATCAGCCATCGCTCTCGCGGCCCCATTGTCCGCTGGAACAAGATGTACCAGGACGCCCGGGAAATCCTGGCCAAGCTCGGTGTGGTCATGGATGTGCGCCAGTCCGCCCAGGGCTTGACCGTGGCGCAACAGCAGACCGTGGAAATTGCCCGCGCCATATCCCTGGATGTGCGCGTGCTCATCATGGACGAGCCTACCTCTGCCCTCTCCCTGCATGAGGTCCAGCAGTTGTTCAAGCTGGTGCGCTCCTTGCGCGACCGCGGCATTGCAGTACTGTTCATCGGCCACCGGCTGGAAGAGGTGTTTGACATCGCCGACCGCATCACCGTTCTGCGGGATGGCAAGCTTATCTCGTCCCGGCCGCGCAGTGAGGCGACTGTCGAGCAGGTCATTCGGGATATGGTCGGGCGTGAGGTGGAAGAATTCTTTGCCAAGAGCTCTGTACGGCTTGGCGAACTGGTCATGTCCGTGCGGGGTCTCACCAAACACAACGTTTTCACTGATGTCAACTTTGATCTTCATCGGGGAGAAGTGTTGGGGTTCGCCGGCCTGGTCGGCTCCCACCGCACCGATGTGGCGTTGGCGCTGTTCGGCATCGAGCCAGCCGATGCCGGCGAAATCGTCATTGACGGCAAGTCCGTCCACATCCGCTCTCCCCAGCAGGCCATGGAACTTGGCATCGCCTACGTCACCGAGGACCGCCGCAAGTTCGGCTTAGTCATGCCCATGCCCATTTGCGCCAACATCACACTCCCTACCCTGCCCAAGTATGTGAACGGACTCGGACTCATCCAGCGGCAGAAGGAGATGGAGGTTGCGGAGGAATTTCGCCGGCGGCTCAATATCATGACCCCGTCGGTGATGAATACCGTGGAGCGCCTTTCCGGCGGGAACCAGCAAAAGGTGCTCCTCTGCAAGTGGCTGAACGTCCAACCGAAGGTGCTTATCCTGGATGAGCCGACCCGCGGCATTGACGTGGGCGCCAAGGTGGAAGTCCACCACATGATCAATGACCTTGCCGCCCAGGGCATCGGCATCATCCTGATTTCGTCTGACCTACCCGAAGTGCTGGCCATGAGCGACCGCATTCTGGTCATGCATGAGGGCCGGCAGATGGGCATCTACACCCGCGAGGAAGCCACCCAGGAGAAAATCATGGCCGCCGCCATGGGTCATCCCGAAGCGATTCTGGAGAGACAGGCATGAAATTCATCACGCGCATCCTTCGGCCCGAACAGGTTCGCGAGCTGGTCACGCTTTTCCTAATCGTCATCATCGTACTGGGCTTCGGCGCCTTTCTGAAGGACTACTACACCGGGCGCACCTTTGTCCGCATCTCCACCAGCATTGCGATTATCGCAGTGGTCGCCATGGCCCAGACGCTGGTGGCCATCACACGCAACATTGACCTCTCGCTGGGTTCTATCGTTGGGTTCTGCGCCTTTTTCCTGGGTGTCCAGCTCTCGTATCACCACGAGATCGGCCCGGTGCCGGCGGCGCTTATCGCCATTGCGGTGGGCACTGCAATGGGATTGATCAACGGTCTCATTATCGCCTACGGTCGGGTGCCGGCCATCATTACCACGCTCGGCACCATGGCCATCTACCGCACCGCCATTGTCTTCTACTCCGCCCCAGAGGGCGGCATCGTCTCTGCCCACCGCTTGCCCCTTTGGGCGCGCCAGTTTGCAAGCTGGAGCATCTTTAAGATGGGCGATCTCGACTTTCGAGTAATGGTGGGCATTGCCATCCTGGTGGTCATCATCTTCCAGTTGATACTGACATATCTGCCGTACGGCCGCCGGCTGTACGCCATCGGCTCTAACCCCGAGGCAGCGCGCATCGCCGGCTTCCCTGCCCAGCGCATCGTCTTTATCGCCTATCTGATCGGCGGCGCGCTGGCCGGCCTGGGCGGCTACCTGTTCCTGCTCCAGTATGGGAACCTGATGGTCCTCGCCGGCGTGGGGTTGGAATTTGATGCCGTTGCGGCCGCGGTGGTGGGCGGCGTGAACATCTTTGGTGGAACAGGCACAGCCATCGGCGCCTTCCTCGGTGCAACGCTCATCGGGACCCTGGACTACAGCCTGCGGCGTTGGCCGGCCATCAGCGAGTTCTGGCGCAACGCCATCCTTGGCTTGCTCATCCTGCTCGCCGTCGCGACGGACAGCGCCATCATGGCCCGCTTGCGCCTGATGTGGGCACGTGCCGCCGCCGCCATGACCATGGAGCTGGCGGAATCGAAGACCAGCTCCTCGCCGCAGGCGTAATCGTTCGGAGAAGCAAGCGGACTACTGAATCAACGAGACGAGGAGGAAGATATCCATGCAAAGCTCTCGTCTGGCATCCCTCCGTCGGATGCAGTTCCTGCGCTCGTGGGAGGCCATCCTATTCTTCGTGTTCCTGGCCATCCTGCTCTATAACGCCACCCGCGTGCCGGCCTATCTCACGGTCGGCAATCAGATCAACGTCTTCTACCTGTACGCCGAAAAAATCATCGTGGCGCTCATCATGACCTTCATCATCATCAACGGCGAGATTGACCTGTCGGTAGCCTCGGTAATGGGTCTCTGCGCCGGCGTGCTGGGACGCCTGCTGGAAATGGGGGTGCGGGGGGAATACGCCATCGCCGCCGCACTGGTCACGGGCCTGCTCTGCGGCCTGTGGAACGGCCTCTGGATCGCTTATGCCAGGCTTTCCTCCCTCATCGTGACCCTGGCCGGCATGATCATGTTCCGCGGCTTGGTCTGGGTCATGGTCGAGGACCGCTCCATCACCAACTTCCCGGCCTGGATCAACCATCTCGGCCAGGACGCCATCCTCGGTCCGTTCCCGCTTTCGCTGATTATCTTCTTCGTCCTCTTGATCTTCGCCTATATCGTCCTGCATCATTCCGCTTTCGGCCGCTACGTGTATGTCATCGGCAACAACCGGGAGGTGGCGCGCTTCTCGGGCGTCAAGGTTCAACAAATCAAGCTGATCCTTTTTGCCACCTCGGGACTTATCTCCGCGCTGGCCGGCGTGCTCTATGCCGCCCGCCTGGGCGCCATGCGCTCCAGCACCGCCGAAGGCTTCGAGCTGGAAATCATCACCATGGTCCTTCTGGGCGGGGTCAACATCTTCGGCGGTTCTGGTTCCCTGATCGGTGTCCTGCTTTCCATCCTGACGGTCCTGAACCTGCGTAACGGCATGTCGCTCGCCAATATCACCCTGCAGCAGCAAACGGGCGTGATTGGCGCGCTACTGATCTTCTCGGTGCTCGTGCCCAACCTGGCCGGCCGGGTGCGGGCTGAACTGAATCGCCGGCGTTTCGCTCGTTTGGCTGCGGAACAGACAGCCCCTGCAGAGAGAAAGGAGGTGAAAGCGGAGAGCAAGTGAGAACGCCAACAGTCAGTATACCATCGCGAGAATTGGTCCACCACACCATGAGTTAAGGAGAAGGAGGAAGTAAGTATGAAAGCGATTGCCATGCGTCTCATCGCTGTACTAGTGATCCTGAGCCTGGTGCTCACCGCTTGTGCGCCGGCCGCCACGCCTGCGCCAACCCAACCGCCGACCCAGGCACCGACCCAACCGCCGACCGCGGCGCCAACCCAAGCCCCAACCGCGGCGCCGACCAAAGCGGCCGGGCCGGTAAAGGCAACCCCGGGCAAGAAGGTGGACATGGTGCTCCTGCCCAAGTTCCTGGGCAACATCGTCTTCGACCAGGCCTATGCCGGCGCTCAGGAGGCCCACAAGGAGCTTCAGAACCCCGGCCAGCTCCAGTTCCTCGGCCCCACGCCTGAGAACAGCGTCGCCGGCCAGATCGAGATCATCACCGCCGCCACCACCCAGCGCGTCAACGCCATCATGATCTCCAACAACGCCGGCGACCAGATCGTCCCCGCCGTCAAGAAGGCCCGCGAGGCCGGCATCACCGTCGTCACCTGGGACTCCCCCATCCCCTCCGCTGAGGGCGAGCAGGTCTTCGTCGCCCAGGTCGACTTCAACGAGACCGGCCGCGTCATGGCCGAAATGGCCCTCCACATCCTCGGCGAGGGCGGCGGCAAGCTGGCCATCCTCTCCGCCTCCCCAGACGCCGCCAACCAGAACGCCTGGATCGCCGCCTTCAAAGAGGTGCTCAAGACCGACCCCAAGTACTCCAAGCTCGAGCTCCTCGACATCGTCTACGGCAATGACCAGTTCGAGGACTCCTACCGCCAGGCCCTCGCCCTCGTCGACAAGTACCCCGACATGAGGCTCATCATGGCCCCCACCACCATCGGCATCGCCGCCGCCTCCAAGGCCATGCAGGATGAGGGCCTCTGCGATAAGGTCAAGGTCTCCGGCCTCGGCCTGCCCGTCGAGATGGTCTCCTACACCCTCAACGGCTGCGCCCCTGAGTTCGCCCTCTGGAGCTTCACCGACCTCGGCTACCTGACCTACTACGTCACCTACCTCCTCGCCACCGGCGCCATCAAGGGCGAGATCGGCGAACGCTTCGAGGCCGGCCGCATGGGCACCTACACCATCGAGAAAGACCCCACCCGCCCCGTCGGCCTGCGCGTCCTCATGGGCCCCTTCTCGATCTACAACAAGGACAACGTCGAGGCTGAGGCCAAGTAGCACCCCGATGGGCACATCCGCCGATGGGTATCAGGCCGTGTCCTGATACCCATCGGCCTTATTAGGGGAGGAATAGACGCTGGCATGCTCCCCCAGGCACTATTCAGCGGAGGTTATCCATGAACTCGAAAGAGCGCGTCAAAATCGCCCTGACCCGCAAGGGACTGCCCGATCGCGTCCCTATCCAGTTTGACCTGTCGCGCGCCCTGGCGGAGAAATTCTGTCAGAAATACGGCATCCAGCCGCATTTCACCACGGCGTACTACGAGGACGTTACCTACCGTATCTCCAACAATGATCTGCGGGTGGCCATGGGCAGTGACTGCGTGGTGGTCGGCGCCAGCCTGCCGCGCGGCTATCAGCACCCGACCGACGAAGAGGGCAACATCATCAACGAGTTCGGGATGAAGATGCGGCAGGGGCCGATTTACATGGAGGTGATTCAGCACCCCATGGCCCATGTAACTGACCCGAAAGAGGTCGAGGAATTTCCTTTCCCTGACCCGCTGGCCGATGGACGCTATGACGACGCCGCGTACTACATCGAGAAGTACAAGGACGAATACTTTATCATCGGCGACATGGAACTGACCATGTTCGACATGATGCAGCAGTTGGTGGGGCTGGAGAAACTGCTGATCGACATGGCGCGCGGCGAGCCGTATATTGACGTGTTGATTGATAAGTGCAAGGACTTCGCCCTCGCTGTGGGCAAAAAGCTGGTATCTATGGGGGTGGACGGCATCTGGGCCGGCGACGATTTCGGCTCTCAACAGGGCATGCTGATCTCCCCCAACATGTGGCGCAAATACTTCAAAGAGCGCTACCGTCAAGTATACGCCGAGCTGAAAGCCATTAACCCGGATGTCATCATCATGCAGCACTGCGACGGCGCGGTGGCCCCCATCCTGGGCGAGTGGGCCGACGTGGGCATGGAAGTCTTCAACCCCGTCCAGCCCAATGTCCCCGGCCACGAACCGGAGGAGCTGAAGACCAAATTTGGCGACCGCATCTCCTTCTGGGGAGCGATTGACCAGCAGTGGCTTCTGCCGTTCGGCACACCGGAACAGATAGAGGAAGACGTCAAGCAGAAGATCGCGGTGCTGGGGCGCGGCGGCGGCTATATGATTGCGCCGGCCCACATCATCCAGGCCGACACGCCCATGGAAAACGTCGAAGCCTTCATCGCCGCGGCTATGAAGCACGGCGTGTACAAATAGCCCATCCATCGGAGCATGCAGGAGGATATGGCCATGCGGTTGAAAGGCAAGGTTGCCATTGTGACCGGCGCCACGCGCGGCATCGGCAGGGCCATCGCTGTGCGCTTCGGACAGGAAGGCGCGCGGGTGGCAGTGGTCGGAAGGAGCGAGCCGGAGGGATTGGAAACCGTCCGACAGATTGAGGAAGCCGGCTCCGAGGCGATCTTCATCCAGGCCGACGTCTCCGACAAGGCCCAGGTGGATGCTATGGTGCAGAAGGTGCTCGAGAAGTGGGGCACCATTGACATCCTGGTCAACAACGCCGGCATCTGCCCCTTCGCCGAATTCCTTGATATCACGGAAGAACTGTGGGATCGGGTCCTGGACACGAACCTGAAGGGCTATTTCCTCTGTTCCCAAGCTGTGGCACGCGTGATGATTGAGAAAGGCGTCAAGGGACGCATCATCGCCGTCAGCTCCATATCCTCGGAATTCGGCGGGCGCCAGCAGGCGCACTACTGCGCCTCCAAGGCCGGCATCAACCTGCTCATCAAGTCCATGGCCATTGCCCTGGGTCCATACGGCATCACCTGCAACGCCGTACTGCCGGGTACCGTGGAAACCGACATCAACCGGCACGTGCTGGCACAGCCGGAGGTGCGCGCCTACTGGGAAAAGCGCGCACCGCTGGGTGGCATCGGCCGGCCGGAGGACATTGCCGGCCCAGTCCTCTTCTTCGCCAGCGATGACGCAAGCTGGTGCACCGGCTCCATGCTCGTCGTGGACGGTGGGACTTCGGTCTTCCTCCAGTAGCAGACAGAGAAGGAAGGCACACATGGCAACGTACAGCATTAAGGCCATCAAGTACTGCGAACAAAGCGTCCCCGGGCCGCAGATGTTCTACATGTCGCGCTGGGGCGAATGGATGGTGGCGGATTTCTTCCTGTTTGTCCTGCGCCGGGACGATGGGGCGGTCATGCTGATTGACACCGGCGTGCGGGACGTGAACGAGATTCAGCCGCTGGTCGTCGCCGGTGTCGGCCACGAGGGGCGCTTCCGCATGGACATGGAGACCCAGAATATTCCCCTTCTGCTCCGCAGAGAGGGCATTGACCCGGCGCAGGTGGAGTACGTCTTCATCACTCACCTGCACTACGACCACTGCTCCAACGCCAAGCTGTTCCCCAACGCCAAATTTGTCGTGTCGCGCACCG
Organism: uncultured Anaerolineae bacterium; assembly: GCA_938049385.1. Lineage (GTDB taxonomy): Bacteria > Chloroflexota > Anaerolineae > JACIWP01 > JACIWP01 > JACIWP01. The sequence goes on from CALIBQ010000069.1 coordinate 40,439, forward strand.
GTTGGCACCTGACGCTGGACCCGCCTCACCCTGCGCTGGTGCCGGACATCCTTTTCCCGCGCGATGTATTGGCATACTTCGCCGGCGAGGCCCGCGACCGCCTCATACTGGCCGATGACGAGGCACCGGAAATCGTCCCCGGCATCGGCGCCTTCTACATCGGCGGCCACACGCTCTGCAGTCAGGCCATCACCGTGCAGACCAAGCAGGGCGTTGCTGTTTTCCCCGGCGATACCATCTTCTACTATGAGAACCTGGAAAAGAACCACCCGGTCGGGCTGGCGGTCAATATCGCGCAGTGCTACCAAGCCATGGAGCGGGTGCGGAAAATCGCCGATATTTTCGTCCCACCCCATGACCCCTTGCTCCTTCAGCGCTATCCGGATGGGGTGATTGTCTGACAAACCGCCTTACATCGAGGAGGGAACAAGCCCATCATGTCGAAGCTGGAAATCTCGCACCTCGACTCCTGCACGGTCTATCATCTGCCTGGCCGGGACTGGTACTATCTCCTTGGGCCGCTGAACAGCCAGGCGCGCAATCTGGCCTTCGGCGTGGCGGAGTTCCCCGCCGGCACCATGGCCGCCGCCCATACCCATTCCGGCGAAGAAGAAATCATCTTCATCCTCTCGGGAAGCGGCGGCATCATCGCCGACGGCGAGGAAATCCCTCTCAAGCCCGGCACAGCGGTCTTCATCCCCGCCGGCCAGCCCCACCAGATTCGCGCCGACGCCGAAGCGCCACTGCGGCTAGTCACGGTGTTCTCGCCGCCCGTTACACCGGGCGCCTACGACCCGGGCAAACGCTGATGTTTGGCCCGATGTAGAGAAAGGGTTCCATGAACGAGCGATACCTGGAGGGCAGAACCGCATTGGTCACGGGAGCCGGCCGCGGGCTGGGCCGGGCCATCAGCCGGCGGCTCGCCAGGCTGGGCGCGGAGGTCATTCTAGCGGACATTGACCAGGCGGCCCTGACGGAATCCGCCCATCTCATCTCCGAAGAGGGCGGCCGGCCCTCAACCCGCATCTTCGATGTATCGAACGCGGAGGAGGTGCGCGCCGTCTTCGCCGGCCTTCCGCAACTGCACATCCTGGTCAACAACGCCGGCATCTGCCCTCTGACCCCTGTGGAACAAATCAGCGAATCCGAATGGGACCGTGTGCTGAACATCAATCTCAAGGGCGCGTTCTTGTGCACCCAGGCCGCCCTGCCCCTTCTGCGTGCGGCCGGCTGGGGCAGGGTCATCAACATCTCTTCCCTTGCCGGCCAGATGGGCGGCATCGCCGTCGGGGTGCACTACGCCGCCAGCAAGGCCGGGCTTCTGGGCCTGACCAAATCCTTCGCCCGACTGCTGGCGCCGCACGGCATCACGGTCAACGCCATCGCGCCGGCGACGCTGGAAACCGACCTGACCGCGCAGTGGCCGGCGGAACTGCGGCGGGACCTGGGACAGCGCATGTCCATCGGCCGGCTTATCCGGCCGGATGAGGTGGCAGAAGCAGTGGCGTTCCTGTGTTCGCCGGTGGCAGACCCCATCACCGGCGCCACCATTGACATCAATGCCGGCCTGCTGATGCGCTAGGATGCACTGAACGGAGCACAAGGCAAATGACACTGGATCGTGCCAAACTCGCCGATATGTACTACCGCATGTGGCTCATCCGCCACTTTGAAGCGCGCGCCCGCTGGCTCTTCCAGCAGGACCTGGTGCGCGGCTCGACCCATACGTACACCGGTGAAGAAGCTGTGGCGGTCGGCGCCTGTGCCGCGCTGAACCGCGATGACTACATCACCAGCACCCATCGCGGGCACGGGCACTGCCTGGCGAAAGGGGGCGACCCGCGCCGCATGATGGCCGAACTGCTGGGCAAGGCGACGGGATACTGCAAGGGCAAGGGCGGCTCCATGCATATCGCCGATTTGGACCTGGGCATCCTGGGGGCCAACGGCATCGTCGGCGGCGGCATTGCTATCGCCACCGGCGCGGCCTACTCCGCCAAGGTGCGCGGCACCCGCCAAGTGGTGGTCTGCTTTTTCGGCGACGGGGCCGCCAACCAAGGGGTACTGTTGGAAGCCGGCAATATGGCCGCCCTCTGGAAGCTCCCTGTTATATACCTCTGCGAGGAGAACCAGTACGCCGAATTCAGCCCCAGCCGGCCCTTCTTCGCCGTGGAGCGCCTCGAACAGCGAGCGCTGGGCCTTGGCATGGAGGGGATTCCCGTGGACGGCAACGACGTGCTGGCGGTGTATGAGACGGTACGCCAGGCCGTGGAACGGGCGCGCGCCGGCCAGGGTCCTTCCTTCATCGTCGCCAAGACCTACCGTTGGGAAGGCCATACCGTCGGTGACCCCCTCACCTATCGGCCGGCCGGCGAGGCAGAGCAGTGGAAGACGCCGGAGCGCGACCCTATCGCTCGCTTCGGCAAATACCTGGTGGAACAGGCCGGCTTCTCGCCGGCGGAGCTGGAAGAGATGAATCAGCGCGCCGAGGCGGAGATCGAGGCCGCGGTGCTGTTCGCCATGGAAAGCCCGGAGCCGGCGATCGCTACCCTTTGGGAAGACGTCTACGCGTGAGGATGCGTCAGCATGGCCATACGTGAGATCAGCTATCGGGATGCCATCAACGAAGCCCTGCGCGAGGAGATGGAGCGCGACCCGACTGTATGCATCTTCGGGGAAGATGTCGGACGGTACGGCGGGCCGTTCCAGGTAACGCGCGGCCTGTATGAGCGCTTTGGCGAATGGCGCGTGCGCGACACGCCTATTTCGGAAGAGGGGTTCACCGGCATGGCTGTCGGTGCCGCCATGACCGGCCTGCGCCCCGTGGTCGAGATCATGTACAACGATTTCGTCACCCTGGCCATGGACCAGATCATCAACCAGGCGGCCAAGGCGCGCTACATGTTCGGCGGCAAGGCTCGCGTTCCTATGGTCATCCGCACCCAAGGGGGCGCTGGCCGCGGCAACGCCGCCCAGCATTCCCAGAGCCTGGAAATGTGGTTCGTCCATATCCCAGGCCTCATCGTCATCCAGCCGTCCACCCCGTACGATGCCAAGGGCCTGCTCAAGTCTGCCATCCGCAACGACAACCCGGTCATTTTTATCGAGCATAAACTGCTCTACATCACTACCGGGCCGGTGCCGGAGGAAGAGTACCTGATACCCATTGGTGTGGCAGATATCAAGCGCGCCGGCGATGATGTCACCATCGTCGCCACCTCGCGCATGGTGCACTTTGCCCTACAGGCCGCCGGCGAACTGGAAAAAGAGGGCATTCAGGCGGAGGTCATTGACCCGCGCACGCTGAAGCCGTTAGATATCGAGACCATCGTGCGGTCAGTCAAAAAGACCGGCCGGCTGGTGGTGGTCAACGAAGGTCATCTCACCGGCGGCTTCACCGCCGAAGTGGCCGCCCGCGTCCAGCGCGAAGCATTCGATTGGCTCGATGCCCCTATCATGCAGGTAGCGACGGAAGATGTGCCCATCCCGTACAACCGCCAGCTTGAATGGGAGGCTATGCCCAGCGCGGCCGATATCATCCAAGCCGTAAAGTCGGTCGTCTACCGCTGATTCGCATAAAGGAGGAAATACTACAATGAAGCGCGTCGCCTTTCTGCTGAAGGTCAAGCCCGACAAGATCGAGGAATACAAGCGCATCCACCAGAACGTATGGCCGGAAATGCTGGATGCCCTGCGCCGCAACGGCTGGCACAACTATTCGCTCTTCATGCGCGATGACGGCCTGCTGTTCGGCTATTTCGAGACGCCAGAGAGCTTCCAGGCGGCGCTGGCCGGCATGGCCAAGGAAGAGGTCAATAAGCGCTGGCAGGATATGATGGCCCCCTTCTTCGAAGGGCTGACCGGCGCGCATGCCGACCAGAGCATGATCGAACTGGAAGAGGTATTCCATCTGGATTAATGCGCCGCATTATACGAGGTGCCCAATGAACAACCAACCATCTGAACAGAGCATCCGCCAGGCCTATGCCCTGGCGAGGGAGCGCTACGCAGCGCTGGGGGTGGATACCGATCAGGCACTCCAGCGGCTGGCCGGCATTGCCCTCAGCCTGCACTGCTGGCAGGGCGATGATGTGCGCGGCTTTGAAGCGCCCGAGGCCGGCCTGAGCGGCGGCATCGCCGCCACCGGCAACTACCCCGGGCGCGCCCGCACCCCTGAGGAACTGCGCCAGGACCTGGATACGGCCTACCGCCTCATCCCCGGCCGGCACCGCCTCAACCTGCACGCCATCTACGCCGAAACCGGCGGCCGCAGGGTCGAGCGCAACGAGCTTCAGCCCGAGCATTTCGCCGGCTGGGCCGATTGGGCGATGGAGAAGGGACACGGCATTGACTTCAACCCCACTTTCTTCTCCCACCCACTCGCCGACAGCGGCTTCACCCTGACGCATCCGGACGCCGGCATCCGCCGCTTCTGGATCGAACACGGCATCGCCTGCAGAAACATCGGCGAGTACTTCGGGAAGACCCTGGGCACGCCCTGCATCACCAATATCTGGATACCGGATGGGTATAAGGACCTGCCGGCGGACCGCAAAGGCCCTCGCCAGCGCCTGATCGAATCGCTGGACGCCATCCTGGCGGAGAAAATCGACCCGCGCTTCAACCGCGACTCGGTGGAGGGCAAGCTCTTCGGCATCGGCTCCGAGAGCTACGTGGCCGGCTCCCATGAGTTTTACCTGGCCTACGCCGTGACCCGCCGCATCCTGGTCTGTCTGGACACCGGACACTTCCACCCTACCGAGCTGGTATCGGACAAAATCTCGGCGGCGCTCCTCTTCGTGGATGAACTGCTCCTGCACATCAGCCGCGGCGTCCGTTGGGACAGCGACCATGTGGTCATCCTGACGGAAGAACTGCTCGCCATCATGCAGGAGATCGTGCGCGGCGGCTTCCTGGAGCGGGTACATATCGGGCTGGACTACTTCGACGCCAGTATCAACCGCGTCGCCGCCTGGGTCATCGGCGCCCGCAGTGCGCTGAAGGCCCTGCTGATGGCCCTGCTGGAACCGACCGACCGCCTGCGGGAGATGGAGCTCGCCGGCGACTTCACCGGCCGGCTCGCCCTCGTGGAAGAGCTGAAAACCATGCCCCACCAGGCGGTGTGGGACTACTACTGCCTCCAGCAGGGCGTGCCGGTGGGTATACGCTTCATGGACGAGATTCGCGCCTACGAAACCAGTGTGCTGGCCAAGCGGGGTTGACCATGCGCTTTGAGCTTCTGCATCCCAGGGAACAACTGGTCCACATCATGGACCGCATCTACCGCTACGGGCTGACCACCACCTCCGGCGGCAACCTCTCCGTGCTGGAGGAGGACGGCACCCTGTGGATCACGCCCTCGGCGGTGGACAAGGGGAGTCTGCGCCCCACCGATATCATACGTATTGACCCCGATGGGCGCGCCGCCGGCCCGCATCAGCCGTCCAGCGAACTTCCTTTCCATCAAACGATCTACGCCCGCCGGCCGGATGTGCGCGCCATCGTCCACGCCCATTCGCCGTACCTCATGTCCTTCAGCATCGCCCGGCGCATCCCCGATACCCGCATCATCCCCCAGGCCCATCATGTCTGTGGGATGGTGGGATACGCGCCCTATGCTCTGCCGGGAAGCCCCCAGCTCGGCGAGGTCATTGCCGACACCTTTGCACAGGGCTATGACGTTGTCCTGCTGGAGAACCACGGCGTGGTCACGGTCGGGCCGGACCTGCTGACCGCCTTCCAGCGGCTGGAGACGCTGGACTTCTGCGCCAAGACCCAGATTATGGCCGGCCGGCTGGGCCCCATCTTCATCCTGACCGATGAACAGATCGCCCGCTTCGAAGCGCCGCCGCCCCCGCTTCCAACCTTCACGCCGGCGCGCCCCTCCAGCCGCGAGCGGGAACTGCGCGCCGAAATCTGCCGCTTCGTGCACCGCGCCTACGAACAGCGCCTGATGACCAGCACCGAGGGCACCATGTCCGCTCGCTTGGGCCAGGATGCCTTCCTTATCACACCCTACGGGATTGACCGCCGCTACATCGACGTAGAGGATATCGTGCTCATCCAGGATGGACGCGCCGAAGAAGGCAAGCGCCCCAGCCGCGCAGTCAACCTGCACCGCCGCATCTACGCCGACCATCCTGATATCGCCTGCATCGTGACGGCACAGTCGCCGCACGCCATGGCCTTTGCGGTAACCCGCCGGCCGCTGGACACCACGACCATCCCCGAAAGCTATGTCGTGCTCCGCAGGGTACCCCTGGTGCCGCACGGCCGGGTGTACCTGGCCCCGGAGACCATCTCAGCCGCCATTACCCCGCAGAGCCCGACCCTGCTCATCGAGAACGACACTGTGCTCGCCACAGGGAAAAGCATCCATCAGGCCTTCGACCGGCTGGAGGTAGTGGACTTCACCGCCATGGCCGTCCTGAACGCGCTGGCCATTGGCCCCATTGTCCCCATCGGGGAGAGGGAAATCTGGGAATTGGAACAACACTTCGCGTAGGAGCCGAATGTCTATGACCGCAGAGACGATTCTGGAAAAGCTTGTGGAAATGTCCCGCTATCTGGGTGATCCAGCCAATGACCTCGCCATCTTGGGGGAGGGCAACACCTCCGCGCGCATTGACGACGAGACCTTTTGGGTCAAGGCCAGCGGTTTCGAACTGCGGACGATTGACGCCGCCGGCTTCGTGCGGATGCGCTTCCGGGATGTCCTCGCCGCGCTCGAACTGCCCAATCCCACCGATAAGGACATCCTGGAACTCCTGGAGCGGGCCAAAGCGGACGCCGGCGTGACCATCCGCCCCTCTGTGGAAACTATCCTGCACGCCCTGGTGCTTCAGCTCGAAGGCGTGAACTTCGTGGGCCATACCCACCCCACAGTGGTGAACGCCATCCTGTGCTCCCAGAAGGCCGAAGAGGCAGTCAGCGGCCGGCTCTTCCCCGAGGAAATCGTCTACTGCGGCGTGGCTCCGCTGTTCATCCCATATACCGACCCGGGAGTTGCTTTGGCCCGCGCCGTGCGCGATGGCCTGAACCGCTACTTGGATACCTACTACCAGCCGCCCAAAGTCATCCTTCTGCAGAATCACGGTTTGATCGCCCTGGGCAAGAGCGCCGCGGATGTCCAGCACACCACGGCCATGTACGTGAAGACCGCCCGGGTGATCCTGGGCACGTATGCGCTGGGTGGGCCCCATTTTCTGCCGGCGAGCGCTGTGGACCGCATCCACACCCGGCCGGACGAGGAATACCGCCGCTCGCTGTGGCGGCAGCGCTGATTGAGTGCATGAACCGGCATATGAACGACATCGCAGAACTGGAGAGGCAGTTATCGGACTTTGACCTATCCCGCCGGCGGGAAGCCCTGCACGCGCTGGTCAGCCTGGTGCGGCAGGGCAAAGTATCCTTCCCGCCGGAATCAGACGTGGTCAACATGCACTGCCACACCTTCTTTTCCTTCAACGCCTACGGCTATTCCCCGACCGCCTTGTCCTGGCTAGCGAAGCGCCGGGGATTTCGCGCGGTGGGCATTGTGGATTTCGATGTGCTGGACGGCGTGGAGGAATTCCTGGAGGCCTGCGCGCTGCTGGAGGTGCGGGGGGCCGCCGGCCTGGAGACCCGCGTTTACATCCCCGAATATGGAGATAAGGAGATCAATTCGCCCGGCGAACCCGGCATCTGCTACCACATCGGCATCGGGTTCGTCTCAGGCCAGGCGCCGGCGGAGGTGGCCGCCACCCTGGAGGGCATGCGCCGGCGCGCCGCCCAGCGCAACCAGGAGATCGTGGCGCGCGTCAACGCTTTCCTGGACCCGGTCACGGTGGACTATCAGCGGGACGTCCTGCCGCTGTCGCCGGCGGACAATCCGACCGAGCGCCACATCGTGCAGGCCTATATCCAGGCCGTAGCTCAGCGCTGTGCCGATCCCGCCGGCTTCTGGGCTGAAAAACTGGAACTGCCCCGCCCGCAGGTCGAGGAAGTCATGCGGGACAGCGCCGGCTTTCAGAACCTGGTGCGCTCCCGGCTCATGAAGCGCGGCGGCGTGGGCTATGTACCGCCCAGCCCGGCCATGTTCCCAACGCTGGAAGAGCTGAACCGCCTGATCCACGCCTGCGGCGCCCTTTCCTGCTGTGCCTGGCTGGACGGCTTTTCGGAAACGGAACGGGATGCCGCCGGCTGGCTCTCTTTCCAGGTCGCCAACGGCGCGGTGGCGCTCAACATCGTCCCCGACCGCAACTGGAACGTCGCGGACGAGTCCCTGCGCCGGCAGAAAATCGCCCGCTTGCACGAGATCATCACCCTGGCCGACGAGTTCCACCTGCCGATACTTGTCGGGACGGAGATGAACAGCTTCGGCCAGAAGCTGGTGGACGATTTCGACGCGCCGGCGCTGGCACCGTACCGCCAGCACTTCCTGGACGGCGCCTATTTCGTCGTCGGGCACACGCTCTTACAGCGGACATTGGGGCTGGGCTTCCACAGTGCCTGGGCAGTCGGACATTTCCCCGAACGGCCGGCCCGCAACGCCTTTTTCACCGAGGTCGGCCGGCGCGCGCCGGCCGGCGCGCGGGGAGAGACGCTTCTTCGCTCGCTGGGCCCCTCCCCTTCCCCACAGGATATTTTGCGCGCCCTGGGCGCATGATATATTTAGTTAGTACACTCTGGAGAATCCCATGGATAAGCTTGAACGCTATAAACGAGGACTGACCCCACTGCCCAAAACGAACCTGCTCTGGCCGCTGTACGGCGCCGGCTTCGAGAACCTCGGCCGCGACGGCCAGCCCATCGCGGTGCCCATGCCGGCGTTCGGGCCGGATGAACTGCTGGTGCGCCACGACGCCTGCGGCCTCTGCTTCTCCGACATCAAGGTCATCAAACTCGGCGAGGAGCACCCCCGTATTTACCGCAACATGCGGGAAAACCCTGTGGTCCTCGGCCATGAGGTCTGCATGACGGTCGTTGGCGTCGGCGATAACCTGCGCGAGCAGTACCGCATCGGTGACCGCTTCGTCATCCAGGCAGATATTTATGTCAAGGGCGTGGGGTACGCGTACGGATACGAGATTCAGGGCGGCCTGTCGCAGTACAACGTCATTGACCAGCGCATCCTGAACGGGGATCACGGCAATTATCTTATCCCGGTTCAGCCTGGCACCGGCTATGCGGAGAGCGCCCTGACGGAGCCGTGGGCGTGCGTGGTAGCCGCCTATCACCTCAATTACCGCACCGCGCCGAAGCCGGCCGGCGTCATGTGGGTCATCGGCTCCGCAGATGCGCCCTCACTGCCCTATACATTCAGCGCCGGTTTCGATGCCGCCCACCATCCCCGCCAGCTCATGCTGACGAACGTGCCAGAGGAATTTGCCGATTGGCTCCGCCGGCGCGCCGCGGAGCTGGACATCCCCGTGCTGGAAGCGCCGGACCCTGCCAACCCTCTCCTCTCCCCCGTGGATGATATCATCCTGTTGGGGGCAGACCCGGACCTCATCGAGCAGGCCAGCCCGCGCCTGAGCGACTTCGGCGTGTTCGTCATCATCGCCGACCACCCCCTGCCGCGCAAGGTGGCAGTAGATGTGGGGCGCATTCATTACAACCGCTGGCTGTACGCCGGCGGCCCGGGACCCGACATCGCGCAGGCCTATCTGCCGGCCGTGCGCTCGGCGCTGAAGCCAGGCGGCCGCGCCTGGTTCGTCGGCGCCGGCGGCCCTATGGGTCGGATGCACGTCCAGCATGCCCTTCAGCAGGCCTCGCCGCCCTCGGTGGTCGTCTGCACGGAGCGCAACGCCCGCCGGCGCGCCGACCTGTGGGAGACCTTCCAGCCGGAGATGCAGGCGCGCGGCATCCACTTCGTCTGCATCAACCCGGAGGACCCGGTGGATTTCGGGGCCGGCATGGCACCCTTTGCCGCCGCAGGCTTCGACGATGTCATCGTCCTGGCGCCGGTGGCATCCATTATCGAGGGGGCGGCGGAGTATCTGGCGAAGGGCGGGACGATGAACATCTTTGCCGGCGTGCCGCGCGGCACCATGGCCCAGCTTGACCTCAGCCCGATTTACCTGCACGGCTCGCGCATCATCGGACATTCCGCCTCCAGCATTGACGACCTGCGCCTGATGCTGCACGAGACGGAGGCCGGCATCCTCTCGCCCAACGCCTCGGTGGCGGCCGTCGGCTCGCTCAGCGCGGCCAAGGAGGGGCTGAAGGCGGTGGTAGAATCCCGTTTCCCTGGCAAAATCGTCATTTTCCCCAACATCCGGGAGTTCCCCCTCACGGGACTGCCGGAGCTGAAAGATGTACTGCCATCGGTATACGCCAAACTGAAGAACGGTCGCGAGTGGACCCTGAAAGCGGAGGAAGAATTTCTGCGAATATTATTACCGGAGGAGTGAAAGGTGTTAGAGAAACCGCTGTTGGATCGGATTGCCATCGTCACGGGCGGCGCCCAGGGACTGGGCGAGGCCATCTGTCATCGGCTGGCCCAGGAGGGCGCGCACGTGGTGGTTGCGGATATTAACCTGGAAGGGGCGGAGAAAACCGCCGCGGCCATACGAGAAGCGACCGGCCGGCGCGCCATTGCCGTGCGCGTCGACGTCACAAAAGAGGATGAGGTTGAAGCGATGGTGAACCGCGCGCTGGAGGAGTTCGGCCGGCTGGACATCATGGTGGCCAATGCCGGCATCCTCATCTCCGGCGCCATCGAGGAATTCCCCCTGGAGCAGTGGCGTAAGGTCATTGATGTCAACCTCATCGGCTACTTTCTCTGCGCCAAGCACGCGGCGCGGGTCATGAAAGCCCAGCGGAGCGGTGTCATCATCCAGATTAACTCCAAGTCCGGCAAGCGCGGCAGTTACAAGAACTCCGCTTATGCGGCGAGCAAATTCGGCGGCATCGGTTTGACCCAGAGCATCGCCCTGGAGCTGGCGGAGTACGGTGTGCGGGTCAACGCTGTATGTCCTGGCAACCTGCTGGATTCCCCGCTGTGGGTACAGTCGCTGTATACGCAGTACGCCAAGCGCTGGGGCGTGAGCGAGGAAGAGGTACGCCGGCGCTACATCGAACAGGTGCCGATGAAGCGCGCCTGCACCTATGAGGATGTGACCAACGTGGTGGTTTTCCTGGCCTCCGATTATTCCAGCTACATGACCGGCCAGGCCATCAACGTCACCGGTGGCCAGGAGATGCATTAGCCGTTCAACGCCTGGCGGCTGAAGCCGCGGCAACAACTGCCAGGCGATGAGTTTTTAACACCCTCGCCCAAAACTTTGACAAGGCCTTGCCGGCATGCTATAATCGGGGTTGCCTCAGGAGGGGTAGCATAGTCTGGCCTAATGCGCGCGTCTCGAAAACGCGTGTGGGTAACTCCCACCGTGGGTTCGAATCCCACCCCCTCCGCCATATCCTGGAGAGGTGCGAGAGTGGACGAATCGGCGCGATTGGAAATCGCGTGTGGGGAAACCCACCGTGGGTTCGAATCCCACCCTCTCCGCCATGAACTGGCTCCCTGGCCTCCAGGGAGCAATTTGTTTGGTCAAAACAA
>CALIBQ010000070.1 GCA_938049385.1 uncultured Anaerolineae bacterium
CAAAATTTTGCTGTTTCGGCGGATGATGTCATAATTTTGGCGCGTTTGCGGCAATTGTCAAATTCTTGCTGTTTCGGTGGACAGTTGCCAGACATAAGCCGTTACGCTGGGACTGTCAACCTAATCCTATGTTGGGCGGCCTCAACAAATCAGTTCCTGGCTGGGAGAATTGCATCGCAGTGATGACTCTATGGGAGGGTGCAAACAATGGAATGCGGGTGGATTCCTGTATTCCTATATGCTCTGCTCGGCGCTTGTGGCCTGGGGGTTATCTATCTGATCCTGCGGACCATCCGTGAGGGGATAGATAGGGTCAAGTCGTTGGAAATCTTCTTGGCCCTTGCCGGCCTGGCAGTCAGTATCGTCGGCCTGCTGATAGACCTCCAGGGGCTCTGCAACAGGCAATGGTTCGCCCTGGACATCAGATCGCCTCCCCCCAACGCTCAAGTTGCCATAGAGGATTATGCCAACGGCAGCGCCCATCTGCGCGTGCAGGGCACTTCCCAACGTGTCTTTGAGGATGAGGAACTCTATATCTATGTGCTGGTTCATCCGGTTCAGCCGTATGCTGAAGGCTGGTGGATAACAGCCCCGGTGCGGCCCACAAGTGATGATGGCTGGTGGAAAGCGGATGTCTGGATTGGCAGTCCGCAATCGCCGGTTCAGCCAGGACACCGCTTTGAATTGGTGGCGGCCATCGCCCCGCCGGGGATGGACGCCCTGTATCAGCCGGTGCCCGAGCCAGGGTCGTTGAATCCTCTGGCTCGCTCCCGCAGCGTTGAATTCACCGTTGGCGCCATCATCACCCCAACGCCAACGCCGACGCCCTCGCCCACAGCAACGCCTACCCATACACCCACTCCTACCAGCACGCCAACTTGGACTCCCACGCCGACCGATACGGCCACTCCAACACCCACTCCCACGCCGACCGATACAACCACTCCGACACCCACTCCCACGCCGACGCCCCGGACCCTCACCATTGCCGATTTTGACCGCTGCAACAATGTGAATAACCTGGGCGGGGAAATGGGCGCCGCCTACGATCCGAACCAACCCAGCCGCCTGACGGAATCCTACCTCTCCGCGCCCCAACGCGGATGCGTTGCCCTCCTGGAGTACCACCTGGCAGATGACGGCTGGGTGGCTTTTTGGATCAAACTGCGGGATGCCGATCTCGCGCCCTACAGCACGCTCTCCTTTTGGGCGCGAGCGGACAATGCCGTTGCTGTGACCATCAAAGTGGAACTCAAGCCTGCCGGCACGGACCAAACTGCTTTTGTGCGCCAGCCGCTCAACCTGACCGAAAACTGGCAACGCTTCAGCATCCCTTTGCAACGTTTCTCACTCCCTTCGCGGGCGCAAATGAACGAACTGGTCTTTACCCTTGAAGCCCGGCAGGTCGGCGCGCCGGACGGCGTGCTCTGGCTGGATGCGATTTCAGTGCGGGAGTAGTGGCAATGAGCAGGATCGGGAGCATAATCACCCTGGCCCTGATCGCTTTGTTGACCTGCGGGCCTGTCCACGGGACGGCTCTGCGCGCTCCCCCGCTCGTCGCCACGCCTGACTTCCTGGATGCCCTGGCCCGCGATACCTGGGCCTACCTGCACGCAGAGCAAACCACCGCCCATCACCTGCCCTACAGTTGGTGGTCGCCCACCCTTGCCGGCGGAGACTATGCCAACCCCGCCGAGATCGGCCTGTATGCCCTGGCCTGGGTCGCCGCCTACGACCTGGGACGCCCCTGGAGCCCCGCCTGGAGCGAGACGGAAGCCGAGGTGGGCGCGGTGCTGGATCAACTGCGCGCCTGGCAGACCGGCGCGCAAACCACCCAGCCGCACGGCCCCAACGCCTACCAGAACAGCGTCTTTTACCAGTGGTACTGGATTGCGTGGGACCCGCCGGTGGTCGGAGCGAACGTGGGCGATAATCATCTGGTGCCGTCGGTGGACAACGCCTGGCTGGCCGCCGCGCTCATCACCCTCCGCGAGTATGCCGGGGCGCACGGCCACACTGCGCTGGCGCAAAAGGCGGACGCCATCCTGGGCGATATGGATTTCACCCTCTGGTACCACCCGACGACGCACCGCTTCACCTGGGGGGCGGTGGAGGATCCGCAGGGCGGGGGAGAGGCGGACTATTACTCCAACGAGAACCGCATCATCAACTTTGTCGCCCGCGCGTTGGGGCAGTTGAGCGCCGAAGAGTTCCACCTGAGCCTGGCGGCGTTGGCCGGCCCATCCGGCAGTTATGGCGACATCACAGTGGCGCAGATGGCCTGGGACGGCTCTTATTTCACCTATGCGGCGCCGGCGCTGTTTATCCGGGAGGTGAGCGCCTCCTACGGCGCCGCTACGCTTGTCCCGGCGACGCAGGCGCAGATCGCCTATGCTCGCGATCAAGGCTACGCCGCCTGGGGGCTTTCCGATTGCTTCGACGTGGGGGATGGCGGTTACGTCCAGCAGGGCGCGCCGCCGGCCGCCGGCCCTGACCCGCCGGAGAGCCGCCCCGGCCTGGTGACGCCCCACGCGGCCGGCCTGGCGCTCATCACCCCCCTGGCGACCCAAGCCATCACCACCCTGCAGACCCTATCCGCGACTTTCCCCTGCGCCTATGCTCCCTCTTTTGGCTTCCGCGACGCCGTGATG
>CALIBQ010000071.1 GCA_938049385.1 uncultured Anaerolineae bacterium
TTCCTGACCAGCTCAAGCAGACGTGATCGTTGTTCCCCGGTCAGCTCGACTGCGTACACCTTGGGCCTGGGCATGATTCCTTCCCTCCACATGAATGTCATGGAGAGAAGGATACCGTATGAAACCAACGTGGTCAAGTAGTAGACGCCGGCGCGTGGGATGTATATCTTACCGACCCATTCGATGCTGAACGGCGCCGGCAGGGGGTCGTTGGGCGCGATATAGGGGTCGATCTGGATCAGCGCCGGCTGGCCGCTGAACTGGTCCGCCCCGTGGAAATAGCGCCCCAGCAGGCCGAAACGGGACAGCCCTTCATCATAGAGGTAGACCTGCGGGATGGTCTCTGGAGAACCGCCCGGCGGTGTCCAGCGCAGGCGCAGGCCGGCCGGCGCGCTCGTAATATGGGCGACCACCCGCAGGGGATGGAATCCCGCCGGCATGCGCCGCACCGTCTCCTGCCGGCCTTCCTCCGCCGAGAGTATCTCTTCCTCACCCAGGGTTACCAACGCCCGGCCGCCGGCGCATTCCAGCATCAGTACGTACTCCCCATACGCCGGCACGAAGAGGGAGCCGCGCCATTCCGCCGAGAAAGGCAGTGGGAGGGGCGGCGTGTCCCACTGCAGGTCCAGGGTCGCCTCGCGGCGGGTGAAGGCCGGAGCGCCCCCGATTTCGGGGCCGGCGTAATAGGCCGCCGGCAGGCCCTGGATGCCTGTGATGTCCTCCGGGGTCAGGGCGTAGCTGTAAAACGCCACTTGCCCGTAGCGGTCCACATGCACTTCGAGCCGGCCGCCGGGGTACAGCTCCTGCAGGCGCTGGACGATGCTCTGATGCGCCGGCTCCAGGATGAACATGACCGGTTGGGTGACTGTTTCTCGGATCGGCAGATGGCGGTTGACCAGGAAGTCCTCATAGGGGATGCGGTAGTCAATGAATTTAACGGCGGAGTGGTTGGTCAGCGCCGGCGAGATGAGCAGACGGTGCGTGCGGCCGTGCTCCAGGGTGAACTGGGCGGCCATGTTCTGATCGGGGTCGAAGTCGTAGTACACCGTCCGGTC
The DNA here is from genome assembly GCA_938049385.1 of uncultured Anaerolineae bacterium. Lineage (GTDB taxonomy): Bacteria > Chloroflexota > Anaerolineae > JACIWP01 > JACIWP01 > JACIWP01. The sequence continues at coordinate 1,056 of CALIBQ010000071.1, forward strand.
GCCGGCCTGCTTGCGGAAGTAGGCATCGGCGTTCAGCCAGCCGCTGAACGCCAGCAGGAGCACGCCGGCGGCCAGCACCGCCCGGCTCCCCCAGGGCTGAAAGACGCGCCGGAAGAGGTGGATAGTGGGGTTCCAGAAGGCGGCGATCGCAAGGTACACCGCCGGCAGGTTGATAATGGTGCGCAGGGAGTGTGGGTTGGAGTCAGCCAGCGAGAGCACGCCCGGCAGCGCGCCGATCGGTAGCCAGAGCCACAGGATCAAATGGTCTGGATCGCGCCAGCGGTACAGCGCGTACCCCAATCCCAGCATGAAGAAGATGGCGCTCCAGCGGTCCAGCATCGGGGCATGGGGCAGGTTGTGGCGCGGGCGCGGGTCTCCCTGATACACGAACATCAGCGCCGTCTTACGGATGTTGTCCTTCAGCGGCTGGTAGCTTCCTTCCCGCGCAATATCCTGCATGACCGAAGCCTGCGTGGCGCGGTGGGTGAAGTCTTCGGGGAAGCGGGCGAAGTAGACCGCCAGAGGGCCGAACCCGATGATGGCCGCCACCGTTAAAGCCAGCACGCCGGCCCAAATGCGCCGCAGGAGGCCGGGCGATGCCAGCACGTGGAGGAAAAGATACAGGACCATAATAACCGGGAAGACCCGATAGCCCAAATAGCCCTGCAGGCCCAGCCCCAGCGCCAGGCCGGCCCAGGCGTAGTCGCGCCAGCGCCCGGTGCGCAGGGCGCGTGCCAGGAACCACATGGTCAGCACGGCGAAGAAGGGTGTCAGCACCGCCTCGAAGACGACGCGGCTGAAGTTGACGTGCCAGCGCGAGACGGCCAGCGCGAAAGCCGCCCACTGCGCCGGCCGCACCCCGAACCACTCCCGCACCAGGAAATAGAACGCTGCTACTGTCATCAACCCGATGAAAGCAGTGACCAGGCGCATGGCCAGCACTCCTTCCCCGAAGAGGCGGAACCCCAGCCCCAACAGGTACAGAAAGAGGGTCGGGTGACCGTTGCTGGCGCGGGTGTACGGGATGTAGACGCTGGAATCCAGCAGTTTGAGCGCTTCCAGGCCGTTATCGGCCTCGTCCAGGTAGGCGGCCGGCGGGAACTGCCCCAGGTGATAGAAGCGCATGCCGGCAGCCACCAGCATCAGCAGGGCAAAGACCACCAGCTCCTGCCGATGGCGCTGGAAAAATTCCCTGGAAGGCCGGGGGAGCCGCTCCAGCGGGCTGATGGCCATGACCAGCACGCCGGCCAGCCACAGCCACACGCCCAGGTTGTCCGCCGCGCGGGAATGAAAGCGCAGCATGCCGGCCGCGGCCAGCACCGCTCCCCCGCACCAAACCGCCAAGCGCCAGCGCGCTGGCAGGGGCGCCGCGGCCGGCGGAATGCGCGCCAAGAGCAGGGGATGCACCCCACGCACCGCCAGGACGAACAGCACCACCGCCGCGCCGTACAGCAGGAGCGCGTCCCGGATAATGCCCCCCGTCTCAAACTGGCGCTGGCCCATCAGCGCCAGGACCAGCGCCGCCAACCACAGCACTATATGGCGCATGGTAAGCCGGATTCCCGCATTATTCATCTCGTTCGCTCGAACAGGTAAATGGTCCGCGTCTCACTGTCCAGGACATAGATGCGGCCGGCCGCGTCCACCGCCAGCCCGACCGGACGCCGCATGTCCCCGTCGGCCCACCAGACCGCTGTGGAGCCGTCCAGGGCATACTCCCAAACCCGGCCGCGGTCGGGGTCCGCCATATAGAGCCGGCCCTGCGGGGCAATGGCCATCGCCGGCGCCAGGAAATCGCTGGCCCAGGGCACCGCCCACTGCCGCAGGACAGTGCCTTCACTGTCGAAGACCTGCAGGCGCTTGTTGATCAGCGTATCGGCTACAAACACCAGCCCATCGGGCGCCACAACCAGGTCCGCCGGCTGATCCAACTGTCCGATGCCGGTGCCCTGGGTGCCAAAGGAGCGCAGGACCTCGCCCTGGGGCGATAGGATGACCACGCGGTTGGAGCCGGTATCAGCGATGGCCAGCTCGCCGGCCGGCGTCCAGGCCAGGCCGCGCGAACCGTACAAGCCGGCTGTTTGCCCAAGCTCCTCGACCACTTTGCCGCGCCCGTCGAAGTGCACCAGGCGGGATCGGCCGGCGTCTATCGCATACAGGCCGCCGTCGGGCGCCGCCGCCAGGTCCGCTGGGTCCTGCAGGACCCCCTCGCCCCACCAGGCGCGGAAGCGGCCGCCGGCATCGAAGACTGCCACGGCCCTTTTGCCGGCATCCGACACGAAGACCTCCCCAGCCGGTCCCACAGCGATGTAGCGCGGCTCCTCCAGCCAGCGCGAGGCCGGCCAGGCCGCCAGCAGTTTGGCCGGTACCTCTTCCACATCTTCCATCGCCACGGCCGGCGGTGTTTCCACCGCCGGGGGCGGGGCAGGTTCCGCAATGTTGAAGGCCGGCAGTAGCCCCTCCGGCACCTTCGGCACCAGGTGCTGGGCCGGGATGGCCTCAAACTGCCCGCCCGGCGGGTGCCACTGCAGGCGCATCATGGTATACCCGCCCGGCTCGCGGTAGCGCACATGGATGGGATGCACGCCTGGCTCCAGATACACGTTCACCCCATGGTAGCCGTGCGGCTCCCGCATGCTGTCCAGGATAATCTCGCCGTTCAGCTCCACCAGGGCGTCAGAGTTGGAGTCAATGACAATGAGATATGTGCCGGCCTGGTCAATCTTCAGCCCGCCGAACCATTCCACGCTGAAGGGCGCCGGCAAGGGCTGGATATGCCAGCGAAAGTTCACCTGCCAGTCCACCCGCCCGAAGGCCGGCACGCCCGACCACTCCAGCCCTTGATAGTAATAGCCATAGAGGCCGTTCTGCAGGCCGGGCAGGACGTTGAGCGCCTCGCGCGGGATGGGCTGGGGCTGGCCGTCCGGCAGTGCCCAGTCGACGCGCACCTCCCCGCCGACGACGGCGTCCGCCACCAAACGGATCGGATGCCAGCCCTTGACCAGCAGGCGCGTTTCGCTGACCTCCCCGCCTTCCGGCAGTTGTATCGGCTGGTCATCGAGCACCAGGGAGGCTGTGCCGGACGAGCGCAGGAAGAAGGTGTAACTGCCGGAATAGGGGATGAAGACCTGCCCGCTCCACTCGCCGCGCGCCAGCCTCTCGCCGGCCCAGTCATCCCACCGCCCCGCCAGGGTGTCGGCACGCTCTTCCTTAATGAGCGCCCCATCCGCCCCGTACAACCTCTGCCAGACGCCCTGCATGGCGTTGACCTCGTCCTTCGACACATGGTAGACGAACAGCATGGGCGCGCCGGAAGGGTCATCGTACCAGCGAATTTCCCCTTGCGGATACCAGACCTGGAACAGCTCCGGCGGCGGGCAGAACTCCGGCTCCATGACATAGAGCACATCGCGGTCCACCAGTCCCCGCACCGGCAGGTCATCCAGCGGCTGGAAGGAGCGGTGATAGGGCGCGTTCGGCGCCAGGAAGCGCGTCGTGGGATGGCCGACATAGATGGAGTAAAAGATGTACTGCTCCTGCTGGGCCGCGACCAGGCGCGCGGTGAAGGCCTCGCGGGCGTTGTAGCTGTGGAACACGTCCGGATGGCGCGGCTGGCGCACGAAATAGATATCGTAATTCAGATAAGCGCTGTAGGCTAAGCCGGCCGCGACGCCAGCGGCCAGCACCGCGCCGGCCGCCCGTTCCAGCGCTGGCCGCCCCAGCCGCCGCAAGGGCGCCAGGAGCGCTTCGGCCGCCGCCGGCACTGCCAGCGCCGTCATCAGGAAGACGGCCGGGATGGTACCGATGGAGCGCAGGGACTGCGGCGCCTCAAAGTCCAGCGAGAGGATGCCGCCGCACAGCATGATGCCGAACCAGCCGGCGATGAGGAGCTGGCGCGGCCGGTGCAGGCGCGCCAGGACGAAGGCCGCCCCCAGCGGGAACAGGGCGCCCGTGACGGCATCCAGCATCGGCTCGCCGGGCAGGTTATGCCGGCCGTTGCGGTCCCCCTGATAGTTGAACATCAAAAGGTGCTTGCGGATGTTCGACTGCAGGGCCTCGACAGCCTGCTGGCGCGTCTTGCCAGTAAAGAGGGAGGTCTGTTTCGTGCGGGCGAAGAACTCGTCGCGGTGCACCCGGGCGTACTGACCGATGGGGGCAAAGGCGATCAGGCTTGCCAGGACATATATCAGGACACCCTGCCAGCCCCGCCGCAGGAATCCCCGTTCCAGCAGGGCTTTGGCGGCCAAGAACAGGGCGATGACGAAGGGGAACAGGCGGAAGGGGGCGTAGAAACACAGGCCTAGGCCCAGCATTAGCCCGCCGGCGGCCAGGCGCCGGCGCGAGCCGGTGCGCAGGCCCTTCAACAGCCAGTAGGCCGCCATCGCGGCGAAGAAAGGCGTGGTGATGCCGTGCATGCCCAGCCGGCTGAAGTTGATGCACCAGTGCGAGACCGCCACCATGCCGGCGGCCAGCAGGCCGACCCAGCGTCCCCCGATCTCCCGCCCCAACAGCCACATGCCCAGGATGGTGGCGGTGCCAAAGAAGGCGGTGACAACGCGCAGGGCGCCGGCGTTCACCCCGAAGAGCTTGAAGGAAAGCGCGATCAGGTACAGGAAATGGGCCGGCAGATTGGTGGAGGCCACATAGAGCGGGCGGAAGTCCGGCCGGGTCAGGATTTCCCTGGCCCACACGGCATTGTCCGATTCGTCGAACCATACCCCATACGGAAGGGCATCCACGCCGTAAAAGCGCAGGAACCCGCCGACCGCCAGCAGGACGAACAGCAGGAACAGCTCCCAGCGCAGTTCCCGCGCCCGGCCGGCCCAGCACCGCAGGTGCTCGCGGGTTGGCAGGCCCTCCATGATCAGGAAGGCCAGCAGGAGCAGGGCCATGCTGGCCAGGTAGAGCGCCCAGCCGGCGTTGTCCGGGGGGCGCGTGCCGAAGCGCCACAGCGCCAGGGCGGTGCAGAGAATGGAAAGGGCCAGGAGGATCAGGCCGGCCCGGCGCCGCGCCGTCGGGACCGGTGACAGCGGCACCGTCGCCGGCTCCGCGATCGGCTGGCGGCGCACCGCCCAGGCGAAGAGGATCATGGCCGCGCCCATGACCAGCACGGCGCGCGCCATCTGGCCGGCGGCGAAGAGATGCTGGCCCCAGCCGGCCAATACCAGCGCGCCGGTGGCAATGACCCAATCCATCCACCCTATCACCGCCGCCAGCGGCTTTCCGGACATCCCTCCACGCTCGCGGTTCAGCGACCTTTCTCCTTGCGCTATTGGCGCGGCAGGACCGGGAACTTCATCACCCGATGATTGCCGGCGTCCGCCACGTAAATGAAGCCGTTCGGGTCCGCCGCCACGCCGGTGGGCAGGTTGAACGATTTGGCATCCGCACCGAAGGTACCGAAGCTGGCGACGAACCTGCCCTCCAGGTCGTACACCAGGATGCGGTAGCCCTCCGGGTCGCTGATATACAGCAGGTCATCGGGGCCCACCGTCAGGTACGGCTTGTTCAGCACGGATTCCCCTTCCCAGCTATAGATGTCCCAGGCCTTGAGGAACTGGAACTGCGCATTGAACTTCTGCACGCGGCGGTTCCAGGTATCCGCCACGTAGATGTTCCCCTGGCGGTCAATGGCGATGCCCACCGGCTCGTTGAACAGGCCGGGGTCCGCCCCAAAACCGCCCCACTGGCCCAGGAACTCCCCGTCGGGGGAGAATTTCTGCACGCGCTTGTTGCCGGTGTCGGTGATGTAAAGGTTGCCCTCGGGGTCAATGGCGATGGCGCGCGGCCCCCAGAAGACCGCCGGCGTGCCCAGGGCGCCCTCCGTCGTGCCGAAGAAGCCCCAGCTCTTGACCAGCTTGCCGTCGGCGGTGAACTTCTGGATGCGGTGGTTCCAGGTGTCCGCCACGTAGACCATGCCCTCCTTATCCACCGCAATGCCCCAGGGCTCTTGGAACTGGCCGGGCTCAGCGCCCTGGCTCCCCCACATGCGCACGAACTGGCCGCCGGCATCGAAGACCTGGACACGGTGATTGTCGGTGTCCAGCACGTAGATGGAGCCGTCCGGGCCTACTGCTACGTTGCGCGGGTTGGTGAGCTGGCCCTCGCCGGCGCCCGGGCCGGCGCCGATGATGGCTGCGCTGTACACCTCGCGCATGCCCTCCAGGTAGAGGTCCGCCGGCATTTCCACCACCTCGGGCGGCTTGGCGCCGAAGTCCCATACCTGATCGGCGATATCGCGCCGCACGAAGACGGCGAACTCATGCCGCAGGGGCCATTCCGCCGGGTCGTAATCGAACTTGCGGTAGAACCAGGCGTTCCAGAGCTTCTTGCGCACCTCGGGCTTGGCCAGTTGGGCCAGCAGGTTCTGCCGCGGCCATTCCTTATAATCCTCCAGCGGCCACCAAATGAGCTTATAGGTGAAGCGGTAGTAGCGGTTGCCCAGGAAAGGCTTGACCTTATCCCAGTTCTTACTGCCGGCGATAACCACCGGCAGGTCCATCACATCCTTGTGCGGCTGGCTGCCGTAATAGACGGCGTTCGGGAACTTGCGGAAGTACCACTCCAGCGGCCAGGTCGAGTCGTCGTCATATGAGAAGCGGATGGACATGTCGCCGTAGAGCCGGCGCGACAGCTTCTCCAGATCGCCCACCACAATCTTGATGTCAGGTGTGGCATGGGCGTACACCAAGTGCTCCGTGGCGTAGTCGTAATTGATATAGTTGGCCATCCACATGGCGCGGATGGTGAACAGGGCGAGCAGGATAAAGAGCGCGGCGAAGAGGGTCTGCAGGCCGGCGCGCGCCCCCATGCGCTGGAAGTACCAGGCCACCAGCGCCACCAGGCCGGCGCCCACGGCCAGCGCCGCCAGCCAGCCCAACGTCTCGCTCAGATGGGCAATGTCCCGCCCCTGGAAGGGGCGCAGGCTCAGCAGTTTGGCGGCAGTGAAGACCAGCAGGACGGCGGAGAGCGCCAGGATCGGTGCCCCGGCGGACCACAGCCGGCGCAGGTCCGCGGAGCGGAAAACACGGTCCACCAGCCAGGCGGCCAGGATAATGAGCGGCAGAGCGAGATGCACCATCAGCCAGGGCATCTTCTCGCCGGCGTAGCTGTAGGCGAAAATGGTCGCCAGCGCCCAGTACACGGCAAAGGGCATGAACAGGCCGCGCGCCCGGACCACCTGCGCATCGGCGCCTTCCTCCACATCCGGCCGCGGCAGAAAGATGATATACACCGCGATGGCCGCCAGCCCCAGCAGGAGGGGCAGGAACTCGTAAATGGGCAGGACCACCCCGTAATAATACCAGGGCTGGGCGCCGCGCTGGACGCCCTGCTGTTCCAGCCAGTAGCCGAGGGAACCCATGATGCCAGTGGCGAAGCCCTTGCCGTTAGTGAAGAAGGTGGTGTAAAGCAGGGTGAAGATGGCGTAAAAGATGCCGGCGGCGATGGGCCACTCGCGCCGCTTCCACCAGAGGCCCAGGGCCGCGGCGATGCCCTGGATGACCAGGAACACGATGCCCGAACGCAGGATGCCCTGGGCGGAATAGTCCAGCGGGTTGAAGCGCAGGATTTTCACCACAAAGGCCGAAGCCATGGGCAGTGCCAGCGTGCCCACCAGCATCGTCACGTCGAACAGCGCCGACTGCGGCGGGAAGCGCCGCGCCTGCAGAATCTCGATCAGGGTCACCACCGCCAGGAAGAGGCCGACGATCAGGACAAAGATGTAGGCCACCTCTTTGGTGCAGAACATGAAGGACATGACAGCCGCCATGCCGTACAGGTACTTGGCCTGCCGGCGCTCCAAGTACGCGAACATCAGGGCGATGAAGATGACGTTGTAGACCAGGATGTAGATGTCGTTGCGGATGTAGCGGGCGTAATACGTGATCGATGGGGAGATTAGGAACATGAACGATGCCGCCAGCGCGCCGATGCGCCCCAGCCAGCGCCGCAGGAACCAGGGCAGTGCCACCAGCGCGATCCCGAAGAGCGCTGGCACCAGCCGCGCCGTGAAGTCGTTATCCCCGAACAGGAAATAGACCAGGGCATTGGAGTGGAACAGGAACGGCCCGTGCATCATGGGGTCGTGCTGGTAGCCCTCACCGTTATATAACTTAAAGGAATACACGGCGTGCAGGCTCTCATCATGGCTCATGGCGCGCCAGCCCAGGCCCCAGAAGCGCGTCACCAGGGCGAGCAGGATGAGCACCAGGTACAGCGTTTTCTCGATATCCCAGCGGGTCGAACCCAAGATGGGTCGCTCCAGCCAGTTCATGGTGTGGGTCGTGGTATCGCGCATATCTACATCCTCTCCAGAGCGTGTTATCGAGCTTTCCAGGCGTCAGCGCTGGGCCCAAAAGATGATGGTCTCTTTGTGTGGGGACGCCGGCGGCACGCGAGAAACCAGCCAGCGCGCCAGCGTCCACCCTTCCATGCCGGCCGGCCGCCAATCACTGTACACGGCCATGTCCTGTCCGACGAAGCTTTCACCCAGCGGGGGCTGAATGCTCCCCGGCGTAATGACGATGGGATAATCGCCGGCGCTCCCGAACCGCCGCACAAACTCCACCCGGCGGAAGTCCCGCAGAGCCCACTTCAGCCATTCGACCTCGTCGCCGACCAGCAGGATGGGCGCCGAATAGGGGTCGCCCCGTACCTGACTGCCGTAGCGTTGGGCCAGCTCCACCATATCGCGCACGCCGGCGTCCGCCCGCGCCGCAGTGAGCAGGTCGTGACGCGATCCATCAGCCAGCAGGGACGAGACCCAGGCGTGGTGCACTAGCAGAAGGATGCTGGCGCCGGCGGCCAGCAGTGCCAGCCCCCGCAGGGCCCGCCAGCGCTCCCCCCATATCAGGACGACAGCCGTTACCACCAGTAGGATAAGCGGACAGGCCGCCACCGCCAGGAGGAGGGAGAGGAGTTGGCCGGTGCGGGCATAATGGACGAATCCCAGGTAACCGAAGACGGCCAGCACGGCCCCCACCAGCAGGATGAGCCAATCCCCTTCTTTCAGCGCCTCGCGCGCGGTCCAATCCGCCAGCGCGCCGAGGGCCTTGCCGGCCAGCAGGGCCGCCGGCACCGCCAGCAGGGCCAGGTCGGCCGGCCGCCAGCCCCCGGAGATGAGCGACAACAGCCAACCGCCCACCAGCCACCAGCCGGCCAGCAGGGAAAGGGCCTCGCGCCGGCGAACGCCCATTACCAGGCCGGCGATGCCGAACAGCAGGCCGGCGGTCTCATACAGCGGCAGGGACCACAGCACCACCAGCGGGCCGTAGCTCTGGGAATCCCAGGCGAAGCTGTGTACCCACGTCGGCAGAAGCTCCGCCGCTGTGCCCAGCCCGTCGAAATTGAGCAGGAAACCCGTCCCCAGCACCAGGAACAGGCCCAGGAAGAACCGGCCGGCCTCCCGCCACCAGCCGCGCTGGCCGCGCAGTTCTGCCCAGCGCCGACCGGCGGAGGCCCAGAACTCCTCCATGCCCAGCGGCCGGCGCAGTCCCCACAGTAGGGCAGTCCCGCTGATGAGGAGCAGGAGCACGCTGTAGAACATAGGTGCGGAGAGCAGACCCAATGCCAGCGCCGCGGCCCCCCAACCCAGCTCTCGCCGGCCTCCGCCATCCATGAGGCGCACCAGAACGGTGAAAAGGAGCAGGCCAGCGAACAGCGCCGCCGTGCGGCCGTCCAGCATGCGGGAAGCGGCGATCAGAGAGGGGGAGAGCGCCAGCAGAAAGCTGGCTATCAGCGCGGCGGCGCGGCCCATCTGCCGGCGCAGGAGCACCGGCAGAAGCGCCAGGCCTGTTCCGAAAAGCGCCGGCCACAGGCGTGCCGCCGCGTCGCTGGCGCGGAACAGGGCGAAGCAGACGATGTTGGCGGTCATCAGCAGAGGGCTGTACAGCACCAGCGCCGGCGCCTGCCCATGGGCGATCTGCCAGGCGCGCCAGGCCGGCAGGGCCTCTGCCGGCGAAAGCGGCCAAGCATCCAGCCGCCATAGGCGCACCAACAGGGCCGCCAGCCCGATGATCAGGTACAGCACGACCTCCACGGTGAACACGTTCTGCCATTCCGCAGGAAGGGATCCGGGACGTTCTGGTGCACGTGCGCGTGCGCTCATGCCGTCATTTCCCCCGACGCTGGTATATTCGTACCCCATCCTGGTCATAGACCAGGTCCATGAAAAGGCCAAACTTATCAATCATCGGCTGGCTGAGCTGGAACTTCTCGCGCTCCAGGGGGCCTATATATACGTAGGTGATATCATATTTCCCCAATAGAGCCTCGATCTGCTCGCGATCCATGCCTCGGTAAATGGCCTCGATGTCCGGTTCGCGCCGGCCCGGTTCGTCATAGTTCCCGCGCCACTGCAGTTCATGCCCGCCCCAACCCAGCAGGGTCGGGATGCCGGTCATGGCCGAGATGCGCCCGAACGGGGTGTACGAGCCGCCGTGGGCCTCCAGGATGACTGCCGGCCCCTTCACATAGGCGTTCAGCCATTGGGCCGCCGCATAGTCGGCCGGCCAGTACTGTGCCGCATAGGCGATGCCGTCCAGCGTGGGCTTGCGCTGGAAGCCCTCCGCCCGGTTCGGCGCCGCCAGCAGGGGATAGACCATGCCGGCGGCCGCCAGCGCGATCAGCCCGACCAGGAAAGCGTTCTGGAACGCCGGCCGGCGGGTGCGGTTCAGCACGTAATAGACGCCGTAGGCGCCGGCGACGGCCAGCATCGTCCAGGCCTGGAAGTAGAACTTGAAAATGGTGTTCATGCGGGTGCCGAAAGTGTCCCGCAGATAGACGTACTCCACCACGAAGGTCAGCCCCAGCCCCACCAGCAGGGTCAGCAGAGCATAAAGCGTCGGCCAGTCGGCCTGCTGTTCATCCTGCTCTTCCAGCCGGCGCCACAGCACCAGCGCCGCGGCCGCTATCAGCAGGGTCAGGCAGAGGGACAGCCAGCGCCCCGTGATAATGGACACCACTGCCAGCACCAGCGCGGCGCCCCCGATAATGTAGAGCGCGGTGCGGGAAAGCCGGCCTGCCCGCCAGTCGTCCCGCAGGCCGGCGCCGGCGGCCAGCACAAAGGCGATGGCGATGAAGACGAACGGCCCAAACATCACCAGATAATGGGCGATGCGGGTCTTGGCCCACAGGGAGAGCGCCGGCCCGCCGGCCTGCGACTGGAAGCCCACGTAGAAGGGGATGTACAGGATAACGCCGGCGGCCGCCAGCATGACGCCCGTGCCCAGCACCTCCTGAAGCCATTCCCGGTTCAGCGCCCGATGGTGCGCGTAACTTCGCAGGGCGAAGGCCAGCACCATCAGCGCGCCGTACACGGGGAAGTCCCATGTGTTCATGAAGGCCATACCGCCCAGACAGAGCGCGTACAGGAGCGTCAGCGGCCCCCAGCGGCGCAGTCCGTCGTATACTTTGCTGGCGGCCAGCAGGTTCAGTGCCAGGGCCAACAGCATCAGCCCAAAAGGCAGGGCCAGCACATGCGGATGGATATCCCCCAGCATGAAGCTGAAGAAAGGAAACTCGTCAATGATTTCGATGGGGTTCCCCAAGGGGTCATAATCCTGCAGAACGCGCGAGGCGCGCCACCACCACAGGTAGCGGTTCGGGGTGGTCGCGCCGCCGGCCGGCAGGGTTGCCAGGTCGCGGATGTCCAGCCATTTCCAGAAGCCGGCACTGCCCACCCCCCAGGCATGGAGCAGTTCGAGGAAGCCCTCCAGGTTGCCCATGAGGGCCAGCAGGAGACTGCCGAGCAGGCCGTAGCCGGCCGCCTGGCCGAACGATTCCCGGCCGGCGCGCTGTTGTGCCAGCGCCACCAGGTTGTACGCCAGGCTGAAGGCGCCGGTGATCGTCAGTGCGAAGAGGAGGGAAAGCCCCAGGTTAAAGGCGATGTTCGACGGCAGGCCCGAAAGCCGGATGAGCATGGAGAGGATGAGATAGCCGAAGTAATAATAGCTGATGGCAAAGCCGGAGAGCCAGGGGTCCGCCGGCGGCAGTCGCGGACTGCGCAGGATGGCGTTGATGAAGGCATATTCCATGAACTTCTCGCCGCCGGCCGTGGCGATGTCGGGGCTGTAGGCGCGGTAAAACGCCCAGCCGGCCAGGCTCGCGAAGAACACTCCCTCAACCAGCAGGACCAGCCTCTTCTGCCGGCGCAGGAAAGCCCAGAGGGTTTCCCGCCCCGGCTCCAGCGGGGCCAGACCCAGCTCACGCCGGCCCACATAGACTGAGACAGCAGCCAGGACGACCAGGGCGAAGAGCACACCCCCCAAGCTGTTGCGCAGGAAGCCCAGACTGCCGAGCAGCCAGAAGGCATAGCCGGCCAGCATTAGCCCCAGCGGGCGCGCAAAGGCATAGCCGCGCTCCGGCAGTCCTTTGAAAACACGGAATGTCAGGGGAAGGGTCAGCAGTCCCACCACCTGGACCGCCAGCCACCAGGCCAGTATGGCTCCCATGTCACCTCCTGCAGTCATTCAACATAGCCGGCAAAGCTTAAAATCTCATGAAAAACCGATCACCTCACTGCAATAGACGTAAAACCGCCGGCGCGTTACGGCCTCAATCCCATAATCCGGGGATCGTGCGGCCGGGCACGGCGTAAATCACCGTGCGCGGGTTGCGGTAGACCTCCTGGAGCATGCCCAGGCGGGCCATCTCTTCGAACTTGGCGATGCCGGCCGGCGAGTATATCCCCGGCGCGCGCTCAAGCTGACCGATGTAAATCAGCGCGATATCCAGCCGGTCTATCACCGCCTGGGCCTGGGCGATATCGGGCGAGTCAAAGAGCCGGCGCGTCAGCTCCTCGCGCTCGCTGACCATCTCCCCGTAGCGCTGTTCGTTCTGATGCATGCCCACCAGCGTCGGCAGGCCGGTGTAGGTCGCCACGCGCAGGCCGCCCTCGCGATAATAACCGATGCCGGCCTCTGCCACCACCGGCGTGCCCCGCACATGGTCCATCAGCCACTGCAGGGCCTCATAATCATAGCGCAGGTCTATCTCATAGGACGGGTCGGGCCACGAGAATTTCCCCACCGTCATGAAGGCCATCCCGTCCAGGATGCCGATAGGCGGCGTCGCGTTGGGGAAGCGGTCCGCCACGCGCTGCGGCACAGCCAGCGGGGCAAAGAGGAAGGATGCCGCCAGCAGGAACACCAGGCCGGCTTGCCAGACGCCGGCCCACGCCGGCGACCAGCGCTGACTCACCTGCTCCCACATGAACGGCAGGGCGGCTCCCAGCGCCGTACCCAGCAGAACCCATGCTTGGATGTAAAACTTGAAGAGGGTGTTCATGCGGTAGTGATCGCCGCCCTGCAGGAAATCCCGCAAGTAGAGCGCCTCCACCCCCAGCAGGATGAGGAAGCCGACGAAGACCAGCAAGTTGACAAAGTCCTCCTGGGGGCCGGCCTGCCGGCGGCGGAACAGCAGACCTCCTCCGAGGAGCACCAGCGCCGCCAACGCGCCTGGCCAGCAGTTCAAGACCGCCAGGAGCAAGACCAGCAGGAGGCCCAGAGCCAGCGCCAGGCGCTCGGTGGGATAGAGCGGGTGCGCTTCGCGCACCAGCCGGCGGTGCAGGGTCTCCATGTGCGGCAGGGCGGTCCAGCGCTCCATCGCCAGGCGGACCCAGCGCAGGATGGGCACCCGCTCCCCACGCCGGCGCAGTTCCACCAGGTAATAGCTCAGCGCCAGGAACAGGAAGCACCCCCAGATCGTCAGCCACTGCCAGCCGTCGGTCCTGCCCCGTATCAACCCGATGCCGACGCTCATAGCCGCATAATGGTAGTAAAAGGGCAGATAGAGCACGTAGCACAGCACGGCCAGCGTGCCGGCGAAGGCCGCTGTTTTTGCCAGCGCCAGCCGCCAGTGCGCGTCCCGCCCCACCCGCAGAAGATAGGCCAGCACCGCCAGGCCCAGGTACGTCGGCAGGTCCCAGGTGTTGATGGCGCCCAGCGCGCCGATGAGCAGGGGCAGGGCCAGCCAGGAGACCAGCTCCCCCCAGCCGGGCAGATAGGGGGCGAGCAGGGCGACGGCGCGCCGGCCGGCCAGCTCGCCGGGTACCGCCGGCCGGCACAGCATGTTCAGGATGCCGGCCAGCGCGGTCAGCGCGAACGGGATGGCGATCATATGCGGATGCAGGTCCGCGAACAGGAAGCTCCAGAAGGGGAACTCATTGATGGTGTTCGTGATAACCCGGCTGGGCGCCCAGTAGTCGAAAGGCGGCAGGCGTGCCCCGCGCGCCAACTGCACCAGGCCGGGGAAGAGCCGCACCAGCGGCTGGAGGCCGGGGATATTGCTGGTGAAGGTACTGCCGCCCAGACTGCCGATGGCGCGCTGGAGCTGAGCGAAGGCCGCCAGATTGCCCATCACCGCCGTCAGCGCCGCGGCAAGGAGGCCGCCGGCGATGCCCCTTTGCCAGCCGGCGCGCCCGCGCGGGCGGCCGAGGGCCAGGGCATACCCCACCCCAAAGGCGCCGCAGACCGTCATGGCGAACAGGGTCGGCACCGCCAGGTTGAACGCCACGGCCGGCGCGATGCCCGTCAGCTTGATGAGCAGGGACATCAGATATTGGCCGTAGTAATAGTAATTGATGTAGCCGTGGGCAAAGTACGGGTCATAGGGCGGGAACCAGGCCGATTTCAACACCGCGTTCAGGAAGGCGAACTCCATGGGCTTCTCGCCGCCCGTCCACGGCTGCCACAGATCGGGGTTGAGCAGGCGTACCACGACGAAGGCACCGTAGGCGAGGGCGAACAGCCCCTCGATGGTCAGCAGGAGGCGCCACTGCCGGCGCACGTGCTTCAGGATGGTCTCGCGCCGGCGCCAGGCGATGCAGGCCGACAGGCCGGCCAGCGCCAGCGTCATCAGCGCGATGACCGGCGCCCGGCTCTGCGTCAGGCGCAGGCTGGCGCCCAGCCAATTCACATACCCGATGCACAGCAGGGCCAGGGGTTTGCTGAAGGCCCATCCCCTGTCCGGCAGGCGGTCGAACACCACGAAGGCCAGGGGCGCGGCGATAAGGCTCAGCAGGACGAGGGCTGCCCACCACACCAGGACAGCGATGCCGGCATGCCGGCTGGCCAGCCTGTTCCAGCGGAAATCGTCCACCACCGGCAGTTCGCCCACCGGTCGGTCCAGCAGGAGGGATTTGCGCGCCGCCGGCGCACGTCCGCCGGCCGGCCCTTTATCCCCCACCCATCCGGGGATGGCGCCCTCCCACTTCCCACCCAGCTTCGCCCATATCTCCTCGTCGGAGAGCGTCCGCACCTTTTGGAAGATCAGCGGCTTGGGATGGTCATAGACCGTGAAGCTCTCGTCGGCATGGTCGTCCACCCACACCAGCGGCCCCAGGCGCGGGTACGAGGTGAAGCTTTTGACCAGCTCAAACCCCAGCTCGCCGCGGAAGAGCAGGTCGTAATAGGTGATGGTCATGGGATAGCGTTTGGGCAGGCGCGGGATAGAGCCGTACAGACGGTTGCTGGCCAGGATAATGTAATCCGCCTGCTGGAGGGCGGTCTTGATGATCTCGTACTTGGCCGGCGTGTCCTCTTCGTAGAGCGGCAGGGTGATGTGCTGGTAGCCGTGCGCGCCGCTGTTCATGCCGGCCTCGCGCAGGGGCTTGGGCAGTTCATCGTCCCAATGTTCCACGGCAATCACCGAGCCGTCCGGAACGTTCTCGTAGATCCAGCGCGAGGCCTGTATCCAGGTATGCGGGCGGGTATATATGGTGAAGAAGGCCAGGGCATAGGCCGCTGTCCAGGCCAGGGCGAGGCCGATGAGCGCCGGACCCAGCCGGCGCCAGCGCGTGCGCCCCAGTTGTTCCATTATCGCCGTCAACAGCGCCGCGCCCAGCAGGCCCAGGAAGGGGGTCAGGATGACCATGTAGCGCATGAACTTGACCATGAAGGCGCCGTTGATGAGGAAGTAGGGCACCACCCAGACCAGCATGACGTACTCGCCGGCGCTGGCCCGCCCCCGCACAGCGCGCCAGACTGCCCAGGCCAGGCCGGCGAAGGCCGCGATGCCCAGCGGCCAACCCATGGCCCAGCGGACATGCTGTTCGATCTGATACAGATAGGGGACCGTGCCGCGGTACTGCCGCGTGAACGGCCAGTCCACCGCACCGCGCACCATTCGTCCCTGCTCCCCGATGTTCTTCAGGAAGCTCTGGTAATCGAGGATGGCGAAGGGGTTGGTAACGGCAAAAACCAGCAGGGCGATGACCACCGCGCCGGCGGCCGCGCTTACCAGCATCCAGATGCGGCGCGCATCCTTTTTCCCCTGCCGGCGCTCCATCTCCAGGCGCACCAGGGGCGCTAGCGTGATGGGCAGGAGCACCGGCCCCGAGCGCACCAGCGAGCCGATGGCTAGGCCGGCGGCCGCGCCGGCGAGGAGAAAATGGCGTCCTTTTCCCGTTCGCACGCCCCGCACCGCCAGCCATACCGCCATCACCACGAAAGTAGCCATGATGGCGTCGAAGGCGGCGAAATGCGAGAGCTGAATATGCTGGACAGTGAACGTTTGAAAGGCGGCCGCCAGCAAGCCGGCCTTCCTCCCGAACAGCTCGTTGCCCAGCAGGAAGAGCAGCAGGATGGTCAGCGTGTCAAACAGGGCAGAGATGGCGCGGCCCACAAGCTGGATGTGATCGTAATCGGCCCAATCTCCGCCGTCCGCCGGCGACGAGATGTGCGACAATCCCTGGGCAACCGCCGCCATCAGGTACAGGGGGAAGTGCCCATAGGTGAAGGCGCGCGGTTCTCCGACCTCGGAGGAGGAGCTGGGCGGCCAGCGGAAGGGGTTGAGCGTCGTGCGCAGGGGATCGAAAAGCACCTGGGTGTTCGCCGGCCAGGTGATGCTGGTGGCCACCCAGGTGATATGGCGCTCGTCCGGGTGCGCGTGCTGGAACTCGTCCCAATTGAGCCGGTACAGCCGCAGGCCGGCCCCGATGAGCAGAAGGATGATCAGCGTCAGGCGAATCCCATTGCGCTGGTGGGATGAAGCCGCTCCGTTCACCTGCACGGCGCTGTTCCTTTTCCACGTGATGGACGTCAACGCCGCGATTATAGCATCGGGATTATGTCGTGGCAAACCAGGGACCATAAACAGGGGCGGTCGTAATGGACCGCCCCTGTGTCAGGATGATTACTCTGCGGATTTGCGCCGCCGGCGCCCGAGGGCTCGGATAATCAGCACCAGCGCCACAATGGGCAGGGCGATGACGATCAGGATGGGGAGCACCACCACCACGAACCAGATCAGGGCATCCACCAGGAAGCGGCCGGCGGTCACCAGCGCACCCAACGCTTCCTTCAATGTCACCTGCGGGTTCCAGGGTTCTTCCACCACCGGCTTCTGCAGTGCGTCGGGAATCAGCTCGACCTGGATGGTCGCCAGGGCGGTCATGCGCTCCAGGTACTGCATGCGCCCCTTTACCCGCTCGATCTCGCCGCGGATGGTGGTCAGCTCGCGGTACACGGCGAGAATGTCCTCGGCCTTGCCGGTGCGCTCCCGCACGGTGCCCAGCAGTTCGCGCAGTTCCGTCTCCGTTGCCTCCAGGTTGCGGAGCTGTGCCGAAAGGTCGGAGTATTCCTCCGTCACATCCTGCCCCGAAGAGCTCTCGCTCTCCACGCGCACGGCTGTGCCGCGAATCCTATCCATGGCCTGGTCGAACCGCTCCGCCGGCACGCGCACCGTCATGCGGCCGCGCAGCAACCCCTGGTCCCGATAGGCGTTGGACTCCACCACATAGCCGCCCATGGACTCCACCAGGTCACGCACCTGGTTCATGGCCTGGGCAGTGTCTTTCACCACCAACGTAAGGTTGCCGGTGCGGATGATCATGCGCTCGGTGAGCGACCCCGCCTGATAGGCACTTATGTCTGCGGCGCCTTCCTGAACAACCGCCTTTTCCACCACCACAGTGGCCGCGACCGGGGGGACGGCCTGCGGAAGGGACACGCCGGCTTCCCGCTTGGGCGCCGGCGCGCAAGCAGTCGCCAGCAGGGCCAGCATGATCGCAATGACGTCAAACCACAGCCAACGAGAGCGTCTCATGGTCCTTCCCCTCCTAGGGTAAGGGCCCAGCAAAGGATATGATGCAGGGCTTGCGGCACACGCGTAAGACGCCGGCGCGCTGGCCTTTGTTCCCAGAGTGCGCTCGTCAGGCTTACCAGCCGTAGCTCAGGCGGGCGATGAGCCGCGCCGGAAAGCCCAGTTCCATCATTAGGGTCTGAACAGCTTCCACGTCATACTCGGCCCGATGGATGACCAGCTCGCCTTTTTCGGTATCCCAGATGGCGTAGCTGGCGCGCGGGTCGCCGTCGCGCGGCTGGCCGACACTGCCGGGATTGATGATACAGCGTCCTTGACCCAGCGGCAGGGGTTCTTCGAACGGGGGTAGATCAGCCTCGATGATGCGCGTGTCCCCTTCTTTGCGCTCGACGAAGAGCGCCGGCGAATGCGTGTGCCCGATAAGACAGCAGGTGGTGTCAAAGTGGTCGAAGTTGACAGCGGCAACGAAGGAGTAGAGGATATACTCCCAGATGGGTTCGCGCGGACTGCCGTGAACGATGGTGAAAGGCTCCTCCACCAGACGGGTGGGGAGCGCTTCCAGATAGGCGCGGTTGTCCAGGGTCAGCGCCTCAGCGGTCCAGCGGGCCGCCCAGCGGGCCTCGGCGTTGAACTCGGCCAGGTCCAGCCGGCCCAGCGCCGCCCAATCATGGTTGCCGGCCACCGCCACGTGCGGGTATTCCCGCAACAGCTCGATGCACTCGTTGGGCTGGGGGCCGTACCCGACCACATCGCCCAGGCACCAAATGACATCGAAGGGCGCGGCCTGCTGAAGCACCGTCTGAAAAGCTGGCAGGTTGGAATGAATGTCGGAGACGATCAAGGCGCGCATGTTGTCCTATGCCTGTCCTGTTGGAAATTCCGTTCGAGGGCCCACCCGGCCCAACCCATATCTCGCGTTCCAGCATGCTGACGCCATGATATCATATTTCGCACGGAAATTCAACCATTCCCAATCGGGTCATTTGCGGTGTTTCCCCGCTGGCGCGATAATATAGCCGCTCGATACTTCCTCTCCCAACTGCACGGGCAGTTGGCCCTTTGCATCCCAGCCCGCGCTGCTCGCCGGACAAGCCCTCCTCACAGCCTGCATCCTGCCCATCTCAGATGGCCGGTCTGCACAGCGCAGAATCAGAAGGGTGATTTGCGGAGGTTTTGTGCATTCGGTGGACCGGCTCGGGGATGAGCCGCTTTCAGAAAAATCCTCAACATATGGAGGTGGAAAGATGCGCAAGACCTGGATCGTACCGCTGATCGTGATTGTGGTCCTTCTGCTCCTGGCAGTGCCTTCCTCCGCCGTGCGCTTTGGCGAACCAGACGGCGAGGCCCATCCCTATGTGGGACTGCTGGTCTTCGATGTAGGCGGCAGGCCGGCCTGGCGGTGCAGCGGCACCCTGCTCTCGCCGACAGTAATGCTGACCGCCGGCCACTGCACCTACGGCGCTGAGGCCGGCCGGGTGTGGTTCGAGGCGGACGTGGAATCCGGCATTCCTGGCAACGGCTATCCCTTCGGGGGCGGCACCAGCATCGAGTTCGCAGAGATTCATACCCATCCCCTCTATAATGACGCCGCCTTCTACCTGAACGATGCCGGCATCGTCATCCTCAGCCAGCCCGTCTATCGGGACACGTACGGCACTTTAGCGGAAATCGGCCTGCTGGATGTGCTGGCCACGCGGCGCGGCCTGCAGGACCGCACCTTCACTGTGGTGGGCTACGGCCTGCAGAGCGTGAAGCCGACCCTGCAGGCTGACCGGGTACGCTATCGGGGGACGGTACAGCTCGTGGATGTTAACGGTACGGCCGGCATTCCCGCCGGCACCTCCGCCACTTTCACCAATAACCCCGGCAAGGGCAATGGCTCCGGCGGCACCTGCTTCGGCGATTCGGGCGGCCCCATCTTCTATCAGGACAGCAACGTCATCGGCGCCATCACCTCGTACGGGCTGAACGCCAACTGCGCCGGCACCGGCGGCGGCTATCGGGTGGACACCGCCGACGACCAAGAGTGGATCCTGAGCTTCCTCGACTGACCATGCCAATGCTGTCCGTGAAACCGCGCCGGCCTTCTGGAATGTTCCAGAAGGCCGGCCAACTTGTTTCAAGGCCCACTAACCCTGCGCCTTAGGTTAACCAGCGCCAGCCGCTGGCGCCCGCACCAGCATTATGAATAAACTGTCATCTTCGTTCCCTCAATGCCAGGCCGAAAATTGTGATCGTATTGTATTATATCTTTGCTATTTATGCAAAATTAGACCGTTACGTATTGTTAATATTGTCATTTATTCATTTCAACTTTCTGTGTAATAACTATTGACAACCCTTCCTTTTTCGGGTATAATATTTCTTGTATAAGGTGGAAAACACGATTTTCGCTGTCGGTAACCGCGTAGGGCGCGCAGATTCACCCGATCCCACTAAGGAGGGAACATATGAAACGTCCACTGTCTGCTGTTGTTGTGGTGCTTGTTGTCCTTTCCCTGTTTCTGTCGGCATCCCTGATGGTTCAGGGCCAGGGCCAGGCCGGCACCACCCTCTCTGCATATAAAACCGCCGCCGGCTGGTGGAAAATCTACCGCACCTATGACTGGTCGCTGACCAAGTCCGTCACTCCGCTGGAGCTGACCATCCCGCAGGGACAAAGCGGTACCTTTACGTACACGCTTAGCGCCACGCGCACCCTAGTACTTCACCACAATAATTATTGATGATATAGGCGATGGAACTTAAGCCGAGCATCGGTCGTGGTAAAGCGCCATTCGACGGTGGCCTGCGCCGCATTGCGGGTCTTCGCCCAGGCCTCTACCTCCTGCTGCACAC
>CALIBQ010000072.1 GCA_938049385.1 uncultured Anaerolineae bacterium
TCGTCCGCGCGGGGACGTCCTCTCCCGGGTTTCTGTTTTGGGATAAGTGGTTCAATGATTTGCCATTGTGCATCTGTAAGTTCATGTCTGCTCATGCTACTAGTATAGCATAAGTTTCGATGTTTTTGAAATAGCTTCTACTTTTCAACACCCTCATATCTGGCAGCCAGGGGGATAAAAGTCATGTTATGGTAAGCGCATATACCCTTGCCAGCGATGGGATATTTATGTTACAATATGAGACAGTAAGGTGTCCATGCTGGGCATGTCTAACTGTGACCAGCGGATAAGGAGAACCATGGGCACGGCCGGCCCGGTTGCGGGCATTTCCCTTACCCATATCGCCAACCTTCTCGGGGACGATCGCATTTTCGGACTCCTGGTGCTGGAGTTCCTGCTGATCTCCTTGGTAATGGCGCTCAACGAGTGGAGACACGGCGCGCACACCGAGGCGCGCCGGCTATCCGCAACCTTCGCCGCGCTGGCGCTCCTGCGCATCCCTCTCCTGATCCCTGGACTGCTTCGGGCATTCCCGCCGGCCCTTCCACTCATCGAAGCCTTCAGCCTTATACTGCTGGCGTGGTTGTTCTCCCGCTCCGCCTTCCACGATCGGGAGCTGGCGGACAGGGTGCGCAACATCCTGCTCCTCATCGCCGGCCTGGCCGCCGGGGTATGGGTTGTGCTGTGGCTGGGGGTGGACAGCGCCGCCGGCAGTCCCATGGAATGGAGCACTATCGTGTGGCACCTGGCCATGGCCGGCCTGGCAGGCGTGACGACCTGGTTCCTGGGCGTGAACCGGCGTGAACAACGCGCGGCCCTTTCCATCGCCTTCGGTCTCCTTACCCTGGGACATGCCGGCGTGGTGCTCGGTGCACCGCTTGCCCAGCGCGCCGCCTGTGCCCTGGCATATCCCCTCTTCACCCTGGCCACTTACCAGGTCATCACCGGCGACCTGCGGGCCTTTGGGAGCGAACTGCGCTCCCTCAGCCGGCGCTCCCTCGACCATACCAAGGAGCGCATTCTGCTCATGGAACTGAGCCGGCTGGCGCGCTCTCCCCTGGATGAACACTCCCTGCTGAAGGTCGTGGCCGATTACAGCGGCCCGGTCTTCAACCTGGACGGTCTGGTGGTGCTCCTCAAAGATGAAGGGAACAGCTCCGCCGGCTGGCCCGTCGCAGCGCGCTACCAGTCGTTGGGGGGCCAGTTCCCCGAAACGGCCCAGACCCATTTTTACTCCGACCAGCTTCCACCGCTGGGGAAGGCGATAGTCGACGGCCGGCAGGTTCTGCTTACCGCCGCCGAGATGGAAGGGGATGGCGGCCGCATTCGCATCACCCTGCAGGAACTGCTGGGACTGACGCCGCTGGGCGAAGCCCTGATTCAGCCGATGCTGGCCGGCGAGCAGGTCATGGGAGCGCTCATTGGCGGGCGGCTGGCCGGCCATCCCTCTTTCACCGATGAAGAGTTTCAGCTCTTCGAGTCCGTCGCCGCCCTTTCTGCCGCCACCCTGCACCATCTGCGGACCTTCCAGAGCCTCGCCCAGGCTCATGCTCACCTGCAGAGCCTGAACGCTCAGCTTCAGGACGCGTACCAGCATCTTCAGGACCTGGACCGGCTGAAATCGGCTTTCCTCGGCGTGGTCACTCATGAACTGCGCAGTCCTTTCGCCGGCATTGACCTTTCCCTGCAGGTGCTGAAGCGCTACAGCAAGGAGTGTCCCGACCCTGTGCGTGAACAGTTCGCACAATTGGAGCAGAGCATTCGCGAGGCCGGCGGAAAGGTGGACGCACTGGTTTCTTTTGCCAGCCTGCTGGGCCGGCAGGAACTGCTGTCCACGTCCCTGCTCGACTTCGCCGACGTGGTGGACCAAGTGGTGCTTGTGCTGGGTCCAATGGCACAGTCGCGTCGGGTAATTCTGCGGGTCAGCGGCGGCCGGCCGGTGCATATCGAGGGCAGTGCCGAGCGCCTGCGGGAGGCCCTTCAGCACCTGGTGCATAACGCCATCAAGTTCAACCAGCCAGGAGGTCAGGTTTTCATCTCATATGCTGTGGAAGGAGACATGCTGACCTGTCAGGTGCGGGACACGGGCGCCGGCATCCCCCCTGAACAGCTTTCCGTCATCTGGCAGGGTTTCTACCAGACCAGTGACCCTGTGCGGCGCGGCGTGGACGGATTGGGATTGGGGCTGGCGCTGGTCAAAATCATCGTGGAATCGCACCACGGCGAGGTCTGGGCAGAGAGCACGCCCGGCGAGGGCAGTACCTTCGGATTCCGCATCCCCGTGCGACAGCCGGCGCGGGGGAAGGACCCGGACGAGCGATCACTGACCGCAGACCATGGGGAGGCCTGATGGAGAAACAGTTTATACCTGTAGAAGTGCTCCAGCGCTTTATGTTTGACGTGTTCACCGCGCTGGGAGTACCGGCGGATGATGCCGCCATCTGCGCGGATGTGCTTATCACCGCCGACCTGCGCGGCATCGAATCGCACGGCATTGGCCGGCTGAAATATTACTACGACCGCATCACGGCCGGCGTGCAGAAGACCATTACCGAGGTGCAGGTAGTCCGGGAGACGGAAACCACCGCAGTGCTGGACGGCGGCCACGGCATGGGGCATGTCATCGCCTACCGCGCCATGCGCACTGCTATCGAGAAGGCGCGCCGCTACGGATTGGGCGCGGTGGCGGTGCGCAACAGCACGCACTTCGGCATCGCCGGCTATTATCCCCTCATGGCTGCGAAAGAGGGCATGATGGGCTTCACGGTCACCAACGCCCGGCCGGCCATTGCCCCCACTTTCGGCACCGAACCTATGCTGGGCACCAATCCCATCGCCTTCGCCGCCCCGACAGACCTGCCCTATCCCTTTTGCTTCGATGCCGCGACTTCCATCACCCAGCGGGGCAAGATCGAGGTGCTGGAGCGGGAGGAAGCGCCGGCGCCGGCCGGCTGGGTCATTGATGCTGAAGGGGAACCGGTCACCGACCCGACGACTATTTTGCGCGGGCTGGACACAGGGGACGCGGCGTTCCTGCCGCTGGGCGGCGCCGGCGAGCTGATGGGAGGGCATAAGGGATACGGCCTGGCGGTCATGGTGGAGATACTGTCCGCCGCCTTACAGGAAGGGGCGTTCCTCAAAGACCTGCTGGGCAAGGCTCCTGACGGGAGCCGCCGGCCCTACATGTTGGGGCACTTTTTCCTGGCGATCCACATCGAGCATTTTATTCCGCTGGAGGTCTCGCGCCGCATCACCACCCAGATACTGCTGGACCTTCAGCGTTCCCGCAAAGCACCTGGCTGTGAGCGCATTTACGTCGCCGGCGAGAAGGAATACGAGATGGAGCAGGAACGCCGGCGCACCGGCATCCCGGTCAACGAGAACCTGAAGCGGGAACTGCAGTTTATGCGCGATGCGCTGGGCATTGCCGGCTATGAGGCGTACTTCTAACGGTCGCTATCTCGCGTACCAGCGGAGCACCGCCGGCCCGTAAAGCATCATCACTAGCGCGCCGATGACCAGGAAGGGGCCGTAGGGGATGGCGGTGAAGGCGGAGTAGCGCCGGCGCACCAGCACCATCCACAGCAGGTACGCGCCGGCGAACAGCCCTCCCAACAATATGCCGATGACCAGGGCGAAAATGACCCCCGGCAGTCCGGTGACCAGCCCGATGAATAGCGTCAGCTTGACGTCGCCGGCGCCGAAGGCCACCTCATCAATGGGGCGGCCGCGCCGGCGCGCCATAACCCTGGCGAACAATGCCCCCAACAGGTAAATGACATACACCATCAGGAAGCCGGTGATGCCGCCCAGCACAGCACGGCGGATGCCCGGCTCCGGCGTCAGCAGGGCGCCGGCCAGCGCCAGCAGACAGGCGGGGAATACGATCACGTTCAGGATCAGCCGGTGCTCCAGGTCAATGACCGTCACCAGCACGAAGACGGCCCAATAGATGGTCTTGACGATCAGCTCCGCCGTCCAGCCGTAGAGGGACCACAGGTAGCCGAAGCCGGCGGCGGTGATGGCCGAAACGGCCAGGGTGCGCCAGCGCCAGCGTCCCCCTTCTGTCGGGCAGGCACGCCAGCCCAGCAAGACCAACCAGCGGGCCGGCGCCGACATATCTGCCGGCAGGGGCCGGCCGCATAAGGGACAGCCGGCATGCCAGCCCAGGTCGCGCTCCGCCGGCAGGCGGTCGGCGCACCAGGTCAGGAACTGCCCGGTCAGCAGGCCGAGGATGATGTATACCGCAGTGGCCATCACCGCCCCCTTAATGTTGCTTATCTGCCCTCACGCCTCGCCTGGCGCTGAAGCACCAGGCTCACGCTGTCAAGCCCCGCAAGGGCTTCGCTTCGTAAGCCGGCGGCTTCCAGGGGCCGGCGTTTCTTTGTTGCTCGATCTCTTATGAAATGAAACTTAAATTAGCTGTTCTCCCGCTCGACCCAGGCTTTGGCCCGCTCGACGGCGCGCTTCCAGCCGCGGTAGCCGGCCTGGCGCCGGCTCTCATCCCACTGCGGCTCAAAGACGCGGTCCAGGACCCAGTTCTGGCGCAGGGCATCCAGGCTGTCCCACAGGCCGGCGGCCAGGCCGGCGGCATAGGCCGCGCCCAGCGCCGTCGTTTCCTCCACACGAGGGCGCACGACCCGCGCGCCCAGGATATCCGCTTGGAGCTGCATCAGGAAGTTGTTGCGGGCCGCGCCGCCGTCCACCTTCAGCTCTTTGAGGGATATGCCAGCGTCCGCCTCCATGGCCTCTACCACCTCGCGGCTCTGATAGGCGATGGATTCCAGCGTGGCGCGCACCAGATGCGCTTTGGTGATGTAGCGGGTGATGCCGATGATGAGGCCGCGAGCATACATGTCCCAGTGAGGCGCAAAGAGGCCGGAGAAGGCCGGCACGAAGTAGATGCCGCCGGCGTCCTCCACTGAGCGAGCGATTTCCTCGGTTTCGCTCGCGCTGTGGATGATTCCCAAATTGTCCCTCAGCCACTGGACCGCCGCGCCGGTAATGGGGATGGAACCTTCCAGCGCGTAGGCCTTCACGCCGTTGTCCAGGCGGTAGGCCACGGTGGTGAGCAGACCATGCTGGGAATGCATGAGCTTCTCACCGGTATTGAGCAGGAGGAAACTGCCCGTGCCGTAGGTGTTCTTGGCTTCGCCGGGGTCGAAGCAGGCCTGCCCGAAGAGCGCCGCCTGCTGATCGCCCAGATCGCCGCAGACCTTGATGGCGCCGCCCAGCGGGCCGTCGGCGCGGGTGAGGCCGTAGCCGGCGCGATCGCTGGATGGGCGGATGGCCGGCAGTATCTGCCGCGGGATGCCCAGGATCTCCAGCAGTTCATCGTCCCAATCCATCGTTTCCAGGTTCATGAGCATGGTGCGCGAGGCGTTAGAGGGATCGGTGACGTGCGCGCCGCCGGCCGGCCCGCCCGTAAGGTTCCAGATGACCCAGGTGTCAATGTTGCCGAACAGCGCCTTGCCCTGTTCCGCCAGCCGGCGCACGCCGGGGACGTTGTCCAGGATCCATTTGATCTTGGGGCCGGAGAAATAGGTGGCGATGGGCAGGCCGGTCTTGCGGCGGAAGAGCGGCTCCAGGCCGTCGTCAATGAGGCGCTGGCAGATGTCGGTGGTGCGGGTGCACTGCCAGACAATAGCGTTGTAGAGCGGCTTGCCGGTCTGTCGGTCCCAGATAATGGTGGTCTCGCGCTGGTTGGTGATGCCCAGGCCGGCGATCTGCTCGGGGTGGATGCCGCTGGCGTCCAATGCCTTGCGACAGACCTCGGCGGTCGCCTCCCAGATTTCCAGGGGGTCGTGTTCGACCCAGCCGGGCTGGGGATAAATCTGGCGGTGCTCTTTGTAGTAAGAGGCCATGACGCGGCCGGTACGGTCGAAGACCATGAAGCGGGTGCCGGTGGTGCCCTGGTCAATGGCGGAGGTATAGACGGCGTTATCGTGGGATACCATGCGAATCCTCCCGTGTGATAGAATATGCGAAGATGGCCGGCAGGACAGTGCTGGCCGTCACAGCCTGCGCCATTATACCCCGAGGCGCGGCGATTGGTCAAAGTGAAGCCGGCCGGCGAGAGCAGAGCAATCCCAGACTAGTACTTGACCACGTTGGTTTCATACGGTATCCTTCTCTCCATGACATTCATGTGGAGGGAAGGAATCATGCCCAGGCCCAAGGTGTACGCAGTCGAGCTGACCGGGGAACAACGATCACGTCTGCTTGAGCTGGTC
>CALIBQ010000073.1 GCA_938049385.1 uncultured Anaerolineae bacterium
CCACAGATTGTATGTTTGGACTTTTCAACGCCCTCCCGCCCGGGTACTTGACAAGCCATCCGAATGCATGTATTGTGTCCCAAGGGGAGCCGGCATCACTGGCCGCACGGGAGGCGAGCATATGTTCCCCAACGTCCCTAACGCGAACGCCATGTCCCTGGCAGAGGAACTGCCCGATTGGGAACGCACCGCCCGCGTCCTCCAGCCGATGGCCGCCACCCTCTTTTTCCTCAGCAGTCTGCGCCTCTTTGTCGCCCAGTTATCCGTTCGGGTTTTCCCCAGCCTGGGACTGCCGGCGGCGGTGCTGATCGGTCTGCTGGCGGTATCCACCCCTCTCATCGCGATGGTTCTGCGCCGGCGGTGTTCCCATCCCTGGGTCATCTCCGCCCTGCCGGCGGCCATGGCCGCGGCGCGGCTGGCCGGCCAGATTGCCCCGCCCCCAGATGTCCAATGGGTGTGCGCCGCGCTGACCATCGCCCTATTTGGAGTGTATCTCCCCATGTATGCCGGCTGGCTCGCCTCGCGCGAGCGGCGCGGCATTTACGCGCTGACATGGGGGATGTTGGCCGCCATCCCGCTGGACATCTGCCTGCGGGCCATCCTCTCTTCGGCAGACCCCTTCTTCGCCAGCGGCGCTCTGCCGGCGGTGCTGGTTATCCTGCTGGCCGGCGTCATGTTCAGCAGAACGCTGACCTGGCCGCGCCGCACGGTGCGCGAACCCCTGACCCCCCTGCCCCAGGGCGGGTGGGCAGATGGCATACTGCTGGCCGGCCTAGGGCTGGTGATGTTCCTGGGCTATGCCCTGTTTTTCAACGCTTCCCTCGCCGGCCCGCTGGCCAACGCCCCGTATCCCGCCGCCGTGGTTACCGCAGTGGCGATCGCCGGCCTGGTCGGAAGCGCCTTGTATTATGACGCCGATTCCGTCCAACTGCTCGACCAGAACCCCCTGTTCACTGCTATCCTGGCGAACCTGGGCCTGATCGCCAGTACCGCCCTGCTGGTGCTGAACCGCCCATCGCACTGGAACCTGCCGCTGATGGCCGTCGGGCTGGGCCTGTTGATGGTGGACCTGGTCCTGTTCGGCCGTCTGCTGGTCAGTTCCAGGGGCCACCCAGTGATCATCGCCGGCCTGGGTTGGTGGCTGGGCCTGCTGTTGATGCTCGTCTGTCTGGTGCCGCTCCTGCGCTATCAGGATGAGCGAGTGCTGATCACCGGCGCAGTGGTGGCAGGTGTTTGCGGGATCGCCGCCGGCGTCCGCCTGCAGAGCCGGCGCTGTCCCATGCGGGTGGTGCGCGCCGCCTCATGGGTATGGGTAGCGGCAGTGGTACTGCTCGTGGTCACGGCCGGCGCGCTGTTCATCCAGCCGGCCGGCGCCCACCCGGAACCCCGGCAGGAAGTGACCCTGATGACCTACAACATCCGGAGCGGCTTTGGGGCGGATGACCGGTTTGATCTGCGGCGCACAGCTCGCACGATCATCGAGGCGGACGCGGATATCATTGCCCTGCAGGAGGTGAACCGCGGCTCTGGCTTGAACGGCTTCACCGACGGCTTGATGGTCTTAATGGACATCCTGCGGCCGGCCGGCTACCGCTACTGGGAGTTCGGACCGGCGGCGAACTTCACATACGGCAATGCTATTATCTCCCGTTATCCGATCGTGGCCGGCGAAAATTTCCCCTATGTGACGGTGGTGCTGGAGCGCCGCTCCTGCCTGGCGACGCGGGTCAAGATTGGCGGCCGGCGGCTGGCCGTCTACAGCACCCATCTGACCCACGTGGGACATTCTACCCCCGAGCGGCTTCGACAGGTGCAGGAACTGCTTGCAGTGGTTCAGCCGGAGGGACTGCCGAAGGCGGTGATGGGTGATTTCAACGCCGCCCCAGAGACGGCGGAAATCTCCGCCTTGCTGGAACATTTCGCAGATGCCTATGCCGCTGCCGGCTCACCACCCGGCTACACCTTTCCTGCGCTGAACCCGACCAAGCGCATTGATTACATCTTCATATCGCCAGAATTGACCCCTCTGGATGCGCAGGTGCTGGACAGCGCGGCCTCTGACCACCGTCCGGTGGTGGTGAGGGTGCGCTTGGCGCCGTGAAGATATGGGATGATGCTGGGATGAAGCGGCCCACGACTGCACTGGAACGCAACCGCCTGCTCGCCGGCGTGTGGGCCGGCCGGCCTCCCACCTGGGGACGAATCCTTCTTTTCATCCTGTCGCTGGAAGTCGTCCTGCTGGTGGTCGGAGGCATGCTCAGCGTGCCCATCACCGCGGTGTTGATGGTGCCCGCCCTGCAAGGCGGGCAGTTCCAGCTCACCGAGGAATTTGTCTTCCAGATGCTGGATATGATGAACCGCAGTATCCCCGGTCTGCTGGTGAATCTCCTCCAGTTTGTGCTGATGGCGGGCTGGACGTTCCTTTGGGTGTGGGTAGTGGACGGCCGGCCGCCCGCGACCTTAGGCCTCCAGACCCAGCGTCCCCTTCGGCAGTGGGCGCGGGGCATGCTGGTCGGTGCCGGCCTGCTGGTCCTCTCCCTCGCACTCATTCCTGTGCGCGGTGCGCTGAACGTTCTGGCAGTGACGCCGGAGGGGATTGGAAAGACCATCTTCTGGCTGAGCATCACCCTGCTGTTTTTCCTGGTGCAGGGGCCGGCGGAGGAGCTGGTGGCGCGCGGGTACCTGCTCCAAGTGTTCAGCGCACGGGCCGGCAACGCGGCCGGCGTGCTCCTCTCCTCCCTGGTGTTTGCCCTCCAGCACGCCCTCAATCC
This sequence comes from uncultured Anaerolineae bacterium, assembly GCA_938049385.1. Taxonomy (GTDB): domain Bacteria; phylum Chloroflexota; class Anaerolineae; order JACIWP01; family JACIWP01; genus JACIWP01. Next base: position 2,772 of record CALIBQ010000073.1, read on the forward strand.
CAATCTCACCCCGCTAGCGCTCGCCAACCTATTCCTGTACGCCGTTTTTGCCGCGCTGTATGCTCTGCGCGAGGAGTCCCTTTGGGGGGTGTTCGGCCTGCATTCGGCTTGGAACTGGGTGCAGGGGAATATCATGGGACTGCCGGTCAGCGGGGCTGGATTCGGACAGGCACCGCTGTTGCACCTGCAAACCGCCGGCCCTAGTTGGTGGACGGGCGGCGCGTTTGGCCCAGAGGGCGGGCTGACGGTAACCCTCAGTACCCTACTGGGCATCATCGTCTTGCTGGTTCTGATGCGGCGGCGTGCGCCGGCCGTTTCATCTCGCTCCATTTCTGCGGAAGGTGGAAACCCAGGGGATTCGGATGTGGAACCGTAAGCGCTTCGTCCTCTCGTTCGTGCTGGTGGCGCTGGTAGCACTGCTGGCGTACGGCGGGATCGTCTATGTCGCAACGATGACCGCCACAGAGGAAGTCGGGCAGGAGCTGGCGGCTACACAGTGGCAGACCCTTCAACGCGTCATCGGGCAGTTGACCATCGAGCTATTACCCGCCGCAAAGGAAGCCGCCGGCCGGCCGGGCCTGCAGAACATTATGTCTGGTTCCATGCCGGCTGACTGGGACAAGCTAGAGGATGAGCTGTCCGTCTCCCTGGAAAGCGCCTTTGGTGTGCGCGTTTGGGCACTGCTCGACCCGCAGGGGCGGTGGATCGCCGGCGCAGGCCTCGACCAGGAAGCATTGGGCGAGGTACCGGCCTGGCGCATCTTCCAGTCGGCGCAGGAAGGAAAAGAAGGTGCCGGCTTGTACGCGTTGGCCGGCTCGCCGTCGGCAGTAGCTGTCGCCCCAGTACAGCAAGACGGCACGGGAGAAATCGCCGGCTTCGTCATGGTAGCCAGACCGCTGGACCGCTCCTTTATGGAGCGCATCAAGGCCTACCTGGGACGTGAGGTGTTCCTGTTCGGCGATGGCAAGTTCCTGGCCGGCAGTCGGCCGCTGAGCGCACAGGAGGAAGCAGTCCGGTTAGGGTATATCCAGCGCGCCAACCGGCGGCCGGCCTCGTATCTGCCGGCGGTGGACCATCTTCCACATAACCTGATCGTCGCGACCGGGGAGCTGTGGGATGTGGAGAACCGCCAGATCGGGTATTTGCAGATCGAGATACCTAACCCCGTCGGCTCCACCATCCGCACGGCGGTGACGCTGGCCTCGCTGGTGGCCATCCTGCTGGGGCTGGCGGCATCGTTCATCCTGGCGCAGGCCATCGGAAGCCGGCTGGCGGAGTCAGCGGAACTGCTGGCAACACGCGAGCGGGAGAACGCCCGGCTTTATGCGGAAGTACAGCAGTTGAATCGTCGGCTGGAGAAACTGCTCAGCGAGCGCACCACTCAGCTCCGCGCTGCCATGAGCGAGCTTCAGGAGGCGCGCGAACAGCTTATCCAGGCGAACCGCCTGGCATCCCTGGGATCGCTGACTGCTGGCCTGGTGCAGGGGCTGAGCACTGCAGTCGCGACCATTTCCAGCGTAGTGCATGGTTTGCTGGCCGTGGAGCAGGATGAGGAACACCGCCGGCAGTTGGAGGAAATCCGCGAATCCGTCCTGCACTGCCAGGCCCTGCTGGCGCGCACGCGGGCCTATCTCCGCCCGGGGCGCGCTCCCCGGCGTGAGCTGACCGACCTCAATCAGTTGGTGCGCGAGTCCGTGGAGGCCACCCGCCATATCTATGAGCAGGCGGAGATTGCCCTCCATCTGGACCTGGACGAGCGCCTGCCGAGGGTGCTGGTGGACGCCGTGCAGATTCAGCAGGTGCTGTTCAACCTACTGCTCAACGCCGGCGAAGCCATGGAGCATGTCGAGCCACCGCGCCAGCTCACCATCCGAACTACCAGGACACAGGGCATCGCGCAGGTAGTAGTGGAGGACAGCGGGCCGGGGCTGAGCGCCGCCGATCTCAGCCATCTGTTCGAGCCGTTCTACACCACCAAGCCGGCGCATCAGGGCACCGGGTTAGGCCTGTACATTTCCCGGCAAATCGTGGAAGCTCACGGCGGGCGCATCAGCGGCGAGAACCGGTCGGACGGTCGCGGCGCGCGGTTTACGGTTGAACTGCCGGCGGGCATGCCGGCAAAGAGCTGATGCTCGCTCAGCGCTGGCGCCGCCGGGTCAACAGCCACAGCAGTGCCAGCACGCCGGCCAGCGTGAGCCAAGGATGGTTGCTGACCCACAGCGCGGCGCGCAGGCCCCTGCGGAAGCGCTCCACCCCGCTGACATCCGGCACAGCCGGCAGTTGAGCATGCCAATCCAGCTCGGCCAGGCGGGGGAGATAGCCCTGCTGGACGCATCCTTCCAGGCTGAAGATGTAAAGCTGGTGGCTCCAGCGGTGTGCCAGGAGCAGGTCCCGCTCCAGCTCCTCCCAGGAAAGGGACGCCTGGGAAGACGGGCCGGCGATTTCCACCCCTCCCCCCGTGTTCCCAACCCCGATGGCCTGGGCATGGGGGCCGTAGCTCCAGAGGAAGGCCGCTCCGTTGGGACGCAGGAAGCTGGAATAGAGCATCAGCACCTCGGTATCCCCTTTCACATCCACCAGCCCGCCGAGGGCCCGGATTAGCCGCGAGCCGGCCATCCGCTCATCCACGATCAGCGGCATATGGTATACCTCGACGCCCCAGCCATCGGCATGAATGCGCTCGATCAATCCCTGGTATACCGCTTCGGCATGCCAAATGCGCTCTGGGTTGAACAAGCGATCCCATACGTTCGGGAGCAAGGTGAGCCATCTGCCGGCGTACAGCGCCTGCATGTCGGCGATATGCGGCTCAATGTCCAGACCGATTTTTTGCCAGTGCAGGGAGTGTTCCTGCGTCCAGCAGCGGAAATCGTCATAAAACTGCACTGCCTCTGCGCTGTTGCCGGCATTGAACCAGTAGCCCTGCTCCTGGGGAAGCACCAGCCAGGCGGTAAGGGGAATGCCGGCCCGCTCAATGCGCTTGACCAGCGCGGCGCGCTCCGCGGACAGATCGCGTATCGCCAGGCTGATGCCGGCGCCCAGCTTCTTCACCGCATCGAAGACCTGCGGGGTTTCGATCAATGCCTTCAGTTGGGGAGGGTCCAATTCACAGAAAAAAGTCAATGCCGGCGTACCCATCGCATCCTCCTTGACATGCCCACATTACTTAGCCCCGGAAACCCATCGGTGTACCATATCCTGGCCTTCGGCCGAGAGGCAGAACTGCACGAAGTCCCTGGCCGGCCGGCCTGACGCCGGGGATGTCACAAGATAAAGACGCCGCCGCAGCGGATAGGACTCTGACGAAGCAATGGGCGGCTTGCCGTCAACGGATAAGGCCTTCACTGCCGGCGTCAGCCAAAGGGACGAGACATATCCTACCGCGTCAGGATGTGCCGCCACCCATTCCACCACTGCCTGACTTGAGGGTGCGATCAGTGCGGACTGCGTAAAAAGTTGGGTCCCCATCGCCAGGTCCGCCAGCGCTTGCCGGCTCCCTGACCCCTCCTCGCGGGTAAGGACTTGGATTGTCCCGCCGCTCCCGCCGGCCTCCGGCCATTCAGCGTACCAGCCAGCGAACAGCCGGCCGGCCTCCTCCAGAGTAATATCCTCCATCTCGTTGCTGGGATGGACGATGACAGCCAGCGCATCATTCGCAACAGCGTGCCACTCCAGGCGGGGGACTGCCTCGGCTTCTTCTCTTTTCCATGACACTGCGGCTAGGTCCGTTTCCCCGCGTTGCAAGAGCACCAGGCCGGCGGCCGAATCCCCGCCTTGGATGTCAAAGCGCACGCCGGGATGGCGGGCGGTATAAGCATCTGCCAGGGCATGCAGGAGCGGTATCATCGAGGTAGAGCCGGCGATGCGCACCAGGCTTTGTGAAGGGCGCGCCGTGGTACTGCAGGCCGGCAACACGCCGGCCATCAGCAGAAGGAAGAGCAGTACGCTGGCTGCCACACGCCGCATGGCTGTACCTCTCCTCTCAACGCAGGAAGCTGATGACCAGGCCGAAGACCCCGAGCAGGACGCAGTATGCGGCAAAAGGATACAGCCGGCGCCGGCGCACGAACGACAGCAGGAAATGGATAGCGAGAAAACCGGACACCGCGGCGGCGAGGAAACCGGTGGCCAGCAGGCCGGCGGAGTCCGAAGCCCCCGGCGCTCCGATGAAGTCCAGGAGCTGGAGCAGGCCGGCGCCCAGAATGATGGGAACAGAGAGCAGGAAGCTGAAGCGGGCGGCGGCCGGCCGGCGCAGTCCCAGCACTAAGCCCATGGCGATCGTCGCACCGGAGCGGGAGATGCCCGGCGCGAGCGCCAGCCCCTGTGCCAGCCCGATGAGCAGGGCCTCCCACCATGTCATGCTCTCTGCTTCTTTGCCTTGCCGGCCAATGCGCTCGCTGACCACGAGGATGGTAGCGGTAACCAGCAGGAAGCCGGCGGCCCAGGCCGGCGCGGCAAAGAGCGCTTCCACCGGCTTCTCCGCCAGAACGCCCATCAGCACAGCAGGGATGGTGCCTACAATGATGAGCCAGCCGAGCCGCGTGGATGGGGTGGCCGGCCGCAGTCGGAGGGTACCCAAGGCCCAATCCCGAAGGATGATCCACAGGTCCTTGGCAAAGTACAGCACTACTGCCGCCAATGTCCCCCAATGGACGATGGTGTCGAACACCAGGCCGGGGGAGGCCCAGCCCAACAGCCACGGCACAAGCACCAGATGGGCGGAACTGCTGATCGGGAGGAACTCGGTGGCTCCCTGCACGATGCCTAGGACGACGGCTTGGAACGGATTCATGGATGAACGAAGGCCTCCTTAATCAATGGGGGAATTACCCGCCGCGCGTCGAGCGTGCGCGCAGGGATTCCAGCCGGCGGAGGCGGTTGGCCTCGCGCACCGCATAATCGGTGGTTTTGTACTGGCGCAGGAACTGCGCTTTGAAATCAGCGAACGTCCCGTCCAGGATAGACTGGCGGATGCGGCCCATCAGGTTCAGCGCAAAGTGCAGGTTGTGGATGGTGGCCAGGCGCAGACCAAGGATCTCGCCGGCCTTGAAGAGGTGGCGCAGGTAGGCGCGCGAGAAATGCCGGCAGGTGTAGCACTCGCATCCCTCTTCAATAGGGCGCGGGTCGTCGGCATACGGGGCGTTGCGGATATTGAGCCGGCCTTCGTGCGTCAGCAGGGCGGCGTTGCGGGCCAGCCGGGTCGGCAGGACACAGTCAAACAGGTCTACCCCGCGCGCCGCACACTCGAAGAAATCCTCCGGCGACCCTACGCCCATCAGGTAGCGAGGCTTGTGCTTCGGAAGGAGGCCGTTCAACAGTTCCAGGATGGCATGCATGTCTTCCTTCGGTTCCCCGACCGACAGGCCGCCGATAGCATACCCGGGGAAATCGAGGGAGACCATGAACTCCGCGCTGTGGACGCGCAGGTCAGGAAAGACCCCGCCCTGGACGATGCCGAACAGGGCCTGGTCAGAGCGGGTGTGTGCCTCTTTACAGCGCACCGCCCAGCGGTGCGTGCGTTCCAGCGCCTGGCGGTTGTACTCATAGTCCATGGGCGGGGCGCATTCGTCCAGGCACATGATGATGTCAGCCCCAAGTTGTTCCTGAATCTGCACCGCCTTTTCGGGGGAGAAGAAATGCTGAGAACCGTCGATATGGGAGCGGAAAACCACACCGTCCTCGCGAAAGGTGCGCAGGTCCTGGAGGCTGAAGATTTGGAATCCGCCGCTGTCCGTGAGGATCGGGCCGTCCCAGCACATGAAGTGATGCAGACCGCCCAGCTTTTCGATAATGTCCGCGCCGGGGCGCAGGTACAGGTGGTAGGTGTTGGCAAGGATGATTTTGGCCCCCAGCTCTTTCAGCTCGTGCGGGGTCATAGTTTTCACGGTGGCCTGCGTGCCCACCGGCGCAAACATGGGCGTAGGGATGTCGCCGTGGGGCGTGTGGATGACGCCGGCGCGCGCTCCCGTGCGGCTGTCCTCCTTGATAAGCGTGAAACCGAACCCTGCTCCTGACATGATACTCCTATGCTCTCGGAAAGCGTGACTATCGCCTCATTATGGGCATAAGGCGGGAGGCTGTCAAATTGCCGGCCGGCAGGAGCCGGCTATAATTGCGCCAGGAGGTATACAGCCATGCGCGTGGTGTTCCCGCATCCATGGAATGTATCCCCGGAGGAAGCGGCCGCCATCCAGCAGAGGCTGGCCCGGCAGGTGGTTCGCGAGAACGCCGTCGGCCTCGAGTTTGCGCGCTATGTCGCCGGCGTTGATGTCGGGTTCGTCGGGGATACGGCGCGCGCCGCCGTGGTGGTATGCGAGCTCCCTTCTCTGCGCCCAGTGGCCCACAGCCTGGCGCAGGTTCCCGTTTCCTTCCCGTATATCCCCGGCCTGCTGGCGTTCCGCGAGGGGCCGGCGGTGCTGGCGGCGCTGGAAACGCTGGAGCTGTGGCCGGACGTGTTCATTTTCGACGCACAGGGCATCGCCCATCCGCGCCGGCTGGGATTGGCCTCTCATATGGGGGTGGTGCTGGACTGGCCCAGCATCGGGTGCGCCAAATCGCGCTTGGTGGGGCAGTTTTCCATGCCGCCGGCGGAACGCGGGGCCTGGACACCGCTGACCGATGGCCAGGAGTGCATTGGTGCGGTGTTGAGAACGCAGGCCAATGCTGAGCCGCTTTTCATCTCCATTGGGCATCGGGTGAACCTGGAGACAGCGGTGGAGCTGGTACTGCGCTGTACCCGGAGATACCGACTGCCGGAGACCAGCCGGCTAGCACACACGCTCGCCAGCCGCGGCACCCTGCCCAGCGATGTCCTTCAGGGCCGGCTGTTGTAGAAGGCCGCAAGGTTCACGGTGCCCCAGGCCCCCAATGGACCATGCGCTCCCGGGCGTTTTGATAGGTGAAGGTCAGGCCGGCTAGCTCCTTCTCCAGGAACGGCCGCTGGCCCGAGCCGTCGGCCTTCATGATGTACAGTTTCCACGCGCCATCCCGATTCGAGAAGAAGACAATGAAGCGCCCGTCGGGCGACCAAGCCGGCGAGACATGATCCGCGGCGCGCGGGGCCAGACCAGAACTGCGCGTGAGCTGGGTGCGCTGGCCGGTCTCCAGGTCCAGCAGGAACAGGTCCCAATGGTCATGTAAACGCACCATGTATACCAGGCGCCGGCCGTCGGGCGAAATGGCCGGCGACGCGACGTACAGCTCATCGGTCAGCCCAGCATGTTCCCCGGTCTCTAAGTTAACGCGCTTCAACCCCCGGTCGCCGGCATATATCACCCATGCTCCGTTGGGAACAGCGGCCGGGCTGAAGCTGTGGAAATCGCTGGGCAGGTCGCGAAAGTTTTCGCCGGCCGCATCCACAACCGCCAGCCGCCAGTACGCATCGGCCGGGATGTCAAAACAGCGGTAGCCGGGGATGCAGACACGCTGGGCATCCCGCCCCCCATGCTGACGAGAGAAAATGAGGCGCTGACCGTCAGGGGTCCAAGCCGGCGTGCGCGCCTGCCTGGTCCCAAAGAGCAACCGCTCCCCCGTCCCATCCGCCCGCATCACGTATACCCCGGGCCGCTCCCCGTCCCAGCGGGTGAAAGCGAAGAGCTGTCCGTCGGGCGACCATACCGGGTCCATGCCGGCTGTCAGGAGGGTCAGCCCTGACCCGTCGGCGTTGATGGAATAAATGGGGCCGCCGGCGGAGAGCTGAAAGACGAGCCGGCCGGAGAGCTGGGGTTTTTCTGCCGGCATAGCACGCGCTTGGGAAATCGCGGCCGGCGGCGTTGGGGTGGGGACAGCCTGCACGGCTTCGGCGGTGGCCGTCATGCGGGCATATATCCAGCGCGTGGGCGTTGGTTTCGGTGTGCGCGTCATGGTCGGGGTGGGGGATCGGGCTGGCGCCTGGGTAAGCACTGGCGATGGGGACGGCAGGTTGGCCGGCGGTCGCGCAGGTGTGAGCTGGACCGCGGCAGGTGCTGCGGCCGGCGCACAGCCGGCGAGCGTGAGCACCAGCACCAGCGCTGTGAACAGCCAGATGACGCGCCATCGAAATATTCCTGTTCGTCTAACCATACGGATGTCCCGGACATTACTCATAGCGCAGGGCCTCGATGGGGTTCAGCCGGGCGGCGCGGGACGCCGGGTAAATGCCGAAGAACAGCCCGACGGCGGCGGAGAAGCCGGTCGCCAGCAGGATGGCCTGGGGCGTGATGACGGTGGTCAGGTCGGCGGAAAGGCGATCGACCGCCAGGGCGCCGGCAATGCCCAGCATGATCCCGAACGCGCCGCCGATAAGCGACAGCACCAGCGCCTCAATGAGGAACTGCAGGAGGATATCGCGGCGTTTGGCACCGACTGCTTTGCGGATGCCGATCTCGCGCGTGCGCTCGGTGACGCTGACCAGCATGATGTTCATGATGCCGATGCCGCCGACCAGCAGGGAGATGCCGGCGATGGCCCCCAGAAAGAGGGTCAGCACGCCGGTGATCTGCCCGAAAATGTTGATGAGGTCGGCCTGGCTGATGACGGTGAAGTCGTTGTCATCCTCCGGCTTCAGACGGTGAAGCTGTCGCAGGACATCGGTGATGCTGGCGGCCACGGTGTCCATATGTTTCTGTGAGTCCACCTGGACATCAATCACGCTGATGAGCGGTTCGCCGGCGGGACTGCGGCGGTTCGGGTACAGACGTTGCTGTGCCACGCTCAGCGGCACCATGACCACATCATCCTGGCTCCCGAAGCTTCCTCCGCCCTTCTCCTTGAGCACGCCGATGACCCGGAACGGAATGCGGTTGATTTTGATGGTCTGCCCGATGGGATAGACCTCGGGGGGAAAGAGCTTGCTGGCCAGCCGCCAGCCCAGCACCGCCACGCGTGCGCCGGTCGCCTGGTGCTCCGGCGTGAGGAACGTTCCATCCGCCGGCTGATAGTTGCGCACTGGGCCGTATTCGGGGGTGGCGCCGATGAGTGTGGTGCGGATAGTGGTCTTGCCATATTCCACATCCACCGTTCCCTGAAGAGAGGGCGCGACGGCCGTGATGTTGGGAACTTCACTGCGGATGGCATCCGCGTCGCGCATGGTCAGGTAGGCGGCGGTAGTGAAGCGGGCGCCGGCGCCCATGCTTTGGATATTGCCGGGGAAAACGAACAGCAGGTTGGTGCCGATGCTCTCCAGGCTGGAGGTAACCAGCGTTTGCACCCCCTGCCCCACCGACAGCAGGGTGATAACAGCCGCGACCCCAATGATGATCCCGAGCATGGTCAGAGCAGAACGGAGCTTATTGGCGCTCAATCCCCGCAGTGCGATGCGCAGGCTTTCCAGAAGGTACATCATCCTTTTCCAAACCTCATCTTATGTCGAGAACCCGAGCGCGCCGGCCTCTTCCGGCTCCAGATACACACAGTCCGCCTCGCGCGGCTCGTCGCTTTCGACCAGACCATCGCGCAGGCGGATGATGCGGCGTGTGCAGGCCGCCACATCCGGATCGTGAGTAACGAACACCACCGTGATGCCTTCCTGACGGTTCAACCGCTGGAAGATGGCGACGATCTCTTTGCCCGACTTGGTGTCCAGGTTGCCCGTCGGCTCATCGGCCAGGATAATGGATGGATGTGTGACCAGCGCGCGGGCAATGGCGACGCGTTGTTGCTGGCCGCCGGAGAGTTCTGTGGGGCGGTGATGAATGCGGTCTCCTAAGCCGACAGCTTCGAGGGCGGCGATGGCGCGCTCGCGCCGCTCCCGCAGTCCGAGGCCGGCGTATATCAGCGGCAGTTCCACATTCTGTAAAGCGGTCGTGCGCGGCAAGAGGTTGAAGTTCTGGAACACGAAACCGATGCGGCGGTTGCGGATGACCGCCAGGGCATTATCGTCCAGTTGGCCAACGTTGACGCCGTCCAGATAGTACTCGCCGGCAGTCGGCTGGTCCAGACACCCTAGAATGTTCATTAAAGTAGATTTGCCCGAACCGGATGGCCCCATGATGGAGAGAAGCTCCCCACGGTGTATCTGCAGGGAGACGCCGCGCAGGGCCGGCACCTCCACCTCACCCATGCGGTAGATTTTCACCACGTTGCGGACATCAATCAGCACGTGGTCGTCTCGTGCTTCCATGTCATGATCCCCTATGATGCCGTTTCGCCGGCGAGCCTAACGGCCGCCAAAGCCACTGCTTCCAAAGGTGCTTTGCAACTGCTGGAGGGTGGAAACCGTGCGGATGATCACCTGGTCCCCTTCCGACAGCCCTTGGAGCACCTCGCTCTCCTGGTCGCCGCGCAAACCCAGCTTCACCGCGACACGGGTGGGAGAGCCATTGACCAGTTTCTCAACGAAGAACTGATTGGCCTGCCGGTCATACTGCAAAGCACGGTTCGTGATAATCAGGACATTGTCCCGCCGTTCCGTGAAGATGTCGATGTTAGCGGTCATGCCGGCGCGCACGCGCGGGTCGGTTTGATCAATGATCACCTTCACCTGATAGCTGGTGATGCCCCCTACAGAGGTTGCTACTGGCGCGATGTAATCCACATGGCCGGCAAGCTCCATACCGGGTAACGCGTCCAGGGTAACCCGCGCCTGCTGGCCAATCGCTACCAGAGGGATGTCCAGCTCATCCACGTTGACGTTGATATAGAACGCAGAATCATCGATCAGGATGACGGCCGGCTGACCCAGGGGAGCGGATTCCAGCTCCCGGATGTTGACCTGGGCAACGATGCCAGCGAAGGGAGCGACCAGCCTAGCCCCTTCCAGCGCGTTGCGCGCCTTCTCCAGGTTGATCTCCGCCTGATGGACCTGCTCGCGCGCAATAGCCAGGTCTTCTTCGCTGGGGGATTTCAGCAGACGTTGTAGGTTGGCCCGGGCCTGCGCCACCTGGGCCTCAGCGGCCTTGATCTGGCTTTCGGTGGCTCCCTGGGTGGCGAGCTGGTAATTGGCAAGGGCGGCCTCGTACTGGATGGTGGCCTGCTGAAGCTGTAACGACTGCGGCAGCGCGCCAACGCCGCCGACCCAGGCGACCTTGTCATACGCGGCCTGTGCCTGTTGGAGGGCGATGCGTGCCTGCTCCAGGCTGGACTTTGCCACCGTGATTTCCTGGGGGGTGGGTCCCTGTTTCAATTTGTTCAACGATGCCTCGGCGCTTTCCACGCCGGCACGGGCGGCGGCGATGTCTTCGGGGCTAGGGCCGGCCTCCGCCTTGGCGAGCTGAAGCTTGCTGATTTCCAGGGCGGACTCCGCCTGTTCCACCGCCAGTTGATAGTCGCGGTCATCCAGGCGCGCCAGCAGTTGCCCTTCCGTCACCCGGTCGCCTGGCTGTACCAGCACTTCTGCGACCGTGCCGGCGCTCCGAAAGGTGAGCGCCGCCTGACGGTTGGGGGAGATGGTTCCCGTAGTGGTGACTTTGGACACTACCGTGCCGCGCTCCACAGTGACGATCTGGTACTGCGGGGCCTGCGATGCGGCCTGCCGGCTGTTGTAATAGTACACCCCTGCGCCGATGCCGATGATGACCAGCAGGATGATGATCACGATACGCCATGTGCGGTTCATGAACTGTTGCACTGCCCTCCCTATTCCGTACGTGTAAGCCAGGTTGATTACAACCATGCTATTAGACGCCGGGGGGCGGGAAATATTCGAAACCCATTCCGGGGAATCAGACGAAACGCCGGCGTCCATACGTGCAAACAATTATCATATTCCAGGCATATATTTTTGTCAAAGCCAGCGGGTACTGGCGGCTGAAGCCACAGCAACAACTGCGAAGCTAGCCTGCGAAGGCTTCTCGCAGTCGGCGCAGGCCCGCAGTTTCAACTGCCAGGCGATGAGCCAATACTTTTTCAACACCCTCGCGAGGAGGATGTGTAATGCAAAAAGTGACAGCCACTTGCCAAGTGACTGTCACTTTTCAACCTAGGAAAGAGCGGGCTCAATAACGGCCGTAGCGGTCAACCAACTCACGCATCATGGTGATGCGGTATTCGGGGGCACCGGGCGACACTTGGTCGCCGGCATTGGCAATGAGGCGGGGGCTGTGCCGGCGGATGTCCAGCCAGCGCAGTACCGCCTGGCGGAACTCCTCGTCGCTGACCTCGGGGAGCCACACGTTCGGGGGGACACCGCCGGAGAGAATGAGGTCAGGGCCGGCCTCTTGCCGGCACTGCTCCGGGGTCAAATCGCCCATCGGTGCGGGAGTGACGGCATCGGCACAGGATGCGCCAAGTTCCGCGAAACAGCGCAGAATCCCTTTCAGCCGGCCGTCAATGTGTACGGCGCTGAATTTGCCGGCGGCCCGGATGCGCGAGATGGCCTCACGGTAAAACGGCTCCGACCACTTCTTAAAGAAGTGCGGGGGCTGAATGTCGCCGCTGAAATTGTCCCCCATGATGATGACCTCGGCCGGGCTTTGGCAGACCAGGTCCACCAGCTCCAGCACGTTGGCGTTGATCTCGTCAATGACCTCCCGCATGACGTGCGGCATATCCTGCACGGCATACATAGTTTGTTCGATGCCCATCCAGTAGGCCAGCAGGTGTCCCATGGCGCTGTAGCCGATGGGCATGTACACCACGCCCTGATCGCCGACAGCATCCATCCACGCCTCATAGCGTTCCCAGCGGGGGAGATAGCGCCGGCGGCCCAGTGCATAGGCCAATACGCGCAAGTCTTGTTCGGTGCGCACGCCCCATTGGGAGATGTTCCAGGAGTAGCTTTCCTCCTCCCAGCGCCGCTTGCGCTCGATAACCCCCATTGGGGTTTCGAAGCGCCAGGTGATCTCCGGACCAGTGGGGGTCATGGTCTTGGTCGTGGTGGCGATGACGTCAGGCGGATAGAGGACATCGTAAAAGGCGCAGAGGTTGACGATGTAGAAGCCGGCGCCCACCTTGCGGTGAAAGGCCAGCAGGTCCCATTCCACGTCCAGATGCGCTTCGGAAAGGTCCCAAGGGATATGGTATTTCTGATAGAACCAGTGAGAGAGGTCAAGGAAGAAGGGCACCTGGTCGGGTGTTTCGCCGCGATAGACGGCGAGGATGCGCTGGCGTTCAGACATGGGCATGGCCGGCCTCCTGGATAATAATGATGAAAAAGCGATGCTTATCAGACCAGCATTATAGCATGAGGGCCAGATGGGCGCAAATGCAAGGTCTTCAGAATGAGGCGATCATGTTCATGCACTGTGTCGTGCCGACCTTGCTGGTAGATGGCACACTGGTAGTGGGTGACCCACCGGAAAGTCGTGAAAAGCTTGCCCATGAAAAAATATGTGCGGATGCAGGTAAGATAATGTATAATAAGATGTAGAGAGCTGAGATATTCGGATGCCTCTCTCTCCTCAACCTTTAGCATGCCCCTTTCGGAGAGAATGATTTGCCCTGCTGGGGAACAGCAGGAGATTCCAAAAGATGGTCGAGAGTAATTGGGAAGCGCATACAGCTCCGCCACTCGCACTGCGGCTCTACTTGCTTGGCCCGCCGGCAGTGGAATGGGCGGGAAACCCATTACTTGTTTCTCGCCGTCAGGCGCGTGCCCTACTTTTTCGGTTAGCCTGCCGGCCGCAGCCCGTCCCGCGCGAGCACCTCTGCGCTCTGCTGTGGCCCGATGTTTCCGAAGCGCTCTCCCACCGCAGTCTCACTCATCTGCTGACCCACCTGCGCCGTGCGCTTCCGCACCCTGAGCTGATAGTTTCCACCTCAGATGATGTGCAGTTGAATACGGCCCGCGTCTGGACTGATACGGTCGAATTCGAACGATTGTGCCAAGAATCTGGCACCGTTCCTGAGAATACATCTGTGCACCCCATATCTACCACTGGTGGGAAGTCGGCCGGCGCGGAACCCAGCCGAGAGCCTCTCCACACCCATAAGGCAAGTAAAGCCCTTGAGCAAGCCGTCGCACTGTACCGAGGGGCCTTTTTGGAGGGTTTTTCATTACCCAACAATTCGGAGTTTGAAACCTGGATGGAGGTGGAGCGTGACTGTTGGAAGCAGTTGTACCTGAGGGTGTTGAACGCTCTCGTGAACCAATTAACAGCGGAGAACGAGCATGACACTGCGATCCGTTACGCGCTGCGCTATCTCGCGGTGGATGAGCTGGCCGAGAGTATGCACCGCCGGCTGATGGGGTTGTATGCCGTATTGGGAGATCGGGCAGGTGCCGTCCGGCAGTTTATGCGATGCAAGGAGCGTCTCCAAAGCGAGTTAGGAGTGGAACCGGCGCCGGAGACTGTGGATGCGTACCACGGTATCTTGAAAGGTCGGGCGGCCTCGGCGGTGCGGGTTTTCGTACCGCCGGAAAGAGGGGCATTACCAAAGACGGAGCCTCCTTTCGTGGGACGGCAGGAAGCGTTGAATTGGCTCCATCAGCAGTACGCCGAGACCCAGAGGGGTCGCGGTCGCGTTATCCTGGTCGCTGGGGAAGTCGGCGTAGGGAAGACGCGCCTGATCCAGCATTTCATCAGGCCGCTTGCTGACCAATGTCTGATATTGACCGCACAGTGCTACCCCAGCGGCCGCACTATACCCTTTCACCCTATTGTGCAGGCCTTGCGTGCGGTGCTGAGCAAAGAAGCGCGGGACCGGGTGAAACGGGATGGGGAACAGCATGGTCAGGTATTGGTAAATAATGCAACCTCATTGATCTGTGCCTCCTTACCCCAACTGCCGCGTTTCTCGGCGGCGGTCTGGCTGGCTGAAGCATCCAGATTGCTACCCGATTTGAACACCATTTACGCAGAACTGCCCTCGCCCATCCGGTGCGAGCCCGAGGAGGCACGCACGCGCCTCTTTGAAGCGCTCTGCCGGCTGGTGATCGGCCTGACGAACGCTTCCCGATTTGTTGGCTTCCCCAATCCCGTCATCGTGTTTCTGGATGACATTCACTGGGCCGATGACGCGACATTGGCATGGCTGAGCTATCTCGGCCAACAAATTCGTAGCTGGCCCTTGTTGGTCATCGGCGCCTACCGCGTGGAAGAAGCGGATGCAGTTGCCGAACTGCGCCGAAACCTGTCCCTTCCAGGCGCCCTGCAGGAGCTCGAACTATCAGAGCTAAACCTGGCTTCTGTTATGGAACTGTGCCGGTTTTTCTTAACGGACAGGCCGGGCGGTGAAGAGAAAGGTGATGACACGATTACCTTTGCCGGCCGTTTGACTGAGGTTACCGGAGGTAATCCATTTTTCGTTTTGGAAACCCTAAAAGCATTAAGAGAAATGGGGCGGCTCCCAGGAAATCTGGAAGACGCCCATGACATCCCTTTGCCATCCAGTGTGCGGGAAGCCATGGAAGAGCGCATACGGCATCTGGGCGAGTACGCACAGCAAATCATCGAGGCCGGCGCGGTCCTCGGCCTGTCCTTTGATTTTGAGCCGGTGCAGATGACCGCTGGGCTTGTGGAAATCCAGACCCTGCAGGGCCTAGATGAACTGGTCCGCCACCAACTGCTGGAAGAGGAGCAAACCGGATATCGCTTTCATCATGAGCTGACACAAAGGATCGTGGAAGCGCAGTTGAGCCCCATGCGTCTGCAGTTGCTTCACCGCCGGGCGGGCCGGGCATTGGAACAGCTCCGGATTGACCAGCCGACAACGCTCGCCCATCATTATGAAGTGGGTGGGGATGCCCGCTCCGCGCTGTATTACTATCAGCTTGCTGAACAGCGTGCGGAAGCGCTGTTCGCTTGGAGGGAGGCCGAGGGCTATCTTGGCAAGATGCTGACCTTGATTGACCGGCTTGACCCTGACAGTTCGGATGCGGAATATCTGAACGAACGGGGACAGATATTGGCCAGCCGGGCGCATATGCGCTTCCTCC
Organism: uncultured Anaerolineae bacterium; assembly: GCA_938049385.1. Classification (GTDB taxonomy): domain Bacteria; phylum Chloroflexota; class Anaerolineae; order JACIWP01; family JACIWP01; genus JACIWP01. Next base: position 18,565 of record CALIBQ010000073.1, read on the forward strand.
AGGGCCGGCTGGCAGAGCGGGATGCTGACCTGTCCGCGCTAGAGACGCTGGCTCAGACGAGCGGCGATGAAGAGCTCCGGATGCAGTTTCTGATCCATCGGGTGCGGTACCTAAATCTGGACAGCCAGTACGAGAATGCCATCGCGACCGCTTCCGAGAGTCTTACCTTGGCGGATCGTCTGCACAACCCAATAGCCCGTTCCCGTCTGTTGGTACAGGTTGGTTTTGCCCATTACTTTCTGGGGCACCCCCAGCAGGCGCTGACGGCGCTGAAATCTGCCCTGGCGGTGGAAGGGGCAGACACAGATCGGGAAATGCGCGGGCGCATATTCCATATCTTGGGCTACGTGTATTTTCATCTGGGTGATTTTGCACGCTCGCTCGCCTGTCAACTCAATGCCTACGAGTGTCACCAAGCAGTGGGCGACTACAACCGTTTGGCATGGGATGGCCTGGACATCGGTGCGTTGTATCTGGAGCAGGGAGACTTTGTTGAGGCCAGGCGCTGGCTGGACGAGGGCCTGGCCCTTGCCCGCAGGATAGGGGCACAGCCGGCCGAGGCCCATGGGCTGACGCAGTTAGGCTGTTGGGAACTGCATCAGGGGCATTATCTGACTGCCGCCGGCATCTTTCAACAGTCGCTGGTCTTACAGGCCGGTGTTCGCAGTGAGCATGGTCAGGCGGCGGCTGAGATGGGCACCGGCCTGGCCCTGTACCACCTGGGTGATCTGGTTCAAGCCCGGCACTGGCTGGAACGTGCGGCGGCCCGAGCCCGCTCTATCCGGCATTTGCGACGCATGGCAGAAACGCTCGTTGGACTGGGGTTAGCGGAAAGCGCGGATGGACAAATCAGCAGTGCCTTGGCTCACTTACACGAGGCGGTGCAGATAGCTCGGGTCAGCGAGTGCGGCGAGGCACTGGCGGTGGGGCTGGCCGCCTTGGCCAGGATTGAAAGGCGCTCAGGCGAACTGGCCCATGCAGTAGTTTACGCGGAAGAAGCGGTGCGCGTTGCCCGGGAGAACGCACTGCCCGTTTGTGAGCGGTGGGGCGAGATGGAGTTGGGCCTTGCAGTGCTGGCGCAGGGTAGGGCGGCGCTCGCTCAAGAGCACACCTCGCGGGCCGTTGCCCTGGCGAGCGGCCTACATGAAGCCTGGATCGGCTCCGAAGACGTGTATGCGGCTCATACCGTAGCACTGAAGGCTCTTGGCCGGCACGCGGAATCCGAAGAGCATCAGCATCGAGCAGAGGCCATTCTCCAGGCGAAGGCAGAGCATATCTCCGATCCGGACCTGCGCCGGCGCTACATCCTGTTCGCCCAATCCCAGACAGCATAATCATCCATTGTAGCCATTTTGTAGCCACCTTTGTGTCATACTGCATCCAGGAGGAGCATTTGTCCTGGATGCAGTTTTTGTCGTTTCCATGATGGACGGCCGTTGTCCACCATATATTTTCCAAAAGGGGGATTCCAACATGCCGATGTATCAACCGCATTGGTCCTCTGTGCCGTTAGGTGCAACTGGCCACAAACTGGAATTCATTCGCACCTACAAATGCTTCTCTGAAGGCAGGGCCGGGGAACGGGTTGTGTACAAAGACGTCGAGTTTTCGCAGAAGGTGGAGTTCGCGGAGATTCTCCTGTCCGGATTCAACATGTGGTACACGCGGGGAGGTGACTGCGAGGTCCAACAAATTCGGGTGGATGCATGGATTGAATCCATCGGCGCTCAGGCCCCGGATTACTTCTCGGAGGAAGCAAGGATCAGAGCGGAAAGGACCGTTACAGTCAAGCTGATGTACACCCTGATAGACGAGGACCCCTCCGGGCCGGAGGATTTCAACGACGCCTGCATCGGATTCACGGTGGTCGCGCTGACGCGCCCCCATGATTGAGCGAAAGGCAGGTGCCGGCCCCAATGTAAAAACTGCATCCACAGAAATTGTTCGCAATCCGAGGAAACTCAGGAGAGGTTTTCCCATTTCGATATCGCATCTGGTTTCGTAGGCGGTAGGAGAGGATGGCTCGATTGTCATGCACGTGCAGGAGGGGTGCCATGTCCCACAAAGTTTGGGTCATCAGTGTCATGATGGTATTGGTCCTGGCGGCCGGCTTTATGCTGGCTGTAGCCCAGGAGCCAGGTTCTCAGGGCGATATGGAGATTCAAGCGGCTGTCGGGTCCGATTTCACCTATCAAGGTCAGCTTCGACAAGGCGGCAACTTGGTCAGCGGTGCTTGTGATTTCCAGTTCAGCCTGTGGAATGCTCCCAGCGGGGGAACACAAGTGGGAAGCACGCAGACCCGGACGGGCATCGCGGTGAGCAGTGGCCTGTTCACGGTGCAAGTGGATTTTGGCACCGGCAGTCTCTTTGAGCCGGCTCCCTTCACGGGTGATGCCCGCTGGCTAGCTGTCGCGGTGCGCTGTCCGGCAGGCAGTGGAAGCTATACGACACTAACTCCGCGCCAGCCGCTGACCGCGGTACCCTATGCCTTTTCTCTGCGGCCAGGTGCCCTCATCAGCGGAACGGTTCCTCTGCCAAATGCGGCGGTGGCTGTTGTGAATTCCAGCAATGGTTTGGGGCTGACGGCGTACAGCATTCGTGGAGGCGGGATCAAAGGCCGGAGTGCCGGCGAGACAGGTGTAGGTGTGTTGGGCGAGGCGGCCGGCGCGCACGGCATCGGTGTGAAAGCAGTCCATGAGCCAAGCGGCAATTATGCGGAGATGGGGCTTGATTGGACTGCACTGCGCGCCGAAGCAGTCGTAGGTGATGGCCTGCGCGGCGAGGCGAGGACGGAGGACAAGTCCGGTGTGTACGGTGTGAACTCCCATACGCGTGGTTACGGCGTGTTCGGCCGCAACACCGGGACAAGCAATATTGGTTATTTGGGCGGCTCAGCCGCCGGCGCTTATGGCGAAGCTTACTCCACGCGCGGTATCGGAGTGTGGGGAGTATCCAGGGTGGATTCGGGTGTGGGCGTGCGGGCGGAGGCGAATTCCTCAGGTGGCACCGGCGTAGATGCACGCGCGCTCGGCGCGAATGGAATCGGCTTGCGGGCAGAGGGTGGTCCCGGCGGCGTTGCCGCACAGTTCCGCGGGAACGTGCGGGTGGTGAGCAAAAGCACCGGCGCCACCATTATCGAATTGGGCGAGGGGCTGGATTACGCGGAGGGCTTTCCTGTGATTCATGCGGACGAGGTCGCGCCGGGTATGGTCCTGGTGATTGACCCAGAGCATCCGGGTCAACTGCGGCTGAGCCGCGAGGCGTATGACCGTCGGGTCGCCGGCATCGTGACGGGCGCCAACGGCCTGGGTTCAGCCATCCATCTCGGAGGGGAGGAGTTTGATTTCGGGGTAGCGCTGGCCGGGCGGGTGTACTGCAGTGTGGATGCGGCATACGGTGCAGTGTCGCCAGGTGATCTGCTGACCACTTCTCCCACTCCAGGGCATGCTATGGTCGTGAAAGATTATGAGAGGGCGCAGGGCGCTGTGCTGGGCAAAGCCATGGAAGGACTGCCGGCCGGCCAGCGGGGTCAAATCCTCGTGCTGGTAACGTTGCAGTAGCGCCGACGGTTTCTGGAGGGGGTGAACGATGAGAAGCACAGGTACAACACCTGGCCGGCGGCTTGCCCGACTGCTCTGCATGATTACAGTACTCCTGCTGTTTCCCCTTATTTTCATGGTACCAGGCGGACAGGGGACGGCCGCGCCACCTGGCGGTTCTGCAGTGGTTACGCGGGAGGAAGCATACCGTGCGGCAGGAAGCTGGCTGAAGTTCGTCCTGGAGCGAGACGGGCAGTGGGCCGGCAGTACACAGCCGTCCCTCGGAACGCTCGGGGAACTGCGCCGCGGCGCCATGACGACGGCCTATTACGTGCCGGTAAGCCCGCGCGGTTACATCGCACTCTCTATTCTCCGCGATTTCGCGCCCATCATGGCCTATTCCACCGAGAGCGACCTGGTCCCGGCCGAAGAGGAGGGCATGGCCGGCTTGCTGAAAGACGTGGGGCAGACGCGCATCGAGTACATACTGCGGCAGTTTGGAAGTCTAGAGGCGGCGCGTTTGGGAGAAATTGACCCCGCCACGACGGCGCGCAGCCGTGAGCTGTGGTCTCGGCTCCTGGTGCCCGAGTCCGGGGATTTTTCGGAATTGAGCCTGATTCTGCCAACGTCCAGCGGGAGGGCCGGCCCTCTGCTGAGAAGCTTCTGGAGCCAGCGCCCCCCATACAACAATCTCTGTCCGAACCAGGGCTGTTCCTGGCCAGGCTTTGGAAACTTCAATCAGAACGCCGTGGCAGGATGTGTCCCGCTGGGAATGGCGCAGATCATGCGGTATTACGCCTGGCCGCCCTCATTTAGGGGACAGCCGTACCAGTGGACGGACATGCTGGATGCATATATCTGGGACTCGATTGACCGCCGTTTTGAGGACCTGACTGGGGCCCCAGTGTCGCAGGCGCAGATTGATGCCGTCGCAGACCTGGTCGCGGATGCCGGTTCTGTCCTGGACATTGACTATGGATGTAACAGCACAACAGCGTACATGTGCAACTGGTATTACGATGATGCCCGCGATGCGTTCGAAGACCATTTCTTCTATTCCGATCCTCGATGGGACGAGCCGATGTGTGAGGAACGCGACAGCTATGATTTTCTGGCGTGGTGGTACATGATCGTGGAGGAAATAGATCATAATCGCCCCATGCTGTATCGCATTGCGGACGACGATTTCTCTCATTTGATCGTAGTGGATGGGTACGACGATACAGGCGGTCACTATCAGGTCCATGCCAACTACGGATGGGGTCTGGAGGGACACACCACTTGGTACACGTTAGACGAATTCGACTGCAGTGGCCCGTGCGACTGGGGAGAATACGAGATGGTGCGCATGATCTATCCCCGCACCGGGTTGTGTGTGCATATCTCAGGGCTGTTCAGCCCGGCCAGCGTCCCGTACTATGTCTACTGCGACCTCCTGCTGTACGACGTCACCATTCAGGGCGGTGCGTGGTTCCAGTTCCTGCCAGGCAAGAAGATCACTTGTGCCGAGGGTTCCTTCGCCGACATTCTGGGGAATAACGACCCCGGCACCCGGTTCTATTCGGAAGGGCTATGGTCGCGAGGTCTCAAGATCAGCGGGGGCGGCAAAGTCAAACTGTATCCCAACGGGAGCATCAAGATGTATTAAGGAGGGGGCCAGGGATGATGAGGTGGAATGGGTTCATTGGGATTGCCCTATTCGCCGGCGCGCTGCTGATATTCTCCTTGGTCGGCTTGGCCGCGGCACAGACCGGCGGAGGCTATGACCTATCCTGGCACACCATCGATGCTGGCGGTGCTACATTCAGCGCCGGGGGTAGCTACTTATTAGGCGGGACGATTGGCCAAGGGGATGCCGGCAGGATGACCGGCGGGACGTTCATCCTGGCCGGCGGCTTCTGGGGTGGAGGTGTGGGTGAGATGCCGGCAGGGGTTCATGCGAACCTGCCGCTGATACTGCGAAAACATTAAGGAGGATGTCCCATGGCACATTTGAGGCAGGATATCATGATTCACGCTCCGGTGGCGAAAGTGTACGCTTTTGCCCGGGACCCCCGGCACTGGGCGGACTTTTGGGTGGGCCTCAGCGAACCCGAGGAACTGACGGGAGCGGGCGAAGTCGGGACAGAGGTAAAGCACAGCTATATGATGGCCGGCATACGCTTCCCGGTCACCAGCCGGGTGCTGGAAGATTTCTTTGGTCCAGAAGGCGCTAGGTGGAAGGGCAGTATCGAGGGGCCGCTGGCCGGCGAACAGACATGGCTGTACACACCCGCGGCGGATGGCACGCAGGTGACGGTGGATATCGAATATACAGTGCCCGGTTCAGCCCTCGGTAGAATTGCCAATCGGCTGGTCATCGAGCGTATGCAGGAGCGCGCTCTGACACAAACGCTGGAAAACCTGAAGATGTTGTGTGAGGCATTGTAGTAGCCCGCAGTCCCTATTCAGGTGATTGGCACCGGGAACAACCGAGTACCGCACCGCCCGGCAGGGGACAGCATTTATCCCCTTGCTGGGCGGTTTTGACGCTTTGTGCGCTTGATGTTACAATATATTCCAAATATGGCCCCGCGCCGAAACCCGGTTCGCGGGGTTATCATTTGCGGTTGGGCATGGGAGCCGCCGGCGAAAATATAAGGCGGCGCTCATCATATCATCACAGAAAACCGAGGGAAGCTATGAAGCAGATCGTCGAATGTGTGCCCAACTTCAGCGAAGGCCAGCGCAAGGAGGTCATTGACCAGATCGTCGCGGCCATTGCCAGTGTGCCGGATGTTATCGTGCTGGACGTGGAGGCAGACCCGGACCACAACCGCAGTGTGATCACGTTTGTGGGGGAACCGGCCGCCGTCGAAGAAGCGGCCTTCCGCTCCATTGCCAAAGCCGCAGAGCTGATTGACCTGCGCCAGCATAAAGGCAAGCACCCACGTATGGGGGCGGCCGATGTGGTGCCGTTCGTGCCTCTGCGCGGTGTGACCATGCAGGACTGTGTGGAGATGGCCCGCCGGCTGGGCAAGCGGGTCGGAGAGGAGCTGGGCATCCCAGTGTATCTCTATGAGGAAGCCGCCACGCGCCCGGAGCGGCGCAACCTTTCCGATATCCGGCGCGGCGAGTATGAGAAGATCGCTGAGGAGATCGGCAAGGTGCCGGAGCGCGAGCCGGACTTTGGGCCGGCACGCATGGGAAGCGCCGGCGCCACCGCCATCGGCGCACGCCCGCCCCTGGTGGCCTTCAACGTGTACCTGAACACCAACAGTGTGGAGATCGCCAAGACCATCGCCAAAGCCGTGCGCCATTCCAGCGGCGGCCTGCGTTATATCAAGGCCCTGGGCCTCTTGGTGGAGGGGCGCGCCCAGGTTTCCATGAGCGTGACCGATTTTCACGGCACCCCGCTCCTGCGGGTGCTGGATCTCATCCGCAGTGAGGCGGCGCGCTGGGGCGTCAGCGTGACCGAGAGCGAGATCGTCGGGCTGGTGCCGGAGGACGCTCTGCTCGATGCGGCCGTCGCCGCGCTTCAGCTTCACCGCTTCAAGAAGGACCAGATTCTGGAAAACCGCATCATGGGGCTGTAAGCCTCAGGAAGGATGCTCCGCCCATGGGGGCACATGAGGAGAAGATACGCCGGCTTCGGGAACTGAAGGCATTATCTGGCCTGGGCGGCGGAGAGGAGCGCATCCGCCGTCAGCATGAACAGGGCAAGCTGACGGCGCGCGAGCGGCTCGAGCTTCTGCTGGATAAAGGGAGCTTCACCGAGCTGGACCGCTTCGTCACCCACCGCTGTTATGATTTTGGCATGGAGCGCCAACGGGTCCTGGGGGACGGCGTGGTGACTGGCTACGGCACTATCGGCGGCCGGCTGGTCTATGTTTACGCCCAGGACTTCACCACCTTTGGCGGCTCCTTGTCCGAAGCGCACGCGGCCAAGATATGCAAGATCATGGACCTGGCCATGAAGACGGGCGCTCCCATCATCGGATTGACCGATTCGGGGGGCGCCCGCATCCAGGAAGGGGTGATGAGCCTGGCCGGCTACGGCGAGATATTCCTGCGCAACACGCTAGCCTCGGGCATGGTACCGCAGATCAGCATCGTGATGGGGCCGTGCGCCGGCGGCGCGGTCTATTCGCCGGCCATCACCGATTTCATTGTCATGGTCAAGGACACCAGCTACATGTTCGTCACCGGGCCGGAGGTGGTGCGCGTCGTCACCCATGAGGACGTGACCTTCGACGAGTTGGGCGGGGCACTGGTGCACGCGACGGAGAGCGGTGTCGCCCATCTGGCCGTGCCCACGGAGGAAGATGCCGTTTTTGTCGTCCAGAAGCTCCTGTCGTTCCTGCCATCCAACAACATGGAAGAACCGCCGTATGTCACTCCGCGGGATGATCCTCTGCGCGAGGATGCGGAGCTGGATGAGATTGTCCCGGAGGAACCGAACAAGCCCTACGACATGCACGAGGTCATCGCCCACATCGTGGACGACGGCGATTTTCTGGAGATTATGCCGGCGTGGGCGCAGAATATCATCATTGGGTTTGCGCGGCTGGGTGGCCACAGCGTAGGCATTGTGGCCAATCAGCCGGCGGTGCAGGCCGGCGCGCTAGACATCAATGCCAGCGTCAAGGCCGCGCGCTTCGTCCGCTTCTGCGATGCCTTCAACATCCCCCTGGTGACCCTGGTGGATGTGCCGGGCTTTTTACCGGGTGTGGCCCAGGAGCACGGTGGCATCATCCGGCACGGCGCCAAGCTCATGTACGCCTACGCGGAGGCAACGGTCCCTAAGCTGACGGTGATTATCCGCAAGGCCTACGGCGGCGCCTATATCGTCATGAGCTCCAAGCACCTGCGCGGGGATATCAACCTGGCTTGGCCGACGGCGGAGATTGCCGTCATGGGGCCGGAAGGGGCGGTGAAAATCATCCACCGCCGGGCGCTGGAAGAGGCAGACGACCCCGATGCGGCGCGGGAGCAGTTGGTGCAGGAGTATCGCGATAAGTTCGCCAACCCGTATGTTGCCGCCTCGCGCGGGTATGTGGATGCGGTCATTGAGCCTCATGAGACCCGCCCGCGCCTCATCAACGCCCTGGAGATGCTGCACAACAAGCGAGAGGCGCTTCCTCCGAAGAAGCACGGGAACATTCCGCTGTGAGCCGGTAGGAAAAGGGGTGCTAGATGTTTAAAAAGGTCTTGATCGCCAATCGGGGCGAGATTGCAGTGCGCGTCGTCCGCGCCTGCCAGGAGCGCGGCATTAAGACCGTGGCGGTCTATTCCGACGTGGACCGCACGGCCCTGCACGTGCGCTACGCCGATGAGGCCTACCATATCGGGCCGGCGCCGGCGCAGGAGAGCTATCTGAACGGCCAAGCTATCATCGAGGCGGCACTGCGCGCCGGCGCGGATGCCGTCCACCCCGGCTACGGCTTCCTTTCAGAAAACGCCGATTTCGCCCAGATGGTCATGGATGCCGGCCTGACCTGGATCGGACCTTCACCCGAGGCGATCCGCACTATGGGCGACAAGATTGCGGCGCGCAAACTGATGACCCAAATCGGTGTCCCTGTGGTGCCGGGCGTCGAGGTGGGCTTCCATGAGGAAGAGGTGATCCAGGCCGCCGAGTCGCTGGGCTATCCCCTGCTGGTCAAGGCCTCTGCCGGCGGCGGGGGCAAGGGCATGCGGCTAGTATCCAGCCCCCGGGAGCTACTGCGCTCTCTGGCGGCGGCCCGCCGGGAGGCCCTCAGTGCGTTCGGCAACGATACCGTGTATCTGGAGAAAGTGATTTCCAGAGCGCGTCATATCGAGATTCAGGTGTTGGCCGACCACCACGGCAATTATATCCATCTTGGGGAGCGGGAGTGCAGTATCCAGCGCCGGCATCAGAAACTGATTGAGGAAGCGCCGTCCATGGCGGTCACGCCCGAACTGCGCCAGGCCATGGGCGAGGCGGCCCTTCGGGCAGCGCGCGCAGTGGGGTACACCAATGCCGGCACGGTGGAATTCCTGCTGGACCGGGACGGGCGGTTCTACTTCCTGGAGATGAACACCCGCCTGCAGGTGGAGCATGCGGTGACGGAGCTGGTGACAGGCATTGACATCGTCAAGGAGCAGTTGACTATCGCCGCAGGTCGGCGCCTGCGCTGGCGGCAGGAGGATGTGCAGATCATCGGGCACGCCATCGAGTGCCGCATCACGGCAGAGGACCCGTACAATGATTTCATGCCCGTGGCCGGCCGCATCACCAGCCTCATCGAGCCGACCGGCCCTGGTGTACGGCTGGAGAGCGGCATATACGCCGGCTGTGAGGTGACGCCCTATTATGACCCCTTGATCGCCAAGCTGGTGGTGTGGGGCGAGAACCGAGCGGAAGCGATCCTGCGCATGCGGCGCGCGCTGGAAGAACTGCGCATCGGCGGTATCCATACCTCTGTGCCGTTCCATCAGCGGGTGATGGACAGCGCTCGGTTCCAGACGGGGCAGTTTGACACGAGTTTTGTGGAAGGGCCGGACGGTTTTTGCCTGACCAGTGAGGTCCAGCCGGAGCTGGTGCGCATTGCCGCCATTGCGGCGGCACTGGTGGAGAAAGAGCGGAGCGAGCAGGCTTTGATGCTGGGGCAGGCGCATCAGCGGATGGGGGGAAATCATTCTGGCTGGAAGCAGGCCGCCTGGCGCTACTTCCCGCGCGGATGGTGAGCGGCGATGAAGTATTACGTGACGGTCGAGGGACATACATACGAGATAGATGTCCAGCCGGACGGCGAGGTGTTGGTGAACGGCGAACGCCAGCAGGTGGATATGCAGAGGAGCGGCCGGCTGAACCTCTACTCTCTGCTGGTCAATCACGCCTCGTACGAGGTGGTGATTGAGCCGGATGCGGAGCGCCGCAACGTGTACGAGGTACTGCTGGAGGGGGCGCGCTTCTCGGTACAGGTGGAGGATGAGCGATCGCGCCGGCTGGCGAAGGCCGTGCTTTCCCTGCAGGCGCCGCCCGGGGAATTGATACTGCGGCCGCCCATCCCGGGGTTAATTGTGAGCGTGCCGGTGGAGGCCGGCCAGTCGGTGGAGAAGGGGGAGACGCTGGTGGTGTTTGAGGCGATGAAGATGCAGAACGAGATCCGGGCACCGCGCGATGGCGTGGTGCGGGAGGTGCGGGTGCGTCCGGGCATGCAGGTAACGCAGAACGATGTGTTGATGATATTGAAGTGATGGTGGGAATAAAGGGGCTAGAATTTTGACAAAGTGGGCCGGCGATGATATATTAGGAATGCTTGTGGGCCGCTAGCTCAATTGGCAGAGCAGCTGACTCTTAATCAGCGGGTTAGGGGTTCGATTCCTCTGCGGCCCACCTTTTTATTTATTGCCCCTTGGATGGAATAGTACGCAGATCACTCCTTGATTTGTAGCGTGTTTCTTACTGTTATCATCCAATATGCCCCCAATAAAATGTTGCCAAAATGACCGGCCAATTCTGTTCTGGCCGGCATGATGTACGAATTACATCCGCCCCACCCCCCTCTGCCCTTTCATCCGGCGGACGAGGTGAAACTTGACAAGTCGAAGGAACGCTGATAATATGTATACGTATACATATACAGCCACATTTTCAGGAGGGAATAACTAAATGAACCTCATCCGCCGGCAAAATGTCCCCCTGCGGCCTCTTCCGGGTCGCGCTATTCAGCTTGTCGTCGGCCAGCAAAACGCAGCATCCAGCAGTGAGTTGATCACGATGGGATTTGCCCACTACAGCTCTGAGTATGGCCCTATGAGCCCACACCGTCATGCGGAAGAGATCGTGCTGGTCCTGGAATCGGACCGCGGCTATGTCCGATATGGAGGGTTCGGCGACCAGCCCACCGAGTTGGGAGAACGCGTGCCGCTGGAACCGGACATGATCCTGCACTTTCCGGAAAACGAGTGGCACGTCTTTGAGTATGACGAAGGGGGACATATCACCATCGCATTCTTCTATCCCAGCGCCAACGTCTACTCTGCACAGACGTCCAAATAATCTGTTCGGATGATGCGAATATTCTCAAGGGGCAAGCAATGAGAAGGTGGCCTGGGGTTTTGTACCCCAGGCCGTGTTCATCTCTCGGGAAAGGCCGTGCGGAATGCCGCAACCCTTTCCGCGGCTATACGAGCGAGTCCCACGCCGTCAGCCAGCACCATCAGCATCTGGTACCCACGGCGGTATAAGGCCTCGGCCTGCTCCCAACTGGTACAGGTCGTTGCCAGCACCTTGCCGGCCTTGGATGCCTGTTCCTCAGCGCCGGCGATGGCGGACTGCACATCCGGATGGGACGGATCGGCGAAATGCCCCATAGCAGTTGCCAGGTCCATCGGCCCAATAAATATGCCGTCCAGCCCTTCTACCTGAAGGATCTCCGGCAGGTTCGAGACAGCCTCCGGCGTTTCGATAGCAATGAGGACCAGGATCTCCTCATTGGCATGCGCAAGATAATTTGCGGCGCTCCCCTGCCCGAAGCCGGCCGCGCGTGGACTGCCGGCCACACCGCGAATACCCGCCGGCGGATACCTGCAGGCGCGCACCGCCGCCTCCGCCTCGGCGCGGGTATTGACGTAGGGAAACAGGATGCCGTAGGCCCCCGCATCCAGAATACGTTTGGCAATGACGAAATCGTTCCACGGCGCGCGCACCAATGGCACGCAGGAGGTCCCGCTGATGGCCTGACACTGGCTGATAAGCGTCATGATATCTCCCGGCCCGTGCTCCATGTCGATCATCAGCCAGTCGAAGCCGGCCCGCGCCAGGATCTCTGCGGTGAGGGGACTGCCCAATTGGGCCCAGGCGCCAACAGTTTTCTTGCCCTCGCGCAGAAGCTGTTTCACTGGATTGTTGAAATGCTGGCTCATGAATGGCGCTCGTCTCCATCGGGAGAGGGATCGGTGGACCCGGTGGCCGGCTGATGCCGGGCCAGGTATATCCGCTTCAGCACGTGCAGCTCATTGAAGATCGTCCACTCTTCCGCGATTTTGCCGTCCCGGATGATGTGCTGGGTAAGGCCCCAGATACGCACACGCGCCCCCGTGGGCGGTCCATATATGCCGTGTCCCAGGTGGGTGCCCGGCAGGCTCCAGCGGAGAGAAGTGCGGATGGCGCCATCGTCTTCCTCATTCCAGAAAATCTGCTCCACATCGAACCGGGCATCGGGAAACGCCGCCAGGAGCGAGAGCACGAACGCGACATACTCCTGCTGTCCGTACAGCTCCCTGCCCGAACACAGATGGCCGACATATCCTTCGGCGTAATAGTCCCGCACTTTATTCAGCATGCGCCAGTTCCAGATTTCATGCGCACTGCGGCGGATAAAATCTTCCACGTCGAACTCGGGCGACTCTTTGGGAGGCATGACCGCCGGCGGAAACTGTCCAATGCCCCGTTCAATCTCGCCGTGAGGTTGTGGTGGGGCTGGATTCTGGACATCGCGTAACGCTAAGGTCGCCACCACTTCCTTCTGGTCCAGGCCAAGCTGTCGGATGACTTCCAGATCATCGCGCAGGAGCCATTCTTCACAGATGCGGTTTTCTTTCACCAGGCAGAGCGCGATACCGCGCCAGACCACTTTTCGGCCGGTGGGAGGCCCGTAAACGCTGTAGCCGGTGTTGTGCGCCACGTTGGTGATGAGATGCGAGGTGAAAAAGCCGGCCTCGTCATCGCCTGTCCAGACCACTGCGTCAGCGTACAGTTTGCGGTCCGGGAACGCCGCCAGTACGCCCAATGTATCGGCCACGACCTGCTCCCGGCCATATGTAGTGCCATCGGCGCCATGTACCACACAGTTGTGTAGATAGTGGGTATATATCAGCCCCACCCCTTTTTCCTCCCAGATGGAATGCGTACAGCGCACAATGTAATCTACGATATCCGAATACCTTTCATCAAAGCCCCGCATGGACTGTCCCAGTTCCGTGGAAGGGGCGAGCAGTTTGGAGATATCCTGATGTTTAACGCGTTTCGGCGGCATTCTATCCTCCTATTGCATGATTCGGCGCATCTAAGTAATTGCTATTACATCACGACATCTGCCGGCGGTGACAGCGGATACCGCCCGAACCGCTGGGCAGATTCAAAAAGCGCCACAACGTTTTCTGGTGGAACGTCGAAGCTGATGTTATGACATGGAGCGAGGATGTATCCACCACCGCGTCCCAATTCATAGATGCGGCGCGCTACCTCTTTCGCGATGCCCTCTGGAGTGGCCCGCGGCAACACCTGCTGGACATCAATGCCCCCATGAAAAACGATTTTGTCCCCGAAGGCCTCTTTCAGGGCGAGCGTGTCCTCAAACCCTTTGACAACGGTCTGAATAGGATTCAGGATATCCACCCCAATCTCTATCAGGTCCGGGATGATGGGCAAGATGGCGCCGTCGCAGTGCATGAAGACCTTGGCGCGGGTCTCGCTCTTGATAGCCTCGATCCAGGCTTTCAGGTAGGGTTTAATGAATGTCCGGAACATCTGGGGCGAGATCAACAGCGATTCCTGGGTTCCCATGTCGTCGGTGATGACAACGACCTGCACGTATTTCCCAACCGCCCGCATATATCTGCGGTACATCTCCTGGATAAGGGAGGATATCTGGTTGAGCAAAGCGTGTGCAAGCTCCGGATTGAGCGCAAAGTCCAGGAAGATTTTATCATATCCCCGCAGTTGTGCGGCAATTTGGAGAATGCCAACTTTGATGCCATCTGCGCCGATCACGTAATCGGTGTTCTCGTACCAGTAGCGCGCCTGCTCCTCCAAGCCGGCAAACATCGCCGGCTGGTCCGGGTCGGGCCACTCAAAGTGGGCGATATCCGCGATGGTCAGGTCGCCCTTCCCCAGCGGATGGCCGGCGATAAAGTAATACTGTCCCCGCTCCGTCCACTTGAAGGGCGTCTGCCACATGTCCAGGTACGCTGGCTCACCATCCAGGACAATGTCCCGCACGCCCACCCAGCGCGGGATGAGCCAGCGGAAGTCCAGGCCCAACCGCTGAGAGAGCCTTTCCGACAGGACGATGTTCTGGGCCATCCGGTCCAGGATGGTGGGTTCCGCCGGCAGTTCCGGATCACCGAGAAATGCCCGCAGGCGCTGGTAAGCAGTGCGGTGGAAGGACCCGATATGCTTTCCGAAATCCACCAGGACCCGCTCGGGTTCCTGATGGGCGCATGTTTTGGCAAAGGCTTCACGACGGTTCATTGCTACTCAGTCCTCGGAATAGGGGATTCCCAGCTTTGCCAGCCGCTCCCGAGTAGGTTTCCCCTCGCTGTCCCAGCCGCGCAGGGCGTAATACATGGGGAGCATGGTCTTCATGTCGGGCACGACACCAGCAGATGTGCCGGTGGGTCTGGGTTCATGGGTGAATCTTGCCGGCAGGCGGTCATCCTCCGCAGTAACTCCCAGCCGAATGTTGATCAAGCGCTTCAACTGGAAGAGGCGGTCCCCAGTTTCGAGGATATCCTGGGTAGTCCAATCCCAGCCCGTGGCCGCATTCACCAACGCGCTGAGCCGCTCTGGTCCAAGGGCCCCCTTGATCAGGAACTTGCACAGCCCCAGCGGGTTGAAGACGCCGGCGTAATTCTGGTAGTCATAACACAATCGCACATTGGCTTCGCTCGACTCATGCCGGGGTACTGGCGCGGAATAACCCAGGTCAGGATGTTTGACCCCGTATCCGTTCCAGTACGTGGCGGCTTCAAGGTGACAGGCCCCTCTCGCGCCGGTAGCGTAATTCACCGCCATACTGAAAAACGCACGGGGATCATGGTATGCCACTTCCAGCCCCTTGACGTGGATCGCGAACTGTTCCGCCCCTTTCCCGATGCGGACTGCCGCATCGCGCACGCCCTCACCAAGGACAGCTCCCAACCCTTGGCGATATGCGATCCGATGAATCATCTCCAGCATGGCATCCGCATTCCCAAACCGCAGTTCGATGCCGCCTGTATCTTCCGTCGAAAGGAGTCCTCTCGCGAACAGCTCCATTCCAAAGGCGATCACCGCCGAGGTGGAGATGGTGTCCAGACCATACCGATTGCAAAGGGAATTTGCCAGGGCAACCGCTTCGAAACTGCTCACATAACACATGCCGCCGAAGCCGGCGATGGTCTCATACTCCACCCCCTCGCCGCGCGGTACCCGGTAAGGGCCTTCCTGGATCTCGATCTCCTTGCCACAGCCAATGGGACACGCGAAGCAGTGCGTGCGTTTTTGAAGATATTTCGGATAGAAGGTTTGGCCGGCCAGGTTTTTCACCTCCGGCCAGTTCCCAAGCATCCAATTGCGGATGGGGAAGTCGCCGTACTCCTCGCTGATCGCCACACCGCCGGCGGTGCCCATCATGGTCATGGGGAGAAGCGTTTCCTTCAGGAACTGCGTTTGACGTTTCACCTCTTCCCGGATGCGCTGGGGATCGGGGTAGGTCGGCCGCTCTTTCCCGCGCACCACGATTGCTTTGAGGTTCTTACTGCCCATCAGCGCGCCCATCCCACCGCGCGCCGCGGCCCGCACATAGTGAGGTGGCCCCACCATGATGCCGGCAATGCGGACTAGATTTTCGCCGGCGATGCCGATGCCAGCGATCTGGGCCTGGGAATCGGTTTCCTGCAACAGCATCTCGCCGGCCTGGAACCAATCCTTGCCCCAGAGATGCGAGGCACTGCGTAGCTGAACCGCGCCGGAAATTCCATCAATCCAGAGGTACACCGGTGATGAAGCCCGACCAGTGAGGATGATGCCGTCGAAGCCGGCGGCCCGCAGTGCGGCGCCCCAATGGTGTCCGACATTCGATTCGTTCCAGATGCCCGTCTCCGGCGAGCGTCCGCACCAGGATGTCCGGCAGGCTGTCGGCACTATGGAACCCGTCAATAGGCCGTTCATCACGATCAGGGGCGCGGCCGGGTCGAGCGGGTGCACGCTGGCATCCATCTCATCAAAGTAAATTTTCGCGGCAAGCCCAGAACCCAACAGCCATTTTCGCGCATCTTGCTCTGCGATGGGCTGAACGGTCCGGGTTTGTGTGGTTAAGTCGATGCGCAGCAATTTACCTGCGTAAACCGACATGCTTGACTATCCTCCATGCGATGGTCTGTCCAGCCCGGTTCCTCAGCCTTCTGACAAGAGGATAGGCGTGACATGGGATAACTCGCAGAAGTGCCGTAATTCGGCGACATGGTTGCCGGCGACACCGGAGATATGGTTCGCCCCGAACTCAGCGATGAGACGTTCGAAATCAGCGTTCAGCTTTATAAACGCGGTGGGAAGTTGATGGGAACCGCGTGCTTCCACGAAGGCCCGGTATTCTTCTTCGGAGGGCGTAACGGCCTCGCCGGCCAGGATCGCCATGCAGTACTGTCCCTTCCGCCGGAACAGGCGGGCCAGGGTGACCGGCCCAGGAGCCATCTGAAAATACGTGATGGCGCCGCCGCCAGGCCGGATGGAAGGGCGCAGGTCAATCCGGGCGAGGTTCTCAGCCGGGTCATCGGAGCGATTCGCGTACCAAGAGCATATCGCACCGCAGTTCGGGATATACAAGGTGCGGCTTTCATCGTCCAGGTAGCTGACGTCGCCAAAGAAGGGGGGCACTCCACCGGAGACCAGTTTGAGGACATGCATGGTCAATGCACCATCAGCGTCTGCCTCACAGGACATCGCGACCGGTTCTTTGCGTCCGCCGGCGTCATAAGGGCTGGGGACGAATGCGGCAGAGATGCACTGCGGCACATAATGATTGCTCAGGTCAGGCATGCATTTCACCGCGATGAAATCCAACTGTTTCTCCTCGATGATTTGCTGGGTTGCAAGGTAACAGCGCACCTGGAAATTGAGCTTGTCCGAGGTCAGTCCCCCTTTGTCCATGTCCGTATGTCTGGCCAACCTGACCAGCCAGTCCGCCATCGGCTGTGCCTGTTCTGGTGCCAGGTGTTCCGCTCGCCGGATGATTTCCAACTGGTCGATATGTTCTGTATCAATGCCGAACAGCACTCTCCACTGCATCGGATCAAACGATCCGGTATCGATGCCCAGGCTTCGCCCGCCGAACAGCCCGAAGATACTGCCGCGCAGCCGTCTGAGCGCGAAGGCAGCTCGGATGAAGGGCATGACTCTTTGGGCCAGATGTGGGCTGTCGAAGTCCTCGCGCAGGCGGAGATGGGGATAGCCGATCTGGTCCAGCGCGCCGCCGGCTCCCAGCAAGCCCACTGTCCCATGCGTGGCCGGGCTTTTGTTGGACAACAGCAGGGTTGGAAGCCCGAGCTTCTGGATGGCATATACTACCAGGTTCGGCTCGGTCCAGCACGGGATATGGGCAACCAGCACGTCAGCCTTGGCCGCCGTAAGGGCGTCCACTTGCTGGTCAATGTCCTGGCGAGAGCGAGCAACCGACTCTGCGCAGATGAGTTCCACGGGCTGGCGGCGGAAGAATGCGATCGCCTCCGCGTGCCGAGGTTCGGTCAGCCGGCGAAATACCTTTTCCCACTCGTGCGGCCGCTCGTCGCCAAACGTGATCAGTCCAACCCTCGGTAACTGCATGCTTATTTCTCCATATGCCTGGGGAATCCCTGGATCGAACGGCCTCCGTCCGGGAACACCGTCTGGCCGACGAAGTAGCTGGCGTCATCACTGGCCATGAAAAGGACCACACGGGCGATCTGCTCGCACGAGGCGATGTAGCCGATGGGCAGACGGTCCATCAGCACGGATATTTTCTCGGGGGTCTGCACGACCCGCTCCATCAGCTTGGTCATCACAGGGCCAGGCGCAACGGCATTGACGCGGATGCCGTAAGGGATCAGCGCCAGGGCCATAGCCTTGGTAAGCTGTGTAACCCCGCCCTTTGCCGCGCAGTACGGGATCTGGTCGGCCAACGCCAACTGGGCCATGACCGAGGACAGGTTGACGATGACGCCCGGTTTATGCTGTGCGACCATGACGCGGGCGGCGGCCTGGCTGACCAGGAAGGTCCCTTTCAGGTCTACGCCGATGACCCAATCCCAGTCTTCTTCCGTGGTGTCGAAAAAGTTGGCGCTGTGATTGACGCCGGCATTGTTCACGACGATATCGATGGTCCCGTAATGCTCCACGGTATGGGCAATCATCGCGTCCACATCGGCTTTTTTACTGACATCGCACTGGATGAAGATAGCGTCTCCGCCGGCACGTCGAATATCCCCCACTACAGCTTCGCCCAGGTCCACACTGCGGCCGACCACCACAACCCGCGCACCCTCTTTGGCAAACTCCCGGGCGCAGGCGGCACCAATACCTCGCGTGGCTCCGGTAACGATGGCGACTTTGCCCTCAAAGCGTTTCATGCTCATTTCGTGTCCTCGATGATGTTGTTCATGATACATCGGTGCGACATGAAGCCGCTATTTCACCGGCGGCTTCACACCCACCGGCCAGCGGGTCATGATGTCGTTGATTAATTCAACGATGAAGTCGACGGTACGGGTAACCAGTTTTTCACCCTTCTCGCGAGTGGCTTTCGTGGGGTCGCCGATGACGCCGTTCTTGAGTTCCAGATATTCGGGCCGGGCAAACGTGCCCTCGAAATGATACATCATGCCGGGCCGCGGGGTCATACCAGGAGCGATGATCCATCTGCGGTCGACCAGCGGCGTTCCTCCGCCAGGCTCTGCTTTGCTCATATCAATGTACTGCGGGTATAAGAACAAGCCGACGGAGGTCTCAGCCTCATCGGCATGCCACATATAGTCTTCCAGGACGTCCTTATTGTCGCGCAGGAAGTCATACCAATGCAGTGAAAGGGTGAAATAGCCCTCGAGACCCAGCTTATGCACCGCGACCAGGGTGGTGCTCACCTGTCCATGTGCGGAGAGGATGATGAATTTATTGTAGCCGGCGACGGCCGCCCCGCGGATGATGTCCACCAACAGCGCGATATGGGTCTCGTAGCTGAGGGGGATGGTCCCCGGCATATGCCAGTGATGATACGGGTGCGAACCATACATCGGGCAGGGCAGGAGCATCGCTCCCGACTTCTTTGCCGCTAATTCCGCCATCCCGATGGCATTGAAGGCATCCACACCGCAGGGGCTGTGCGGCCCGTGCTGTTCGATCGCCCCGATGGGCAGTATCGCCAGATCGCACTCTTCCTTCGCCCAGCGGCAAACCTCGGTGTACGGCAATTCCTGCCACCAGAGAAACTTGCGTTCAGCCATGGTACTTGTCTCCTTTGATCAGAGATTTATGGATATGAGATGATTGGCGCTAAATGGTGGGCGTAACGCCCATTTCCTCGCCAAGCGCCAGCAGTTCCTGATACAGGCTCGCCGGCAAGGGAATGCCCTCCGCACGGCGCGCTTGTTCCGTCCGATATTCCAGCTCCCCGGGGATGAGCATCTCCTTGCCCTTGTCCCACATGGGTGTGGACTTGATCTGATCAATGAAGGCCTGCATGCGGGATTGAAACTCCTGCCGCGACATGACCGTTTCCAGCTTGCACGCCATGAAAAAATGTCCTGTCAGGCTGGGTTGGTCGGGGTATTTGTACATGCCGCGCAGGTCGCTCAGGAACGCACCGCCGGTCAGCACCCCGCACAGAATGTCCACTACGTAGGCCAAGCCCAACCCTTTGTATCCGCCGAGCGGCAGAAGGAAGCCCTTGAAAGCCTCGGCGGGGTCATCGGTGGGCCGGCCCTGGCTGTCGGTAGCCCAATCCAGCGGTATCTTCTCGCCTTTTTGGCTTGCCAGCAGGAGTTTTCCGCCGGCCACCACAGATAGAGAGATGTCTAGCACAAATGGAAATTCCCCAAAGGTTGGGAAGGCGATGGCGATAGGGTTATTGCCGACCACGGCCTGGCTGGCCCCTGGCGCGGCCATATTGGGAGCTACGTTGGTCGTGGCCAGGCCGGCCATCCCCTTGTCCACCGCCATGCGGGCATAGAGAGCCGCGGCGCCAAAATGATTGCTGTGGAACGCTCCGACCGCACCGATGCCATATTGTTCTGCCAGTTCGATGGCGCGGTTCATAGCGGCTTTGCCCACCACCGGGCCGGCGCCGTTGTCCCCATCCCAAACCTCCATGGCCAGCTCTCCCCGCGCCTTGCGGATGTTCGGTCGGGGATTGATGGCGCCTTTGCGCAGCCTGTCCACGTACATCTTCGTGCGCAGGACGCCGTGCGAGTCAATGCCCCACAGATTGGACTGCACCAGCGACCAGGCGAAGAAGCTGGCGTCGTCAAGGGGCATGCCGGCGGCGTGAAAGAGCGAAGCGACATATTCCAGGAGTGCATTGGCACTGGTAGATACTTGTCCCTCAGTCATTTTTTCGGACAGGCCCCTGTTAATGTAGAGTGAGTGAAGTCTGCTGTGCTCATTACCTCGCCTGTTCCCGCATACGTTCGAAAAGGTCCACGCCCATTTGGAGGAAAAGGTCGGGTAGATCAATGAAGACCCAGTTCTGCACCAACCGATCGCCTTTCCTGCGCCACCAATCGGCTACCCGCATGCCAACCCTCTTGCCAGTTGCCGGCACCCCAAGGTATTCCCCCAGGTGCGTGGCG
>CALIBQ010000074.1 GCA_938049385.1 uncultured Anaerolineae bacterium
AAAGTCAAGAAAACGCGTTCCGAGCGGCGAACACGAAAGGACATACCACCCGGCCGCATGCGGAACGAGCGCTGCGAGCGGGGGCGCTGTCGGCCGCAAGCGCAGACAGGCAAAACCCCGCGCCCGGCCTCGCCGCCCGACCGCCCTTCCCTGCCGCGTAGAGCCTTCATCCTTCGGGCCGCCTAACGGCTTGCCGCTCAGCCGCGCCGCCGAAGGCGGCGTCGGCTGGAGCGGCGGGTTGGGCGGACCTTTTGGCTATGGCCGCCAATTCCTGAACACCAGTGGCATATAGATATGGTAGCGTAGCTTTTCGCCCACAGTGATGACAAATTCCTGTTCGGCAAATGCACCCGCACTATCGGCGACGCGCAGCACCACCGGATGGTCGCCCACCTCGGCGTTGGTCGGCGTGCCGGAGAGCGTCGCCGTGCCGTCGCCGTGATCCTCCAGCGTCAGCCACGACGGGAGCGTCGGCGCGGTGATGGTCAGGATGTCGCCGTGGAGCAGGTCGGGGTCGTCGGCAGTGACGGCGTAGGTGTAGGGCGCGTCCTGTGTGACGGTCAACACCGGCG
The DNA here is from genome assembly GCA_938049385.1 of uncultured Anaerolineae bacterium. Classification (GTDB taxonomy): domain Bacteria; phylum Chloroflexota; class Anaerolineae; order JACIWP01; family JACIWP01; genus JACIWP01. Next base: position 573 of record CALIBQ010000074.1, read on the forward strand.
CGCTGGTGAAGGTCGGCGCGTCGTTGACGTTGGCCACGGTGATGGTAAAGGCCTGCGTGTCCGTCAGTCCACCGCTATCGGCCACGCGCAGCACTACCGGATGGTCGCCTACGTCGGCGTTGGTCGGTGTGCCGGAGAGCGTCGCCGTGCCGTCGCCGTGATCCCCCAGCGTCAGCCACGAAGGGAGCGTGGGGACGGTGATGGTAAGGATGTCGCCGTGGAGCAGGTCGGGGTCGTCGGCGGTGATGGTGTAGGTGTAGGGCGTGTCCTGCGTGGCGGTCAACACCGGCGCGCTGGTGAAGGTTGGCGCGTCGTTGACGTTGACCACCGTGACGGTGAACGATTGCGTGTCGGTCAGCCCGCCGCTATCCGTGACAAGCAGCATCACGGCGTGGTCGCCCACGTCGGCGTTGGAGGGCGTGCCGGAGAGCGTCGCCGTGATCGCCCCTGGCGTCCAGTCCAGCGTCAGCCACGACGGGAGCGTCGGCGCGGTGATGGTCAGGAGGTCACCGTTATCGTCCTGAGATGTGGCCGTGTAGGTGTACGGCGCATCCTGGGTGGCGGTCAGCACCGGCGCGCTGGTGAATGCCGGGGCGACATTGGGCACAGTGAAGGTAATGACGGCCGTATTGTTCTCCGCCAACAGATCGCTTGCTGCGGAGATGAACGCCGTGTTGGTGTAAGTTCCGGCGGCCAGCGGCGCGGTCAGCACGCCGCTGATGGTGATGACGCCGCCCTGCCCCGGCGCCAGGTCCTCCACCAACCAGACATAGGGCGGGGTGTAGCCTGTGTCGGTTATGCGGAGGGTCGAGGTGAAGGATGCGCCCCCCACGCAGGCGGGCAGGGTGTCGGTGACGACGATACCGGCGGCGGGAAGGCTGCCTGTGTTGGTGAGCGTCAGGGCAAAGGTGATGGCCTGGCCCGGCGCGACGGTTGGCGGCGGGACCGCCTTGCCCAGCGCCAGGTCCACATATTGGGCCTCGTAGGCGCCCATATCCACGATGGGCGGCGCGCCGTTGCCGCTATCGGGCACGGTGGGGATATCCACAAAGCGCGGGTTGCCATCCAGGTCGGTGATGATGCCGGGAGGTACGGCCGCGTTGTTGCCAGCGTCAATGGCGGGGGAGGTCAGTTGCAGGCGCAGGTTGCCGCTGGCCGGATTTGCCAAGAGAGGATCTGTGTTGGAAAGGTCGCCCACTGCTTGAAAGTTGCAAGTGGTGCCACTATCCAGATTGAAACCGCCTGAAGTTATACTGCCGCTGCAATTGGAGTGGTTAGCATAACCTGTGTTGTAGGCGATGATTGTATTCTTGAACATCAAGGTTCCAGACTGATTGTAAACTCCGCCGCCATATCCGCTGGTGTTGTTAGCCAACGTAGCGTTCACAGCGGTAAATGAGCCCGAGGCGTTGGCAATGCCACCCCCAAACATTGAGCCCGGACTGCCATAGGGATTACCGGTTCCTTGGGCCCCGAACAGAGCGCTATTGCCTGACAGCACCAGATTGATTGCGCTGGCGCTGCCGCCGCCAAGATATATGGCTCCGCCGTGCCCATTACCTCCATTGCCCCCGCGGCCAGGGCCATAGTAACTATTCCCACCACTGCCCCCTTTCCCACCTTCGCTCACATTGTTTGAGAAGTCAGCACAGGTCAGCTCAGTTATGCCTTGACTGAGAAAACCGCCGCCATAACCGTGCCCACCGGAACCGCCATTGCCAGGTCCACCGTAAGAGTTTCCACCACCGTAACCGCCTTGGCCACCTTTTGTCACATTGTGCAGGAAATTAGAGCGGTCCAAGTTCAGTGTGCCTGTGGTATACACCCCTCCACCATAGCCTGATCCCCCGGTTGCTCCGTTCCCACCAGGAAAGCCGCTGTAATACCAGCCATTTCCGCTATAACTTGGTGAACCGTCCCCGCCATTACCTCCCTGTCCACCATCCACACGATTATCCTGAAAGGTAACATCAGAGACCGTCAGATTACCAGAGGCATTATAGATGGCGCCTCCATAGCCGTTTCCGCCATTTCCACCATTGCCTGCAGGGTGTCCGTATGTACAATGCCACGAGCCCCAAAAATCCCGATAACAGTAAGTTGCGGTAGATGCGTCTCCGATACCCCCACGTCCTCCCCTGGCAGCATTATTGACAAACATACTACCTGTCACTGTAAGGTTTCCACTTCCATTGTAAATCCCCCCACCATAGCCGTTCTCGCCCGGCCCGCCATTACCACCGCCATCAGCTCCGTCGGGGCCATTGGCGCCAACAGCGTTGTTACTAGAGAACGTTGCGTTCGTCAGCGTCGGGTTGCCATAGTCGTTATACAGCCCGCCGCCATAGGGAGCAGAATTGCTGGAAAATGTCACATCTGTCAGCAATGGATTACCGGCTACATTATACATTCCTCCACCACGCTGAGTTGCCGAGTTGCCGGTGAAGGCGACGTCCGCCGAAGACGGGCTGCGATAGTTGTTGTACATCCCACCCCCAAAGGCTGCTCGATTTCCAGAGAAGGTGACATGGGTCAGTGCGGGGGCGCTATAGTTGCCATACATTCCACCCCCCAGTTGAGCGGCAAAGTTTCCGGAGAAGGTGATGTGCGTCAGCGTCGGGTCGCTCCAGGTAGCGTATATCCCGCCGCCGTAGTTGTGGACACCTCCGCCATTTGCCTGCCCGGCTGTGACCACAAAACCGTCCAACACAGCAGTGCTGTCGTTGCTGCTGGCAGTGACAACGTGGTAGGCGTTATTGCCCTGGATGTCGTTCCAGGTCTCGGCGATATAGTTGCCGTCGGTATTGATGTCATTCTGGTCAATATCACCGCTGAGGATGGTGAGGTTGGCCTGCCAGTCGCGCTGGTCGCGTTGCGTTTCCGTGCCGGCAAAGCCGCCGTAGAGGGCCACGCCATTCTTGAGTTGGAACGTGGCGGTGCGGTCGGCGGGATTATCGGTGGGGTAATGGACGCCCGCCTTGACCCAGATCTCGTCGCCGCTGATGGCCTGGGTCAGCGCAGTTTGCAGCGTGCAGGCATTGGCCCAACTGGAGCAGTTGCCGCTGCCCTGCGCAGTGGGCGCGGCGTAGAGCACGCCGGGGTCGGCGCGCACAGTGTGGGGTGCGGTCAGGGTGACCGCGCTGGCCAGGGATAGCCCGATCAGCAGAAGGGCCATCCCCGCCGTGAATCTACGGGTTGTCTTGCTCATTTTTGTCCTCCTCTTGACAGTCTGGTAGGGCTATACAGTATGTTAACCAGGGGCCGAGACGGTGGGGAGATAACATTTTTTGCCCCTGAGCATGGACGGCAGGCCACACACGCCGGGATCGGCGATTCGGTGGAGGGGATCAGGTGGGAACAAGGCGTGGTTCAATACCAATATACACCAAAAAAGAATGCTTTGTCAAGATGTTTTTTACACGTACCTTACCTTTCCAACGCGTGAGGCGCGCGCCTCCTGCCCGTTATGGTCGTCTGTGCACGGTGATCTGGTCGCATATCTGGACATCGTCGGGCAGGTATTCCAGGCTCGGCCATCCTTGCGCCTCGCGCCCAACCTTGAAGAAATAGTCAACCAGAATGCGGCCGTTCTTACCCAAGAAGGCGATCGCTATCAGGTGCTCCTGGGGCGGCTCGCCGCCCAGAGAAACTTGCCCACGCCACGCGCCCAACACGGGATCAACCTGTATGGGGGCGCCTTGCGGCCAGTTTTGTGACCCATCCGGCATTCGAACAATGAGCACAAGACTCCCATCCGGCGGGTTTCCGCGCAGCGCGCCTCTCACCTCGGTACCCCCGCCCCGAATATCGGCGCCGTTCAAAGGCGCAGTGATACGGATGCCATAAATATCGCGCTCTTGTCCCATCGCTGTTACCTCCTCACGCAAACTAGGGCACCCTATTGCGGATCGCCAACGGCAGATAAACCCGCGCCCCGCCGACCATTTCGATGTGCGCTTGCAAGACGCCGGCGTCGCGGTAGAAATAGCGCCAGACAAAACCATTGATGTGGTTGACCAGCCCCAGGAACAACCATTCTTGCGCCAGCGCGCTGTGACGCGCGCTGCATTGGCCATAGTCGGCAGCCTCGGGACGGGTCATCACGGCGTCGCGGAAGCCAAAAGAGGGAGCATAGGCGCAGGGGAAAGTCGCGGATAGGGTCTGCAGGGTGGTGATGGCTTGGGTCGCCAGGGGGGTGATGAGCGCCAGGCCGGCCGCGTGGGGCGTCACCAGGCCGGG
>CALIBQ010000075.1 GCA_938049385.1 uncultured Anaerolineae bacterium
CCCGCGTGCGGACCGACTGACCGGCGCGGGGGACGGCTACACCATCACCACCCGCGTCCACCGCGTCCAGGTGGCGTTGGTGGAGCGCCGCGACCTGGACCGCCTTCCCCGCGCCGAGCCGCTACTTGATGACTACCCAGAAACAACGGCGGAAGACCTGGGGCAAGAGCCGGATGCCCCCCGCTGGACGTACTCCGGTCAGGAACTGGCCTGCGCCCTGGCCGCCGCTGCCCGGGGCTGGGGGCGGCCCCGGCTGGCGGAGCTGCTGGCCAGCCGGGGGCTGGGACGGCCAGGGTCGGAGCGGGCTGACCGGCTCCTCCGGCTGGGGCGGGAGGCGCTGGAAGCCCTGGACGCGCTGGGGCTGGACGTGGTGGAGCGTCCGGCCTGGCGGGCGACCGGAGTACCGGAGGTGGGCACTATCGTGGACCTGGAGTAACTGCCTGCCTGCCTGTCAGGGGGACACACCCCGGCGGTATACGGATTTACTTACGGCGGGGGGTGTGTGCACAAACCAGGCAGGCAGGCAGCAGAGGCACACAGGAGGCGCTATGAAGCGGGCTCAAATCTATCTGACCATCGGAGCGGTGGGGTTGGCGGTTATCCTGGCCGCTGTGGGCGGCGTAGTGTACGCCCTGCTACAGGCCGATGCTGTGACCCTGCGCTGGTGGGCGGGAATCGCGACGCTTGTCGCTGTCGTTGGCCCGATGCTGGCCTGGTGGTTGGCGAAGCGGGAGGCGCGCGCCCACATCGCTGGTCTGGACGCCGGGATTGACCGCGTGGCGAAAGCGGCCGCCCAGACCGTCGGCGTGGCGGAACGGGCGGCCCAGGTGCGGGTGGGGGTGGCCCAGCAAATGCGCCGGCCCCCGGCCATCCAGGTGTTTCTCCCCGGCCTGAGCCTGCCCGCTGGCGGGCCGGTGATTCTCCCCGCCGACAACAGCGGTGAGGAAGTGGAATTGTAGAAGCAGGTTTGGGTGTATGATACCCCCGCGCAACGCAACGCAACGCAACGCAATTTTTTTTCTTATCTCGTAAAACAATCCGGAAGCACGTTGACAGCCCCATAACCTGCCGCCCCGACGGTGCAAATCCGGCCCAGAATAGAGAATGAGGGGACGCGCAGGCTGGCGCAACCGGCCCTCTGTGCTAAAATACAAGCGCCCCTGGGGAGGCATCCCAGGGGCGCAACGACAGGACCTTTGCGGACGGTCTGCCTGTCTGCTTTTAGTATAGCACAGAAGGCCGTCCCTGGCAAGTAACCCAGGGGTAAGCAGATGAAGCAAAAATTGAATATAGCATACGCATTCTTACTATTGAGCGTGTTGGCCATAATTGCCATACTGATCATCCAGATTCTGGGGCCACCCTGGTCCTGGCTATCTATCGGCTTTGTCATATCAGTAGGGATAGGATTAGCAAGTATGTGGTATATGCTGGCCAGAAGGCTGGTAGAGAAGCTGGTAAAGAAGGTAGAGGACGCTATGCGCTTGCCTGAAGACCAGCCGAAAGACCTCCCTGCGGATATGAGTGAGAAGGAAAAGGCCATACTCTCCCTATGGAAATCTGGGACAGATGTTAGTGAGATAGCGAAATCGCACCATTATACGGAACATACCGTCTACAACATAATATCAGAACTGCGAAAGCGATATGGTGAAGACGTTGTTCCACGCCGCAGGAGAAAGAGATTATAACAGATTAATTCCCATGATATTGACAGCGACAACCCGCTTTTGGTAAACTGGGCTGTGAACCACACAGCCCAGTTGCTTTTTATTTAGGAGGAGGTGCGATGTTTATCCGAATCCACTTCAAGATACCGGAAGATGAATACCGGGCACTGGAGCAATGGGCAGAACAGGAAACACGCCCCGTAGTGTTCCAAATTCTACACGTCCTGCGGCAAGAGTTGATCCGGAACGGATTCCTGCCGCAGAAAGAAGCCGCCAATGCCTGCAAAAGCACCGCAGAAGTAACCGGCGCAGAAGCAACCTGCGGAGCGTAAAGGCAATGGATAAAAACAGGCGCCGACAGAGCGAACTTACGCCGATAGAGCGCGCGGCGCTGGTGGTGTGGCTTATCAGCAGTAGCCCGCAGGGACTAACCCTGTCCGATGTTGCCGATCTGCTGGGCATCCCCAAGAGGTCGGTGCGGGCACTGCTGGAAACCATCAGTCGTGTGACCCCTATCACTCTCGCTGGCACAAGGTGGATATGTGTCGGAATCCACTCTAAAGACCGGCACGATATTTGAAGGAGATTGCCTATGACCATTCAACACAAAAGCCCCGCCGGGGGATCGGCGGGGCATGCTGAAACCCGCCCTGGCACAAGCGCGGGCGCAGGGACGCATTTTCATTTTACCCCATCCCGCCCCGCCTGTCAAGCCCTCTTTGACCTTTTTGCCCGCTGGCTGGCCCAGGCGCGCGCCTGCGCCGCGCGCGACCTGGCCGCCGCAGAGACCGCAAAGGCCAGCGGCGACCTGGACGGCTACCACCGCCTGCGCCGCCGGGGATTACGTCACCAGGTTATGCAAGTGACGCTGGAGAATGTTCTGGGAGGAGGAATATGCTGAAGACCGCCCTGTCCTACGCCGAAAGAGGCTGGCACGTCCTGCCCCTCAAGCCAGGGGGGAAAACTCCCCTCACCGGGAACGGCG
>CALIBQ010000076.1 GCA_938049385.1 uncultured Anaerolineae bacterium
CTAGGCATGGATGCCGCGGGGTTCGCTCGTTTCCTGGCGGAGCGCGGTGTGCGCGGCCTCCCCGGCCTGGGCACCGTCATTCGCTTCGTAACCTATCGCGGCATCACCCAGGAGGATGTCGTGGAAGCGGCTGACATCATCCGCCAGATGGTGCAGGAACGTCCCTGGACGGACGCCTGAACCGGCGCGGTCAGTTTACCTTGCCAGGAGGGCATCTGCCATGGAGAAACAACCCAGCTCCCGATTCTGCTTCCTCTGCGGCCGGCAGAATCCCATCGGGCTAAAAATCACCTGGTACAACGATTATGACAAGCGCCAGGTGCGGGCGACCGTCACGGTGCCGGAGCACTTCAACGGCTATCCCGGTGTGGTGCACGGCGGCATCGTGGCGGCCATTCTTGACGAGACCGCCGGCCGCGCTGTCCTGCTGGACGGCGGCATCGAGGATAACCTGATGGTCACCATGAAGCTGGAGGTGAAGTACCGCCGCCCTACCCCAACCGGCGTTCCGCTTGAGGCGGTTGGCTGGCTGATCCGCAGGGATGAGCGCCGCGCCCTGGTTGCCGGCGAACTGCGTCTGCCGGACGGCACGGTCTGTGCCGAATGCGAGGCCCTGCTGGCCCGCCCGCATGAGGAATTCATGCGCGCCTGGGAGCCGGAAAAGCCCTACTGGCGTGTGTATGAGGATTGACGCCGGCGAAATTCCTCGCCCCGGAATTTGCATTCGCCCTTGAATTGGATATAATATATTATATGATTTGAACTGCGGATGGTCCATCTTCACTGCTCCCGCCGCCGCTTGGACCACCCGCAGTATGGGCCGCACTGCCGTCGTCATCTCTGCCTGGCCCATGCCAATTGGCCGGCATCCCTGCCTGCAGTACTGCCGCCGGCCGCTGCTCAGCCTGCACCACCCTTCCTGACATTTTAGCACGCGGGCTGAGAAGCAATCCGCCTGGGGTGAGTTCTCTCGTCCCAGGCGGTTGCTTTTTCCCCATTTCAGACGCGTCGTCAGGATGCCTCTCTCATCGCCCGGATAATAGCATCGGCCATTTCCTGCGTGCCCACCGCTGTCGGGTCATCGCGCCGGGGCTTCAAATCAGCAGTTACGTGCTTTCCCTCCGCAATGACCCGCTCCACAGCGCGCTCGATCCGTTCCGCCGCGGCATGTTCGCCCAGATAGCGGAGCATCATCACGCCGCTTAAGATAGTAGCGGTGGGATTGACGCGGTTCTGGCCGGCGTACTTCGGCGCGGAGCCGTGCACCGGCTCGAACACCGCCATATCGGCACCGATATTGGCGCCCGGTGCCATGCCCAGCCCACCTACCAGCCCGGAGCAGAGGTCGCTGACGATATCGCCGTACAGGTTGGGCATCACCATTACATCATATTCGTGGGGGTGCTGGACCAACTGCATGCACATATTGTCAATGATGCGGTCATCGAAGGCGATGTCGGGATACTGCGCCGCCACCTCATAAGCCACTTTGAGAAACAGGCCGTCGGTTGTCTTCAGGATGTTGGCCTTGTGCACGGCGGTAACTTTGCGCCGGCCGTTGGCCCGCGCATATTCAAAGGCGAAACGCACAATGCGCTCGCTGGCGCGCCGCGTGATGATGCGGATGGCCTCGGCCGCTTCGTCAGGAATCACCTCATGCTCAATCCCCACGTACAGGCACTCGGTATTCTCGCGAATCACCACCAGGTCAATATCCTCGAACGGCCCCTGCACGCCCTTGAACGAGCGCGCCGGCCGTACATTGGCGTAGAGGTCCAGCGCCTGCCGCAGGGCAACGTTCACACTGCGGAAGCCGGTGCCCACAGGCGTGGTAATGGGCCCTTTCAGACCAACTTTCGTCCTGCGCAGGGAGTCCAGCACGTGGTCCGGCAGGGGCGTCCCGTAGCGGTCCATCACATCGGCGCCGGCCTCCTGCACGTCCCAATCAAACGTCACGCCGGTCGCCTCCAGCACGCGCCGGGTTGCCTCAATCAGCTCTGGTCCCGTGCCGTCTCCCGGAATCAGCGTCACGCGATACGCCATGTTTTCCTCACTCCCCACTCTGTAATGTTATTGTCCGCCGGCGCGAATGTAGTTCAGCAGGCCGCCGGCCAGCAAAATTTCCACCTGCCGCGGCGTCAGCTCGTACCGGACTTGGAAGGAAGTGCCCTTGGTCAGGTTGTGCACGGTGATGGGCCGGCCGGCGCGCAAGGCGGCGTGCACCTCGCGCATCTCCAGCTCATCCCCCTGCTCTAGGCCGGCGTAATCCGCCTCGTCCACAAGGGTCAGCGGCAGGATGGCTACGTTCACCAGATTGGCGTGATGGATGCGGGCGAACGATTTGGCGATGACCGCCTGGAGTCCCAGGTACATGGGCGCCAGCGCGGCATGTTCCCGGCTGGAGCCCTGTCCGTAGTTGGCGCCGCCGACCACGAAACCGCCGCCCCATTCCTTGGCCCTGCGCACAAAATCGGGGTCCACCCGCCAGAAGACGTACTCCGCAATGGCGGGGATATCGGAGCGCAGGGGGAGCACCTGGGCGCCGGCCGGCATAATATGATCCGTCGTGATGTTGTCCCCCACCCGCAGGAGCACGCGGCCGTGCAGGGTATCGGGCAGGGGGCGCGCTTGGGGCACCGGCTTGATATATGGGCCGCGGATGATCTCGACGTCCTCTGGATTCTCTGCCGGCGGCAGAATCATATTGTCGTTGATGAGATAGCGCGCCGGCGGCTCGATGACGATGGGATCGCCCAGCCGGCGCGGGTCGGTGATGACGCCGTGCAGGGCTGTGGCGGCGCAGGTGGTCGGGCTGGCGAGGTACACGGCATCGTCCGGCGTCCCACTGCGGCCCTTGAAATTGCGGTTGAAGGAGCGCACCGAGGCTGTGCCGGTCGCCGGCGCCTGCCCCATGCCGATGCAGGGGCCGCAGGCGGATTCCAGGATGCGGGCGCCGGCAGCGATAAGATCTGCCAGCGCCCCGTTCGCCGCGATCATGTTGTACACCTGCTTACTGCCCGGGGTGACGGTGAAGCTGACGCTTGGATGCACTGTCCTGCCCCGCAGGATGGCCGCCACGGTCATCAGGTCTTCATAAGACGAGTTGGTACAGGAACCCACGCACACCTGCCCCACCGGGGTGCCTTCCACTTCCCGCACCGGCGCGGCGTTATCCGGGCTGGAAGGCAGGGAAATCATGGGCTCCAGCGCGTCCAGGTCAATCTCAACGTATTCGTCGTATGTCGCGTCGGGATCGGCAGAGAGCGGAAGCCAGGCTGCTCCCCTGCCCTGGGCCTCCAGGTAGGCGCGGGTGCGCTCGTCGCTGGGGAACACCGAGGTGGTGGCGCCCAGCTCGGCGCCCATGTTGCAGATGGTGGCGCGCTGGGGCACGGTCAGGCCGGCCACGCCCGGCCCGTAATACTCGATGATCTTCCCTACCCCACCTTTGACCGTCAGCCGGCGCTGTAGCTCAATGATGATATCTTTGGCCGATACCCAAGGCTGAAGCCGGCCGATCAACTTTACCCCAACGATGCGCGGCATGGCAAAGTAAAACGCACCGCCGCCCATAGCGACGGCAACATCCAGGCCACCGGCGCCGATGGCCAGCATGCCCAGCCCGCCGGCGGTAGGGGTATGGCTGTCAGAGCCTAACAGCGTTTTGCCTGGGACGGCGAAGCGTTCCAGATGAACTTGATGACATATACCGTTGCCCGGCCGAGAGAAGTAGGCGCCGTATTTGGCCGCCGCACTCTGCAGGTAGCGGTGATCGTCAGCGTTGCGAAAATCCGTCTGGAGCATATTATGGTCCACGTAGCTGACCGACAGCTCCGTCCGCACGCGCGGCAGTCCCATGGCCTCAAACTCCAGCCAGGCCATGGTGCCAGTGGCGTCCTGGGTGAGCGTCTGGTCAATGCGGATAGCAATCTCCTCGCCGGCGGTCATCTTTCCGGCGACGAGATGCGACGCGATGAGCTTCTGGGCAAGGTTGTACGCCATGCGGATATTCCTCCAGCAACAAGGGTTGGAATAATGGGACACATGTAGCCGGCGCTGGGCGTGGGGCGGACCTCTTTGCCGCCGGCGGGAGACTGCTCGCGCTACAGTTGCGTGGGGTGCCATCTACATCGAGGCAAAACCACAACGGCTCATATTATACAACACTTAGTCGGATACGTCCAGCGCGGAGGTGCTGTTCAAGATGCTGGTGTATGGGTGTCATCTTTATTGAGCGCATTACTCAACATTTGACATACCCTTTCGTTTGCCGGATAATAATGATCCACAGATATTATGACGCGAGGCGAGGGCCCCATGACAGTACGGCGGTCGCAAGTTCTTCATTGTTTGGCTCGGGTGTGGCTGGTTGTGTTGTCCCTGCTTGTGCTGGCCGGCTGTGGCCGGCATCCGGATTATGTGCGGGTCAGCTTAACGCCGTCGAGCATTTCCACTGCCTCTCTGAACCAGCCGCGTCCCACTGTAACTCCCATTCGGATGGGGGTCGCGGCCATCCTTTCTCCCAAAACCACTTCCGCCGGATACGCCGCGCTCAAATCCTATTTGGAACGCGAGCTGAGCACACCGGTAGAGCTGGTCCAGCGGGGTACGTATGCGGAGATTAATGAACTACTGCGCACACGCCAGATAGATTTTGCGTTCATCTGTACCGGGGCATATGTGCGGGGTGAGCAAGAATTTGGGATGGAAGTGCTGGCAGTCTCGGAAGTGGCGGGAAGCACGGTGTATTATTCGTACATTATCGTGCCGGCGGACAGCCCGGTGGAGAGTCCTGCCGACCTGCGTGGAAGGACATTTGCTTTCACCGATCCCCTTTCTCTGACAGGCTATATCGCCCCGCTGATGCTGTTCCAATCGCTTGGGATCCGGCCGGAGGATTTTTTCCAACGCACGCTCTTCACCTACAGCCATGATAACTCCATCCGAGCGGTTGCAGAGCGATGGGTAGACGCCGCTGGGGTGGACAGCGTGGTGTACGAAACCATGACGCGGGAAGACCAGGCCCTGGCCGGTGCCGCGAAGATCATATGGCGTTCTGAGCCTTTCGGCGCTCCTCCAGTAGTCGTGCATCCGGGCATGGATGCCGCCATGAAGGAGCGCATTCGTCGGGTGCTCTTGAGCATGGGAGACGACCCGGAAGGGCGCGCTACCCTGGCTCCGTTGGGTGTGGAGCGCTTTGTGCCCGCCGGCCCGGAGCTGTATGACAGTGCTCGACGGGCGATGGCAAGTGTGGGAGGTCTCCAATGATGCCGGCGGCTGTGCTCTGGCGGCGGATCTGGGGATTGATCGGCGGGGTCAGCCTGCGCACGAAAATTATGGGCATCGCCCTAGCCATGCTGGCCATCTTGGGATTGGGCATCACCCTCCAGGTCCGGCAGATGATGGATGAAGCGCTGACCTGGGAGCTGGAACAGCGCGGGATCTCCATCGCCCAAACTCTGGCAGTGCAGAGCACCGACCTGGTGCTCACTAATAACCTGTTCAGCCTTTATGAACTGTGCAAAGACACGGTCCGCAGTCATCCCGATGTGCGCTATGCCTTTCTTCTGGATGCGAGCCAACACCTCCTTGCCCATTCCTTCGAAGGGGGATTCCCCTCCGACTTGATCGGCGCCAATGCCGTAAGTGCTGGCGAGCCTTACCATATCACGCCTCTACTGACGGAAGAGGGAGTCCTACTGGACATTGCGGTGCCGATTTTTGCGGGACACGCAGGTCAGGTGCGAATCGGCATGTCACAGGCCCGCTTACAGCAGACCCTTGCCGATGTAACTCGCCGGCTGTTATACACCACCGCTTTCGTCTCCCTGTTGGGGGTGTTGATCAGCAGTCTGCTTACCTGGCTCCTCAGCCGGCCGATCTTGGCCCTTTCCGCCGCCACCCGCCGCGTTGCACATGGTGATCTGCAACAGCACATTATTCCCTGGGCCAAGGATGAAATTGGCCAACTGCAGGCGTCCTTCAATGAGATGGTAGATCGCTTGGCACAATCCCATCATGCGATGGAGGAATACAATCGTAATCTGCTCCAGCGAAACCGTGAACTTTCTGCACTCTTCGCGGTATCTCGCGCAATGGCCGGCCCCCTGACCCTGTCCGAGATGCTGGCGCGAGCGCTCTCCCAGGTGCTTCCCATCCTGCACGCGCGGCACGGCTGGATATGCGTGTTCCACAATGATGGTAGTTGCGAAATCTGCGTGGGGGATGGGGGGGTGGATACCCCTCGCGCACAGCTCAACGCCTGCTGTCACCACTGTCCCGCTTGCGAGCAGGCGCGCAAATCTTATCAGCCGTATGTAGTATCCCCCCTGCCCGCTGGCTGTCCTCTGGCGTCCTCGGGAGCAGAGCCTGTTTCCTACATCCTGACACCGCTTCAGGTCCGTGGTCAGTTGGTCGGCATGCTGAACCTGGCCTGCAACAGCAACGGCGCCTGCTACTGTAAGGAAGATTTGGCACTGCTGGAGGCTGTCGGCCGGCAAATCGCCATCGCCATCGAGAATGCGCGCCTCTGGGATGAGCTTCAGCGCAAAGAGGAACTGCGGGGAGAGCTTCTGCGCAAACTCATCACTGCACAGGAGGAGGAGCGCAAGCGCATCGCTCGCGAACTGCACGATGAGGCCGGCCAGGCCCTGACATCATTGCTGGTCAACTTGAAGATGTTGGAGCGGGTGAGCTCGCCGGCCGAAGCCTCGAGACGCGCCTCAGAAATGCGGGAAATCGTGGCACACATACTCGATGAAATCCGAGATCTGGCGGTGGAACTTCGGCCCAGTGTGCTGGATGACCTAGGATTGGTGCCGGCGCTGGCTCGCTATGTCCAGGAGTGCCCCAAGCGCTTAGGTATTGAGGTGGACTTCACTGCGGTTGGCCTGTCTCAAGTCCGCCTTCCCCATGAAATCGAAACTACCCTGTACCGCATCGCACAGGAAGCCCTGACAAACATTGCACGGCATGCTGACACCAATCGTGCCAGCATCCTGCTGGAGCGCAGGGGTGATGAGGTGGTGATGCTCATCGAGGACGAGGGCCGCGGATTTGATGTGGACCAGGCCATGGATATTTCCAGACACCGCCACCTTGGGCTGTTCGGCATGCGGGAAAGGGCTGAGCTGATGGGCGGCCGGCTGGTGGTGGAATCTGCGCCAGGCGCCGGGACCATTGTCTCCGTTGTGATTCCCCTGGCGAAGGAGGTATCATGTTCGAGCCAATGGCAAACAACGACCAGCGAACCACGCGCATCCGCGTGATGATCGCGGATGACCACGCGATACTGCGCGCCGGCCTGCGTATGCTTCTGCAGGCAGAGCCAGACATGGAAGTCGTCGCGGAGGCGACCGATAGTCAGCAGGCCGTTGACCGAGCGCGGGTTTACAGACCGGATGTGATACTGCTGGATATCAGTATGCCTGGGGTTGGAGGATTAGAGGTTATCCAGACACTGAAGCGAGAACTGCCGGCGCTAAAAGTGCTGATTCTGACCATGTATGACGACCCCGAATATCTGCGCCAAGCGCTTTCCGCCGGCGCCTCAGGCTACGTCCTCAAGAGGGCCGCCGACACTGAGCTGTTGAGCGCCATACGCGCTGTGTATGAGGGCGGCACCTTCCTGCATCCTTCCCATGCCCGACTTCTCCTCAACGGCATGCTCGATCGCGAGCGCACGAAAGGGGAGAAACAGCCTTATGACCTGCTCAGCGAGCGCGAGCGAGAAGTGGTGCGCCTGGTCGCGATGGGCTATACCAATCAGCAGATTGCCGAACGCCTGTATCTGAGCGTCAAGACCGTGGAAACCTACCGCAGTCGAGCGATGGAAAAACTTGGCCTGCGAAGCAGGGCAGAACTAGTGCGCTATGCCCTGGAGCATAATCTCTTGGATATCGAGTAATGTCAAGGAAAACCTGACACTGCATACGGTCAAACCCTGACGTCATTTTGTGATTTTTCCCTCTATTCAACCACCCTTCTGAACGCTACAATACTGTGTGCTGGCCGCGAGCCGGCATGCCGTCGGACGCGCTGAAATACGTCGGCCGTAACCTGACCATTGGAGCAGTCTATGTCCTGGCGTGAGAAACTTTCCCGAGGGGGATTTGCCCTTTCCTGGGGCGAGATCAGCGGAGCATTCGGTGATCTGGGGATGCTACTGCCTCTCGCGGTGAGCCTCATCACGGTCAATGGAATGTCCACCACCGCGGTATTTTTCGGGATTGGCGCCGCGTATATCCTCGCCGGCCTGTTCTATCGGCTTCCCATACCCGTACAGCCCCTCAAGGCGGTAGCCACCATTGCAATCGCGTATGGGCTCTCTTCTACGGTAGTGGCCGCGGCAGGATGGTGGATGGGGCTTATCCTCTTACTGCTGGCCGTCACCAACGCCGCCCGCTGGATAGAGAGGCTGTTCACCCGACCTGTCATCCGGGGCATTCAGCTTGGCCTAGCATTACTGCTGATGCAGAGTGGACTGGCGCTGGCCAGCCGGCCGCAGATTGTGCCGGGCGGCGCAGACAGGGTGCTGGAGCTTTCTATCGGTACACTGCCGATGGGATGGCTGATTGCTCTGCCGGCCATGCTACTGCTGGTCTGGACGCTCCGGCGGAAAAATCTGCCGGCCTCCCTAGTGGTGCTGGGATTTGGTGTCGCAGTCGCCGTCACCCTTGGGCAGACCGCGCGCAGCCTGGGGCTCATCCATCTGGGACTCGCACTGCCGAAGCCGGCGGTGCCGGCACCTTACGACCTGCTCCAGGCCCTCATCCTGCTGGTCCTGCCCCAGTTGCCCCTCACGCTGGGCAACGCGGTCTACGCCACGGTCGATACCACCCGAAGCTATTTTGGCCTCTCTACACATCGGGTCACACCCCGCAACCTGCTGACCACTATGGGCATCTCCCAGCTCATCGCGGCGGTGTTCGGCGGTGTCCCCGTGTGTCATGGCTCCGGGGGAGTAACAGCCCACTACCGCATGGGGGCCCGGAGTGGGACCGCACCGTTGATCATCGGCGCGCTGTGTCTGTTTTTAGCGCTGTTCGTAGACGGCAATGCGCTGCCCATCCTTGCATTGATCCCTTTTCCTGTGCTGGGCACGCTGTTGATCTTTGTGGGACTGCAACATGGATGGCTGGTGAAGGACCTGAAGGGCGGGGAAGAATGGTTTGTTGCTCTTCTCACCGCCGGCCTGGGCTTCTACCTGCACAACTTGGCCATTGGTTTCGGAACCGGCATCCTGGTGGACCGTTCTATATGGCTTCTGCGCTATCTTCGCGAGCGCTTTAGCACACTCGCCTGAAAGGGACAGTCGTCAGTACGATGAAAGAGGCTATCAGCGGGGCTGTGCTGGTGGGTGGAAAAAGCCGGCGTATGGGCCGTGACAAGGCCATGCTGTCCTTCCATGGCTCCCCGCTGGTTGCGCGAGTCGTGGAGACCATACGTCCTATCACCACAGAGGTACTGCTGGTAGGACAAGAACTGGCTCGTTTTGCGTGGATGAGCGGGGTGAGGATGTGTCAGGATATCATACCGGGTGTTGGCCCGCTGGCCGGCATCTATTCGGCTCTCCGCGATGCGTCCAACTCCCAATCCTTGATCGTGGCATGTGACATGCCGTTCCTGAACCCCCGCCTCCTCGCCTTTTTGTGCCAAACTGCCAACGGCTGGGACGCGGTGGTGCCCAGCATTGGAGGCCGGCTACAGCCCCTGCATGCGGTTTACGCCCGAAGCTGTCTCCCGGTGATTGAGGAACTGCTGATTCACGGCCAGCACTGTCCCTTGGACCTCTTCCCGCAGGTGCGCACCCGATACGTGACGGAAGAGGAGCTGGAAGCGTATGATCCGGGGTTATTATCGTTCCTCAATGTGAACACGCCGGCAGATTGGGAAAAAGCGCTCCGTCTGGGTCGGGTGCCGGCGTCTAGTCCCGCTTCGGCAGTATCCGCACATACGCGGGTTGAAATATAAAGAAGTCCACAATGCCCAATCTAACGGAAAGGAGTCAAATATGACGGTACAGGTAGAGACAAAAAGCATGACCGTCCGCATGTTGGAAGACCTCCAGCGCGCCCTGCAGAAACCCATGGAGGAGCGGCACTGGGCCATGGTGATTGACCTGCGGAAATGCGTGGGATGCAATGCCTGCACGGTCGCTTGCAAGGCGGAGAACAACACGCCCCCCGGCGTGGCATACCACGTGGTCATCGAAGAGGAAATTGGGAAATATCCCAACGTTGCAAGGCGCTTCCTTCCGCGCCCCTGCATGCAGTGCGAGCACCCGCCCTGTGTGAAGGTATGTCCGGTGAATGCCACTTATCGTCGTCCCGACGGCATCGTAGTCATTGACTATGATGTTTGCATCGGATGCCGCTACTGCTTGACGGCCTGCCCGTATGGGGCGCGCTCCTTTGACTTCGGGGAATTCTACACCGCCGGCCATACGCCGGAAGTCGCCGCGTATGATACCAGCCCCAGCTTCGAGTACGGTCGCTTGCATCAGCGCCAGCCCGGCCGGCTGAATGAATCGCCTATCGGCAACGCGCGCAAATGCACGTTCTGCATCCACCGGTTGGAGAAAGGCATGTTGCCGGCATGTATCACCACCTGTCTGGGGGGTGCGCGTGTTTTCGGAGACTTGAATGACCCGAAAAGCTTGGTCGTCCAGTTGGCGGCTTCCCCGCGCGTTGTGCGGCTGAAAGAAGAGCTCGGCACCGAGCCCAGCGTATATTACTTGCTGTGAAGGAGGATAACAATGCGGAAACGTCTCTGGCTTATCCTGGCGCTTGGCGTGATCGCCTTCGGCATCGGCGTGGTCGGGATGCTGGATCGCCTGCAGTACGGCCTGCGGAACGTGGGCTACGGCAGTCCTATCCCATGGGCGCTGTGGGTGGTGTTCTATATCTACTTTATCGGGCTTTCGGCCGGCGCATTCCTGATCTCCTCGCTTGTCTATGTATTCGGGTTCAAACAGTTTGAGGCCATCGGGCGCATCGCCGTTTTCACGGCTCTGATTGCCCTGATCACTGCCCTGCTGTTCATCTGGGTGGATTTGGGACACATGGAGCGCTTCACCGAGGTCTTCGCGCGCCCTGGTTTTCACTCCCCACTGGCTTGGATCGTCTGGCTGTATACGGCGTACTTCTTCCTCCTGCTGGCCGAGGCCTGGTTCCTGATGCGGCGGAGCTTCGCGCGCGGTGCCAAACAGGGTGGGTTCAAGGGCGGTCTGTACCGCATCCTCGCTTTAGGCACAAAGGAGGGCACGCCGGCGGACGAGGAACGTGACCTAAAGGTGGTGCGGGTGCTGGGAAGCATTGGTGTTCCCCTTGCCATCGCTTTCCACGGCGGCACAGGCACCGTTTTCGCTGTCACCATTGCCCGAGCGTACTGGTACAGTGGGTTGTTCCCCCTGCTGTTTCTGGTCTCGGCACTGGCCTCCGGCGGCGCCCTGCTCACTGCAGTGGCGGCGTTCATCATCCCCAATGGATACAGGCGCCATCAGGACCTGGTTATCAGTCTTGGCCGGCTGTTACTGATCCTGCTCCTTGTCGAAGTGCTGATGGAAGTAGCCGAATTTTTGGTCAGTCTGTACGGCACTGCGCCCGCACACACCGCGCCCATCCAGGAACAATTGTTCGGCCCAAACTGGTGGATCTTCTGGTTGTTGGGCCTGGTGGGAGCGGTTGGTCTGCCGATGTTGGTGTTGGTGACGGCCGGCCGGCGGAGCGGCCTGGCTGTGGGCATCGTGGCCCTGCTCTCCGCCATCTGCTTTGTCGGGATTCGATGGAACATCGTCCTGCCAGGCTTCGTTCTGCCAGAGCTTCCCGGTTTGGAGCATGCCCTTGTTGAGCCGCACCTGAACTACTTGGAGCGCTATGTCCCTTCCTTGATGGAATGGCAGGTGTCAGCGTTTGCGGTTGGCGTTGCGCTGATCCTTTTTGCAATCGGCTATCATTTACTGCCGCTGGAAAGAGAAGCCGGCGGTGAAACCTGGCAGAAGCAGGAGGTATCCCAATGAAATCACTATCGCGCAAAAACTTCCTGAAGTCGGCGGCATTTTTGGGCGGGACCATGATGTTCAGCGAGGTGATCATGCCCACCTTATCCCGTTTTCAGGGCGCACAGGCATACTCCAGCCTGGCACAGAATGACTATCCCTTTGATTCTCCTGAGCACATTATCTACAGCGTATGCCTTCAGTGTCATACGTCCTGTGCTATCAAGGGGAAAATCTGGAACGGTGTGCTGGTCAAAATCGAGGGCAATCCATACTGCCCGCTGAACTTGCTCCCGCACATCCCCTATAACACACCCCCTGAGCAGGCAGTGTTGGTGGATGCCAAGCTCTGCCCGAAAGGCATTGCCGGCGTTCAGTCGCAGTATGACCCGTACCGCATTCGGAAGGTGCTGAAGCGCGCCGGCAAGCGCGGGGAGAACAAGTGGCAGGTCATCCCCTTTGACCAAGCCATTGATGAGATCGTCAACGGCGGAGACCTGTTCGGCGAAGGGCCTGTCCCCGGACTGAAGGACTTGTATGCCGTGCGTGACCCTGAACTGATGAAGACGCTGGCCGCAGATGCAAAGGCTGTGGTCAAAGGCGAAATCACTCTAGAGGAATTCAAAGCCAAACACGCGGCGCATCTGGACAAGCTTATTGACCCAGATATGCCGGACCTGGGACCGCGCAATAACCAGTTTGTGTTCCAAGCCGGCCGCATCCAGCCTGGCCGCGCAGACTTCTCCAAACGCTGGCTCAACAATGCCTTCGGCTCGATTAACTGGTATGAGCACACCACTATCTGCGAGCAGTCTCACCATATCGCCTACCGCGAGATGACCAACGCCTATGTGGATGGCAAATGGAGCGGCGGCAAGACGCACATGAAGCCGGACCTCACCAATGCAGAGTTCGTCATCTTCTTCGGGACGGGTGCCTTCGAGGCCAATTTTGGCCCCACTCCGCTCAGTGAGATGGTGACGCGCGGTCTGGAGACCGGCCGGCTCCAGTTTGCCGTGGTTGACCCGCGCTTCTCCAAAACCGCCGCCAAAGCCCGCTGGTGGGTGCCCATCAAGCCTGGGACGGATGCCGCCCTGGCACTGGGCATGATCCGCTGGATCCTCGACAATCAGCGCTATGATGCGGCGTATCTGAGCAATGCCAATAAAGCCGCCGCCAATGCTAACGGCGAGACTACCTGGTCCGGCGCCGCTTGGCTGGTGAAGCTGAATGATGCCGGCCAGCCCACTACCTTCCTGCGCGCCAAAGAAATCGGCCTGTCCGAGGAAGACCGCTTTGTGGTCTCGAAAGATGGGCAACTGCTGGTAGTAGACCCGAACGATGACAAGAACCCGGTCTACGGAGACCTGCTGGTGGAGGGAGAAGCCAACGGCATCCGCTACAAATCCGCTCTCCAGCTCCTGTACGACCTGGCCAAGGAGCGCTCCATCGAGGAGTGGGCCGGCGAATGTGGAGTGGAGCCGGAGCTGATAGTAACCTTGGCCCGCGAGTTCACTAGTCATGGCAAACGCGCCAGCGCCGAGTTGTACCGCGGCGCGGTACAGCACACCAACGGCTACTACAATGCCCAAGCCATTATCACCCTAAACGTGCTGATCGGCAATGGGGACTGGGCCGGCGGACTGGCGGTTGGCGGAGGACACTGGGATAATAACGGCGGCAAAGAGGGTCAGCCATTCCCCCTCGCCTCCCTGCATCCGAACAAAGTGTCTCCTTTCGGCATCCCCGTGACCCGGGAAAAGGTCAAGTATGAGGACTCTCTTTACTTCAAGCGCGATGGCTATCCTGCCAAACGCCCATGGTATCCGCTGACCAACAACGTCTATCAGGAGATCATCCCGGCCGCGGCGGCCGGCTACCCCTATCCCATCAAGGCACTGTTTATCCACAAGGGTACGCCGACCTTTGCCACGCCGGCCGGCAATCCCGCCATTGAGGCCTTGCGCGATCCCAAGGTCATCCCGCTGGTCATCGGGTGCGATATCGTGGTGGGCGAGAGCACCATGTTCTGCGACTACCTGTTCCCCGATACCAGCATCTGGGAGCGCTGGGGATTCCCGCACGTTACGCCGGCTATCCAGTCCAAGACCAGCGGCGTGCGCCAGCCCATGGTGGACCCCATCGTCGAAAAGGTAAAGGTCTTTGGCGAAGAAATGCCCATCAGTATGGAAGCTGTCATGCTGGCTATCGCGGAGCGGCTGGGCCTGCCCGGCTACGGCAAAGATGGCTTCGGGCCAGGATTGGATTTCACCCGTCCGGAAGACTATTACTTGAAAATGGTGGCAAACCTTGCCTTTGGGGATAAGCCGGACGGAGCTGATGCAGTGCCAGAGGCAGATGATATGGAAATGGCCGTTTTCCGCAAGGCGCGCTCGCATCTCCCGCCGGCCGTCTTTGACGAAGCACGCTGGAAGAAAGCCATTGGCAATGACGAATCGCTCTGGCGCCGTATGGTGTACGTGCTGAACCGCGGCGGCCGCTTCGAAAGCTACGAGGGAGGCTACAAAGGCGAAAAACTCGCCCATACTTTCAAGGGACTTTTCACCATCTACGTGGAAAACGTGGCCAAGGTCAAGCACAGCCTTACCGGTAAACCCTTCTCTGGTTTGCCCATCTACGATGCGGTACGCCTGGCCGACGGCACACCTGTCCAGGACAGCGAGTACGAGTTTCACCTGATCACCTACAAAGAGATCATCGGCGGCCAGTCGCGCACGGTGGGCAACTACTGGACCCAGAACAGCATCATGCAGGAGAACTACGTGCTGATGAATCGGGCAGACCTCGCCCGACTGGGCCTGCGAGACGGCGATATGGTAAAACTGGTGTCCCTCACCAATCCTGAAGGCGTATGGGACCTTGGCAACGGCCAGAAAATCCCCGTAAGCGGCAAGGTCAAGGGTTTAGAGGGCATACGCCCGGGCACTGTGGCTGTCTCCTGGCACTATGGGCATTGGGCATACGGCGCCGGCGATATCATCGTCAACGGCCAGCGCATTGCCGGCGATCCCCGCCGCAGTGCCGGCCTGTGTCCCAATACCGTAATGCGCATAGACCAGAGCCTCGGCAACGTTTGTCTGACCGATCCCATCGGCGGCAGCGCGAGTTTCTATGACACCCGCGTCAAGGTAGTGCGCGTATGAGGATGAGCTAGGGCAGGGAATCCGGGAGGATTCCCTGCCCTTCACAACGACAGGAGATGGGTCCTATGGCAGTTCCACCGGTAGTATCTTTCGTGGGCAAGTCAAACAGCGGAAAGACTACCCTGCTCGAGAAGGTTATTCGCGAATTGAAACGGCGCGGCTATCGGGTGGGCACCATCAAGCATGATGCCCACGACTTCGAGATGGATCGGGCCGGCACCGACACCTGGCGGCACGCCCAGGCCGGCAGTGACCATGTGATCATCTCCTCCCCGCATAAGGTCGCCTCCATCCGCAAAGTGGAACAAGAGGCTACCTTATGGGAGTTGGCCGCGACAATGACGGATGTGGACATCATCTTGACGGAGGGATATAAACGCGGTCCTGCCCCGAAAATCGAGGTCTCACGACGCGAGCGGAGTACCGAATTGATCTGCTCGCCAGAGGAGCTGTTCGCGGTCGTCAGTGACCAGCGCTTTGAGGTCTCCGTCCCCCAATTTGACCTCGATGACGCCGAAGGCATAGTAGACCTGATAGAACAGCGGTTCTTACTGGCCCTGCCGGCGGCTTCCTCTCCGCTCGAGAGCCTCTCACTGGTGCCGTGACCTTATCTGGCGCTTCGGCATCAGGTTTACGTTGCCAAGCCCTTGCAGGGGCTTCTTCTTTAGCCGGCGGCTTCCAGCCGCCGGCGAACCTTTTTTCAACACTTTCGAACACGGGATTTCTATAGGTATGGTAAAATAGAGCGCGAGGGAGGTGGAGGGTCATGACCACCGTACACATTGGGTGCTGTGGGTTTGTGCGCTCGCGGGCGGAGTACTTCGCGCACTTTGACCTGGTGGAGGTCCAGCAAACGTTTTACAAACTGCCGAAGGTGGAGACGGCACGGCGCTGGCGCGAGGAAGCTCCGCCGGCGTTCGAGTTCACCATGAAGGCCTGGCAGGCCATCACCCATCCCCCCTCTTCCCCGACATACCGCAAGGTCGGCCTGCAGTTGCCTGGGCCGGCGGAACACTACGGCTTCTTCCGCCCCACCCCAGAAGTGATGGACGCCTGGGAGCGCACCCTGGAGATCGCAGAGGTACTGGGAGCCATGGTGATCGTCCTGCAGTGCCCGGCGCGCTTCACCCCGGCGCCAGAGCACATCCGCAATCTGGAGCACTTCCTAGAGCATGTCCGCCGGCCAGCGGGTATCCGCCTTGCCTGGGAGCCGCGCGGCGAATGGCCGAGAGAGGCCATCGCCGCAGTATGCCGCCAGTATGACGTGATCCACGCGGTAGACCCCTTCCAGGGACTGCCGGTGACAGAGGGCCTGGCCTATTTCCGTTTGCATGGGCGCACTGGGTACAGCTATCGTTACACGGATGAGGATTTGAAGCTGTTGTGGGAGTGGTGTCGGAAGTTTGACAGCGTGTACTGCATGTTCAACAATATCAGTATGTGGGACGATGCTCTTCGGTTCCGGTCGCTGTGGGCCGGCGGGGATGTACAATGAGACGTATGTGGGAGATCGGCGAACAGCGGTGTCGCATCTGTGGGAAACGCAGTGCCCTGATCGCGGGATTTTTGGGCCTATGTCTGGAATGCATCCGCCGGCGCTCGGGGGAGGCACTGCGCCTGGCGGAGGAAGCACATCGGCGCGGCCGCCGGCTCTTCGGCCTGCCCGAATCCCCGCCGGACGACCCGGACGGCGTGGAGTGCCCGCTCTGCGGCCACCACTGCCGCATCCCTGAGGGTGGGCGCGGCTTCTGCGGACTGCGAATAGTGCGGGACGGCCGGCTGGTGCACTTGGCCGGCACGCCGGAGCGCGGTCTCCTGCACTGGTACCGCGATCCGCTCCCCACCAACTGCGTGGCCGACCCCGTGTGTGCGGGCCGGTATCAGCACGGCGCCCATAACCTGGCAGTGTTTTACGCCAGTTGCACCTTCGACTGCCTCTTCTGCCAGAACTGGCACTATCGCGAGGCGGATGCCCGACGGGGGCCGTTCCTGTCTGCAGAGGAGCTGGCCTCCATCGCCCGCAGAGATACCTACTGCGTGTGTTATTTTGGCGGCGACCCTTCCTCACAGATGCCGCATGCGCTGGCCTCCGCCCGCCTGCTGGCGCAAAAGGGTGTCGTTGTGTGCTGGGAGACCGCCGGCAGTGCCCATCCCAAGCTGATGGAACAGGCAGTGGAATTGTCTTTGCAGACCGGGGGCATCGTCAAATTCGACCTTAAGGCTTATGATGAGACACTGCACAGGATATTAACCGGTGCATCGAACCGCCAGACGCTGGAAAACTTTGTTCAGGCCGCGCGGCGGTTTCCGGAACGGACGGCTCCGCCCCTTGTGGTGGCCAGCACCCTGTTGGTGCCGGGGTATGTGGACGTGGAGGAGGTGCGGCATATCGCCGGCTTTATCGCTGGCCTGAACCCCGCTATTCCCTATGTTTTGCTGGGCTTTGCCCCGCATTGCTTCATGCCCGACCTGCCGACCACCTCACGCGCCCACGCCTTGGCGGCGGAAGAAGCGGCCAGAGAGGCCGGCCTGCAGAACATCCATATCGGCAACTGGCATTTGCTCACGACCGAGGATTATGCGGAAGAAGCAAGCCATTACTGACAGCGGCTTCGCAAAGCCGCCTCGACCTTTTTGGCAATCACCTGGGTGATGAACTCGAGAATGGCCTGTTCATCTCCCTCCTCTGCCAGCTTCAGCACCCGCTTTGCCTCGTCCTCATCCAGCAGGATGAGCGTTTTCTCAATCTGCTCCTTCGCCATGGGTTACAGCGCCTCATGCAGTGCCTGCGCGGCGAGGTCAATGTCCGCTTCAGTGTTGAAAAAGCCTGGGCTGAAGCGGAGTGCACCATCTGGGAAGGTGCCGGCGGTTCGGTGGGCCTGCGGCGCGCAGTGGAGGCCGGCGCGCGTCGCCACATCGAAGACCTTGTCCAGCACCGCGGCAAGCTGGTCAGGGAAATAGCCCTCGATCGTCAGGGAGACAACGGCCACCCGCTGAGCCGGGTCCGTTGGTCCCAGGACGCGAAGCCCAGGGATATCCGCGATGCGCTCGATGAAGCGCGCCGCCAAATGCATCTCATGGTCGCGGATGCGTTCCACGCCCGTTTCCAGCACAAACTGAACGCCGGCGAGCAGGCCGGCGATGCCCGCCGCGTTTTGACTCCCTGGTTCCAGCCGAAGGGGCAGTTCGGCCGGCATCTCCTCTTCCGCAGATTGGATGCCGGACCCCCCTTCCATGATGGTCTCCAGTGCAAGGTCGGGACGCAGGACCAGACCACCGGTGCCGTGGGGGCCGTAGGTGCCCTTGTGGCCGGCGAAGGCGAGCAAATCGATATGCATCGCCTGCATGTCTATGGGCAGAGCGCCGGCGGTCTGTGCCGCATCCACCATGAAAAGGATGCCGTGTTCCTGGGCGATACTGCCCAACTCATGTACCGGCAGAATCGTGCCCAGGACATTGGACGCATGGGTCACGACCAGCAGGCGCGTTTCCGGTCGAATCGCGCGCCGCACAAGGTCCGGGTCCAAAGTGCCGTCCGGGGCGCACGGGACATCCGTCAGGGTGATTATCCCCTTTCTCTCCAAAGCCTTTAACGGGCGCCATACCGCGTTATGCTCGATGGACGAGGTAATGACATGATCGCCTGGATGCAGAAGCCCTTTCAGGCCGATATTGATGGCCTGGGTAGCGTTCATGGTGAAGATGACTCCCTCAGGCGCCGGCGCATGCACCAGCCTAGCAATCGCTCTGCGCGCCTCCGTAGCGATGCGCTGGGCCTCTTCCTCACGCCAATGGCCCCCCCGCCCGGGGGTGGCACCAACATGGCGCATGAAGTTGTCCACTGCTTGATACACGCTCTCGGGTTTAGGCCAACTAGTGGCGGCATTGTCAAGGTATGCGCCCATCTTACACCTCGTTCATAGGAGCTTGTGCGGCAGATGCGGAGGCAGGTAGGCCGAGGCGGGCCATTTTGCGCTGGACCTGGGGAAGGATAACGCGATAAAAGAAGCCGTACGCGCCGACGGTGTCATTATCGAGCGCGATTTGCTTCAGCTCGATGATCTCCGCCGGCTCGATGACCAACCAGATAAATCGCTTGCGTGAAGACGCGCTTGAGGATAAAGCCGGTAGTTCCACGAGTAGTTCCCTTCCGCGTATATGCGACATCGTGCATAAATATATCCGCGCCGGCACGGCTTGTCAATTGGATGATACCGGCGTGTCCCAGCGGGGAAAAGCGGTAACCACCTGCTGGATCGCTGTCACCAAATGACGCATCACTGCGTGCCGGCAGACGCCGGCGGTGGGGTATCTGCAGAGGGGTTCTCACTCTCGCTCAATAGGCGGGCAAGCAAGCCGTTGGCGCCGCCGTTGGAGAGGTCCAGCCGTACATGGCGCCATGACCAGGGTTCGTCGCGGATATGGACGTGCACGCGCTCGATGCCGGCGGCATTGCGCGCCGCGCCCCGCACCTGCTCGATAAGCTGGCCGGCGAAGGGGCAGTCCGGGCTGGTGAATATCATGTCAACATGAATATCACCGTTCTGCAGGCGCACATCGCGAATCAGGCCTAGGTCCACCACGCTGACGCCCATCTCCGGGTCCATCACGTCCTGCAGGGCATTCCATATCGCCTGCTGGGTCTGCTCGGAGGAAGAGACAGCCGGCGCTTCCATGCCGGTGAGCGCGTGAAGCTCCGCTATGCGCTGTTCCAGGTGGCGGATGCGCTCTTCAAGCTCGTTTTCGCGCTCCACGACCTTGCTCAATGCTCGGATGACGGGGTCCGGCAGGCGTGCATGTTCCAGCGCGTCCACCTGGTCCGCGCGCCGGCCGGCCAGTCTGGCCGGCACCCCCACGACGGTAGCTTCCGGCGGCACGTCTTTGATGACGACGGAACCGGCGCCGATGCGGGCGTTCTCGCCGATGGTGATGGGGCCTAACACGATCGCGCCGGCGCCGATGACCACGCCGTTCTTCACAGTGGGGTGGCGCTTCGTCTTCTCCAGGCTGGTGCCGCCCAGCACGACGCCTTGGTACAGCAGGACGTCATCCCCAATTTCCGCCGTCTCGCCGATGACGATGCCCATGCCGTGGTCAATGAAGACCCGCCGGCCAATTTTCGCGCCGGGGTGAATCTCGATACCCGTTAGGAAGCGGTTGATGTGGGACACCAGGCGCGCCAGGAGAAAGCGCCGGCGCACCCACAGCCAGTGTGCGATGTGGTGCAGCCAGAGGGCATGCAGGCCAGGGTATGTGAGAAGGATTTCCGCGCGAGTGCGCGCCGCAGGGTCCCGCTGGAAAGCGACGTCAATATCTTCCCGAATGCGCTGTAGCCAATTCATGGGACGAGCCAACCGCTAGCGGTCTGAAGATTCCTGTACCGATTCCGCCGGCTTCTGGGTGACCGGGACGGCAAATTGATGGGGGACATTGCCGGCGCCGATATCGGCCAGTGTAATCGTGTCCAGGTAGTTCGCAATGGCATCGCTGAGCCCCTCATAAAGCTTTCGCAGTGAGCACCAGCCGGCGCGGCCGCACGCCTCCTCATCCAGCACGCAGGCGGTCAGGGAAATGGGTCCCTCGACAGCACGCAGGATTTCGCCGGCGGTGATCTGATCCGCCGGCCGGGTGAGCACATACCCCCCGCCAGGACCGCGCACGCTTTCCACCAGGCCGGCTTTGGTAAGGGCGGAAAAAAGCTGAGCCAGGTATGTGGCCGGCAGACCCTGCCGCTCGGCGATCTCTTCGCGGGTCACCGGCGCATTCTGCTGATGCATCGCCAGGTCCAGCATCGCCCGCAGGGCGTATCGTCCTTTGGTAGTGATCCGAAGCATAGCTCCCTCCCGCACATCGTGCTGTTATTGTACTATAGTTGATAGCAGATGTCAAGTATTGGGGAAGTGAATTTGTGCCCGAAAGCACAATACGGAAGGGAGGCAGAAGGCTCAGCTGAGGGCAACGTCGAGGACCATCATGATGACAAAGCCGAGAAGAGAACCCACCGTGGCAATGTCGGAATGCCCGCCGCTCTGCGATTCCGGGATGAGCTCCTCGATCACCACGTAAATCATGGCGCCGGCGGCGAACGCCAGGGCATACGGGAGCAGAGGACGCGCCAGGAACACAGCCGAGGCCCCGAGAACGCCGGCGATCGGCTCCACCGCACCGGAAAGCTGGCCGTACATGAAGCTCCGCCAGCGGGACAATCCTTCCCGACGGAGGGGCATGGACACCGCCAGTCCCTCGGGGAGGTTCTGCAGTCCAATGCCCACAGCGAGGGCAATAGCCGCTCCCAGAGAAGCGGAGGGATAGCCGGCATGAATAGCACCAAAGGCAACCCCAACGGCCAGCCCCTCGGGGAAATTGTGCAGGGTGATGGCCAGCACCAGCAGGACACTGCGCCGCCAGGTGGTGCGCAGGCCTTCGGCGGCCTGTTCGGGCATGTCGAGATGCAGATGAGGCAGGAGACGGTCTACCACGCGGAGGAAAACGCCCCCCAAGAGGAAGCCGGCCGCCGCCGGCATCCAGGGGGGCGCTCCGCCGATTTCCGCGCTCAGTTCAATGGCCGGCGCCAGCAGGGACCAGTAGCTGGCGGCGATCATGACGCCGGCGGCAAAGCCCAGCATCAGGTCGAGCAGTTTCTGGCTCACCTGGCGCGTGAGGAAGACGCCAGCGGCGCCGGCGGCGGTCAGCGCCCAGGTGAAGCAAGTTGCCAGAAGCGCCTGCAGGATGGGACTGAGCTGTTCCATAGCTGTCCTGAAATGAATTATGCCAGCTTCAGCGTATTGATGATGGCCGGCAGGAAATGCGGCAGATCATCCGGCACACGGGCGGTGATCAGGTTGCCGTCCACGACCACCGGCTCATTTAGCCAGATACAGCCGGCATTCTCCATATCATCCCGGATCGCCCCGACGCTGGTGGCTTTGCGGCCTTTAACGACCTTGGCAGAGATGAGCACCCAGCCGGCATGACAGATGGCCGCCACTACCTTGCCCTTCTTATCCATCTCGGCGACGAAGCGCAAAATATTGGGATCGCGCCGCAGTCGGTCCGGACAGAAACCACCGGGGACTATCACCGCATCGAACTCATCGGCACTGGCCTCCGCACCAGAGAGCTGGCTGACGGCTGGATAGCCGTGTTTGCTGTTATAGATCGCGCCGGCCTTGGGGGCGACCACCACGACTTCCGCGCCGGCTTCCTTCATGCGGTAGTAAGGGTACCAGAACTCGACGTCCTCGTACAGGTCTTCAACGAGCATCGCGACCTTCATTGCCAGCCTCCTCGGGGAAGAATAGAATAGAGAGTGTATGCTAACCGGTGAATTGGATACATTATACATAGAAACGAAGACACGTCAAGCGGCATTTCTCGAACTTTGTGCTGATAAGGGTTGCACCTTTCATGTCAACCATTATAATAATATCATAGCTGAGGAGAAAGTCGGTTCGACACGATGGGCCTGGTGTTCCGGGACCAGTATACGGGTGTAGTTCTGGCACGATAGATGCTGGTTAGTGAGAGGATGCGGCAGTATCGTTTGAGCTGGACAGACCTGTTGTTTCTGGTAGATACAGTGATGCCGGGCCGGCCCGATCGCGAGAAGGTGGCGCGCGCCATACGGGGCGATACGGCTCTGCTGGAGCAGTTGCTCGACGATGACCGGGTCTTCCAGCGCGTCGCCCGCGAAAAGGAGCTGGTGGTCCAGCTCTCGCCCTGGCTCTATTTCACCATCCTTCTGCGGCGGACCACCCGTGAGCTGGCGCAGGAAGCCTTCACGGTAGAACTGCGCAGCCGGCAGAAGGTTGTCCTGTTCGATACGGAAAAAGTCGTGGAGCTCTTGCAGGACGACGCCGTCAGGGATTATCTGGCACAGATGCTGGCATCCTTCACCCGGGTGGAAAGCATCACTATCCGCATGCGGGTACGCCGCGGCGTCTGGTATCGGGTCCGCGCCAGTGAGCTGGATGTCGAGAGCATGATTCGCTATGCCGAGAGCCTGGAGCCGGCCTTCCGCTACGGTGCCTACCGACGCATTGGGGAAGTGTGCCTGTTTCTGGCCGGTGTTTTCCCCGAACATATTGACCCGAGCCGGCGCCACCCGATCCAGCAACTGGCGCGCTGGCGAGTTCGCTCCCAGCTCCTGACGCGGCTGGAGGACTACGAATCGCACGGCCAGGCCTTTTACCGTCTGGCCTCCGAACACGAGCAAGCGCGCGTCGAGGGCATGGATACGCTCCTGCGCACCCTTGCGGAGGATTTCATCTTTGCGGAAAAGGCGCTCAACGTACTGACCCAGCGCCATCTCCAGCTTACCCGCCATGAGCTGTTTCAGGTGTGACGGCCGGCCCGGCACCCGCCGCTACCCGCTCCGGAGCTGAAAGTGAACTTCTCCTGGGACATTACTGCGCTCATGCTGATACTCCTTTTGGCGCTCTGTACAGCCTGCGCCCCCGCGACGCCTGCAACCGCCAGCCCAACAGGTCCCTTAATGACCGCTACGACAGTCTTGCCCGGCCCCTCACCTACTCTGCCGGCGCCTGCACCTCTGCCCACCAGCACTGCTACCCGCCGGCCCAGCCCTTCTGCAACCGCCTCTCCCACATCGCTGTCTACACCAGTGCCGACCGTCCCATCCACCCCTACGGGCCGGCCGCAACCCTCTCCGCCGCCGACCCAACCGCCGGCGGTACGGGTATACCGTACCACAGTGACTATCCCCACCTATCCGTATCAGGACTTTCTGCGCCAGGAACTGGCGCCGCAGTATTCGATTCCCATCTGGCGGCTGGATTGGGATGCTTACGAAGCCTTCGCGCCGCGGCCGGCGCCGCACCAGTACGAGCTTATCGTTATGGAAAATGCCCATCTGCGCCTGAGCATTTTGCCCGAGCTGGGTGGGCGCATCTATGAATGCACGCTGAAAGCCTCGGGCCGGAACCTGCTCTATCAGAATACCGTGTTGAAGCCCACCCGCTGGGGGCCGCCGGAACAGGGATGGTGGCTGGCCGCCGGCGGCATCGAATTCTGCCTGCCAGTCGAAGAACATGGGTATGAATCCGCCGTCCCCTGGCAGGCCCAGATCGTCTCATCTGGCTATGAGGGGAGAGTGCGTTTGACAGATTCTGCGGCTAGCGGCCGTCTGCGGGCGCAGGTGGATGTGGTTCTGCCAGCGGATGAGGCACGCTTCTTCCTCGAAATCACCCTGTACAACGATACCCCTGCCCCGCTACCGGTGCAGTTTTGGAGCAATGCGATGGTGCCGGCGCGCGATACCCCGGGCGACGCACCTGCTTTGCGCTTCTTCCTGCCGGCGCGGCAGGCGCGCATCCATTCTACCAGCGACCCCAGGCTTCCAGCGGCCGGCGAGACCATCTCCTGGCCGTACTGGCAGGGGGTTGATTGGAGCATTCCTGGCAACTGGCAGGGCTGGTTGGGAGTGTTCGCCTGGCCGCAGGCGGAATTTGGCTTCGCCAGCGTGTACGACCCTTCCACGGATGACGGCCTGGTGCGGACATTCCCGCCGCACACGGCGCGGGGCGTTAAGGCGTTTGGTTTCGGGGCCCCGCCGGCGCGGCTGCCGGCCTCCCTGTGGACCGATGACGGTTCGTATTACGCCGAGCTTCACGGTGGGCTGACGCCGGCATTCGGCGAGCCTCAGCTCGTGACTGCGGACCAGCAGTTGAGCTGGCGGGAGGTCTGGTTCCCTGCCGCCGGCCTGGGTGGGTTGACTGCCGCCGGCCCCGCTGGCGCCGCGTCCATCCGCTGGGACCCGGATGCAAAGCAAATACAAGCCCGCATTTGGCCGGCTGTGTCCCTGCGCGGTTCCACTGTGCTGAATCTGAATGGGAAGGAGATTGGGCGCGCGCATCTTGACAATTCCGCTGGTCGCGTGATAGAAATAAGTTTCCCGTGGGCAGAGGAGCCGGAAGCCGGCTCCCCTGTCTCACTATCTATTTTCAGAGAGGATGAAACCGAGGAACTCTGGCAGGGCTATTACACCCGATGAAACGTGTCCGGCACCGAGTTCCCTCGCACCCGGAAAGAGGGTATACATGAAGCCGACTCCAACACCGCCCCAGGCCCCGCGCCGCGGGCATACCCCCGCGGCAGAGAAGCTCGGCCATATCCCTAGGACCTCGGATGCTCCAGCACCCTTGCAACCCAACTGGCTGTTGCTACTGGTCATCTTCCTGGCTGTTGCGCTGGCGCTGGTGGTGGGCGCCGGCATCCTGGGGTATTTCGACGGCTTGAAAGACCGGCAAGAACGCCTGCAGGCTGAGGCGCTGGAACATTACCGCGCCGGTGTGGCCCATATGGAAGCCGGCAACTATGAATTGGCTCAGGCCGAGTTCGAGCAGGCCATCCGCCTGCGGCCGGATTTCCAGCCGGCATGGCAGCGTCTGCGCGAAAGTCAAGTATATCTAGAAGCTATTCCTACCCCCACCTCCGTTCCACTGCCGACCATCACGCCGGCGGTGGCACAGGGCGGAACGCCGCTTCCTCTAGGCGCCTGGCTGGCCGAGGCTCGCGCCATGTTCCAGGCCGGCCGGTACATGGACGCAGTTGACCGCATCAATGATATCCTGGAGGTGGACCCCAATTATGAGCCTGACCTGATCGCCGACCTTCTTTTCCAGTGTTATCACCAGGAAGCACTGCGGTTGGTAGGGGAAGATCGGATGGAAGAGGCGGTCCGTCTCTTCGACCTGGCGCTGGCCATCCGGCCGGATGACCAGGCGGTGAAACGCGAGCGGGAGCTGGCCGCCGGCTATCTCTCGGCCATTGGCTTCTGGGGGGCGGACTGGCAGAAGGCGGTAGAAGGCTTTGCCTATTTGTATCGCATCCGGCCGGATTACAAAGACGTGGCGAGCCGGCTGTTCAATGCGTATGTCGCTTATGGGGACATGCTGGCGGAACAGGGCGCTTGGTGCCAGGCCGCTGAGCAGTATACCAACGCCGCCAACCTGCAGGCCAAGCCGCAGGTCGTGCAGAAGCGCGACCAAATGGTGGATTACTGCCAGCGCAACGTTCCCCCGCCCTCTCCTGTGGAGGGGACGGAGACACCTTCAGCGGAGGCCGCTCCGGGTACTCCTATGCCGGCGGGCGAAAATGCCGCCGCCCTCCGCGAATTGGGCCTGACCGGACAGATTTACTACGCGGTATACGATGATGTCCGCCGCGAATACGTCCTCTATGCCGTCGGGGTCAACGGCTCTGCGCCCGTTGAGGTGCTTGCCGGCGTGCATCAGCCGCAAATTGACCGCGGTGGCAAACAGTTGGTAGTGCGAGCGCTCAGCGGTTTCAGCACCTTGGGCTTATACGTCATTGACCTGAGCGCCGGCGTGCCGCCGGCCTTCCACCTCATCACCTCATACACCGGGGATTTGTACCCATCTTTCTCCCCCGACGGCCAGGAAGTGGTATTTACCTCGGACCGCATGAGCAAGCGATTATGGACGCTGTTCACCACCTGGGCCGGCGGAGAGGGTCAGCCGCGCGCCCTGATCCAGGGCCAGACGCCGGCGTGGTCTCCGCGCGGGGATAGTATCGCTTACAAAGGCTGTGATGACAGCGGCAATCAATGCGGCATCTATCTGTACCGGATTTCTGACGGCTCGCGCCAGGCGCTTCTCCTGGACCCCAGCGCCGGCTTCCCCGCTTGGTCGCCGGACGGCACTCGCATTGCATTCATGTCCAACCGCGACGGAAATTGGGAGATTTACCTGATCGGCGCGGACGGCCAGGGTCTCAGGCGGTTCACGGTGAATCCCGCTAACGATGGGATGCCGGCGTGGTCGCCGGATGGCAAAGCCATCGCGTTCCTGACGGAGCGCGATGGCCAGTGGGCAATTTATGTCAAGCGCGTGGATGACAACCGCACGGCACGGGTCATCACTCTGCAGACGCATTATGCGGATTGGATGATGGAGCGCATTACTTGGGGGCCGGCGGTCCGACTGCTTCCATAACGCCGGCGCGCCCTTACCCTCCGCTGGGGTTGCGCTTCTCTGCAATCTTTCTGGCGAAGCGATCCAAGGCAATGATTGCCCGCTCGTGCACGCCTTCGCCCACCACTTCTCGCTCGTCCTGGGCAATGACGCGGAAGGTCAGCCGCCGGCCGTCTACCGCAATCAGCTCGGCGCGCGCCGTGACCCGCATTCCCATTGGGGTTGGCGCTTTGTGGGTTACATCTACCCGCACTCCCACGGTGCGGTATCCGTCTGGCAGTAAATGGTCCACCGCCAGTACCGCGGCGCGTTCCAACATGCGCACCATTTCCGGCGTTGCCAACACATCCACGCCGCCGCTCCCTAGATGTCGGGCGGTGTGCTCCTGCTCCACCACCTGACTGTACTCGCCCACAAGGCCCGGGCGCACACGGTCGAAGATGAGTTCACCGCTCATGCCGGCCGTGCCTCCTTTGCCGCGCCCACTGCTCTCTGTTCCGCCGCCAGCATCGATTCGACCAATGAGCGGAACGCATCGCCATCCAGCGTCTCCTGCTCGACAAGCCGTTGGGCGATCGCATCCAGCACTGCCCGATGTTCCCGCAGGATAGTCTTCGCTCGTTCGTATGCCTCGGAGATAATTGTACGCACCTCATGATCGATCAATCGGGCAATTTGCTCGCTGTAATTGCGGTGTTCTCCTATCTCCCGCCCCAGGAAGACCAGCTCTTCTTTCTGACCAAAGGTCATGGGGCCGAGCTTCTCGCTCATGCCGTATTCCTTGACCATTCGCCTGGCCAACCGTGTGGCGCGTTCGAGGTCATCGCTGGCTCCCGTCCACATCTCGTTGAACACGAGTTCCTCAGCGGCTCGTCCGCCCAGCATACTGGCAATCTCATCATAGAACTTCTCACGGGTCTGCAGAATGTGGTCGTCCTTCGGCAGGAAGAGCGTGTAGCCCACTGCCATGCCGCGTGAGATGATGCTGACTTTATGCACCGGGTCGCAGTTCGGCAGGAAGTGCCGCACCAGGGCATGGCCGGCCTCATGGTAGGCGATGACGCGCTTCTCTTCCTCGGAGATGAGCCGGCTCTTGCGCTCCGGGCCGGCGATGACGCGCTCGATGGCCTCCTGCAGTTCCGCCATGCCAATGGCCTTCTTGTTGCGCCGCGCCGCCAGGATAGCCGCCTCGTTCACCAGGTTCTCCAGGTCCGCACCCACAAACCCCGGCGTCTCGCGCGCAATCACGTCCAG
>CALIBQ010000077.1 GCA_938049385.1 uncultured Anaerolineae bacterium
TTGTTCCCCGGTCAGCTCGACTGCGTACACCTTGGGCCTGGGCATGATTCCTTCCCTCCACATGAATGTCATGGAGAGAAGGATACCGTATGAAACCAACGTGGTCAAGTACTAGTCCTTTCGAGGCCTGTATCTGGCGGATTTCCTCAGTGATCGGGCCGGAATGATAGGTGATGCGCAGGTCGCGATCGGTGGTCCAGACGTTGATGAGCGCCTGTTTGGCGATGAGACGCAGGCGGTGCTCGCTGGCGGCCAGGGCGCGCTGGGTCTCGATGCGCTCCGTGATGTCCACAGCGACGCCGATGACGCCGGTGATGCGGCCGGCGTCATCCCGTAGGGGCGCAACGGTATTGGAGAGAATACGGCCGTCCGAGGTGCGATGCTCGTACTGGACCGTCTCGCCGGCCAAGGCGCGCTGGGCGGCAGTGATAGTCTCCCACTGCCCCTGGTAGAGTTCGTCGGCGATTTCATAGAGGGTGCGGCCCAGGATGCGGCCGGCGGCCCCCAGCCGGCGCATTTCCGAGGAGAGCGGCGCAGAGTGGTAGGTGATGCGCAGGTCGCGATCGGTGCTCCAGATAGTGACAGGAGCCTGCTCGATCAGGATGCGCAGTCGCTGTTCCGCCTCGCGCCAAGCGCGTTCCGCCTCCTTGCGCTGGGTGAGGTCTTCGTATGCGGCGACGATTTCGCCTGTCGGGAGCTTATAGACGTAGTTCTCGCGCCAGCCGGAGATGCGCCCGTCCTGGTAAAAGCCGGCGCTGTGCAGTTCCGGCTTCCCCGTCCGATACACGCGCTGGAATACCTCGAACAGGCCGAAGTCCACCACACCCGGAAAGACCTCGCGCACACTGCGGCCGATGATCTGCTCGCGCTGAACCTGCTCCGTGCGTTCGGCGGCGCGGTTGAAGTCCACAATGATGAAATCCTCGCCGTCATTCACCGCCTGGTAGACCGCCACAGGCGAGCGAATGTTATCGAAGAGGGCGCGGTAGCGCAGTTCCATGAGGGCCAGCTCCTGGCTTCGCCGGCGCAGGGCCGCTGCGCGCTCTTCCATTTCGCGCATGGCTCGCTTCAAGACAGCATAATGCCGCTTTTTGTAGGTGCCCAGACCGATCAGCCGGTCCAGCTCCTGTTCCTGCTCCTGCGAGGGGAGAGCCGGGGAATCATTGGTTTGCATCACTGCCGAAGCACTCCTGCAGAAAGACTACCAGGTCCTCCGTGTCCGGTTTCCAAGGGGAAGTCAGATAGCATACGTCATGCTGGGCCTGTTCCGCCCAGGCGTGCAGTATGGGCTGGTCCAAAGGCTGTACTGCGGCCGTTTCCAAGGGGTCGAGGGAGGCGCGCAGGGCCTCCAGCCAGCGCACGGCGTCTTCTACAGTACTACCGCCGGCATCGGCCGGCGCCATAGCTCGGGCGGCCCGCTCTGTGCGCTCCGGCGAGACCCGTTCGTAGCGGCCTAACAGCGGCGGGAGGAGCCGGAATATCACTGACCCATGAGGGAGATCCGTAGCGCCGCCGATCTGGTGGGCCAGGGCGTGGGCCAGCCCCAGGCCGGCGTTGGAAAAGGCCATGGCGGCCTTAAGACAGGCGTGCGCCATGCCGCGGCCGGCCTCCTGGTCCGCAGGATTGTGCGCAAAGCGCTCCAGATGCACTGCGGCCAGCTCCAGCGCTTCCATCGCCAGCGAATCGGTCAGCTCGTTCGCCCCTATCGAGAGGTATGCCTCGATGGCGTGAGTGATGACGTCGAACCCCGACCGCGCGGCCTGTGCCGGCGTCAGGGTGCTGAGGGTCTGTGGGTCTATCAAGGACATGTCGGGGATGAGGTTTTTGTCCGCCATGACCATCTTGCGGCGT
Organism: uncultured Anaerolineae bacterium; assembly: GCA_938049385.1. Classification (GTDB taxonomy): domain Bacteria; phylum Chloroflexota; class Anaerolineae; order JACIWP01; family JACIWP01; genus JACIWP01. The sequence continues at coordinate 1,852 of CALIBQ010000077.1, forward strand.
GCGGAAGTGTCGGTGATGACGCAGTACTGGGAGATGTCGGCGCCACTGCCGGCGGTGGTGGGTACGGCGACCAGCGGCGGCAGGGGTTCGCGCGTTCTCCCGATGCCGACAAAATCCCGCAGGTCGCCGCCGTGGGCGGCCAGCAGGCCGATGCCCTTGGCGGCATCAATGACGCTTCCGCCGCCCAGGGCGACCAGCCCATCGCAGTCCTCGAGCAGGTAATGCCGTGCGCCGGCGTTCACTTCGTGATCCTTCGGATTGGGAGTGACAGCGCTCCAAACGGTCACGGGAAAACCGTGATGCTGGAGGTGCTGTGACAGCTCCTCGGCCCAGCCGGCGGCGATCAGGCCGGCGTCGGTAACCAGAAGAGGATGCTCCACTGCAAGAGCTTTCAGCGCTTGAATGACGCCGAATCGAGCCCCGTCGCCGAAGATAACCTCGGGGAGTGAAAAACGTACTAGCCTGCGCATTGGATGACGGTTACCATTGTGGGTTCCTGCTTGAACGCACCTTTCCATGACATAATTATAGTGAAAAAGGGCAAACGTGCAACCGTGCTTTACGGGAGGGATAAAGCCTGGCAGTTGAAATGGCGGCTGTGTTTGCGAAGCCGGCGTCGGCTTCACAGATGCTGCCGCGGCTTATGAAGTTGCTGGGGCCCCACTCCATCTTGCTCTCCGCCTGGCGCTGAAGCACCAGGCTTACGGTGCCAAGCCCCTGCGGGGCTTCGCTTCCTAAGCCGGCGGCTGGAAGCCGCCGGCGAACTTCCGACAAGCGGGTGATCGATCTCCTGGGCCAAGTCGAGGACGGACAAGAAGATGCTGAAACCCCAGCCTCCATCCCCTCCCCCGTGTACGGGGAAGGGAGTGTAGGGGAATGGGATGTTTTGGGCCATGGTCACTCACGATACTTTTTCAACCCCCTCTTGCGGAGGGCGTTGAAAAAGTCCAAACATACAATCTGTGGAAAAGCGGCCTGGCGGCTGAAGCCGCGGCAACACCTGCGAAGCCTGCCGGCGCAGGCTTCGCGAAGTCGGCGCCGGCCGACTTCGCAGGCACAGCCGCAGTTTCAACTGCCAGGCGATGAATCAATACTTGCAAATCGAATGACAATCTTGATTTTTTCAACGCCTTTTTGCGAGTGATTTGACAGCCGGCAAGGTTTGTGCTATTATCAATGTGGTCTGATGGCATGAACAATAGACCAATTTCATCCACATGATAGGAGGGGAAAATGGGAAGGCTCTCTTTGCGCGTGCTGAGCGAGGGTGAGATCGAGCACATCCATCAGCGCTCCTTGGATGTGCTGGAGCAGGCCGGCGTGCGTGTGCTGGATGCCGAATGCCGGCGCGTGCTGGCCGCCGCCGGCGCCCATGTGGATGAGGCCAGCGATATCGTGCGCATTCCCCGAGAACTGGTGGAAGAGGCGCGCCGGCTGGCCCCGCCCCTTTTCGAAATCCATCATCAGGACGGCCGGCCCATCCTGGTGGGGGGCGAGCACCGGGTCTTCGGTTCCTTGGTCATTGACCCCTGGATCATTGACTATGAGACGCTTCAGCCGCGCCGGCCGGTGCTGAACGACGTGATCCGCCACACCCGCTTGGGCGATGCCCTGCCCATCGTGGACGACATCCACCGCATGGATATGCCGCCGCAGGACCTGCCGCCGGACGAGGCATACATCAGGAGCCTGGAAGCTTTCGCCACCAACACCACCAAACACCTGATGGCACTGCCGGCCTCGATCGAATCGGCGCGCGACTGGCTGGAGGTCGCCGAGATATATGCCGACGGCCAGCCGCTGGGCCGGCGGCGCGTGCTCTCCTTCGGCGTCGCCATCACCAGCCCGCTGATGCTGACCGAGGTCAATGCATGGATATTGAAAGAAGGGGTGCGGCGCGGTATGGTCACTTTCTCGGTGATCTGCCCTATGGCCGGCACGACCTCGCCGCTGACCTTCGCCGGCACCCTCCTGGTATCGAATGCCGAAAACCTGTTCTTCATAACGCTGACCCAACTGCTGTCCGCCGGCGCGCCGATCCTGTACGGCGCCGGCCCCTCCCTGACCGACCTGCGCAGTGGCTATGACATTTACTACAACGCCGATAAGATGCTGTGGAAGACGGCGGTGATGCAGATGGGCAGGTTCTACGGCTTGCCCGTCGCCAGCGAGACGGGCGGCACGTTGGTAGGCCGGCATGATATCCAGGCCGGCATTGAGAACGCCCTGCTGATGCTTCCTTCCATCGTTTGCGGGTCGAATATGATGGGTGGGCTTGGCTCCTGCTACAACGCCGTCGGCATGTCGGCGGAGATGATGGTCATTCAGGCCGATCTGGCCGGCCTGCTGATGCGGCTGGCCGAGGGCATGGACACCTCCGAGGAAATGCTGGGCCTGGATTCCATCCTGCGGGCCGGCCCGAGCGGCCATTTCCTGGAAGACCCGCTCACGTTGAAAATGCTGCGCTCGGGGGAGTTTTTCACCGCCGGCGTCTTCGACCGGCTGGGTGAGCACGGCACCGGCCGGCCGGAGGAGTCCATGCTGGCGCGGGCGCATGCCCGGGTGGAGGAGATCCTTGCCGCTCACGAGCCGGCGCTCCCCGGTCACATCATCGAGGACATCCACCGCTGGGCCAGCCGGCGTTTGGCCGGCGCGGGCGCCTGAAATTTTTGCATATCCCTCGGCCTTATGTTATAATGGCCGGCTGTGATAGCTGAACATGAGGGCCCTGTTCCCAGCAAGCAGTCCAGCCTGGCGCAGGGAAGGCGAACAGGGCTCTTTACTTATGATGAAGGGGTGGCGAGATGAACAACGCATTACTGCAGTCCGTGGAAGCGGTCGAACCCAATCCGAATATCCCCGAGCTCCATCCAGGCGATACCGTCCGGGTGCATGCCCGCATTGTGGAGGGCAACCGGGAGCGCATTCAGGTCTTCCAGGGCGTTGTGATTCGCATTCGTCCGGGCGGCGGGGCCAACGCCAATTTCACCGTGCGCCGCATTGCCGCCGGCGGCATCGGCGTCGAACGCACCTTCCCCCTGCATTCCCCGCGCGTGGAGAAGGTCGAGGTAGTGCGCCGGGCGAAGGTACGCCGCTCCAAGCTGTATTATCTGCGCGACCTCAAGGGCAAAGCGGCCCGGCTGAAGGAACAGCGCTAAACCAGTCCTGCATTACTCTCCCTCCTTTCAAGCGGTGGTATATCGAGGCCGGGGTCGACAGTACCCCGGTTTCGTATTTTCGTGTACAATAGGCGCGGCAAATCCAGCACATACCTGGAGGTACTGCGGTATGCCGCCGTCGCTGGAGCGGGAAAAGGCGCTTTGGCAGGCCGGCATGCGGCTGGTCGCCGGCCTGGACGAGGCCGGGCGCGGCGCATGGGCCGGCCCAGTGGTGGCCGCGGCGGTGATTCTCCCAGCGTTCGACGAACTGCCGGCGGAACTGCGGGACGTGGACGACTCCAAATGCCTCTCGCCGGCGCAGCGGCAGAGGCTCTATCACGCTGTCCTGCGCCATGCCTATGCCTGGGGGGTGGGCATTGTGCCGGCGCAGGAGATTGACCGCCTCGGCATCGTGCCGGCCACGCGCACTGCCATGGAGCTGGCGTTGGACTCGCTGACCTGCCGGCCGGAGGCGGTACTGGTGGATGCCCTGCGCCTTCCAGAGGTATCCTGTCCCCAGGAGGCGATCATCCGGGGGGACCAGCTCTGTGTATCCATTGCGGCGGCATCCATTGTCGCCAAAGTGACCCGGGACCACTGGATGACGGCCGCGCATGCATGGCTGCCGGCCTACGGCTTCGCCCATCATAAGGGATACGGCACGGCGGAGCATCGTTCTGCGCTCCAGCGGTACGGTCCTTCACCGATTCACCGCCTTTCCTATGCGCCGGTAGCCGAGCTGGTGGAGGAAGCCTGATGGGCCGGCCGAGCTACCACCGCGGGCGCACTGCCGAAGAGCATGCGGCGCGCTACCTGGAAAGCATGGGCTATGCCATCCTGGCGCGTAACTGGCGCTGTCCGGCCGGCGAGGTGGACATCGTTGCCAGGGAAGGTGATGCGCTGGTGTTGGTGGAGGTACGGGCGCGCCGCGCCAATAATCCCTTCAGCATGCCTGAAGAGACCATCACGCGTGCGAAGGGAGAGCGCCTGATGCAGTGCGGCGGGTACCTGGTATCCGAGTGGGATTGGGATGGCCCCTGGCGCATTGACCTGGTGGCAGTGGACCTTTCGCGAGATGGTCAGCCGCTCCGCTATCGCCTGATCCGCAGTGCGGTGGAGGGATAGGGGTGACGCTGATTCGGCTGGAGGGGGTTTCCAAGCGGTTCGCGGCGGCCGGCATGGAAGCGCCGGCGGAAACAGAGGAGCCTCTTCATACCGCATATTATGCGCGCATGCGGGAGCCCGCATTCCTGGCACCGCCAGGGGTGGCGCTGGAGCGGGTGAACCTCGTGGTGCGCGCCGGCGAGACGATGGCCATCCTTGGCCCGTCAGGCTGTGGCAAGACCACTCTCCTGCGGGTGGTGGCTGGGCTGGTGCCGCCGGATGCCGGCCGCGTCTACTTCAACGAACAGGACGTTACCGAACAAAGCCCGGCCGAACGCCGCATCGGCATGGTCTTCCAGAACTATGCCCTGTACCCCCACATGGAAAGCCGCGAGAACATTGCCTTTTACTTCCGTCTGCACCACCGCGAGCAGGAGATCCCGGAACGGGTACGGGCGGTCTCCCAGATAATGGGGGTCGGGTTCGACCTGCTGTTAGACCGCAAGCCGCCCCAGCTTTCCGAGGGGGAGCGCCAGCGCGTGGCGATTGCCCGCTGTATCGCTCGCGAGCCGAGCGTTTTCCTGTTCGATGAGCCGCTCTCGAACCTAGATGCCCAACTGCGGGTGAGGACTCGCGCCGAGATCAAGCGTCTCCTGCGGCGCTTCCACAGCACGTGTATGTACGTGACGCATGACCAGACCGAGGCGGTGGCTTTGGGCGACCGTATTGCCATGATGCGCGCCGGCCGCATTGAGCAGGTAGGCACCTTCGGGGAACTGTATGATTGGCCGGCCACCGCTTTCGTGGCAGGGTTCCTCGGCTCGCCGCCAATGAACATCTGGCCGGCGCAAGCAGAAGCGGATGCTGTCCTGGTCGGAACGATGCGGCTCCCTATGCCGGCGCTCCTGCGCCATCCCCCGCGCGCCGGCGCGCCAGTGTTGTTTGGCATCCGGCCTGAGCACCTACATCTTGACGATGCCGGCCCTATCCGGCTGGAGGTCGAGATAGTGGAGCCGCATCCCTCGGAGCATGCCCTATTGGTGCACGGACGGGTGGCCGGCTATCCGGCGGTGGCGAAACTGCCGATGGCCACTGGCGTGCCGCGCCGGCAGGCACTGCGGCTCACTTTCGCGCCGGCGGACGCCCGCCTCTTCGACGCCTTTACTGGAGAACGACTGCCTTGAGCACTGGATCGAGCCTGACCGCATCCGAACCCATTCGCCTGCTCGCCATCGTCGGGCCGACCGCCGTGGGCAAGACTGCCTTGGCCCTGCGCCTGGCGGAGCGCTTTCACGGCGCCGTTATCTCCGCGGACTCGCGGCTGGTGTACCGCGGCATGGATATCGGCACCGCTAAGCCGGCGCCTGAGGAGCGCGCCCGCGTCCCGCATTATCTGGTAGACATCATAGACCCGGACGAGCCGTTCGGGCTGGCGCAGTACCAGGAGCTGGCCTATCAGGCCATCGCGGACGCACATGGGCAGGGCTTTCTGCCGATGCTGGTCGGCGGCACCGGCCAGTACGTGTGGGCGGTGCTGGAAGGGTGGAGTATCCCGCGCGTGCCGCCCCAGCCGGCCCTGCGCGCCGAGCTGGAGGAGCTGGCTCGCCGGCAAGGACCGGAGGCGCTTCACCGCCGGCTGGCGGAACTGGACCCGGCCGCCGCCGGCCGCATTGACCCGCGCAACGTGCGTCGGGTGATACGCGCCCTGGAGGTCTGCCTGACCGCCGGCGCGCCGATTTCCGAGCTTCAGCGCAAGAATCCGCCGGCGTATGATGCGCTCATCATCGGCCTGCGGATGGAGCGCGAACGGCTGTACGCCCGCATTGATGCGCGGGTGGAGCAGATGATGGCCGCCGGCCTGGTGGAAGAGGTGCGCGGCCTGCTGGCGGCCGGCTATCCCCCCGATTTGCCGGCGTTCTCCAGCGTGGGATACCGACAGATTATCGCCTATTTGCGCGGTGAAACTACGCTGGAAGAGGCTGTGGCTCGCATCAAGCGGGACACCCGCCGGCTGGTGCACCAGCAGTCCATCTGGTTCCGCGCCGATGACCCGCGCATCCGCTGGTTTCCAGCGGAAGACTATACGGCCGTGGAGCGCTGTGTGGGAGAATGGCTGGCCGGCAGTCTCCCCTCAACGCAACCGATGTAAGGAAAATTCCACCTTTTCATGCGCGATAGTGTATAATTGAAATATAATAATTGAGCGCGTAGGGAAAGCCCTAGAGGTTTCCGAATGATAGTGCCGCAAAATCTGGATGGAACACAGCGTTCGACGGCTCTGGAGCGGATTTTCCAGCGCCAACTCGGAGGAACGAGGGAGATTGGGCCATGCTGGTAGGAAGGAGGATTACTTGGACCGTGAGTCATCAGGCGAAAGTCTGGCGTCCGCCGACAGATGTGTATGAGACGGACGATACCATTGTGGTGCGGGTGGAGATCGCCGGCATGAAGGAGGAGGACTTCCGCATCCAGCTTTCCCGCCGCACGCTGACCATCAGCGGCCGGCGCGACGACCATGCCAGCGGCTCAAAGCTCGCGTATCAGCAGATGGAAATCATGTACGGGGACTTCCAGACGGAGGTCTATCTGCCCTGGACCATCGACGCGGAAGATGTCGAGGCGACCTATCAGGACGGCTTTCTGGTGGTGGTCCTGCCCAAACCGAAGAAACGGCGCGTGCGCGTGGTGGATGCCAATCAGACAGGGAACTGCTAATCCTGCGCACGACGGCCCGCAAGATGGTCTGCCGAGGCAACTCATCCTGCCCTGCGCGCCGGAAATTTGCCAAGGAGGAATGATGCATGCCATTCAGTGAATGGTCCGTGTTATTTGATGAGATGAATACGCCGGCCGGCTCCCCCGATGGGCCTTTCGGCGGCGGTATGATGCCGGCCCAAGGCCCGGAGAGCCAGGATGTGAGCGCCGGCATCCCCGAGGTGCTGGCCATCCTGCCCCTGCGCGGCGTGGTGGCCTACCCGATGATGTGGTTGCCGCTGACCGTCGGTCAGCCTCGCTCCATCCGGCTGGTGGATGACGTGGTGGTCAAGAAGCAGATGATCGGCCTGGTGGCTTCCCAGAACCCAGAGGTGGAACAGCCCGGCCCCGACCAGATTTACCGCGTTGGCTCCGCCGCCGTCGTGCACCGCATGATCAAGGCGCCCGACGGCACTGTGCGTATGATCGTGCAGTGCATCGAGCGCATCAGGATCAAGGAATACATCCAGGAAGAGCCGTACCTTATGGCTCGCGTTGAGGCGGCACCGGACATCGTCGAGGAGACGGTGGAGGTTGAGGCGCTCTCCCGCAACGCGCTGGAGCTGTTCCGGCAGATGGTCTCCCTTTCACCGCAACTGCCGGATGAACTGCTGATGACGGCCATGAACCTGCAGGACCCGCGCGCCTTGGTGTACCTGATTGCTTCCAGCATCCGCATGGAGCTGAAAGATGCCCAGGAGATTCTCGAGTTGGATTCCGTGCGGGGAAAACTGCTCAAGCTGACCAGCATTCTCACCCGGGAGGTGGAAGTGCTGGAGCTGGGCCGCAAGATTCAGAGCCAGGCCCAGAGCGAGATGGAGCGCATGCAGAGGGAGTACTTCCTGCGGGAGCAGTTGAAAGCCATCCAGCGGGAGCTGGGTGAGGAAGACCCTCAGCAGGCGGAGATTGCGGAACTGGAGCGCAAGCTGGCGGAAGCCGGCCTGCCCGAGGAAGCGGCCAAGGAGGCCAAGCGCGAGCTGGAGCGCCTGCGGCGCATGCCGGCGGCCGCCGCTGAGTACTCGGTCATCAAAACGTATCTGGACTGGCTCATCAATCTGCCCTGGAACGTCCAGACCGAGGACAACTTGGACATCCACCGCGCCCGCCAGGTGCTGGACGAGGACCACTATGATCTGGAGGACGTGAAGGAACGCATCTTGGAGTTCCTGGCGGTGCGCAAACTGCGTAAGGAGCGGCGGACGGCCGGCGCGATCACCGGCGAAGAACCTGCTGGCATGGAAGAGCCTGCCGAGATTGCGGCGGCCGGCGGTTTCAGCGAAAAGCCGGCGGCGGAGGAAGCGGAAGACTATATCCGACCCGAGCGCGAGGGCGTCATCCTCTGCTTTGTGGGTCCTCCGGGTGTGGGCAAGACCTCCCTGGGACGCTCCATCGCCCGCGCCCTGGGGCGCAAGTTTATCCGCATGAGCCTGGGCGGCGTGCGTGATGAGGCGGAAATTCGCGGTCACCGCCGCACGTATGTCGGCGCCCTGCCCGGCCGCATCATCCAAGGCATCCGCCGCGTCGGCACCAAGAATCCGGTCTTCATGCTGGATGAAGTGGATAAGATGGGCATGGATTTCCGCGGCGACCCGGCGGCCGCCCTGCTGGAGGTGCTGGACCCGGAGCAGAACCGCGAGTTCCGTGACCATTACCTGGACGTGGCCTTTGACCTGTCACAGGTGATGTTCATCACCACAGCCAACATGCTGGAGCCTATCCCGGCGCCCCTGCGCGACCGTATGGAAATCATACAGATTCCGGGCTATACCGATGAGGATAAACTGCACATCGCCCAGAGGTATCTCCTGCCGCGTCAGCTCAAGGAGAACGGCCTTCAGCCGGGCGAGGTGCAGATCACGGACCAGGCGGTCCTGCGCATCATTCGCGAGTACACGCGCGAGGCCGGCGTCCGCAACCTCGAGCGGCAGATCGGCGCCATCTGCCGCAAGGTGGCGACGAAGATTGCCGCCGGCGAGGTCGTCAGCGTGACGGTAGATGCGGAGGACCTGCCGGCCTACCTGGGCAAGCCGCGCTTCCTCTACGACGTGGCGGAGCGCACCGACCGCCCGGGCGTGGCGGTGGGGCTGGCGGTAACCCCGGTGGGCGGCGATATCCTGTTCATCGAGGCGACCCGCATGCCCGGCACCAAACAGTTCATCGTCACCGGCCAGCTCGGCGACGTCATGAAGGAGTCGGCCCATGCGGCGCTGAGCTACGTGCGGTCGAAGGCTGAGGAACTGGGCATTGACCCGCGCTTCTTCGAGAAGACCGATATCCATCTGCACGTGCCGGCCGGCGCCACGCCGAAGGACGGGCCATCTGCCGGCGTTGCCATTGCTACCGCGCTGGCGTCCCTGCTGTCAGGCCGGCCGGTGCGCTCGGACGTAGCCATGACCGGCGAAATCACCCTGCGGGGCAAAGTCCTGCCGGTAGGCGGCATCAAGGAAAAGGTGCTGGCGGCCGACCGCGCTGGCATCACTACCGTCATCCTGCCTCGGCGCAATGAGCCGGACCTGGACGACATCCCGGAGGATGTCAAGAAGCGCATGAACTTCGTCCTGGTGGATGAGATTGACCAGGTCTGGAAGGTTGCTCTGCGCGATCAGCGCGTCGAAGAGCCAGCGGCAGAGGCGGAGGCGCCCGCGGCGGAGCCGGCGCCGGCCGACGCCTGAGGCGCTCGATTGGCTGGAATAGAAAAAATAGGAGATGCTGAAACCCTACCCCCTGCCCCTTTCCCCGCACACGGGGAGGGGGCAGGGATAGGGTGTATTGAACCAGAGATGCCAGCAGTACCTTTTAGCACTTTGAATTGTTACTAACATAATATATTACCGACGTTGTCATACTTCATGGAGGAATACATTGACTGCTCGAAACCCGTCCGATCCATCCCGCCGCCGGCAGGAAGGCCCCCGGTACACGAACATGCAGTGGTACAGGATGGACCTGCACCTGCATACGCCGGCTTCTTCCGACTACGAGGAACCCGGGGTGGATTACCTGGACATTCTGCGTGAGGCCCATCAGAAGGGCCTGCATATTATTGCAATTACCGACCACAACACGGTGGCCGGTATCGCCGCTGTCCGCCGCGAGGTGGAACAGCTCGCCATGCTGGAGCGGCTGAACCGCATTCATCCCGAGGAGAAGGCGCGGCTGGACGAATACCGCCGGCTGGGCAATGAGATTCTGGTTCTTCCCGGGTTTGAATTCACCGCCACCTTTGGCTTTCATATCTTAGCCATTTTCCCACCTGAGACCACCCTGCGCGAGCTGGAGCATCTCCTGCTGGAGATGAATGTGCCGGCCGATAAGCTGGACGCCGGCAGTACCGAGGTTGGTGCCACGGTGGATGTGCTGACCGCCTATGAGATGATTGATGAGGCCGGCGGCATCGTCATCGCCGCGCACGCCAATTCGGCTCACGGCGTCGCCATGCGCGGCCTGCCCTTCGGCGGCCAGACCAAGATCGCCTGGACCCAGGACCCCCACCTGCATGCCCTGGAGGTTACGGACCTGGAGAGCACCCGCCGTAATGCCACGGCGCGCTTCTTCAGCGGCACGAAGCCCGAATACCCGCGGCGCATGCACTGCATCCAGGGGTCGGACGCTCACCGCTTGCGCCGGCATCCGGAGGACCGCACCCGTCTGGGGATTGGGGATCGCGTGACCGAGGTGCTTTTGCCGGAGGTCAGTTTCCAGGCGCTCAAAGGGGTCTTCCTTGGCACCGATTTTGCCCGCACGCGGCCCTACCGGTCGGCGAAAGAGCCGTTCGACCATGTCCAGGCGGCGCGTGAGCAGGGGCCCAGCATTGTCCAATCCTTCCATGAAAGCATGGATCGCCGCGGCGGACGGCTCCATGCTGTGCTGTGCGATGTGGTGGCCTTTGCCAACACCCGCGGCGGTACCATTTATATCGGTGTAGGCCCGAACCCGCGCCAGCCGCCGGCCGGCGTGCCGGATGCGGAATCCGCGATCGCGATGCTCAAAGCGGAGATTGCGGAGAAGATCACGCCGCCGCTGGATGTCACGGTGGACGAGCTGGAGTCCCAGGGCAAGCGCATTGTGCGCGTGGTGGTGCCGGAGGGGAAAGACAAGCCCTACGCGCTGGAGCAGAGCAAGATTTACGTGCGCCAGGAGGCGGAGACCAGCCTGGCAGTGCGGGACGAGATTGTCCAGCTCGTGCGCTCGCAGTTGCTGGCGGAGATGGAACGGGAGCCGGCGGTGCAGGAGCCTGCCCCGGCGCCGGCGGACGAACTGGTGGAAACGTCGGTGCCGACAGCACCGGCCGGCATGGTGGACCCGCCGCGCACAGGTGTCGAAATTGTCAGCGTGACCGAGCGCAAAGGCACCCGCTATTACGCTCTCCGTGACTTGCGCAACGGCAATGTGGTGCAGAACGTGACGCGCTCTTCTGCCCGCAAGCTGTGGCGTTATGCCATCACCCAGGCGGAGCAGGCGCCGGTGGACCCAGCCCAGGTCAACTGGAAGGGCAACCTGGGTCTGTGGAAAAAGACCTCCAGCCGTGGGAATGTGCACTATGACCTGGTCCAGCGGGATGCCGAGGGGCATCTGCACGTCTATTACGGGGTGAGCGAGGATGGAATTCACGGCCCCTGGCAGGAAGTGGTGGGGGCGGAGAACTAAGGAGGTGGCCGGCATGGATGAAGCATCGTGGCCCCGTGTGGGGATATTAACCGTCAGCGACCGCAGTGCTCGCGGCGAGCGGGAGGATGCCAGCGGGCCGATGCTGATCAAGCTGGTGCAGGAGGAGCTGGGCTTTCACGTCGCGCAGTACGCCATCGTGCCGGATGAGCAGGAGCAGATCGCCGATATCCTGCGCCGGTGGGCAGACGAACTGGGTCTGGACCTTATCCTCACGACGGGCGGGACGGGGTTCGCGCCGCGCGATGTCACGCCGGAGGCTACTCTATCGGTAGTGGATAAGCTGACGCCGGGCTTGGCGGAGGCAATGCGCGCCGCCAGCTTGGCGCTGACGCCGCACGCTATGCTGAGCCGTGCGGCCGCCGGCATTCGCGGCCGCACGCTCATCGTCAATCTGCCGGGCAGTCCCAAAGCGGCGCGGGAGAACCTGCTGACGATTGCGCCGGCCCTGCGTCATGGGCTGGCACTGCTGGCGGAAAAAGCCGGCGAGGACCAGCGCCATGACGCGCACGGCGGGCACAGCGCCGGCCGCGCCCATCAGTAATACCGCTTCACCTCGAAACGATATAACTCGACCGGCTCGCGCGGCCCAATGCCGGCTTTGCGCCGCGCGATGTCCACTTGCTGTTCCACCGTGTCTACCCCCTCCAGGTCGGGGAGCAGGAGCCCCCGGCGCCAGCCGCTCTGCACAATGACTCCATAGCGCTTGGGGTCTAGCTCCTCCAGACTGTGAACCCGTTCGGGTGTGGAGAGCACGTCCACGTTAATGACCAGGTCGTCCAATTCCGCCGGCGTGATAGGGGGAAAGCGCGGGTCGCGCGTGGCAGAGGCGATGGCGTTATGAATCACCTCTTCGGCGATGTTGGGTCGGGTTGGCTCAATAGTTCCGATGCAACCGCGCAGTGCACCGTCGCGCGTGTGGATGGAGACGAAGACGCCGGCGCGCTCCTTCATTTCCTCGGGCAAGGGAGAGGGTGGTTTGGGAATTTTCCCGTAGCGCACATATGACTCGATGGTTTCCTTTGCTAGCTTCACCAGCGGGTGCATGGCTACACCTCCTTGGATGCCGTGCGTCCAGCCGTCCGAAGATATTGTACCACAAAAGGGCAGAGGGATAAAGCCCAGAGACACGGTATATCGTCTCCGGGCTGGCCGCCGGCGCGGTCAAAGGATAACCCAAGCCCGACGGGGGCGCTTCTGATGGATATTTACCCAGCGGAAGCGCCCCTGATAATCATCATTGAGTGAGATAGCGCCGGCGTGGTCTCCAACAGACCATTCGTCTCCCCCTTGCCGGCGAACGCCACATATGATAGGATGTTCGCTGTGTTTGCGCGGTGGCCGCTGTTCGCATCCCTGTTCTATGACCTGGGGAGGTACTGCACATGAAGCCCGAACCTCGCGCTCGATTCTGGATTCGTCTGACTGTTGGAATCCTCTTAGCCGTGCTCAGCGCAGTCCTGCTGACGCTGGCGTTTCCACCACACGCCCTATGGCCGCTGATTTGGGTCGGCTTTGTCCCCATGCTGATCGCGCAGTATCGCGTCATGCCATCTAAGCTGTCCAGCCTTGCCTCGGCGGTTACTGTCGGCGGCTGGTTGGGCGGATATTTGGTTCCCATTTTCGCCGGCAGTGGCGTGTACATGACCTGGCTCCCACTTATCATCGGTGCCATCATCCTGATCGCTGACAGCGGAGTGCGCCCCTTTAACGAACGCACCGGCTACCGCTGGTTCATCTGGCAGGGCGCGCTGAGCTGGGTTGGCATTGAGATGATCCGAAGCTTCATCCCCATCATGGGGACTTGGGCATTCGTCGCCAATACCCTGTACAGCCAGCCCTGGTTGATTCAGCCGGTGAGCGTCTTCAGCATCTTCGGCCTGGGCCTGCTCATCATGTTCGTGAACTACGAGTTGGGGTTGGCGGGGCTGTACCTGTTCGACCGGCGTTGGCGGCTGGACCCGGGGGTGCCGGCTATTGCCGGCCGGGCGGTGCGCAACTGGGGGATTGGCCTCCTCGCCGCGCTGGTGGCCTGGACAGCCCTCAGCCTGGCGCTGTTCCGCCCACCGGCCGCCCGAACGGTGCGTGCCGCCGCCCTGCATTATGACGCCGGCGTCCCTTGGAGCGCGGTAGACAAGTTCAGCGAGCTTACCCGTCATGCGGCCGATGCCGGCGCGCAGGTCATCGTCTGGCCAGAGGTCGCTATTCGGGGAGACCCCCAGGTGAAGAATACCGCCGCCTTTCGCCAACTGGCGGCGGAGACGGGGGCGTACCTGGCGCTGGGATATTCCGAGCTGATCACCGAGGACGTACGACGCAACGAGGTGACTGTGTTGTCACCCGGGGGCCAGTTCCTGGGAGTATACGGCAAGGATCATCCGGTGACCTTTGCCGGCGAGCGCAGTCCCACGCGCGGTACCTACCCGGTCTATGACACCCCGCTGGGCCGCATCGGCACCATCATCTGCTACGACCTGGACTTCACCGATACGGCGCGCAAGATCACCCGCAACGGCGCGCAGATGATCCTGGTCCCCTCGCACGACTGGCCAGAGATTGCCACTATGCATTACACACACCTGGTTTTCCGCGCGGTCGAAAACCGCGTCTCCATGGTCAAGGCGGATAACAGCGGCAATGATTCGGTCATCATTGACCCGTATGGGCGCATCCTTGCATCCGCTGTCACACCGGGTGGGGATAAAGCCGGCCAGGCGGTGATCGCGGATGTGCCGCTGGGAACGGGGGATTCGCCGGCGGTGCGCCTCGGCGACTGGGTTGGCTGGCTGGCGCTGGCCGGCATGGTGGCCTTCATGGTGTATGACCCGGTCTCAAAAGCCCGACAGAAGCAGAGGGAGAGCACCGCGGTTGGGGAGTGAAGTGCCGGCAGAATTACGATATAATTGACGAGATACAGGGCGGCTTCAATCGCCCCCGCCCAGCCTCTTTGTCTACCCCACAATTTGCCTGTTCCCATGGAACCATGTATCTTGAGGAACGTCTTGTTTGTACATGCGTTATGGAGAAAACATCATGGCTCCATGGAGAACTGCCCTGATGAGAACGGCGCTCCTGTTGGCTGGCGCCGGCCTGCTCGTCGGCGCCGGCGCGCTGGGCATCCTCTGGCATATCAGACGATACACCGCGCCCTATGTATATCGGAGCATCGCGGAGGTGCCGGCACGCCCCATCGCCATTGTGTTGGGAGCCGGCCTGGAGCGGGACGGCCGGCCCACCCCTGTGCTGGCGGACCGGGTGCGCACCGCTGTGGCGCTGTATCGTGCTGGCAGGGTGCGCAAGCTCCTCATGACTGGCGATAATCGCTTCGCGTGGTATAATGAGCCGGTGGCCATGGGGGAGTATGCCTTGGCGCTGGGGGTGCCGGCGGAGGATATCGTCTATGATTACGCCGGCCGGCGCACCTACGACAGTTGCTATCGGGCACGGCATATCTTCGGCGTGACGGAGGCCATCGTCGTTACCCAGCGCTTTCACCAGCCCAGGGCGGTATACCTGTGCCGGCAGATGGGCATTGATGCTGTGGGCGTCACCGCCGATCTCCAGCCCTATCTCCGGGAGTGGTGGTGCCACCTGCGGGAACTGCCGGCCTTGCTGATGGCTTGGGTCGACCTGCATATCCGCCGGCCGCTCCCCGTCCTGGGGGAAACCATACCCATTGTGTATGATCCAGATGCTAGAAGCTCTGCAGGAGGCATGCCATGAAGGTCACGCGAGAGGCCGCATGGGAGCTGTTGACGCAAAACACCAAGGATCCTAGCCTCATCAAACATGCGCTGGCCGTCGAGGCGGCTATGCGCGCCTATGCTCGCCGCTTTGGGGAGGATGAGGAGTACTGGGCGGCGGCGGCGCTGGTGCATGACCATGACTACGAGCAGAACCCCGATCCTTCGTCGCATCCCATGGCCGGCGCCAAGAATCTGGAGGCGTTGGGCTGGCCGGCGGAGATCATCGAAGCGGTCAAGGGACATGCCAAGTACCTCAACGTGCCCCGCACCACGCCCTTGGCCAAGGCGCTCTTCGCCGTGGATGAGCTGACCGGCCTCATCATCGCCGTGGCGCTGGTGCGGCCGAGCAAGAACATCGCCGATGTGACGGTCGAGTCCGTGAAAAAGAAATGGAAAGATAAGGCCTTCGCCGCCGGCGTCAACCGCGCCGATATCGAGCAGGGCGCACAGGAGCTGGGCGTGGACCTGTGGGAGCATGTCGGCATCGTGCTGGAGGCGATGAAGGGCATCGCCGACAAGCTGGAACTGGACGGCCGGCTGGCGCGCTAATAGCGGATGCGCGGTGCGACGATGCGGGATCATGGGAGAGTGGTCTACCCACTGGTAGCGGCTCTGCTGGCCCTTTTTTCAGCGGCGCCGCTGGCGCGCCCGGGTTTTCCACAGACCGCGGCCGGCTTCCGCCCAATATGGGCGCTGGAAGCGTTCGTGCACTGCGGCGGCTGGCTGGCGGTGGCCGAGTCTGCCGGCCCGGCCGTGCGTGATGGAATTTTCCCCCTGTTCCTTGCCGCGCTGGTGCGCTGGGCCGGCGCGTCCGCCGGCGATGCTGTGAAATGGTCTCTGGCGCTGGCGACCGTGCTGGGAGGCCTGTTCCTGTACGGCTGGCTGGCCGGCCGGTGGGGAAGGCCGGCGGCCCTGTTGGCGGCGGTCGTGTACACGTTCCTGCCTTATCGGCTGGCGGTTACGTATGTGGCCGGCGGGATGGGCGAACCCTGGGCGCTGGCGCTCTATCCCCTGGCTGGCTGGGCGCTCCACCGCTTTGTCCAACGACCGAGACTGTCATCCGGTCTTGTCGCGCTGGCAGGGTGGGGACTGCTCGCCTTGTCCCATCTGGGGCTGGCGGTATGGTTCGCTGTGCTGGCGGCCGGCGCCCTGCTGTGGCGCTACCGCCGGCCGCTGACGCTTCTGCCTCTTCTGCCGGCTGTTCCCCTTGGGGCCTGGGGCCTGCTGGCTGGCGGCACGGAGCGCTTTTACGACCATTTCGTGTACGTGTACCAGCTTTTCTCCACAGCCTGGAGCACAGTGCCCAGCTCCGCCGGCTGGAAGGACGAGATGTCCTTTCAGCTTGGCATCGCGCCGCTGGCGCTGGCCGGCCTCTCCCTGTTTGCGCGGGCCAAGGATGCCGAACGTCAGCGTACGAAGCTCATTCTGCTGGCCGGCATCGTCTTCTGCTGTCTGCTGACCCTGTCAGTCAGTCAGCCTTTTTGGCGCGTCAGCGGCCTGAACGCTTTGCTCGCGTACCCTTGGCAACTGCTGGGGCTGGCTGGCTTGGCGCTGGCCCTGTTGGCCGGCGGGCTGGTGCGCGACGCCCCGGCATTGGCGCGCCTCCCCTGGCTGGCCGGCCTGGTCCTGGTCATCCTGCTGGCAGTGTATCCGTACCTTCAGCCGGCGTGGACCGACGTACAGCCGCCGGAGCGTCCCCTGGCGGTATTCGGCGGCGATGCCATCGCTCTGCTGGATTATTCGTTCTCCGGGGAATTGGCGCCTGGCCAGGATGTGTCCCTGGCGGTGACATGGCAAGCGCTGGATTGGATGGATACGGACTACACCGTGTTTGTGCAGGCGCTGGATGCCGGCAGTACCATCTGGGGCCAGCAGGATATTCAGCCGCGCGGCGGTGAACGCCCGACCATCGCCTGGGTCCCGGGTCAGATCATCACCGATGCGTATGGTTTTCACATGAAAGAGGAAGGCCCGCCGGCCGGCTACCGGGTCATCATGGGGTTCTACGACGCGCAGACGGGACAGCGGCTGGCGGTCGGAAACGGGGACCATGTGGAACTGACGTTCCCGCGGCCGGCCTATCCGATCCCATGGGCGTGCGGAGAGGCGGGACAGTGAAGGGGCCATCGTACAAGCACATCTGGTCAGCGGTAGACATATACATCCTGTTGGTGATCCTGGCCGGCCTCTTCGCCATCGGCCCGCTCTTACTGCCCGGCTATTTCTGGGGCGCCCACGACGCGCGCCACAGCGTGTACTTCCTGTTCGAGTTCGACCGCTCCATCCAGGAGGGCATCTGGTACCCGCGCTGGTCGCCGGACTTTGCCTTCGGCTACGGCTATCCCTTCTTCAACATTTACGCGCCGCTGGCCTTCTATATCGGTGAAGGATTCCACCTGTTGGGGCTGGGATTTGAGGACGCGGTCAAGGCGGTCTTCGGGCTGGCACTGATGCTCTCCGGGCTGGGGATGTACGGCTTTCTGCGTCGGCCGCTGGGCCGGCCGGCGGCACTGCTGGCCGCTGTCGCCTACATGTATGTGCCGTATCACCTCTTTGACATGTACGTGCGGGCGGCGCTGGCGGAATCGCTGGCGCTGGCCGTCATCCCCTGGGTGCTGTGGGGCTTTCATGAGGCGGTCTGGCGGCCGCGCTTTGCCAGTGTGGCCGGCGCCGGCCTGGCATACGCCGCGCTGATGCTGAGCAGTAACCTCATTACTTTGCTCTTTACCCCTTTGCTGGCGGTATACCTGGCTGTGATGGTCATCAGCCGGCTGAACGACGAACAGCCCCTACGCGGCTTCTCGAAGGAGTCTATCTTGCCGGCCTGCGGTCATCTCCTGCATCGCGTCATCCCGCCGCTGATTGCCCTGGGCATAGGGTTGGGGCTGAGCGCCATCTTCTGGATACCGGCGGTGCTGGAGAACCGCTATGTGCGGGCGGACCAGTGGCTGGCCGGCAGTTACGACTATCACGACGATTTCGTCTATTTCTTCCAGCTTTTCTCCCCATTCTGGGGCTTCGGGGTCAGCGGCGCCGGCCCGGATGATGGGGTGGGATTCCAATTAGGGGCCGCACCGCTGGCGCTGGCATTCCTGTCACTGCTGATACGGCGGCGCCTGCGAAGCCCCGAGGCCCGCCGGCTGTGGGCCTTCGCCTGGGTTGGGTTGGTGGGCGTGGTCTTCATGACCCTGGCGCCGGCGGTGACAATATGGGAGCGCGTGTCATGGACCCGTTACGCCCAGTTCCCCTGGCGCTATTTCTCGCTGGCCGCGCCCTTGCTGGCGGTGCTGGCCGGCTTCGTGCTGGCGGAGCCGGAAGAGCCGGCGGAGGAACGGGGACCCTGGTCGCGACAGCTTGCGATGGTCCTGCTGGCCGGGCTGGTCATTTGGGGGAGCTACCCGTATGTACGGGCGGAGATTCGCGAGCCTAAAGAAGGGCCGGTGTCGCTGGCCGGCTTGATGCGCTTCCAGCGCACCGCGAACGAGATGACCGGCTCCACCATCTGGACGAAGGAGATACCGCAGTGGTCGCCTATGGCAGACCTGTTCATCAATGGGCAGGATATCACCACGCGGGTGGATTACAGTTGGGTGCCGCAGAATGAAATCCTGGCGGTGGATGCGCGCGGCATGACCACCATTTCGGAGAAGGTGTGGGTCTGGGCGGCGGACGACCAGCAGTCGGTGCGCTTTTACCGCTTTTATTACCCGGGCTGGAAAGCATATATCCTGGATGAGCATACCGAGGAGGTAATTGCGGAGGCGCCGATATACACGACCGGCCCGCACGGGCTGATCACGGTGCCGGTGCCGCAGGGCCGGCATCTCCTGTTACTGCACTTCGAGGATACGCCGCCGCGGCGCGTTGGCCAGGCGCTGAGCGCCATCACCCTGCTGTGCCTAGTGCTGGCAGGGCTGGCCCGCTGGCGGCTGGTGCGGGGGAGGGCCGGCTGAGATGCGGCACGTTCGGACATTCTTCCAGCAGATAGATCGGGAGCTGTGGTGGGCGCTGGCGCTGAGCATTTTCGCTTGGATGCCGCTCCTGGCGCCGGGGTATTTCTTCCAGGCCCACGACGCACCGCACACGGTCTTCTTCCTGCACGCTTTCGACAAGACCCTGCGCGATGGCTATCTCATCCCGCGCTGGGCGGCCGATTTCGCGCTGGGGTACGGCTACCCGCTGTTCATTTTCTACGCGCCGCTGGCCTATTATGCGGCGGAGGCGTTCCACCTGCTTGGCGCCGGCCTGACCGCGGCGGTGAAGCTCACGTATATCGCAGGGTTCATCCTGTCCACCGTCAGCATGTACTTCTTGGGCCGGCGGCTCTTCGGGCGCTCCGCCGGCCTGCTGGCGTCGGTGCTCTATACCTATGTCCCGTATCATCTTGTCGATGTCTACGTGCGCTGTGATTTGGCGGAATCGTTCGCCTACATCTTCCTGCCGCTGACCCTGCTGGCGATGCTCGATGTGGTGGAGCGGGGGGGCAGGCGCGCTGTCGCGCTGGCCGGTCTGGTCTATGCCGGCCTCCTGCTCACCCATAACGGCACGGCGCTTATCTTCACACCCCTGCTGGCCGGCTGTGTCCTGTTGCTCCTGTTCCGGCAGGGAGTGACAGAGGGGTGGGGCTGTGCGGGGCGCTCCGCCGGCCTGGCGCTGGCGGCCGGCCTGCTTGGGATCGGCGTCAGCGGCTTTTTCCTCCTGCCGGCCCTGCTGGAGCGGGGCTACATCGTCCAGGAGCAGTGGGTGCAGGGCAGTTTCGGCTACGATAAGCACTTCGTGTTCGCCGGCCAACTGCTCTCCTCGTTCTGGGGCTACGGCTACGCCGGCGAGGGGCTGGCGGACGAGATGCCGTTCCAGTTGGGGCTGTTCCCCCTGTTTCTGAGCATAGCGGCGCTGACCCTGCGCTGGCACCTGCCGCGCTGGCGGGCGGACAGGAACTTTTTCCTGGCGGCCACAGGGGTGGTTGTCCTGTTCATGCTCCCCCTTTCTGCGCCGCTGTGGAAGGCTGTCCCGCTGGCGGCGTTGGTGCAGTTCCCATGGCGGCTGTTGATCCTGACCGCGGTAACGCTTTCCCTGCTTGGGGCGACGTTGGCGGCGGACGGGGATGACGTTCAATATGAAATTTCGCCGGCCATGGTGCTGGCTGTGGCGGTCGCCGCCGGCAGTTTCGCCTATACCCTGCCGCAGTACACGCCCTACTCGGCGCGGGCGGAGTCGGATGCGGCGGTGGTCGAGTTCGAGTTAGTATATCCGCCGGACCGCACCGGCATGACGGCGTGGACGAAGGAACAGCCGATGACCAGCCCGCTGGTGCCGCAGTATCTGGCCGGCGAGCCGCCGACCAAGGCACATATCCTCGAGGGACAGGGGAGCGTCGAGACACGCTATCTCGGCGGGGCGACAGTGGAGGTTCTGGTGCGGGCGGAGACGCCGGCCACGCTGGAGCTGTACACCTATTATTTCCCCGGCTGGCAGGCAACAGTGGACGGGAACCCGGTCGCGATATGGCCGACGGAGCCGTACGGCCTGATCGCCCTGCAGGTGCCGGCCGGCGAGCATGTGGTGCGCCTGCGCTTCGGGGATACGCCGGTGCGGCTGGCCGGCAAGGCTGTCTCTCTCATTTCCCTGTTGGCAGTGGGAATGCTCCTCTGGCCGGTGCGCCAGCGCATGGCTGGAATGGGTGCGGGTAATGATTGACCTGTCTTCCGGGGATCGACGCAGGCGAGGCTCGCACGGTGCGCGTATTGCTTTGATCGCGGCTCTGGTGCTCCTGGCGCTGATGGTATGGCAGCCCTGGCGAAGGGAGATAGCGCCGAAGCTGGCCCTGGCGCCGGCGTTCACCCCTACGCGCACGCCGACAGTTCCCTCGAGCCCCGCAACTACAGCGGCCGCTGTCATAGCATCCCCGACGAGTTCTCTGGCTGTCACGGCATCCCCGACGGCGGCCCCCGTCGCGGTATCACAGGCGATGACCTATACGGTGGCGGCTGGCGATACGCTGAGCGGGCTGGCAAAGCGCTTCGGGGTACCCCTGCGCGACCTGCTGGAGGCCAACAACCTGGAGGAGGATGATATCCTGCGGGTGGGGCAGGTGCTGGTCATTCCGACCGGCACCGTCACACCGGCGCCGACCGAAAACCTCGCGGTGTACGAGGTGCAGGCCGGCGATACGCTCTCGGAGATTGCAGCGCGCTTCGGTGTGCCCATTGGGGATATTATGAAGGCCAACGATATCAAGGACCCTGAACTTTTGCAAATCGGGCAGGTCCTGCGCATTCCCCTTGGCCCACCTACGCCCACCAGCACCCCGACACCTGTGCCGACCGCTACACCGACCCCCGGTCCGCCCCTGCCGGCGCCCCTGCCGCTGTGGCCGGCCGATGGAGCTGACATGGTCGGGGCACGCTATGTCCTGCTGAACTGGACAGCGGTCAGTCTGCTGGAGGGAAACCAGGGCTATCTTCTGCGGCTGTGGCGGGAGGATGCCGGCGGCAGGCTGGCTGAGGTTGCGGCGGTCTGGACGTGGGACACGAGCTGGCGCTGGGGAAGGGAGGTTTGCGCCGGCCGTGCGCCTCAGCGCTTTTCCTGGAGCGTTGCTGTGCTGGAATGCGCGCCGTGTCGGCGCGATACCCCGGGGAAGTTCGAGGATTTTGCCGGCGAATTCCTCAGCCCCGCAAGCCCATCCCGCTCGTTCCTGTGGTGCGGAGAGCGTTGAGAACCCGGCCGAGCGCGAGATGAAACCACCATGCTCTGGCATGAGCATGGTGGGAGTTGATTGACATAAGATTGTGAGTGAGATGTTGCTCAGCCGATCTGAATCTCGCCGGTGGAGCTGGCTTCCGTCCCCTCGCCGCCGGCCTGCTCGAGCCGGCCGAGCATTTCCTCTTTCGTGCGGATAGCGGCTATCTTTCCCTCTTTGATGGCTTCCTGGACAGTGCGGGTGATAAACTCTTTGGCCTCATCCAGGGAGAGGTCGGAGAAGCGCTGTTTCAGCTCTTCCCCTTTCTGGCGCAGTTGAGAGATGGTCTCTTTGCCTGGTTGCGGGGCAAAGAGCAGGGCCAGGCCGGCGCCAATCAATCCGCCGATCAGAAATCCCGTCAGGAATTCGCCTCCGCCGTCTTTTGCCATGGGACATCCTCCTTGTGTCGAATAAAAATTAGGAGCAAGACTTACAATGCAGTATTGGAATCCTCTCTATGAGGGCGTCCGGGACCCTTTGGCCAGGCCGAGAGCACCTGGAAGGCGCGCCGAATGCCGGCGGCCGTACTGCTGAGGTCCACGAGCGGCTTGATGAGATGCCGGCTCATGAAGGTCGTGGTCCCCCGCACCGTGCCCACCGTCTCGCTGGCGGAGTTCAGGATGGGCTGGATTTCCTCGCGCAACAAGCGAATAAGCCGCTGAAGCTGGACGAGCAAGACGATCAACAGCACGCCGATGACGATGGAAAGGACGGCTAGGATGATGATGGCGACATCCCGGATGCTTCCGAGAACGGTCATGCCGGCACCCCTCTCTGCGCTGGATATCCCGGGGAACAGCCCCCACAAGGATTGGATGCTGATACCATTGTAAATGTTTCAGCAGGGAATGTCAACCCTGTTCCGTGAGAGTCTTGAAAATGTGCTGTTGGTGACTATGGCCCCAAACAACCTGTCCCCGTACACGGGGAAGGGGATAGGGAAGTGAACAATACAGTGCACAATCAATAGTGATTATATCCGAGAGCTAGGAAGGGTCAACAAACGCCGGCCGGCCCGCTGGCGTAGCGACGGCAACGTTCTGTGGCCGTGGGGCAGGGAGAGGCGGCGAGCGCTCAGGCAGGTTGGTTCTCCGGTGGCTCGATCCAGCCAAGGCGTGCGGAAATGGCGCGGGCGGCTTCCATCAAGGCTTGGGCCATTTCTCCGATGCGCTCATTGTTCAGGCGGCCGGCAGGGCCCGGAATGCCAATGGATGCCACGGCGCGGCCGGTGATATCCCGGATCGGCGCCGCAACCGCCCGCACGCCGATCTCGGTCTCCTCGTCGTCCAGCGCCCAGCCGCGCTGGCGGATTTCCTCCAACTGCTGAAAGAGCGCGGCGCGAGAAGTGATGGTATGGTCCGTCAGCCGGCGCAGAGGGTCAGGGAGGAGAGCATCCACCTCCTCCGGTGGGAGGAAGGCCAGGATGGCTTTGCCGCTGGCCGTGCAGTGGGCCGGCAGGCGCATGCCGGTGCTCACGGAGACCGCAATGGGATAGCGGGAAGGCAGGACGTCAATGTACAGCACCTGGCCATCCTCCAGGATGCCTAGGTCGCAGACCTCGCCGAAGCGCTCCGCCAGGTCGTGCATATGCGGGATGGCCTCGCGGCGGAAGTCCATATGCCGCAGTACCGACAGGCCCAGTTCCAGGAGGCGAACTCCCAGCCGATATTTGTCACCGCCGGGCACGCGTTCCAGGAGGCCGGCATTGGTCAGGGAGGTGACCAGGCGGTGCACGGTGGCGCGATGGAGCCCCACTTGGCCGGCGATCTGTGAAACGCCCAGCACCGGGTGCCTATCGTCGAAGCAGGCGAGGATTTGCACGATCCGGTCAATCACCTGCACATGGTAAATGGATGGGTCTTTCATAGGGACTGCTGAGCCTCATGCATGTTGTACCAGTTGATACAAAGCTTAACACAGCGGATGAAATTGGTCAATTTGGCAAGAGTCTGATGAAGCCTCTGCTTGACATGCTCATCCAATTTCATATAATGATACATGCTTAGTGCCTCGAGGATGAGTCCCGCGCGGTTGCTTCGTTCGACGGATCAGTTTTCCCACAGGATTCCAATAGGATGCGCAGACGAGGCCGGCGGCGGATAGGCCGGCGCGCCTTGACGTCTGTGTAATTTCATCTCGGAGAGTGGAAATGCGCACCATTCCCAAATGCATGAGCACCCAGCATCCCGACAACGTGTACTCTCCTTTCTTTGCCGAGAACGTGGTCATCAACGGCGAGGAGGAGATTAAGGAAGCCTATTATGTCTTCTCCCATCTGGGCTGTGACGAGCAGATGTGGGACTACGAAGGCAAAGAGGTGGACAATTTCGTGGTCAAGAAACTGCTGAATCAGTACCCATCCTTCTTCCGGGACAAGCGTTTGGGCAAGGACGTGTTCATCACTTTGCGCGTCCCAAACCCAACAGTGGAGAAAGGCGAGGCGAAGGTCCTGCTGGAGACCCTCGACAGCATCCCTCGCTCGTTCGACGCGGCCAGGATGTTCTACGGGGATGACATTCCCCCCATCTTCGAGGTCATCCTGCCCATGACCACTTCTCACCGCTGTCTGGACCGCATCTATTTGTATTATCGCGATTTTGTGGTGGGCAAACAGCACAAGCCGTTCAAGCCGGGGGATGTCACCATCTGTGAGTGGATCGGCGAGTTCAAGCCCGAGACCATCAACGTCATTCCCTTGTTCGAGGACATGCCGCGCCTGCTGGAAGCACATACCATCACCCGCGAGTTCATCCGGGACAAGAAGCTGGAGTACCAGCGGGTGTTCCTGGCGCGCTCGGACCCGGCCATGAATTACGGGTTGATCAGCGCGGTACTGCTCAACAAGATCGCCCTTATGGAGCTGGAGCGGCTGTCGCAGGATGCCGGCATCCCTATCTATCCCATTGTCGGGGTTGGGTCGCCGCCGTTCCGCGGCAACCTGCGCCCGCAGACCGTGGACCGGGTTATTCAGGAATATCCTAGCGCGTACACGCTCACCGTGCAGTCATCCTTCAAGTATGACCATGCGCCGGAGGAGGTGCGGGAGGCGGTACGCATGCTGCGCGAGCGGCAGATCATGCCGGCGCAGGAAGTGGACCGGGGCCGCTGTCTGGAGATCATCAACAAGTATGTCGTCGCCTATCAGGAGCAGTTGCAGACTATGGTGCCGGCCATCAACACTGTGGCGAAATATGTCCCTCAGCGGCGCCGGCGCAAGCTCCATGTCGGCTTGTTCGGCTATGCTCGCGGTGTAGGGGGCGTCACTCTCCCCCGCGCGATCGGCTTCACTGCGGCCATGTACTCCTTGGGCTTCCCGCCGGAAATCCTGGGATTGGACGCGCTCACCGAGGATGATATCCAGTTCCTGCAGCAGGTCTACGTGAATTTCAAGCGGGACCTGCGCGATGCAGTACGTTTCCTAAACCCAGACACGCCTTGGCTGACGCCGGCCCTGCGCCGGCAGTTGGAGCGTTTGGGGGTGGCCGGCAACTACCACGAGGAGCACCGCACGCTGACCGACCATATCCTCAAGTCCCTGCAGTCGCATAATGTGGAACAGATGGAGGACTGCATCCTGCGCGCCGCATACGTGCGCCGGTTCTTGGGTTGAAACTGCTGTGGGGTGACAGCTACCTGGTGACGGCTGTCACCCCGCGCCGCCGGCATGGAGGCCGGCCTATCTTGACATCTCCCCTTACTGCATGTACCATACCTCCAGCAGGAGGGAGATGGTATGCGCAGTATCTGGCACGCCCTGGCTACCATGGGATCAGTCGCCGCCGGCGCTATGCTATGGTTCTGGCTGGCCTTCGGCACCCAGCGCGCGGTCTGCGGGGAAACCGTGACTTCCATGTTCGTCGCCGGCGCGGCCTGGTTCGCCGGCCTGGCGCTCTTCTGGGGCCTGGTGCTGGCTCTCCTGCAGGTGCTCCGTCCGTCCCTGCTCCCTTTCCACCTTGCCCTTTCCTTCATCCTCGGCTCTATCTTCCACGCCATACATCAGGGCACCCTGCATCTCTGGGACGGTGTCAACCTCTCCATCTCCGCCCTTACGGCGGTGCTGTTCACACAGTACGTGGTGTTGTCGTACCTGTACCGCCGGCGCTTGGAACCCCAACAGTTCGGCCTGGCACTGCAGTCGGCCGCCGTGCTGGCCGGCACGGGCCTGGCCGGCGCGATCATCACCGACCTGCTGTTGAGCGCTATCCCCTGTCAGCCTGTCCCGGAATACCGCACGCAGTGGGCGTATTTCGCGCGCCTCTCCCCCGTCTGGTTCAGCATCTGGGGAGTGTTGCCCTCGCTCGTGAGCGCCTGGCTGTACGCCGGCGAAAGAAAGCTATCCCGAAGTTAGGGCACTGAGTATCTACCCCGATCTCGCACCCACGTGCCCAGCTACTGAAAAGGAGCACTGCCATGAAAAAAGCGGTCTGGCTACAAGCGCTGTGCTTATGCTGTATCGCCGTGCTTTCCGCCGGCTGTCTCCCGCTGACGCCGCCGGCACAGCCCGACGAGACAGTCACCATGCCCCTCAATATCCCTTATCCCGCAGGCACGGAACCAGTCAACCTTACACTGGATTTCGGCGCGGCAGAGTTTTACGCCGATGCCGAAGGGAGGGCACTGCTGGAGGGAACAGTGACCTACAACGTGCCGGCCCTGCGCCCCGAACTACAGGTGCGTGGGAACAGCGTCGAGGTGCGCCAGGAAGCGCGCCAGGTGCCGCTGAACGCCGTCAACAAATGGCAGGTGCATTTCGGGACCGAGAGGCCGCTCATGCTGAAGGTGAACGCCGGCGCCTATGACGGCTACTGGGAGCTGGGTGGGGTCCCGATTCGGGAGCTGGAGATCAACCAGGGCGCCAGCCGGAGCGCGCTGAACTTTACCCTGCCGAATCCCATCGTCATGGAACAGTTGGTACTGCGCACCGGCGCCGCGGATCTGGAGATGGCCCACCTGGGCAACGCGCGGTTTCGCCGCCTGACCTTTCAGGGCGGCGCCAGCTCATACACGCTGGATTTCACCGGCCAGTGGACGGAGGATGCCTCTGCCGAAATTATCTTGGGGGTCGCCAGCCTGCGTCTGATCCTGCCGGCGGACCTGGCGGTGCAGGTGGATGTGCAGAAGACGCTGGGTTCCGTGCGGGCGGACCAAGGTTTCATCCGCGACGGCCGGCGGTATCATACGCCGGCCTGGGAGACAGGGGCAGGCCCTCGGCTGGAGATTGTCATCATCTCCGGCCTGGCGGATATTCAGTTGGAGGGAGCGGAGCCTGCATCACCGGTGATATGATAGCGGCCAATCACTGGGATATGCCCGGACCGTGTTGATTGATTTTGACCTGTCATGCGCCTTGATCATGCAATCCAAGCCTTTGCGTGCTAGACTTCAGGTTGCGGAACCACACAGCAGAGTCCTTCAATGACTTCTGCGGCGCGTGCTAGCATTTCCGCCGGTAATCCCACAATCATTTCTTCGTTAGTAAACCCGGCGCGTTTACGAGCCTGTTCCTGCGGGATGGTCGCCTGGGGCTGGGCTGTCTTGAAGGGCAATACCGTACTGTAGGCACAGAAGGAGGTGAGAATCTGGAAGCGCAAGGGGATTTCCAAGCCGGTATCGAAATTGGTTGCGTTGAGCAGTTGTAACGCCTGGTGCGGATTCGCCGCCGCCAGCACCACGTCCGGGTCCACCGGCGTCTCCGCCAGCGGGGTGAGCAGAATGGCAACTGTGTGTCCAACCGGCAACTTGGGCGCCTGCTCGATCAGGCGCTGACCCGCCCGCGCGCTCGCCACCATGTGCGACTTGGCATACGGCACGCCGTTGGTGATTGACGCCGGCGCTTCCTTTACGCCCAACATGTAAGCCCCGCGCTGACAGCCGTGGTCGTCAGCCAGCATCAGGATCGTCTCGCCCTGCATGGCGCGTCCAACTGCCGCGCAGTAGTACATTGCGCTTTGGGGACGGGGCAAACCCTCCGGCACCGCGTGGGGGTCGTCGAACAATCTGACCGCCACCAACGACTTGGTCAAGCCTACTGCATGGGACAGTTTCCTAGCAATTTCAGCATAATAATTTGTGTCCATTTTTTGTCTCCTATTCTGGAGCATGGGCGGCTGGACAAAGCCACTCATACTCACTATCTGGGCTACTTGCGCAACCACATCATGCCGACCACTTTGCCGCTGTGAACCAACACTACTTTGACGCCAAAGCAGGCGGCCCAACGGCCTGCGCTTCACCTGCGCCACGCAGCGAAACAGAATGGTTCCAGGTGGAAGCGCGTGTTAGTCTGTCTACTCAAACCGAGAAGCCGGGTGCTCAAACATTTCTAAGACTGTGGCAACTTGCATCAGCCTGCTATTTCTTTCCTTTTAGCCTTCAAATCCTGCGGTAATAGCCAATAAAAGGCTCCTACATTTCCGCGTCTCTGGAAGAGGGGGGCTAAGGCTTTGCCCTTAAAATGACGGGCTTTAATAACGTCATTGTCTACTGAAACGACTCGCCAAATTCTTCCCCCGAGTAAAAACACTTCATCAAATACCCCTGCAATGGTTCCGATTTCCTTGCCTGTGTCAATGTTTATCACTCTATAGGTCTGCGAATCCGGAATATTGGAATGAATACGCCCCTTTTCACCCAAATTCATTAATTTTGTAGAGGCGAACCATCGTCCTGAACGCCATTCGAGCCATCCATTTTTCCGTAGATGTCTTAAAATAAGCCTCGCCTCCTCTTTGGAACACAAATTAGAGATAAGTTCTAGAATTTCCATCTCGGCTAAACCTTGGGGATTTTGATAAAGCAAAGAAAAGGTCTGCTGAACTGCAACGGATAAATCAGGTTCATAAGGTTCCTCTGGTAATTCACCGGATGCAGCCACTTTAAACATTGTGTCCAACAGAAGTTTCTCTTCCGGGGACTTGACGATAGCTACAACGTGTATTGTATCTTCTCTGCGGTTACCACGACCAATCCGCTGAAGCAGCGATGAGATGCTCAATGGCGGTTCAGCGAGCACAATCAGGTCAATATCACCAATATCTATGCCAATTTCAAGAGTGGAAGTAGCAACACACACTGCCACATCTGCATCTTTCATTATTGCCTCTGTGTCCTCACGCACTCTGCGAGCAAGACTTCCATGATGAGCGACCACGGGATACGGATACCACA
>CALIBQ010000078.1 GCA_938049385.1 uncultured Anaerolineae bacterium
GTGTGCAGCAGGAGGTAGAGGCCTGGGCGAAGACCCGCAATGCGGCGCAGGCCACCGTCGAATGGCGCTTTACCACGACCGATGCTCGGCTTAAGTTCCATCGCCTATATCATCAATAATTATTGTGGTGAAGTACTAGCTCGCTTCATGATCTAGTAAAAAATATTACCACCCGCTTGACCCAATGTCAATACCCTGCCGCCAGAGAAAAAGGGCCGGCCGCGGTGCTCTTACAGTGCATTATGCGGCGCAGGCACAACTTGACGAACGCGAAATTCGCGCTATAGTTTGATGTAGACGCGGCGGTAGGCGTTCCTTACCGAACCGCAGGAGCGGGAAATGATCGCATATGACCTCCTCGACACACCGATTGGCCGGCTGGGCATTGCCGTCTCCTCAAACGGCCTCTACCGCATCGAACTGCGAACGGATGAGGCACGGTTCGTCAGCATCCTGCGCCAATCGTGCGGACAGGAACCTGTGCGATCCATCCCTGCTGTGGCAGAAGCGAAACAGCAACTGCAGGAATACTTCGCCGGCCAGCGCCGGCACTTTGACCTGGTGGTGGACCTGGAACAAGTCACCCCATTCCAGCGCGATGTGCTCATCGCCTGCCGGCGTATCCCGTACGGCGAAACCCGCTCCTACGCAGACCTGGCGCGCGAGGTCGGAAAACCAAAGGCCTTTCGCGCGGTGGGCATGGCAATGGCGAAAAATCCCATCCCCATCATCATCCCCTGCCACCGAGTGCTCCGCTCCGACAATGGGCTGGGAGGCTACGGCGGTGGGCTGGATATCAAACAGTGGCTTCTCCAGCACGAAGCGGCACACCGCGATCCGGCTTCCTGCCCATCCCAATGAACCGATTAGGAGGAACATCATGCCGTTTTTCCGCACCGCCGAACTCCAATCCGTGCAGGCCGCGCCGGGCGTAACCCGCCGGGCCGTGTGGCTGGACCATGTCATGCTGACCTTCTTCGAATTTGAGGCCGGCGCGGTGGTGCCGGAACACGCTCATCCCCATGAGCAGATCACCTATGTGATCCAGGGATCGCTGGAATTCACCCTGGACAATGAGACGCGGGTACTGCACGCCGGCGACGGTGCCGCCATTCCCTCTAACGTTCGCCACCGCGCCGTCGCCCTGGAACCCTCGCTGGTGCTCGACGGCTGGTCGCCTATTCGTGAGGACTACCGTTAATCAGGAACGCATGACGCGCATCATCAGCGTATTGAACTTCAAGGGCGGCACTGGCAAGACGACTACAGTCGTGAACCTGGGCATGGCCCTGGCCCTGCGTGGGTTCCGGGTGCTGGCCGTCGACCTGGACCACCAGGGCAGTCTTGCCAAATGGCTGGGGGTCCCCACACCGCTGACTATCGCCGAGGTGCTCCTCGGTCAGGCGGAATGGCCCGATGCCATCCAGCGGGCGCGCACGCGCTTCGACGTCCTGCCATCGGACCGCCGGCTGGCTGAGGCCCAGGAACTGCTCATCCAGCGCCACGCCAGCCCCAGCATTTTGTCGGACCGACTGCGGGGCATCACCAGCGCCAGCTACGACTTCATCTTCCTTGACTGCGCTCCCTCCATTAACTTCCTGGCGGAAGCCGCGCTGTACTTCTCCAAAGAGGTGTTTATCCCGATCTCCATGGAATTCCTGGCGCTGGTAGGCGCGCGCGAAGTCATCATTGAGATACTGCGAGCACGGAGGCTGTTCTCCGCTCACACCGCCCGTGTCTCGCTCGTCATCCCCTCCTTTTTCGATGCGCGGCACTCCAAATCTCACCAGACACTGCACATGTTGGAAGAGTACTTCCCGGGCATCGTCAGCAGTCCGATCCGCGCCACCGTCCGCCTTTCAGAGGCTCCCGGCCATCAACTGACCATCTTTGAGTACGACCCCAAGGGTCCCGGAAGCCAAGATTTCGCCAAGCTCGCGGAGAGGGTCATGCGCAATGAGCACTGACAGCGGAAAATCGAATCCTGGGCGCCACAGCCTTGGGAAAAACCCCTTCGAGGGCATGGAACCCTTCATCGAGGCGGCTCGCCAGGAGACTGGTGCTCCGCAGTTGGGCACGGTGGAGCCGCCGGCATCCCCCAAATCGCTTCCCTCCGACCCCATCCAGCACGCGCAGGCAAGAGCCGCGCTGCATGCCTGCCCATTCCTGGGGCTTCTTCAGGACCCTGATATACGCTACCTGGGCGCTGACGAAGGGCACCGCTGTTACGCCGGCCCCCGTCCGCGCCCCATCACCATTGCATACCAGGAACGCCTGTGCCTGACAGACCACTATCAGGACTGCGAGATTTTTACCCAGGCGCTCACTCGCCGCTCCGAGGCGCCGCAGGCCGGCCTTCCCCGCCGCTTGCGCGATTGGCTGGAGCGCCTCCTCGGCAGAGGGTCTTGAGCCGCGCATACATCTGCGTCCGCCCCTCTGCATCTTTGCCTTTTCCCTTCGCCGCGGTTACAATAGCACCCGAGACGCCGGCGCCATGGCCGGCCGATATCCCTGCCCGGAAAAGGGGCCCATCCCAAATGCGTGTGGCTGTCATTATCCCGACGTACAATGAGCGCGAAAACCTTCTGCCGCTGACCAGAGAACTGCTTGCGCTGGAACAGGTAAACTATCTCATCATCGTGGACGATAACTCCCCGGATGGAACCGGAGAACTGGCGGATGAGCTGGCACAGAAAGAGCCGCGCATTGTGGTGGTGCACCGGCCCGGCAAGCAGGGGCTGGGACGAGCATATGTCGCCGGCTTCCGCCGTGCCACGGAGCTGGGAGCGGATGTCATCATCACCATGGATGCGGATTTCTCCCACCATCCCCGCTATATCCCTGCCATGCTGGATAAGCTGAACATGCCGTGCGATATCGTCATTGGCTCGCGCTATATCCCTGGTGGTGGCACCCGGCACTGGGGCATCGAACGGCAGTTCCTCAGCGCCGGTGCCAATATGGTCGCGCGCCTCTCATTGGGACTGCGCGCGCATGACTGCACAGCCGGCTTTCGCGCCTACCGCCGGCGCGTGCTGGAATCCATCCCGCTGGACGATATCCGTTCCAACGGATACTCGTTCCTGGTCGAAATGCTCTATCGCTGTCAGCGGGCCGGCTTCCGCGTTGAGGAAGTGCCGATCATTTTTGAGGACCGACAACATGGTCAGTCCAAAATCAGCCAGGAGGAAATCTTCAAGGCCATGCTGACGGTCTTCCGCCTGGCACTAGACCGCCTGGCGCGGTTCTGGCGCCGGCCGGCTGTGAGAGGTTCTGCTCGCTGAACATGAAACCGGGCCAGGGGAAGGGTATAGGCCACCTGCCGGCCCCCCTGCCCGCCGGCGCATGGGAAACAGGACATGAAAGCCTTTCGGCGCCAACTGGTCACTGGTATCTCCCTGACAGTGTTCCTCGTCTGGATGGCCTTTGTCCTGGCCTCTCTGTACGCCGTGCAGAAGCCCTTCACCCCAACTGCCGGCGCCGCACTACTGCGTACGCTCTGGAGTGCCCTTACCCCCGCCGTTATCTTCGCATGTGCCGGCTTCCTCGGCCGGCGTGTCCTCTCTTCAGCCGGGTTCTGCACCGCATCACATCTGGAAACAGCCCTGTACGGCACTGCTGTCGGGAGCGGCATACTGTCCATCCTGACGTTCCTGTTGGGTCTATCAGGCCTTCTACGAAAGCCTCTGCTCCAGGTGACCTTCGCCGCCGGCCTGGTCTACTGCCTGACCGAGGCGCTCCGACAGCGCACTACCCTGGCGCGCTGGTTGCAAAATCCGCGCCCCCCATGGTGGTTCCTCATTTACGCAGTCTGGATGGCCGGCCTCACCCTGTTCGCGGCTCTGGCGCCCCCTTGGGGGTGGGACAGCTTGTTCTATCACCTGGTGGTCCCGCAAAGAGCACTGCAAAGCGGGAGCTGGCCGGCCGCGGCCGGCGTGCCCCATTTCCTATATCCCAGCCTGGTGGAATCGCTGTTCGCCTGGTGCATGGCGGTGGCCGGCGACCGGGCCGCGGCACCTCTACACGCCCTTTTCGCTCTCAGCACCGCCGGCGCGGTCTATGCCCTGGCACGCCGGCTGACAAGCCGCCGCACCGCGTGGATGGCTGTGGCAGTCTGGTCTTCCATGCCTATGGTCTTTGTGCTCAGCAGTTGGGCCTATACGGACATGGCCCTGGCCTTCTTTCTGGCGGTTGCCGCCTTAGCTCTCATGGAATGGGACGAATCAGGCGAATCGCGCTGGCTGACGCTGGCCGGCGCATGTGCCGGCCTCGCCCTAGGCGTGAAATACACGGCGCTCATCGGCGCCGCGGGGTTGGGCACATACGTCCTCCTGAAGCTCCTGATGAGAAGATCATCATGGAGAGCCGCTGTGTCGGCGATCCTGTATTTTGCCCTGCCGGCCCTCCTGCTGGCCTCCCCATGGTACCTCCGCAACGCTGTCGTCACCGGGAATCCGATCTATCCTTTCCTGCTCGGCGGCCCTGGGTGGGACGCATTTCGCGCGGGCTGGTACGCCCGGTCAGGCACCGGCTTGGGATGGGATATCTTTCAGCTCCTCATCCTGCCCTGGACCGCGACACTGGGCATTCGCGACATGAATTATTACGACGGCCAGACCGGGCCGATATATTTACTGCTGTTGCCGGCGCTGGTCATCTGGCTGATCGTGCCGCGTCTGCGCCGACAGTTACCACCCCAGGCCGGCGTCCTGCTGTGGTGCGCCGGCGTCCTGGCCGCGGCTTGGACCATCGGTGTTATCCAATCACAGGCGCTCTTCCAGACCCGACTGCTCCTGCCCTGCTTCACGCTGGCGGCGCCGCTGATGGCATTCCTCATAGAACACCTAGATACGCTGATACCCGGGACAATATCTGCCCACCGGCTGACCACCTTTGCCCTGGTCCTGGTCATGCTCCTCAATGCCATCGCCTGGACCACCCAGACCGCCGCCGTTGATCCTCTTCCCATCTTGGTAGGGCGCGAGGCTCAGGAAGCGTACTTGGAACGCAACCTGGGTGCCCATGCGGTCGCCATGCAGGGGCTGGCCGGCCTGCCGCCTGGCTCGCGGGTGCTGTTCCTGTGGGAACCGCGCACCTACTACTCACCGGTGCCGGCATACCCGGATGCCATCCTCGACAACTGGCCGCATGCCATTCACCAGTTCGGGAATGCCCGGAACGCTGTCCAGCAGTGGGACTCCGAGGGCTACACCCATATTCTGCTGTACCGCTACGGCCTGGAATTCGTGATACGTACCGGCCTGGACCCGCTCACGTCGTATATGCTGGCGGAGCTGAAGGTGCTCCTCGAGAATGATGCGGAGCGCATGCCGTTTGCGGCCGAACCCCAGTACGAGCTGTACGCCTTGCGGCCGGCCGGCGCTCCGCCTGCGACGGGACAAACCCATGGACAATGAACGCCTTTCCACCCAAGCCCCCTTTCCCTGGAAACGAGACCTTATCGTCATTGTCCTGGCGTCCCTGATATTCCGGGCTATCACTGCCCTGCCCTTCCGCTCCCCGGGGTACATGGATGCCTTCTATTATTATGTCAATGCCTGGCGCACTGCCGCCGGCCAGGGACTCACCGAACCCTTCATCTGGAACTACCTTTCCCCCGCCCACCAGCTCCCCATACCGGCGTTCCAGTACTGGATGCCGCTCACTTCGTTCCTTATCGTGCCCTTTTTCGCCCTGTTCGGCATCAGCTTCCGCACGGCGCAGATACCTTTCATCATCCTGTCCAGCCTTCTGCCGGCGCTCGCCTATCTCATCAGCTTGCGCCTGGCCCCCTCGTCGCGGCGCGCCGCCTGGTTCAGCGCGGCGCTGACACTGCTGACGCCGGCCTACCTGAAATTCTGGGCGACCACTGACAACTTCGCCCCCTTTGCCCTGCTGGGGTGTCTGACGCTCCTGAGCGGATGGCGAGCTATCGTGACTCGTCGGTCAGGCTGGTTCCTGCTGGCCGGCTTCCTGACCGGCTTGGCACACCTGACTCGCGCCGACGCACCGCTCCTGCTCGCCGCCATCGTCCTGACGGCGTTGTTGCCGAGCAGTGAACCGCCGGCACTTCGCAAACGCCTTCCGGGCCTGCTTGGCGGCTTCGCCGTCATGGCCGCCGTGTATTTGCTGACCCTCCTGCCCTGGTTCTGGTACAACTGGCACACCGCCGGCGCCCTCTGGAACCCGGCCGGGGCGCGCACGCTCTTCCTCCGCAGTTACGACGAGCTGTTCAGCACGCAGGCCCCGCTTTCCTTGTCAACATATCTCGAATGGGGATGGCGAAACATCCTGGCCTCCAAGCTTACCGCCGGCTGGCGCAACGCGCTAACCTTGGTCGGCGCCATGCTGGCAGTGTATCTTGCGCCCTTCGCCGGCATTGAGCTGTGGAAACGCCGGCGCGCCGCCCTGACAAGGCTGGTGCTCTGCTACCTTCTGCTGGTATATCTGGCCATGACCCTGCTCTTCACCTTCCCCGGACCGCGCGGCAGTTTCCTGCATTCCGGCGCCGCTCTCCTGCCCTTCCTCATAGCCTACGCCCAGCACGGCCTGGAGCGCGCCATCCGTTGGGCTTCCGCGCGCCGCGGCTGGAACACCGCGCAGGCGCTGAACGTGCTGAGCGCCGGCAGTCTGCTCATCGCCGGCCTGCTGGCTTTCCTGCTTGCGTATCAGGCGCTGGCCGACGGCGGGGTGATTGGCCCAGGATGGAACGAAGTGGGCCGCATATACCAGGATGTGGATGCCTGGCTGGACGCGCAGGGCGTGGCGCCGCAGGTTCCTGTGCTTGTCGTGGACCCGCCGGCGTTCTATTATTATACGGAGCGGTATGCCCTGGCCATCCCAAACGATCCGCCAGAGGTGGTGGCAGAAGTATGCCATCGCTTTGGCGCGGGGTTCCTGATTCTGGAAAAAGACCATCCTCGCCCACTCCGCGATATTTACCAGCAGAAGGATGGCCGGCCATATTTTGAGCTCATCCACATGCTGGGTGCATCTGGGGAGGTACAGATATACCGATGTCCGACCGCAAACCGTTGAGAGACCGAGCGCGTTCTGCCCTGCAGGATGGCGTCGCCACGCTGAACCAGCATCCCGTGATTTTCTTCGGGTTGGTGGCGCTCGCCGGCATGGCGGCCTACCGTATCTATGCCTCAGGCATCGGTGTGCCAATGGGCTTCCCGCTGGATGATGCCTGGATCCACCAGACCTACGCCCGCAACCTGGCACAGAGCGGCCAGTTCGCCTTCATCCCCGGTCGGCCCAGCGCCGGCTCGACCGCTCCTCTTTGGACGTGGCTGATCGCGCTGGGGTATCTCCTGCGCCTCCCCTACGCCGGCTGGACGCTGTTCCTCGGCTGGATATCGCTCACTGCGGCCGCCTGGGGCGCCTGGAGGCTGTGCACCGCATTGTTCCCTGGACGGCCGGCGCTGGCCCTGGCGGCCGGCAGTTTCTGCGCCGTCGAATGGCACCTGGTCTGGGCGGCCGTTTCCGGCATGGAAACGGCGCTGTTCTGCGCGCTGGCGGTCATCATCCTTTCGCTGGCGGTGGAAAGCCCCCTCTATCCATGGAGAGCACTGGTCATCGGTCTCTTAGGCGGCGCGCTCACACTGACCCGGCCGGAGGGTGCGGTGCTGGTGGCATTGGTGGGAGCGAACCTATGGATCCCCTGGCTTCAGGTGCGCGCCGCGCGCGGTGTAAGAGGAGCGCTAATAACCAGCCTGGCACTTCTTGCCGGCTGGCTGGCCGGCGCCATCCCATTCCTTGTGCTCAATATCGTTATGTCTAGCACACCCTTCCCTAACACCTTTTATGCCAAACAGCTCGAGTACAGCATCCTTGCTGAGACCTATCCTCTTCTCACCCGCTGGTTGCGAGTGCTGTATCCTACCATCGCCGGCGCGCAGATTCTCCTTCTGCCTGGCTTCCTCTGGGCCGGCATGCTGGCCGCGCAGTATTCCCTGGCCCGCTGGCGGGGAAAGATATCGGTCGCGGAAGGGCCGGCCAGCGCCCTCCCCTTGCTGTACTGGCTCCTGTTCAGCATCATCTATGCGGTACGCCTGCCAGTGAACTACCAGCACGGCCGCTACCTGATGCCCATCATTCCGCTGTACATTGTGCTGGGCTTGGGCGGCACAGCCCTGCTTTTGGGACGATTGCGTTCTGAGTACTTCCGCCGGCTTCTGCAAAGCGCCCTGCTGTGGGCCGGTATACTACTCAGTATCGGCTTTAGCGCGTTGGGAGCGCGTGCGTACACAGACGATCTCCGGTTCATCAACGATGAGATGGTCACCGTGGCCCGCTGGCTCAATACACACACGCCGGCGAATGCCCTAATCGCCACACACGATATCGGCGCCATCGGCTACTTCACTCAGCGGCCACTGCTGGACCTGGCCGGCCTGATCTCCCCAGAGGTCATCCCCATCCTGCGCGACGAGGATGCGCTGTGGGAGTGGCTCACCGCAAACGGCGCGCAGTACCTGGTAACCTTCCCCTCCTGGTATCCCCGCATGACCGCTCGGCCGGAGCTGGAGCTGGTGTTCCAGACCGATTCGGCCTTCACGCGTGCCTACGGCGAAGACAACATGGCCGTGTACCGCATCCGCCCTGGCCGATAATAGCCCACGTCTGACGCTGAAGCGCCAGATTTACGTGCCAAGCCCTGCAGGAGCTTCCCTCACGCGCCGGCGGCCTCCAACCGCCGGCAAACCCGCCGACCGATGCCGCACGGGTCAATTCGCATGGGGTAAGCTTATAATGTAATATCGCTAACATTCATGATCTACAATGTAATCTAAATCACATCCGATTAGACACACAGTTACTACCATACAATTACAGCCGGCACAGCGTGGAGGTGGACCATGAAAGCAATCTGGAACGGTGTCGTGATTGCGGAAAGCGATAGAACCATCGTGGTAGAAGCGAACCATTATTTCCCGCCCGAATCCGTGCGGCGAGAATATCTCCAGCCCAGCGACACGCACACGACCTGCCCCTGGAAGGGCGTTGCCAGCTACTATCATATTGTCGTGGGTGACCAGGTGAATCGGGATGCGGCCTGGTACTATCCAGAGCCCAAGCCGGCCGCCAGCCATATCAAGGATTATGTCGCATTCTGGCATGGGGTCCAGGTCGTCGAATAAATCATTCTGGAACGCCTGGCGGCTGAAGCCGCGGCAACGACTGCGAAGCCTACCTGCGCAGGCTTCGCGAAGTCGGCGCAGGCCCGTAGTTTCAACTGCCAGGCGATGAGCTTTTTCAACACCCTCTTTCTCCGAAATTGGCGTCGCGCCGGGATTCCGCTATAATGACCCCACATCCTGCACCGGGAGGTGCTGTACATTGGAACTGGCACGCGAGGGCATGCTCATCCTGCTGGTCAGCCGCGAGCGCAAACAGCGGCTCATCCAGCTCAAAGCCGGCAAGGAGATTCACACTTCGCACGGCATCATCCGCCACGATGACCTGATCGGACAGCCGCTGGGGCGCGAGGTGCGCACACATCTTGGCTATCCCTTTTTGGTGGTAGAACCCTCCACCGCCGAGCTGGTGCGGCTCATCAAGCGCAACACGCAGATCATGTTCCCTAAAGACGTGAGCTATGTCCTCACCCGTCTGAACCTGTTCGCCGGCAAACGCGTCATCGAGGCCGGCACGGGGAGCGGCGGCCTCACCCTGGCCTTGGCGCGCCAGGTGATGCCCACCGGCCGCGTCTACTCGTACGAGGCCAATCCTCAGGCCCAGAAGCTGGCCGCCGCCAACCTGGAACAGACCGGTCTGCTCCCTTATGTCGAGCTAAAACTGCGCGATATCGCCGCCGGCTTCGACGAAACCGATGTGGATGCCCTCTTCCTTGACCTCCGCCATCCCTGGGAATACCTCCCCCAGGTACAGCAGGCATTGAAGCCAGGTGGGTTTTTCGGCGCCATTGTGCCCACCACCAATCAGGTCTCTGCCCTGGTGGATGCCCTCCAGCGCCAAGGATGCTTTGCGTTTATCGAGGTCGAGGAACTGCTCCTGCGGCCCTATAAAGCGGTGCCGGCGCGCCTGCGCCCTATGGACCGTATGGTCGCGCATACCGGCTATCTTGTATTCGCTCGCCACATCGCCGGCGGCCTGGACCCGACATGGGCATGGATGGATCAGCGCAAGAAAGGGCCATTCTTCGAGGAGGAGGACGAGGATTTCGCCCCGGGCTTTGAACAGGAAGCGGATGAAGAATGACCCTCAACAACGCATACATCGAAGCGGTGGGCAACTTGCACATCCACACACGCTACTCCGACGGGAGCGGCACTCACGAGGAAATCGCCGCGGCCGCGGAGCGCGCCGGCCTGGATTTCGTCATCACCACGGACCACAACGTCTTCGTCCCGGACAAAGAGGGGCACTACGGCCGGGTGCTGGTGCTGGTCGGTGAGGAAATCAACGAGCCACAGCCTCCCAAGGCCAATCACCTGCTCTGCTTCCGTATTTCCGATGAGGTGTGTGATTTCGCCGGCGATGCCCAGGCCTTGATCAACGAGGTTCGCCGGCAGGGCGGCTTCTGCTTCCCCGCCCACCCGCTGGAGCGCCCCTCCCCGCTCATCGGGGAGCCGGCCTTCAACTGGAACCACTGGGATGCCGATGGATATGCCGGCATCTGTCTCTGGAACTACATGTCGGAGTTCAAATCCTATCTAACCAACGTGCCGCGTGCTCTGTTGAGCGTTTTTTTCCCGGAGATCGTCATACGCGGCCCATTCCCAGAGGCTTTGCAAAAGTACGATGCCATGCTGGCCCAGGGCCGCCGGCTCCGCATCATCGGCGGTTCCGATGCCCATGCCAACCGCTACTCCCTCGGTCCCCTCCCTCTGATCGTCTTCCCGTATGAGCGGCTTTTCCGCACTGTCAATCTTCACGTGCTCCTGCGCCGGCCGCTGGGCGGCGGCTTCCTCGCGGACCGTACCGCCGTTTACGAAGCTATCGAGGCCGGCCGCTCCTTCATCGGGTACCACCGCTTGGGCGGACCCGCGAGGGTTCCAATTTTTCGCTGTGCAGGGGGATTTGCGAGGCACGTACGGAGAAAGCATCGCCGCAACCGGAGAGGTGACCTTTGAGGCGCATTCTCCCCTGCCGGCGCGGCTACGCCTGATACGCCACGGCGAGGTCTTGGCGCAAACCTTTGGCACACATCTGCGTTTCCGCACCCGCCGGCCAGGCGCCTATCGGCTGGAAGCTTGGCGCTGGGGCTGGGGGCGCTGGCGGGGATGGGTGTTCACCAACCCGATTTTTCTGACGGAGAACGCATGAGGGCCAGCCGCTGGAGCTTATGCAATTTGAATGCGGTAATTGGGGGACTCACTATATGACAGACACAGCGCCGCCGCATCATGAAGAGGGATGGGGCTCTTTCTGGGGACGCTTCCCATGGAGAAAATGGGTGTCGTTCGCCGACATTGTGCTGGGCGCAGGGCTAGCGGCCGGCGCTTGGCTGGTCCCCACGCCGACCCAGGTGCAGGTCGTGCAGTTCATGATACCCCCCTATTCCTATATTTGCCTGGGCCTGGCTGTCATCGCCCTTACGGAACTGCCCGAGCCTCGGGGACAGCGCATCATCATGGCTCTAGCACTGTTGGGCCTGACCGTCCTGCACG
The DNA here is from genome assembly GCA_938049385.1 of uncultured Anaerolineae bacterium. Classification (GTDB taxonomy): domain Bacteria; phylum Chloroflexota; class Anaerolineae; order JACIWP01; family JACIWP01; genus JACIWP01. The sequence continues at coordinate 11,640 of CALIBQ010000078.1, forward strand.
TGTTTGGCTATGCGCCGGCCGGCATCCCTCCCCTGCTCATCCTGGGCGTCCAGATGGTCTTCCTCGTCACATGGATCGCCCTGAAACGACGCTTCCTGTGGACCCTGCTTTGGATGCTGGAGACATTGGTCTGGATCGGCATCGCCTGGGCACAAGGGCGCCTGCCGTAAGTTCATAGCCTGGCAGTTGAAACTGCGAGCCTGCGCAGGCAGGCTTCGCAGTTGTTGCCATGGCTTTAGCCGCCAGGCCGCTCAGATGGTATGTTTAGACTTTTTCAACACCCTCAGCGTCGTTCCTTGACGTAGCGCTCCTGATACAATTTCATTGAATAGACGATGCGCTCCTTGGCCACCTCCGCCGGCTCCCAGCCGATGGGCTTCGTCCGCACCCCTTCCAGGTCCTTATACACCTCGAAAAAGTGCGCCACCTCCGATAAAAAGTGCTGAGGGATATCGGAGATGTCATAATACTCGGCGAAGATAGGATCATTGAGCGGGACGGAAAGGATTTTATCGTCCGGCAGGTCGCGATCCAGCATGCGGAACATACCGATGGGCCGCGCCTGAATCACACAGCCGGGGAAGGTCGGCTCGTTAATCATGACCAGCACATCCAGCGGGTCATTGTCGTCGTAGAACGTCTGGGGGATCAAGCCGTAATCCCCGGGATAGTGCAGGGATGAGTACAGGACGCGATCGAGCCGGATATATCCGAGGTCCTTGTTGTACTCGTACTTGTTGCGGTGACCTTTCGGGATTTCGACGATGACGTTGATGATATCTGGGGCGTCTGGTCCCGCCGGCAGTGCATGCCACAGGTTCGTCGGACTGATTGGCATATCTCGCTCCTTTTGCACGGGCATTCTAGGTCAATACGCGGTGGACGCCGGCGGATGGTCCGCGGTATCCGTTTGCGCGCCGAGGATGATCTGCACGCCGGCGCTGGTACCCAGGCGGGTAGCGCCCGCCTGGATCATGCGCAGGGCGTCCGCGTAGGTGCGGATGCCGCCGGCCGCTTTCACACCCATCGCATCCCCCACCACCTGCCGCATCAGCGCCACATCTTCGGCGGTAGCCCCTCCGCCGGCGAAGCCGGTAGAAGTCTTGACGAAATCTGCGCCGGCCGCCTGACTGAGCCGGCAGGCCAGCACTTTCTCCTCTTGCGTCAGCAGTGCGGTCTCGATAATCACCTTGACCAGCGCGCCCTGCGCATGCGCCCGCTCCACTACGGCGCGAATATCGTCCTCCACATACTGCTGGTCCCCGGATTTCAGCGCGCCGATGTTGATGACCATATCCACCTCGCCGGCGCCCTGCCGGATGCATTCCTCCGCTTCAAAGGCTTTCACCTGAGTGAGTGTAGTGCCCAGCGGAAACCCGATGACCGTACACACCTTGACATCGGAACCTCGGAGCGCCTCCGCGCACAACCGCACCCAGCACGGGTTGACGCACACGCTGGCGAAATGATGCGTCAGAGCCTCATCACACAGCTTACGAATCTGATCGCGGGTAGCCTCCGGCTTCAGCAGAGTATGGTCAATGTAACGGGCAAGTTCTCGTGCGGATAATCCCTGCATATTGTGCTCCCTCTCGCGCCGGCGTCACTCACTGCCCATAGCGCGGGTAGATGATCCATGCGGAAGGCGGCCAATAACATAATAATGCCCGCCCAATGATCCTTTGCCGGGACAGCATGCCGAAATACCGGGAATCCAGGCTTCCTGGCCGGTTATCCCCGAGGACGAAGACCTCGTCCTTCCCCACCTGCGCCGGCCCCCAGCGGGCAGTCGGCGCCGGGATGGTCTGCCATTCTTCCGCCAGCGGTTCCCCATTGATCCACACGCGCCCGTCGCGCAGTTCCACCACTTCTCCCGGCAGGCCGATCACCCGCTTGATATAAATCTGACCCGCCATGTTGGGAGGATTGAAGACAATAATGTCCCCTCGCTGGGGGCGTTCGAAAAGGGTATAGCCGACCTTTTCGATCAGCAGGAACTGCCCCTCCTGAATGGTGGGCACCATGCTGTGCCCCACCACCCGATAATTCATCACGAGGGTGCGCACGACCAGGAAGATCACCAGCGCTAGGCCAATGGTCTCCAGGACCTCGCGCAGAAGGCTTTTCGCCGGCTGGGCGGCCGGCGCCTCCGGCTGGATAGTTTGCTCAGGCGGCATATTCTCCGGCTGATTCGGCGCGGTCAAGGATGAAGCCTCCTGTGAATGTGGGAATATTACCCCGCCGTGATGGCGCCCATTATATGCCTGGCAGGCATGCTTGTCAACGTGCCGGCGCGTCCCCGCCTTCCGACCGCTCCTCACCGAGGCCGCCAAAGGTCATGCATTCCACGAACGCCTGACGCACCCGATGGGCCAGCTCGGCGTCCACCGGGATAATGAATTCGTAAGAGCGCAAGCCGGCCACCCGGATGCGCCGGCTCCACAGCTCCGCCAGCACTTCCCGCAGTCCGCTTTCCCCCTTCCCAGTACTCCCATGTGTATGAGCTGTTTCCGCCACTTTGTCCCTCCCATCCGACATATTCGACATTCCCATCGCAGGCATCATTATAGGTTCGGAAGCTCTATCCTTCAAGCCGGCAGGCCGGCGCCTGATAATTTGACAATTTTTATGCTAAGGTATATATTCAACGCAATGTATGCAACTGTCATATAGTTTCCTGTTTCACCATCTGGCGCGTATGCCGCATTTCTGCAAAGGAGAGGTCACAATGAAGATCGCACTGGTTTCTGAGGATGGCATCACGATCAGCCAGCATTTTGGCAGGGCCCCCTACTACGTCGTAGTGACGGTGGAGAATGGCCAGATAGTGGGCCGAGAGATGCGCGAGAAACTCGGACATGCGCAGTTCGCCGGCCAGCATGGACACAGCCACGAGGCGCACGAGCATTCTGCCGGCCAGGGACACGGCTTTGACCGCGCCGCACAGGACCGGCACAGCCGCATGGCGGCGGCCATTGCCGACTGCGAAGTGCTCATCGCGCGCGGTATGGGCGCCGGCGCCTATCACGGCTTACAGCAGGCCGGCATCCGCCCCATCATCACCGATATCTCCACGGTTGACGAGGCGGTGCGCGCCCTCATCGAGGGCCGGCTGATAGACCACCCCGAGCGCCTGCATTAAACCCGCTGTTCACAGGAGCCTACGCATATGAACCCACTCATCTTGCTTCTTGCCAAAGTCTTGCTGGCCAGTCTTATCGTCGGCTTTGTCACGGCTTCCATCCAGTCTTGGGTGGACCGCTTTTTCCTGGTCATCCTGCTGACCGGCCTGGTCGGCCTGCCCATTCAGCGCTCGATCACCATCAATCTGATCGTGGTGGCGCTGGCCTCTCTGATGATGGCACTGCGTCAAAGCGCAGTGCTGACATCCGTGCGGCAGGATTGGACACTGCTCATTATCCCCGCGGTCTTGGGCGGAGCGCTGGGCCGGCTGGCCGGCCTCCACATCCCCGCGCCCATTCTGCTCGTGATACTCGGTAGCTATGCCGTTCTGGCCGGCCTGCGCATGGCCTTCATCAAACCCATGCCTGAGCGCGATGACCACCCCCATCCCGCCTGGCTGGCCGTGGCCTCGGCGGTTGCCGGCACCCTCACGGGATTGCTCTCCGCCGGCGGCAAACCCTTCACCGTCCCTATCTACAACTGGGTCATGGGACATCACCCGCGACGCGCCTATGCGATGGCATCCGTCGGAGTCACGGCGGCGGCCTGGTCAGCCATCTGGGCGCAGGCGACGGCAGGGACCGCTATCCCGCCGGCGGACCTGGCGCTGGCCCTCTACGCGTTCATCCTTATCACGCTTACCGCACTGGGTGTACAGCGCTTCTGGACACCGCGCTTGAACCAGATCGTCACCTGGATCATCTCCCCACTGCTGATATTGGTAGGAATACGGTTCATTTCGACAGTGTTGCTGTAATGCCCCATAGAGGAAAGAGGTGCGGTGGCTGTGTAAAAACCAACGAGCTGGTGGAAAAGGGACAAATCCCCACCACAACCACGACGTGCGGGCATTTCTCTCACGTCCAGCACAGGGGGGTTCTTTCCACTCCTCCTCGCCATGTTGGTCCGCACGACCTATCCCCGGTTCATTTCTCCGACAGCAGGGATTGTGCCATATTTGACAATCTTTCGGTTCGGGCGTATAATATATGTAGCTTTTAGAATATAACAAATTTGGCATATAACAGCCGGCATTCCGGCTCTCACATTGGAAGAAACAAGTCCTATGAAGCACATTGGGAACCTTATGCACTACATAATCGGACACCGAGGAACCTGTCCATGTGGTGCGCATGCCGGCCGCAAGCGCTCCCCGCCGGCATCCCCAATCTGCTCTTTGTGCTCAACTAAGCTTATGACATTCACTTTAACTCTCTGACGGAGGATTCAACCATGGCTCAAAACTGGTATCCTATTATCAACACAGAACTGTGCGTCAACTGCGGAACCTGCGTGCAGTTTTGTCCGAACGGGGTGTTTGAGTCGGACACTGACCATCCGCTGGTCGTACGCCCGGAAAACTGCGTGGAATTCTGCCGGGGCTGTTCCAAAGCCTGCCCCAACGATGCCATCACCTATTTTGGCGATAACTGAGATCACCATAACGATAACAGGAGGATAACAATGGGTAAGAAAGGACTGCTATTGTGCGTATGTCAGGGCACCTGCCCGTCGTTCCAGCAAATGAACATTTTCGAGGTTGGGAACGCCATCCGGCGCGAAAAGCTGGTGGATTACATCGCTATCCACCCTCAGCTCTGCGCCACGGACGGGGATACTTTCCTGTCCACTCTTCTGCATGGGAACTCGACGGATGAGCTGTATGTCGCCGGCTGTGACCCGACCATGCAGGTCAAGATGTACCGGGATGCGATGGCCAGCGCCGGCTTCGACCCCAGCCGGCTCAAAGGGGTAGACATCCGCAACATGACCACCGATCAGGCGGTGCAGGCTATCAAGAAGCTGATCGCTGGCTAGCTGTGCGCCTTCCTATCAGCCCTGGGCGCCTCCTGGCACCCAGGGCTTTTTTCATCACGGGCGTTCCCGCCAAGACGGGGCTTTGAAGCAATGTATGACCATCAGCGCGCTTTTCCACCCCTATTTGCGTTCTTGCAGAGCCTGATGTATTATAAAAGTGGCATACAGCAGAACCGCGACCCACATGGGTGGAACCGGAGGCTTTTTCCCATGAAGGTCATTTTGACCAAAGATGTCAGCGGCCTGGGCAAAGCCGGCACCGTTGTCAACGTGTCCGAGGGCTACGGCCGCAACTACCTCATCCGCAATGGACTGGCCCTGCCGGCCACAGAGAGCGCCCTCAAACAGGCGGCACAGCTCCAGCAGGCCCGCGCCAAAAAGGAAAAGCGCCTGTACACCGAGGCCTCGGAGCTGGCCAATGCCATCAACCAGCTCACGCTGGTCTTTAAGGCGCGCGCCGGCGCCAAGGACCGCCTGTACGGCTCCATCACCTCCGCCGATATTGCCGAGCAGATCACCGAGCACCTCCATACCGAGGTGGACAAACGCAAGATCATGCTGGAACAGCCCATCCGGGAGTTGGGAACCCATAAAGTCACCGTGAAGCTGATGCCGAATGTGACCGCGCAGGTAACAGTGATTGTGGAAAAAGAAAAAGGAGAGTAAGGGGCATATCCGCAGGAAGCAAGTACGTCGCCTCCTGAACGGCCGCCCTGTCCGACCATGGCCGCAGAAAATGATCATTTAACCTGGTTTATCGTCCAGCACATCGCCGAGAACGTGCAGTGCCAGAACTGCCAGAGTCATTTCTCCCCGGATGCCATTGACATCATCAGCCGGCGAGAACATGCCTGGTTCGCGCGTGCTATCTGCGACGTTTGCGGCACCGAAAGCCTCATTATGGTGGTCCTGGAAGAGCCTACTGACCAGTACGAGGACGAACCGGAGGTAGAGGTGGAGGTGCTGTTCGACGACCCTCCGGAGCCGCGCCGGCGGGAGCCCGTATCCCCGGGCCCCATCACCCAGCAGGAAATTGACGAACTGCGGGAGTTCCTGGCTACGTATCACGGCAACCTCACCGAGTTTTTCGACGACGCGGATTTCTGAGAAGACATTGGAATTTCGCCTTCGGCCAATTTGACATTTCCCGCAAGAAGGTGTATGATGTTTTTGTAAGTGCAGAGCGGCTTGTTGGGAAAGGGAGTTCAGGTCCATAGCCCCGTAAGGGTCAGGATCGTGGCCCAAACGGGGTTTTCTTTTTGGGGCTTTCTTCGCACAACCTCCGGCGGAGTTGCGCGATGAAGCTCTCGTCCCATCAGAGGGCGAGCACATACGTACGGAATGCACAGCATTCCAAAAATCCAATTTCAAAAGGTGTTTGTTGTTAAGGAGGAAAGCAGTCCAATGAGCGAGCGTATTATCGGAACCGTCAAATGGTTCAATTCCACGAAGGGATACGGCTTCATCGAGCGACCGAATGGCCCGGACGTGTTCGTCCACTACTCCGCTATTCAGAGCGAGGGATTCCGTGATCTTGCCGCCGGCGAAAAGGTGGAGTTCTCCATCGAAGACAGCCCCAAGGGACCGCATGCGGTTAACGTCGTCAGGCTTTCGTAACTGACGCCTGAACGCCTGCGCCGTGTCTCGTTCCGCCGGCGAGACGCGAACTGATGCAGGAAATCCACGAACTCCGTGCCACATGACACGGAGTTCGTTTTATTTTCTCTGCCGGCCGCCCCGCACCAGGGCCAACAGTTCCGCGCCGTAGCGAGAAAGGATGAAATCGCTCATGCCGGCGATGGCACGCAGTGCCTCCATGTCGGCTGGCCGCTCCTCCGCAATGCGGCGCAGTAAGCGGTTGGACATCAGCACGGCAAGTGGGATGCCCTCCGCCTCCGCCTGCTGGTTGCGCCAGGCTCGCAAGCGCTCAAAAAGCTCCTCGGTCAGACGTTCGGAGCCGTTATTGGCACTGCGCCGGCCGTTGGCTGGCAGGATCACTGGCCGCTCCTCCCCCCGCGCGACGGCCTGCAGGACAGCATGTCCGTACTGCTTTCTCTGCCAGGCCGGCAAGGCCAGCACCTCATCCAGCTCCGCGGCGGTATGCGGCCGGCGCCGGCTCAACTCCACCAACAGATGATCACTCAGCACGCGGAAGGGCGCGCGATTGCGCCGGCGGGCGATTTCATCACGCAATTGATACAACTCCCGCAAAACCCCCAGCCCCTCAGGGTCCAGCTCCTGTGCACCCCTGAGCCGCAAGTACGCATCCGGGTCTGCCGGCATGCGGTTCCAGACCGCCTTTTCCACCTGCCGAAAGGCCTCTTCCGCCATCTTCTCCAGCCGGCGCGCCCGCAGTTCCGCCAGCAAATTCTCCCGGAGCGGAAGCAGATAATGGGTGTCCAAGCGGGCGTAGGCCAGCACCGCATCGCTCAGCGGACGATGTCCCCAGTTGTACTGCTGGTAGCGCTTATCAATGTGCACACCCAGCCGCTCTTCCAGCAAGCGCGCCAGGCTGAGCTGTTTGAGGCCCAGCAGTTGGCCGGCCAGCATCGTATCGAATACATTGTGAAACTCGAATCCAAAATCCCGCCGCAGTGTGCCGATATCATACTCTGCCGCGTGGAACACCTTCTGCTGAGCAGGGTTGGCAAACAGCTCTCCCAGGGGCTGGACATCCGGTAGTGCCAGCGGGTCAATAATATAATCCATGTCCGGCATGGAAAGCTGGATCAGGCATACCCGTTCGTAATAGGCGTAGAGGCTGTTCGATTCAGTGTCCACTGCCACCAGGGGATGACAACGCAGTTCGCGAACGACCTGCTGGAGTTGTTCGGGAGTGGTTACCAGCATCCAGGGCGCGGTGAGGTCGGCGGAATCAAGCATATGGCATGAGGCTCAGTAGATGAGATACTTGCGCCAGATTTCGTTAGGAACCGACTGAGAGACTAAAGCCAGGGCGATAAAGCGCGGCCGGCCGGGCCGGTTGCGCAGTGTCAGGCCGGCTTCCTCGGGCGTGCGGTTGCCCTTGCGCACATTACAGCGCTGGCAGGCAGTTACCACATTCTCCCAGGTGGTCTCGCCCCCGCGCGAGCGCGGGATCACATGGTCCACCGTCAGCTCGGCCCTGCCAGGGGTTTCGCCGCAGTACTGGCAGGTGTAGTGATCACGGGCCAGCACGGTGCGGCGGGACAAGGGAATGCCCAGCCGGCGGGGGATGCGGACGTAATAAATGAGGCGGATCACTGCCGGCAGGGGCATCACCCAGTTCGCAGAGCGCAGTTCCTCATTCAGCGCTTCGACGATCTCCGCCTTCTCCTTCAGCAGGAGCACAATGGCGCGCTGAACAGAGACCACATTGATAGGCTCATACGTGGCATTGAGCACCAGCACGCTGTGTTGAGCTACCGCGCTCATACATCCTGCCTCATCCCTACGGGACCATCGGTGATAGTCGGATTCGGACAGCATTCTACCCCTTCTATATGTACTTTGTCAAATGCTTCGCAGATGCTGTCGCGGCCTATGAAAGTGCTGGGGCCCTACCCCATCTTCCAACTTCGCCTGACGCTGAAGCACTAGACGCACGGTACCAAGCCCCGCAGGGGCTTCGCTTCCTACGCCGGCGGTTTCCAGCCGCCGGCAAACCTCTGACAAGCAGGTGACCGACCTCCTGGGCCAAGTCGGGAGCGACCAATCAGCCCAATTCCCCATTGCTATTTGCCCCCTTCCCAACCGAAAAAGGAGTCAGGGGTAGAGTTTTCGCTCCCATCAAGCGCCAGTCACCTGTCCCAAGCCTCACTGTCGGGCCAGCACTACGAATAACCCCACATGGTCCGAGGGCCACAGCCAGCCACTGCCGGCCTGCCCCGGGCGGTCAAACGCCCGCTTGACCTCCAGCACGCGGAGTTCCCCTATCCCCGCGCCGGCCAGGAACACATAATCAATGCGCTTTTCCAACGGCTCTTCTGGGCCGGCGGTCAGCGATGCCACACAGCAGGTTTTCCCTTCCGCCGCAGGGTGCGCGTGGCGCCACACATCCACCCATTCGGACGACAGGCGCTGGATTTGCGGCGTATCCGGCACGGCGTTGAAATCGCCGGCTATCACCACAGGATGCGCGGTCCGTTCCTCCACCCACTGCGCTAGAAACGCCATCTGCCCGGCATTCGCTTCGGGATGCTCCTGCGTGGTCAGATGCGCCGAAACAATCATGATGGGGCCAAGGGGTGTGCGCGCGGTTGCATACAGCGCAATGCGCTGTTCAAAGGGAGCTGGCCGCGGTTTCAGCACCTGGACGCCGGCATCCTCCAGCGGATAGCGGCTGAGTACGGCTTCTCCCTCCTCAAAGAGGATCGCCCAGCGGTTGCCGTTGGCGCGGGCATACACGTAATTCATACCCAGACGTTCCGCCAGCCGGCGCGCCACCAGCCCCGCCGATGGTGTCCATGCCGCCTCCTGCAGGCAGACGATGTCCGCATCCAGGGCTTCAATCTGCCACGCTACCAGTTCCAGGCGCTCTGTCAGGTACCCGAAACGGGGGAAGTCATGCAGGAGATTGAGCGAGGCGATACGCAGTGTTGCGTCGGGTGTGCTCTCCACCGTTGCACATCCATCGGGACAGCCCTCGACATTCCCCGGCCGGCTGGCCTGCGAAACCCATACTCCTAACAAGATAACGAGCATCAGCACGGTGAGGAAAATTCTTGTGCCGCGATGAAGCCTCACAGCCCCCTCCATCCTGTGCTGATAGGGTCAGTAGCGGGCGGCGATAGGCATGCGCCGGCCCATGCCGAACGCCTTCGTCGTAACCTTCAGGCCGGGAGCCGCCTGCCGGCGCTTGTACTCGTTGCGGTTCACCATGCGAATGACCCGGTGCACTGTGTCCGGGTCAAAGCCTTCGGCAGTGATCTCCCCGGCGGAGCGCCTTTCCTCAATGTATAGATGCAGGATGGGGTCGAGCACCGAATACGGCGGCAGGGAATCCTCATCTTTCTGGTTAGGGCGCAGTTCCGCCGAGGGCGGTTTCTCCAGAATAGCCTGTGGAATGATCTCACGCTCCCGGTTGATATAGCGCGCTAAATCGTACACCATCATCTTGGGGACGTCGGAGATGACGCTCAGACCACCGCTCATATCCCCGTACAGGGTGCAGTACCCGACCGCCAGCTCGCTCTTGTTGCCGGTGGAGAGCACCAGGTATCCGAACTTGTTGGAGAAGGCCATCAAGATATTGCCGCGAATACGAGCTTGAATGTTTTCCTCGGTAACATCCGCCGGCAAGCCGGCGAAATGCCCTTCCAGCGTCTCCAGATACGATGAAAACACCGAGGAGATGGGAATGACGAGGAAAGCAATGCCCAGGTTCTGCGCCAGCCGGCGGGAATCCTCCACACTCCCCACCGAGGAATAAGGCGAGGGCATAGTGATGCCCACTACATTCTCCTTGCCCAAGGCCTCCACCGCCAGACAGCACGTTACCGCCGAATCAATGCCGCCGGAAAGCCCCACCACCGCTTTGGAAAAGCCGCATTTGCGCAGATAGTCGCGGATGCCCAGCACCAGCGCTCGGTACACGGTTTCGATGGGTTCCAGCGGCACATAACCCGCGGGATCGCCGGCGGCATCCGTGTCAATGGTGGCGACTGCTTCCTCGAACGCCGGCCCCACCCAGATCGGATGGCCCTGACGATCCAGCACCAGGCTCCGCCCATCGAAAATCAGCTCGTCATTGCCGCCGACCTGATTGACATACACGAACGGTGTCCCATGCTTCTGCGCGTGCCCGCTGATGAGGCGATAGCGTATTTCTTCCTTCCCAATATAAAATGGGGACGCGGAGATATTGACAAACAGCGTCGCACCTTTGTGCGCCTGAATAGCGATGGGGTCAAATGGATACATGCGTTGAAGGGGCCACAGCTCTGGGTCATTCCAAGCATCCTCACAGATGGACACCCCTAACGTCTCCCCCATGAAGGGGCACACCTGCGGACCACTGCTGGCATCAAAGTACCGCGCCTCGTCAAAGACATCATAGGTAGGCAGGAGCGATTTGGCCTGCCGCAGGAGGATATCGCCGCGAAAGAACAGGAGCGCAGCGTTGTAAATGCCGGCGCCCACCGCCTGACCCGTGCGCACCGGTGCTCCGAGGATGATGCCCATATCCGGATACTCGCGGGAGATGCGCCGCACCTCTTCCATCCCCTCTTCGACGCGGCGCAGGAACCAGGGGTATTCCAGTAGATCGCGCGGGGGATACCCCGACAGGAACAGCTCCGGGAACACAACTAAGTCCGGATGCTCGGAGCGAGCATCGCGCAGGGTTTGTCGGATTCGCTCCACGTTGTCGTCCACATCCCCGACAATGGGATTCAACTGTGCCACGGTGAGTCTCATGACACGCTCCTAGAAGTATCAGGGGATCACTGCACGCTTCCGCCGGCAATCTCTCCGATCATTTCCTCCAGTGCCTGGCGGATAGGAGTGTAGCGCAAGCCCAGCTCGCGCTCTGCATTGGAGCCGTCGAACTCCAAGCCGGCGCGAATGGTGCGGATGGAATCCCACGCCAACTGCCAGATGGGCGGCCGGCCGCTGAGATATGCCCAGCCTGTTGCCAGCAAAGAGGCGGCCAGCACCAGCACGTCAGGCATAACTATTCGCGGCAGGGGCACGCCGGCGATCTCGCTCACCAATCGGTTGAACTCCCTCCAGGAAAGACGTTCTTTCCCAAGCAGATAGCGCCGGCCGTTGGTATCCGGCTTTTCCAGCGCCAGGAGAATCGCCTCCGCCACATCCCGCACATGCACCCAGGTGATGACACTGTCCTCAAAGACCCGTGCCGGCAGTTCCTGCCTCACCAACTGCCGCACATACTGCCCGCTGGATTTCACATCACCAGGACCCAGCACTCCCCCAGGATACAACACCACGAGGGGAAGCCCCCGAGAGCGATGCAGTTCCCAGGCGATACATTCGCCGGCGTATTTACTGCGGGCATAGGCGCTTAACAAGCGTCTGCCCGCCGGCACATCTTCATGGAAAGGCCGTTCCGCCGGCACGCCGTATACCAGCGAGGTGCTGACCAAGACCACCTTGGACACGCCAGCCTGCAAGGCGCATTCCATCACGCGGCGCGTGCCCTCGACATTCACATCGTAGTAACGGCGCGGCCGGCGCTCCCAGAAAGAGTACAGTGCCGCCAGGTGCACGACCGCGTCATGTCCCTGCATGCCGGCCAGGACCGCATCCGCATCGAGGATATCACCGTAAACGAGGCGCGCTTGAGCGAGCTGGAGATGTTCCAGCCGGCTTCCTCTCCGCACCAGACAGGTCACGGTATGAGGAGTATCTCGCAGTCGAGCGATGAAGTGCCGGCCGATAAAGCCCGTCGCGCCTGTGATGAATATCCGCACCGTCTGCCTCGTCAGCGCCGCGTGTAGGTGCCCATCAATTCTCCTTGGGCAAGGATATGCCCCTGCATGGCCGACTGGACATCCCTCCGGGCGGCGCCGGGAGAGAGGTCCAGGGAAACGTCCAGGGCATACAGCCGGAAGAAGTAGCGGTGGGTGCCGGCCGGCGGACATGGGCCGCCGTATCCAAGCCTGCCCCAACTATTTTTGCCGTGCCGGGCGCCGCTGGAGAGTGTCTCCAGCGCCGGCACCGCCTCCTCCAGGGCACGAGCATCCGCGGGGATGTTGAACAGGACCCAATGGGTCCAGGTGCCGGCCGGCGCGTCCGGATCATCCATGATCAGGGCAAAACTGCGCGTGCCGGCCGGCGGTTCGCCCCAGTTCAGCGCGGGGGAAATATCCTCGCCGTCGCAGGTGAAACGGGTCGGGATAGGCTGGCCGGGCGCGAAAGCGGGGCTGGTAAGGGAAAGGGATGCGGCTGGCACAGCAGGGACTGGAGATGGGGTGCGGGCACAGCCGGCTGGCAGGAGCATTAGGCCGGCGATCATCAGCAGTCCGAGAGAAAGGTGCATTACCCTCATGCGCTGCCTCCTTTCGCAAACAATCCCCCTACTCTCCCCACAGCAGATGCACCTCACTCAAATCATACTCCGCCACCTGATCAAATTCCACATCCAGGATGCCCATCAGCATATGCGGCTCTGCGGCCTCCCAAATGGCGTAACTGGTGAGGCCATCCGCGCTCATGAACCAGTGGCGGAGGCGGATGCCCGGCGGCCGCCGGCGCGCCATCTTCAGCGCGGCGTTGAAAAACGCCAGGTCATCATTGATGTGAAAAATGACCAGATAAAGGTGTGTCTCGTCCAGGTTCCAACCGGCCGGGTCCTTGCTCATGATATGGCATCTCCAACAATGATGCCCAGCAGTCCGATCACCACCCCCAAGTGCAGAAGCAGGTCACTGGCGGCCAAGACTCCCAAGGCGGGGAAGAACTGTACCACGAAGTTGAGCATCACCAGCACCACTGCAATCAACACCGGCAAGCCCTTCGGGTCAAAGCGCATCTGCCTTACCTCCTCTACACTCTCCAATGCCTCTCCATCAGAAAAGTATACCACAGCGGCCGGCGCTCGCAACCCTCCCCTGACAATTTTCCCGCTTTCCTACCCCCTATGGTATAATGCCAGCGATCTCTCTGCCACATCCCATTGCCCAGAAAGGCGGTGAAGCATGATGCGTACCTCGGCCCTCGACGATCTGGCAGTCAACACTATCCGCATGCTTTCGATCGACGCGGTTCAGCGCGCCAACTCCGGCCACCCCGGCATGCCTATGGGCGCGGCCGACATGGCTTATACCCTCTGGGCAGACTTCCTGCGGCATGACCCGACCCATCCAGACTGGCCGGACCGAGACCGCTTCGTCCTCTCCGCCGGCCACGGCGCCATGCTCCTGTATGCGCTCCTGCACCTGGCCGGCTACGACATGACCCTCGAAGACCTGATGTCGTTCCGCCAATGGGGAAGCAAGGCGCCGGGCCACCCCGAATACGGCGCGGCCCCCGGCATCGAAGTCACCACCGGCCCCCTCGGCCAGGGCATCAGCACCGCGGTCGGCATGGCCATCGCCGAGCGCTTCCTGGCCGCCATCTTCAACCGTCCCGGCCATGACATTATCAACCACTACACATATGTCATTGCCAGCGACGGCGACCTGATGGAAGGAATCTCCAGCGAAGCCGCCTCGCTGGCTGGCCATCTCAAACTCGGTAAGCTCATCGTGCTCTACGACGACAACGACATCAGCATTGAGGGCAAGACCGACATCACCTTCACCGAAGATGTTGCCATGCGCTTCCGCGCTTACGGCTGGCACGTCCAGCACGTGGACGGGTTCGACCGGCCGGCTATCGCCCAGGCCATTCGCCAAGCCCAACAGCGGGAAGATGCCCCCAGCCTCATCATCTGCAAGACCATCCTGGCCTACGGCAGTCCCAACCTGCAGAATAACCCGGAGGCGCACGGCGCCCCCTTGGGCAAAGAAGAGGTGGTCCTCACCAAACAGAACCTGGGCTGGCCGGCGGACAAGGAATTCTACGTCCCGGACGAGGTCTATGCCCTCTTTGCGGACTTCCGCCGGCGCTGGACCGCAGAGCGCCAGGCATGGGAGGAGCGCTTTGCCACCTACGCCCGGGAGTATCCGAAGGAGGCGGAGCTTCTGCAGACCTTATGGAACAATCAACTGCCGGCGGGATGGGAAGAGCACCTGCCGCCCCTGCGTTCCGAGGGCAAGGAGGCGACCCGCAACAGCTCCGGCGTGGTGCTGAACGCCATTGCCCCCCACTTGCCCACCCTGATGGGCGGCTCGGCAGACCTGGCCCCATCCAATAAGACCTACCTCAAGGGTGCCGGCGACTTCCAGGCCGGCAGTTACCACGGCCGCAACCTGCGCTTCGGGGTGCGCGAGCACGCTATGGGTGCCATCCTCAACGGCCTGGCGCTCCACAAAGGACCCATCCCATACGGCGGCACCTTCTTGGTCTTTTCCGACTACATGCGGCCGGCCATCCGCCTGGCGGCGCTCATGGAATTACCGGTCATCTACGTCTTCACCCACGACAGCATCTTCCTCGGCGAGGACGGCCCCACGCATCAGCCCATCGAGCACCTGGCGGCCCTGCGCGCCATCCCCCATCTGGTGGTCATCCGGCCGGCCGACGCCAACGAAACGGTCATCGCCTGGAAAGTCGCCCTGCAGCGGCGGAAAGGCCCGACCGCGCTGATCCTCTCTCGCCAGAACCTGCCCATCCTGTCGCAGACCCAGGCCCTCTGTGCCGAGGGACTGCCGCGCGGCGCCTATATCCTCTCGGACCCGCCCACGCCTTCCCTGGATATGATCCTTATCGCCACCGGCTCCGAGGTGCATCTGGCGCTGGGAGCGCAAAAGATACTGCTCGAAAAAGGCATCGCGGCACGCGTCGTCAGCATGCCGAGCTGGGAACTCTTTGACGCACAGCCGCAGGAATATCGCGACCGGGTGCTTCCGCCGGCGGTCCGCCGCCGGCTGGCCATCGAGGCCGGCACCTCGCAGGGCTGGTGCAAATATATCGGCGAGGCCGGCCGCACCCTCACCATAGACGGCCGCTTCGGCGCCTCGGCGCCGGCGGAAGTCCTGGCGGAAAAGTTCGGCTTCACCGCCGACAACGTCGTCCGCCTCGCCCTCAGCATGATGTAACGACACGACCCGCAGGGGCTTCCCCTGCGGGTCCTCTGTTCCCTGCTTTTCTGGTATCTGGTATATACCAGAAAAGCAGGACTTGACGAAAACGCGGAATGGTATATACTTTTTCTTACTTTCCAGTGGTTGGGTCCCTGCCGTGAACTGGATGCGAGAAGGATTGGCTTTGCCCCTGCAGTGCGATACGGTCATCTTCGACGTGGACGGGGTGCTCATTGACGATTCCGCCAGCTACTCCGCCACCATCAAGGCGGTGGTGCGTCATATCGTGCACCGCATGCACCGCCGGCCAGAATGCCTCAGCCAGGTCGAGGACCGGGACATTCGCGCCTTCAAAGCCGCCGGCGGCTTCAACGATGACTGGGTGCTGAGCTACGCCCTGGCCGGCATCCTGCTGGCCTGGCCGGACGAGGCACCGCCGGACCTGCCGGCCATCGCCAGGGAAAGCGCCGGCCGCGGCCTGGATTGGGTGCGTTCCAACTACTTTCCCCACATCCCGCTGGATTTCGAGATGGTACGACAGCTTTGCTTAGAGTACTTCTGGGGGGAGGACCTGCTGGCAGAGAAAATGGGCCTGCCGGCGCAGTACTATCACGGTCCGGGGTTCGTGCGGCAGGAGCGTGCCCTGGTCCCGGCCGATTTCCTCCAGCGGCTGGCAGACGCCGGCGTGCGCCGCTTCGGCATCATCACCGGACGCGACCATATCGAGCTGGCAGTAGCCCTGGACACACTGGAATGGGACGCGAACGCTCTGCAGGTCGCTGTCACCGCCGATCATGCGCGCAAACCCGACCCCCGCGCCCTGCACTGGGCGATGGAAACCCTGCAACCGCATCAGGCGCTGTATATCGGTGATACCGGCGACGACCTGCGGATGATGGAGAATTACCGCCGGCAGTACCCGGACGCGCCGGCATGTCTGTTCGCTATGGTGATGAAAGAGCACATGTCGGGGGACAGTGCGCCGGCGGGAGTGGATATCCTCCTGGACCGTGCAGAGGATATCCTCGCGTTACTGAAAGGATAGGCGTCCAACACTACTGCTCGCGGCGCGACAGGAGCTTGCAGATGTCACCGACCCTTTTGGCCGGCATCCTGGTTGTCATCGCACTGGGATTTGACTTCTTCAACGGCATGCACGACAGCGCCAACATCGTGGCCACCGCCATCTCGTCACGGGCAATTTCCCCGCGCCGGGTGCTGGTGCTCACCGCGCTGTGCGAGTTCATCGGGCCGCTGATTTTCGGCGTCTCCGTAGCCACCACCGTCGGCGATAAGGTGGTAGCCGCCAATACCATCACGATTGCGGTGACGCTGGCCGCCCTGCTTTCCGCCATTATCTGGAACATCATCGGCATCCGATTAGGCATTCCGGCCAGCAGTTCCCATGCTCTGCTCGGCGGCATCCTGGGGGCGGCGGTGTTCGGCTACGGCGTGTCCATCGTCAAGATGGAAGGGCTGGTTACGGTGCTGGTCGCGCTGTTCGCATCCCCGGTCCTGGGGCTGGCCGGCGGCTATATCATGATGAAGCTGTTCCTGTTCCTGGCACGCGGCGCATCGCCAAAGATCAATCAATGGCTCAAACGGGCACAACTGCTGACCACCGCCGGCCTGGCCCTCAGCCACGGCGCCAACGACGCGCAGAAAACAATGGGCGTCATCACCATGGGACTGGTGGCGACCGGACTCCTGCCGAGCTTCCAGGTCCCCCTCTGGGTCATCCTGGCGGCCGCCGGCGCCATCGCCCTGGGAACCTACACCGGCGGCTGGAACGTCATCAAGACCCTGGGCGCCAAGTTCTACAAGGTGCGTCCCATGCACGCCTTCACCTCACAGGTGACATCCGGCCTCATCATTATGTTCGCTTCCATTCTCGGCGGCCCGGTCAGCACCACGCAGGTGGTCAGCTCCAGCATCATGGGCGCCGGCTCCGGCCAGCGCATCTCGCAGGTGCGCTGGAAAGTCGGCCGCGACATCCTCATCGCCTGGGTGCTGACCATCCCCGTCACCGCAGTACTGGCCGCCCTGCTGTATATCCCGATTTCTCTGCTGATCCGCGTACCCTGACGGTTCGCTCAAAGCAAGGGGGTTCATGATGGGACTGAAAGAGTTCTTCAAACCCAGGCAGGACAACTTTATCCGCCTGCTCATCCAACAGGCGGAACAAACCGCCATCGGGCTGGATGCTCTTCACGAGTACATGAAAACATATGATCCAGCCTATGCCCAGCGCGTCATCCAGGCGGAGAAAGACGCCGACGAACTGCGGCGCATCCTGATTGACGAACTGCACCGCACCTTTGTCACACCGATAGACCGGGAGGATATCTTTCGGCTTTCGCGCGCTATTGACGATATCCTGGACTACGCCTATTCCACGGTGGACGAGATGCAGATTCTCAACGTGGAGCCGAACGACCATCTGCGCCACATGACGGCACTGCTGGCCAAGGCAGCGCGGGAGATCTACCTGGCGATGCAGAGGCTTCAGGAACATCCCAAGGTGGCGGCGGAACATGCGGTGCGAGCCAAGGATATCGAAAACCGCGTCGAGAATGCCTATCGGGAAGCACTGGCTGACCTGTTCCGCGAGCCGGTGGACCTGACCAAGGTGGTGAAGATGCTGAAGCTCCGCGAGGTTTACCGCCACATCAGCAACTGCGCTGACCGCGGGGATGAGGCGGCCAACATCATTGGGGACATCGTGGTAGAGACGGCTTAGCCCCGCGCCGGCCGGCGCCCCCCCTCGCACCCCACCAAATACACACAGCCCCGCACGAATCCCCCATATATGGGGACCAGTGCGGGGCTGTCCATTCCTGGCGAATACGTCCCTCCGCAGAATTCCTCGCCTGATTGTCGCAACACCCCCGCGGGCATTCGTTGTTTTCAGACGAGATTTTGCGAGATGATGCTCAACGGCGCCTTGGAAGACGTCGTAATGCCCTTGCGGGCATTCGTTGTTTTCAGACATGAAACCCTGGGCAAGCTGTTGGGGTGTTCCCCGCGGACGATGTCGTAATGCCCTTGCGGGCATTCGTTGTTTTCAGAGAAACGCGCCGTCAAAACAGGTAGCAAATAGACGGAAGCCGTCGTAATGCCCTTGCGGGCATTCGTTGTTTTCAGAGACGGTACTTCACTATCGAGAACATCACGCTAGGGGTAAGGGTCGTAATGCCCTTGCGGGCATTCGTTGTTTTCAGAGCGA
>CALIBQ010000079.1 GCA_938049385.1 uncultured Anaerolineae bacterium
ACCAGCCAGCGCGCCGGCGCCCGGAAGAGGTTGAACCCCGGCACCAGGCGGTACAGGATGTAATAGAAGGGGTTATAGCCGCCGAAGGCCAGGAACAGGCCGGCCAGCGCCAGGCCGGCCCCTGCCAGTACGGCCTTGCGAGGCCTGCCGGCCAGGAGGCCCCAGGCGGCCAGCGCCAGCCCGATCCACCCGACGTATGCCGCATATTCGCTGAAGACCATCTCCCCATAGCCAGGGAAGAAAGCGCGCACCAGGAGCTGGAGCTTGAGCGAAAAGGAGACGGCTTCGCGGTAGCTCATTCCGCCGCCGCGGATGGAAAGCGAGGAAAGCTCCAGTGTGGGGAACAACTGGACAGCGCAGAGGGCCAGCGCCGCGCCGGCGGCCAGCCCCAGCGCGGCAACGCGTCCGGCCAGCCATTTGGCGGCTTGCCGGCTTGCTTGCCACCAACCGGCACGCCCAGCGCGCCAGACCCGCCAGGCCGCATGGCCGGCCGCATCCAACGCCAGGGCGAACAGGGCGATGTACCACGACTGCGTATGGCCGGCCAGGAAGGCAACCGCCAGCAGGCCGGCCAGGGCCAGCCAGAAGCCGAAGCGCGGCCGGGCCGGCCCTTCCCCCCTGCCCAGTCCCATGGCGCGCTCCAGACATCCCAGCATCCAGGGCAGAAGGGCGGACACGGCAAGCTGGTTAACGTGCTCCGCCTGGGCGCTGAGGAACCCACCCAGGGCGAAGAGCACGCCGGCCGCCCAGGCCCCCGCCCACGCCAGGCCGCGTCCGCGCCCGTACATATAGGCGCCCAGGCCGGCCAGCGCCAGATGAAACAGGATAAAAGCGTTGATGGCATAGGGTGCCGGCAGGCCGATCAACAGTAGGTTCACCGGGTACAGGGTGCCGGCCTGGATGTTGGCGAACAGCGGCACACCTAGGAACAGATAGGGGTTCCAGAGGGGCAGACGGCCAGCGCGCAGGGCGGCCGATACCGCATCGCGCAAGGGATAGAAATAGGTGAAGAGGTCCACGCCAACCAGGATGCGGCCGGCGGCCAGACCAGACCAGAACAGCAGGGGCAGGAGGCACAGGCTGAGCGGCCACAGCCAGGAGACCGCCGCCTGCCGTATCAATCCCTTTGCCTTATACGCGGGTATCCGCATCGGTCCGCTTCCCCTTCACTCCACGCCCGGCTGGCCGGCAGCTGTCGCGCCGGCATACAGCTCATAGACCCGAAAGGTTACTTGGCCGTCCGGCCGCACCACATGAAAGCGCTCCTGCAGGGACAAGCCGGCGGCCTTCAGCGCTCCCGCGACCGGCTCCCACTCCCGGCACATGGGGAACACGATCCAGTGCGGGACGTCCGACCATGCGCGTACCCTCTCCGCTACCTCTTCGGGAGAAGTATACCACTGGAAGGCGTACGGCGCGCCGTAGAGGTAGTACAGATAATGCCAGCCCAGCCAGTGATGGTGGATGACAGCGTTCGCCGGCACATGGGCGCGCAGGTATTCCGCTACCTGGTCAATGCCCCAATAGGCGCCGTGGTCCCCGCCGGCGGGGTACGCGCCGAGCGCCGCTTGGCCGGCCGGGGAAAGGACCAGCAGGACAAGCAGGGCCAGCACCCCAAGCGCCGCCGGCAGTCGTACCTGCATCCACCTGCGCGATAGGACGAAGCTGAATGCCCGCCCCACCAGCACGGCGGCCAGCGGCACCAGGCCCAGCAAATAGCGGTCCCAGGTGTGGAAGCGCACCAGCCAGTGTCCCAGCAGGAAAAGCAGGGAAAAGCCGGCCGTCAGGAGGTCGAAGGCGGCCTCCGCGGAAAGCCGGCTCTTTCTCCAAGCGCGCAGGTTGTTCCATACCAGCCAGGTCAGCGCCAGGATGGCCAGCACGTTCAGGGCCGGCGATCCCCAGAAACGCCCCAGCCAGCCGGCCCAGTTCGCCGCCCGTTCTCCCCATTCCGACCAGGGGGCCAGGGACAGTCCACCGTAGCTGATCAAGCTCTGCTCGAAGTACTCCGGCCGGCGCAGGCGCATCAAATCCCAAACCAGCGCCGGCGCGAAGGCCAGCAGAAAGCCAGCGATCCCCCTTACCCACCATAGACGCAGTACCTGGCCGATGTCCTTCCCAGCCGCCGGCACGTCCTGCTTGGAGTGAAAGCGCTCCCACCAGATGCCAGCCAGCGCCATCAGCGGCAGGAAGAAGATGCCCTGCTGTTTGGTGGCGAAGGCCGCGCCGGCCAGGGCGCCGGCCAGCAGTGGCCGGCCGGCGGCCGCGGCGGCTAAGCCGGCGAGCACCCACGCGGTCATCAGCGGGTCGGTGAACGCGGTGATCGCGAACGAAATATCGAACGGGCTGAAGGCCAGCAGTCCCAGCGCAAGGATCGCCGCCTCCTTTCCGTAGACCCGGCGGGCGATATGCTCCACCAGCACCAGCGATACCATGCTGGCTGTCAGGCTCGGCAGGCGCGCCGTGAGCTCCGAGGCGCCGAAAAGGCGAAACATAAGGGCCAGCAGATAGGGGAACGCCGGCGGCTTGTCCACCGGGTAGCCCTCCAGCATGGGGTCAGCGCCGGTGGCAATCTGCAGTCCCCAGTAAGCGTAGAGGGCTTCGTCAGGATGAAAGCGGTTGGCAGTGAGGGGATGCAGGCGCAGGAGCAGGCCGGCCGTCAGAAGGACACCGCATATCAGGCGGTATGCCGGGGCCTTCCAGCTTACAGAAATGCTGTGCGCGCACATAGGGCCTCGCGGCCGGCTCAGTCCACAAGGCGGTATTTCAGCAGGGTCCAGATAGCGATGAAGGCGTCTCTGCCCTTAATCTTCTTGCCCTCGTGATATTCGCGGCCGGCGTAGCTGATGGGCACCTCGTAAATGCGGTGGCCGCGCTTCAGCACTTTGGCGGTGATCTCCGGCTCCAGCTCAAAGCCGCGAGCGTGCAGGGGGATGGAGCGGATGACATCAGTGGCGAAGAGCTTGTAACAGGTTTCCATATCGCTCAATATGGTGTCATAGAGGATATTGGTGACGAAGGTGAGGAACTTGTTCGCCACCATATGCCAGAACATCATGGCGCGCCGCGGCCCACCCAGGAAGCGCGAGCCGTAGACCACTTTGGCCTTACCCTCGAAAAAGGGCTGGAGCATGATGTGATAATCGCGGGGGTCGTATTCCAGGTCAGCATCCTGGATGATGACGGCATCGCCGGTGACGTGCTGAAGGGCGGTGCGCACAGCGGCCCCTTTGCCCATATTGCGCTCGTGGTAGTAGACCTGCACGTCGGGCAACTGCGCCAGCTTCTCCTCCACCTGCCGGCTTCCGTCGGTTGAGCCGTCGTCCACGATGATAATCTCTTTATTGATGTTCACGGCGCGCACCCGCTGGACGATTTCTTCCAGCGTGCGGACCTCATTGTATACGGGTATCACTACCGAGAGTTTGAATTCGGACATTGGCCGTCCCCTATCCATGACAGCATGCGCTTGATGATAGGGCGATTATAACGGAGCCTTCCCCAGCCGGCAAATGTCCGAGGGCAGGGCGTGAAGACGTCGGGGCGACTTGGCGACTCGTGGAGTCGCCCCTACGGCGCGGCTTGTTCCACGATTTGCTCGGGGGAGCGCACCTCAATCTGGGCCACACCTTGATACAGCTCGATGTGACCGGAAACGCAGATAGTCTTCTGGTAATACATGTGCTCCGGCGGCTGTGGGAAATTATCCCGATAGCGCCCCCAGATGATAACGTTGAGACGCTGTGGGTCGGGATACGGCAGGCCGATGTCCAGAAACGTGGGACTGCCGCCGGTCTTTTTGGCGAAATAAGTGCGCACCACTGGCCCGCAGGCTGTGCCTTCCTCGCCGGCGAAGAGGCCGGCCATCTCCCACGGGATGGGTGTCGGGGCCGCCGGCGTCGGGGTCTCGGTCTCGGTCGGGGTGGCGCTGGCGGTGGACGTGACAGTAGGGGTCGCCGTCACCGAGGCAGTGGGCATGAGGGTGGCTGTAGCAGTCGAGGTGGCGGTAGCGGTTGGAGCGGGTGTCCATGTCGCAGTAGGACTAGGGGGCGCCGGCGTGGCACTGGGCAGGACAGCGGCGGGGGTGGATGCGGCCGGCGGTGGGTCTGCTGTGGTTAGGCTTGTGCATCCTACCAGCAGAAGCAATAGTATCAGGGCCCAGAGTTTGCGCATGCGGCGTGCTCCCAAGCGTGATCGGCCCCGGCGGTGCGGGTGAGACAACAGAACTACGTTTCGGCAGATTCCCCCACATGTGCTTCGTAGGCGTCCAGGAAGCGGCGCAGGACCGCCTCCGTGGCGCGCAGTTCTTCCACCCAGGAACGCAGATAATCCTCGCCGGCCGGTGTGATGCGGTACACGCGGCGGGGCGGGCCGCCAGCATGTTCGATGTCCCAATAGGACGTGACCATGCCCATGTCTTCCAGGTCCCGCAGGATGCGGTAAATGCCGCTCAGGTCCACGGGGTAATCGCCCAGGCCCAGTCGGCGCAGGCCCTCTGCAAGGCCGTAGCCGTGATTGGGTCCTTGGTGCAGGAGGAGCAAGAGCGCCGGCTCGATGAAGCGCCGGATGCGTCGGGGACGAATGCCGCCGGGGAACGGCCCGCCCCACGGACCATGACAGCCTCTTTCATGCATGCCGCGTATCCTTGTTTCGTCATAATCGCGGGTCCGACGCCGGCCATTATAGAGCCGGCCGGCGAAAAGTCAAGCCGGCCGGCGAGCTTCGCTCCGCACCTTCACGGCATATGCCAGCGATCTTCCTGCCAACGCGTAGGGTTGGTCAGGATGTAGTTCCTGATGTGTTCCAGTGCACGTTCATTCCGGATAATATGGTCCCAATAGCTCCTCTGCCACACAGGGACCCCAGGCGTCCCACGTGCGGCGTTGATACGCCGGGCGGAAAACGTTTTCAATTGCCGCACGATTTCCGGCAGGCCGTGGGGGCGCGTAGTAGGGGCGGGTTCAGAACCCGCGTCTACAGAACCCGCCCTTACAGAACCCGCATCCACAATAAAAATAATGCCGTGGACATGATTCGGCATTACCACGAACGCATCCAATTGGATGTTGGGGACATGATTGGGCAAGTCATGCCAGGTGAATTCCACCAGCCGGCCAAAGTGGTTCAGATGCATTTCCCCGCCGACGACCCGGCCGAACAGGCACTGGCGGTCCGCGGTGCAAAGGGTGACGAAATACGCCCCGGGCAGGGAATAGTCATACCCTTGCAAACGTAATGAGCGGCGGTGATGCTTCCCGGGCTCAGAGGACATAAATGGGTCTATCCCTCCGGTGCTCCGCCGGCCAGGAATTATCCCTTGACCGCGCCGACGGTGATGCCTTTGACGAAATAGTCCTGGAACAAGAGGAAGATGACCAGCATGGGGATAAAGGCCAGGGTGGCGCCGGCCATTCCCACGCCGATGTCTATCGTCGCCCAGCCGGCGACCAGCTTTGACACCCCGACCGGCAGGGTCAGCATGGTCTGTTTGTTGGTCACCACCAACTGCCAGATATAGTCGTTCCAGCCGAACATAAAGGCGAAGATGGCCAGCGCGCCCACTGCCGGCTTGGTCAGCGGCAGGACTACATGCCAGAACACGCCGAACTCCGACGCGCCGTCAATCTTGGCGGCATCCAGCAGATCATTCGGGATGCCCTGCATGAACTGCTTAACCAGGAAAATGCCGAACGGGTAAGCGGCATATGGGATGATCAGCGCGAAGTAAGTGTCGAACCACTTCAGGTCGCGCATCATGATGAACAGGGGGATCAGGGAAATCTGCTTGGGGAGCATCATGGTCAACAGCAGGAGCCAGAACAGGAGATTCTGGCCCGGGAAGCGTTTCTTGCCGAAGGCATAGCCGGCGAGCGTGCTGGTGATGACCCCCAGCAGTGCCACCCCGGACGCGGCGATGAACGAGTTCAACAGCCAGCGCAGGGTTGGCATGCCGGCCAGCAGTCTCTCCCAATTTTTCAGGGTCGGATGGGTGGGAAACAGCTCAGGCGGGTACGCGATGGCATCGTGCTGGACCTTGAACGAGCCGGTGATCATCCAGTAGATGGGCATAAGGGAGAGCAGTGAACCCACAATGACCACTAGCACAGCCAGCCACCAAAGCAGGCGGGTCAGGCGTGCGCTCCAGACGGCTTTCTGCAGTTGCAGGCGTTCGGCCTTGGCCTGGGAGACGGTGAAATCTGCCATATCAGTACTCTACCTCCTGCCCCAGGAGCTTGAACTGGAAGTAGGCGATGGAGCCGACGATAATCAGCAGTACCACACCCATCGCCGCGCCGTAGCCGTACTTGTAGAACACGAAGGCGTTCTCGTAAATGCGGTAGACGATGGTCTGCGTGGCGTTGGCCGGCCCGCCCAGGGTCATCAACAACACCACCACGAAGACTTGGAACACGTTGATGGTGGTGGTCACCAGGACGAACAAAGTGGTGGGCTGGAGCAGGGGCAGGGTGATCTTCCAGAATATCTGCCAGCCGCTGGCGCCGTCAATCTTGGCGGCGTCGTACAGCTCTTCCGAAATGTTCCCCAGCGCGGCCAGGAACAGGATGAGCGGCTGTCCGATGCTCCAGCTTATGACCACCATGGCCAAGGACAGCAGGGCGGTTTCCGTCTGCGCCAGCCAGCCGATCTTGGGGATGCCCAGCAGTTGATAGAAGCCTACCGCTTCCAATAGGTAGTTCAGCAGGCCGAAGTCGCGGTTGAAAATCCATATCCAGACCATGGCTAGGACCACGCCGCCGGAGACGACGGGCATATAGAAGGACATGCGCACAAAGGACTGCGCGGCGCGCGGCAGGGGATAGACAATCACTGCCAGAAAGATGGAAATGACCACCACTACCGGCACTACGATAAGCACGAATAAGAAGGTGTTTTTTAGGGCGATGATGAAGACGTCGTCGCGGGTGAACAGGCGCACAAAATTGTCAAAGCCGATGAAGCGCCATTTGGCCTTGTTCACCCCGGCCTCGTAAAAGCTCAGGCGCAGGCCGTTCAGGAGCGGATACAGCACAAAGACGATAAAGGGGATATACGCCGGCAGGATGAACAGATAGGCGGCGCGCGCCTCCCAGATTTTCTGCCACCAGGTGCGCCGGCGCTCCGGATAAGCGGCCGAAACGGTCATCTCGCCTCCTACACATGTAACAGAGATGGTTCTGGGGGCGTCCCCGCCCCCAGAACCATAGTGAGCGTGGGCCCTTACTTGCCGAAGATATCCTTAGAGGCCTTCATCATGCCGTCAATGGCTTCCTGCGGCGTTGCCTTGCCCAGGAACATGGCCTGGAAGAAGGCCGGCATGGCGGTGCGCACTTCATAATAGTGCGGGCAGTTCAGGCCCATGGAGACCACGCCGTACTTCTTCACCCACTCGAGCGTGAGCTCGTAGTTCGGGTCGCCGGCCAGCGGCGCGCCCACCGAGTAGCGGGTGGGGAATTGGCCGCTGGAGATGCAGTAGTCGCGCTGCCATTTCTCACTGCTCAGGTGGATGAGGAATTTGGTGATCTCCTGCAGTTCATAATCGGAGCGGCCTGTTTTCTGGAACATCACCAGGCCGGTGGGGCCAACCGGCAGGCCGGCGGGCTTGTCGCCAAGATGCGGATAGAGGGTCATGCGGGCATCCATGGGGGCAGTGACCTTGCCCTCTTTTTGGGCCTGCGGGATGGAGACATTCACGGTGGACATGCCGCCGCCCATAAAGACGCCCTTGCCGGCGTAGAAGAGGTTGTTCACGTCCTGCCAGCCGGCGGTGGTGACGTCGGGGTTGATCAGCCCTTCCTTGTAGAGCTTGTTCAGGAATTCCATGGCGGCCAGCGCCTGCGGGTTGTCCAGGTCCAGCCCCTGGCAGTCGTCGCGCCAAGTGTTGGAGCCGGCGCCCCAGATGAAGGCATGCACCGCATAGTCGCCCTGCTCGGAGGCCACCTGCATGACCAGCGGATATTCCACGCCCACCTTGGCTTCCTTGATGGCCTTGGCCGCGGCGTAGAACTCGTCGAAGGTCCAGTCGTGATCATCCAGCGGGAGCATGTCCAGCAGGCCGGCCTTCTCAAAGGGCGCGGCGTTGACGATCATGTTCTGGACCCAGTAGAAGATGGGCAGGCCGTGCAGATGCCCGTTGATGGTGTACAGCTCCAGCAGGCCCGGCAGGAAATCCTCCAGCTCTTCCTTGGGGATGACCTCCTCGAGGTTCACGGTCACGCCCTCATAGGCGTAGGTAGAGGTGCGGCCCAGGTAATCGCGCAGGATGTCAGGCGGGACGCCGCCGGCGATGGCCACCGGCACTTTCTTGGGCAGGTCCGCCCAGTCCAGCACCTGGATTTCTACGGAGACATGCGGATTGTCCTTGATGTAATCGTTCGCCACCATCTTCTCGTAATCCAGGGCGGTCTTCAGTTCCGGATGGCCTTTGACGTTCTGCGGGTCAAAGCGGGGATCCACCCAGAGGTCAATCTTGACCGGCTTCTTGACCTCCGGGGTGGGGGTGACGAGCACCGGCACCTCTTTCTCCACCACCACCGTCTTGACCACTTCTTTCTCGACGACCACTTCTTTAGTGACTTCGACGATTTGTGGGGTTGCCGGCGCGCATGCGGCGATGAACAGGCTCAGGGCCAGCAGTGCTGCACCGATAACGGGGATAATCCATACCCATTTGCCTCGCATTCTCCGTCCTCCTTTCGCGAATCAAACGGAACGGCATCTTCGGGACAGCGACACCTTCAGCCGACAGCAGGGAGGGCCAATCCCAACCTGCCGACTGCACAGGGGAAGGGTAATCCACCACAGGGCCGGCATCACCTCCTTATCCTACCAGCTACAGGGATGATGCGCTCATCCGGATATGGGACCTACCGCCGAAAAACGATATTGGACCTTGCACAGAGCGAGGATACCGGCTCGATGACGAGAAGCTGAGATGACTGCGGCGAAATCGCTCTGACCAGTGCAATGTGCTCTTATGGTCTGACCACTTTCAATATAGCATATTTCCTGCGGTGTGTCAAGTGCCGCCGGAGAGGGTGTTGAAAAGGTACCGTCGTGACTATGGCCCAGGAGGCCGGCCAACGCTTGTCGGAAGTTCGCCGGCGGCTGGAAGCCGCCGGCTTAGGAAACGAAGCCCCTACGGGGCTTGGCACCGTAAGCCTGGCGCTTCAGCGCCAGGCGAACAGGCGAAGTGCAAGATAAAGTGGGACCCCAGCACTTTCATAAGCCGCGGCAGCATCTGCGAAGCCGGCCGGCGCCGGCCGACTTCGCAAACCCAGCCACCGTTTCAACCACCAGGCTTCTTCAACACCCTCGCCAGCTTACCGCTGGCCGCGCACCCACACGCGCTCGCCGTCGCTGATAACCTCAATGGTGCCCTGCTGGTCGGTGCGCCACACAGTCACCGCATGATTGGCCAGCCGGCGCAGTACCGCCTGCGTCGGGTGTCCGAAGGAATTGCCGGCGCCGGCGGAGATGACCGCCACTGCCGGCGAGACCTTTTCCAGAAGGCGATCCGTCGTGCCGGCGGCCGCGCCGTGATGCGCCACCTGAAGCACCGCCGCGCCCAGGTCGGCGCCGCTGTCCAGCAGAAGCGCTTCGCCCTGGCGCTCCACATCCCCCATGAAGAGGATGTAGAGGCGGCCGTAGGACAGCCGCAGTACGGCGGAGCAGTCGTTGTCGGCCAGCGCGTCCGGGCAGGACGCCGGCGGATGCAGGACCTCAAGCAGGAGGCCCTCTTCCGGCAGGCGAAGCTGTGTGCCGGCGGCCGCCGGCACCCTCTCCGCTCCCGCTTTCCGGATGCCTTCTACCCAGCGCTGGGTAATGTCCGCGCCCTCGGGGAAGCCGGCGTCCAGGCTAGTCGCTACCCGATAATGCTCCAGCACCCCGAAGAGGCCGGCGATGTGGTCAGAGTCCGGGTGCGTGGCGATGACCGCATCCAGTGAGCGGTCCCAGAAAGGCATGCGCCGGCCCAAATGGGACAGCACCAGCGCGCCGTCCGGCCCGCCGTCAATCAGCACCTGATGGCCGGCCGGCGTGACGATAAAGGCGGCATGCCCCTGGCCCACGTCCAGAAAGTACACGTGCAGATAGCCGTCGGGGAGGCTGAAGGCCGCTGTCCATACGAGCACCGCGCCCAGCCCCAGGGCGGAAAAGCCG
Source organism: uncultured Anaerolineae bacterium (assembly GCA_938049385.1). Lineage (GTDB taxonomy): Bacteria > Chloroflexota > Anaerolineae > JACIWP01 > JACIWP01 > JACIWP01. The sequence continues at coordinate 10,156 of CALIBQ010000079.1, forward strand.
GCGTATGCCGGCAGGTGCCGGCGCCCGTACTGCCACAGCTCCTGACGCCGGTCCGCCGGCAGGCTTCCCCCCAATGTCAGGGCAACCAGCAGTGCGTAATAGATGAGGAGCAGGGCCGGCGTGAAAGGCGGCACAGTGACCTGCGCCCAAGGCAGGCCGGCCATCTTCTCGATGACCCAAACGGTATATGCCGCGAAGGGCCATGCCAGCCAGCCCAGTGCCTGGCCCAGCGGCATCCATACCGCGCCGGCCAGGGTCGCCAGTGCCCCCAACCCCAGCAGGGGCGGCTGTGCCGGAAGCACCAGCACGTTGGCCGGCAGTGTGGCCAGCGAAAGCTGGCCGGTCTGATACAGCAGGATGGGGAGCGTCCAGCACTGCGCCGCCAGGGTCACTAGCACGATCTCTTCTAGTATCTGAACGGGAGAGCGCCGGCCGGCCCACCCCAGCTTCTCGCGCAGTGTCTGCCAGCCTTTCCAGAGCATCGGGTACAGGGTGATTAATCCCAGCGTGGCGGCGAAAGAGAGCTGAAATCCCAGATGCCAGAGGGCATAGGGCTGGACCATGGTCATCAGCAGGGCGGCGATGGCCAGGCCGCGCAGGGCGGTGGAACGCCGGCCGGTCAGCAGAGCGAAGAGGGTCAGACCGCCCATGATGGCCGCCCGCACCACCGGCGGGTCGAACCCCACCAATAGGGTATAGCCGGCCACAGCCGCCAGCGCCGCGGCCATGGCGCGCCGCCGGCCCAGCGCCGGCGTCAGCAGAGACGTGACCAGCGCGGCCAGCAGGGTGATGTTCCACCCTGAGATGACCACGATGTGCGAGGTGCCGGCGGCGCGCAGGGCATCCTCCAGCCGGCCGGGGATGCCGCGCGCATCACCCAACAGCATGGCGGAGAGCAGGCCGGCATACGGCGCCGGCCAGATGCGCTCGACAATGCCGCGCAGTTGGTCCCTGAGGGAATACAGCGCCGCCATCAGGGGATGGCCCTGGCCGGCGCGCAGGAATTGGACGCGGGGATAGCGCATCAGGGAGTGTATGCCGCGGCGCGCCAGGTATTCCCGATAGTCAAAGACCCCCAAGCGCGAAGGGGTAATTGGCCGGCCGTCCAGCAGAAGCTCATCGCCGTAGCGGTAAGCCGGCAGGGCCGGCAGGATCACCTCGATGTCCCCCTGCACCGCCTGGTCCTGGCCCTGGCCGGCAAGGTGTACGGCACGCACATGCAGGCGCTGGACAGTGCCGGAAAGCTGTGGGGATTCGATCACAATGCCTTGTACTTGGAACTCGCCGGCATCGTTAAAGCGCTGAAGGCTGTTCTCAGCGGGAGGCGAGTGCAAGAGGAGCATGCGCAGGGCGCCCAGGCAGAACGCCAAGGCAAGCAATGCCCAGCGCTGTGCGGCAGAACGCCGGCGGAGCAAGCCAGCCAGCAGTACGCCGGCCGCAGTGCCGACCAGCCACCATGCCGGCGCCAGCCAGCCTTGTTCACCTATCCACAGGCCGGCGATCCATCCTCCCAGCAGGAACCAGAGCGTGTGCAAGAGAGCATCTCTCCTGCCCGCCGCCGAGGAGGATGAGCGCCAGCCAGGCTTCAGGCCTCTTCTTCCCCCTCGTAGGTGCGCAAATAGCCGAAGGCCTCGTCGGCGTCGCTGTTCATCACCACTTCCAGCAGTCGGCCGTCGGCGACCGCCGGCACGTCAATCACCCGCACCACATCGGCGAACTTGCCGGCGTCCGGCAGAATCTCGGTCAGCACATTGGGCGACTGCGTGAAAAATTCCTCGCGGAAAATGTTCGCCGGGTCGTCCGGGTAGAGGGGGAGTGGGTAAATCTGCGCCTCTACCAGGTCCTGGAAGAAATGGGTGCCGTAAGATACCTCCACCGGCTGTCCATCGTGGGAATGGGCAATCTCGATGAGCATGCTGGTGTTGTAAATCTCGGCATAGCTCACCTTGACGCCCAAGTCAATGTTGGAAGACCCCCAGCGGCCAGGACCCATCAGGATGAAGCGCTGGCCTTCCAGGGCCTTGTTCAGCCGGCCGATGAGGCGCGCCAACTCCGTCTTGAAATGCGGGTCAGTGATCTGGGCGTACTTCTCCGGGTCCACATACACGATATAGCGGATGCGCTGTACCAAGCCGTGCGGCACCAGCCGGTTGGCGGAGAATATCTTATCCTCGTCCGGCACATCGGCGGGCAGGGGGAAGCGCTGTGCCGCGGCATAGGCCTGCGGCCGGCACTGCAGGAGGTGCAGGCAGAACTCGGGCTTCGGCCAGCCGCGCCGGATTTCCACGGTGAACTCGATGTCAATGGGGAAGTTGTACACCGCTTCCAGGCGCTTCAACACCGTCTTCATCAGGTTGACGAAGTCGCGGTTCTTCAGCAGGCCGTCGAAGGTCAGCACCAGCTTATCCTTGGGGAAAGTGCCGGCAGTCAGCGGCTCAAAGTACTCCCCGCGGTCCACCGAAGCCAACAGTTCGATACCGGTGATATCCTCGGACAGCACTTCGCTCACCGGCAGGGTCTTGAAGGTATTGTCCTCGAGGTCAATGACGTCCACATAGCGCTGGGAGTACCAGCGGATCTCGCGGACGTTGCCCTCCGGCCGAAGCTCCGGATGGCTGAGCGCCACCATACGCGCATAGTCGTTGGCGACGCGTTCGACGGCACGGGTGCCCATACCGAAGACAATGCGCAGGAAGCCGTCCTCCCGACGGATGCGGCGGTTCCAGCGGAAGGGGTTGCGGCTGAAGCCCACGCCGGCCAGGGTGGGGTAGAAATAGCGCCCGTGCTGTTCCCCTTCGACCTTCTGGAGCAGGATGGCCATGCGCTCGTCGTAGTCAATCAGGCCCATGCGCTGGCGGTAGACCAGCACCTCGGGGCGCGCCACGCAGGAATAAATGTGGCGGATAGCGGAGAGCACCGCCTCCAGGTTCTCTTTGCGGGTGCCCTGGTTGGGGCAGAAGACGCTGTCGTATTTGCCGGCGAACGAGGTGCGGAAGTTATCCTCCAGCAGGCTGGAAGAGCGCACAATGATAGGCGCGTGGTTCAGCTCCTCCAGCAGGAGAGCGATCTGCTCGACAATGTCCTCAGGGAATCTGCCGCGGGCGTAGTGCTCTTTGACCTGGGAATACGTGGCCTCAATCTGCTCCCGCGTCTTGTACTTCTGGTTGAGCAGGTCATACAGGTGGTTGATGGACAGGAAGTCGTAGAAGACGTCGGCGCCGATGAAGTAGGACTCCGGCATGGCCAGGTAGGGGCGGATGTCGAAGCCGGCGTTGTCCGCTTCGGCCTGCAGGATTTTCCAGGCGAGGAGCAGGCCGGCCGCCTTGCCGCCGATTTTGCCGCGCCCGATGCGGCGCCGGCGAATCTCTTTCAGGTCCTGGATGGTGAAGTATTCCTTCGCCAGGCTGACAAAGGCAAGCTGATCGCTGATCATGCTCTTGATGAGCACGACAATGATTTCCTTCAAATGGTGCTGGACCTTGGCGCGCTTTTCCGGCGGAAAGCTCTCGTACTGCTCCGCCTGCGCGAAGAGCATATCCCAGGGCGCCAGCTCCGGGTTGAACGAGAGGATAATGTCTTCACGCGGGACGCGGTCCGCCAGCACCTCCTGGACGATGCGTTCGAACAGCTCATGCGGCAGGTTGTAGGCGAAGTAGAAGTCGGTGAGGGTATCCCGGACGCGCGACACCCGTTCCGCCCATATATCACTGGGTTCCTCAACCACCGGGTCCATCAATCCCTCGCGCCGCTGGGACTGGATGGCCTTTTCCCGCACCTCGCGCTCAAACTGCTCGCGCGAGATAATGCCGCGCGAGAAAATCTCCTCGCGCATGCGCTGTCGGATGCGGCTCGCCAGGATAGGATACTGGCTGAGCTCCAGATACAGTTTCAGGACCTTCGGAAGGCGATCGGTATCGCTGAACATACTGCCTTGCGCCGGCCGGCGCCGTTTCTCAGGGATTACATTACAGTGTATCCGAGCCGGCCGCTTCGCGCAAGTCGCCCTGCCGGCGGTTGTTGGAAAAGCGCTCTATTTGCGCCCCAGCAAGCGGGAGAACAATCCCCCTCCCCTCTTTCCTCGCTGTGCGGCGCTCCGCTCCTCGGATGCCTTTGCCCAGCGGAACACCTCGCATGAGGGGTATGCAGAGGTCAGGCAGTATATCTCCTGATGGGCATGGAATATTTCCAGCGGCTTGCCTGTCCGGTAACAACGGTGGGTTGGGCCGGCTTCCTGCAGGCGCTCCGAAGGATTCTCCTGTGTCCCCAGATAGGGGCAAACCGTCACCTCTTCCCCCGCTGGGGCAGGCTCCGCTTGTGAGGTTTCCGGTACGTATTCCTCGCCGGCGGGTGGGGCTTCTGCCGGCTCAACGGCGGCTTCCGCCGGCTTCGAAGCCGCATCGGCGATGAGCTGATCCAGGTCGGCAAGCGGATCGCCTTTCAGGCGCTGGGAACGTTTGGGACGGCGTGTTGGCTGTTCAGGCATGTTCGAGAACCCTTTCTACCAGACGTGCGTAATCTATGCTCCCTGGTCCGGTGGGATCATACTCGAAGATCGTCAGGTGGTGGCTGGGCGCTTCGGACAGGCGGGCGCTGGCGCGGATGGGTTCGGTGACGATGCCCGGGAAATGCTGTTGGAGCATGGCGACGATCTCGTGCGATTTAGAATAGCGGCGGTCGAAAAAGGTGGGTATCACCATGGCCAGACGGACGGGGTGACCAGGGGAGAGCCGGCGTGCCCGGATGATCTCGATGACCACGAGCCTGGCGCTGACGACCGCCAGATATTCCATTGACACCGGGATGCATACTTCTCGGGCGAAGTGCAGGGCGCATTCGGACAGCAGGTTGACGGACGGCGGGCAGTCCAGCAGGATGAACTCATAGCCGGCCTCCTCGATGCCGGCCAGCCGGCGTCTCAGCACATCCGGTCCCTCCTGCTTCATGATGAGCTTTTGCTCTGCCTCCGTGAGCCGGCGGTCCGCCGCAATAATATCCAGCCGTGTGCGGGCACGCGTGATGCAGTCGAACCAGGATGCCCCTTCGAGCAGGAGTTCGGCGGTAGTATGCTCGTAATTCGCGCCGAGCCAGCTTGCCACGCTCCCCTGCGCGTCGAGGTCAATGGCCAGCACGCGGTGGCCGCGCATGGCCAACCCCATCCCCAGGTTCACCACGGTGGTCGTCTTGCCGGTCCCGCCCTTGAAATTGAGAAAGCACAGGATGCGCGTCATGCGAGTTCCTGAAAAGATTCGGACGCGGATGCCGCGGCCAATCCGCGGGGTTCAGAAGGTCACCTGAAGCTGGTCTCCCATTGCGGTGGCGGTTCGGGCGATGGTGCCGGCCGGCAGTTCGATCACATAGTGCACGCCTTTGTAAAAAGAGCCGAAGCGCCAGGGCTTCAGCTCCGGGTCCATTCCTACCACGCGGTCATACTTGTCCACATAGAGCACGTCGATGGGGATGGACATGAACATACAGTGCACCCCCCGGCAGGGGATAATGGCCAGACCATCCCCCGGCGCCAGATGACGCACCCCGATCAATCCCCGCAGGCGGGTCCAAGCGTTGTTGGCGACGCGGCCGTTTTCCACCAGCACAGCATTGCGAGTCAGGTTGATCACGCGCAACATATCATCTCCCAGCAAACCAACGTTCATTCGATGTGTGCTGTGCCCCAGCAGATGCTCTATGGGCCGAAAGTACCATTGAAAGGCCGTCGCGCATCCGATAGAGTGATTAGTGGACATATCCGGTTCGGCGCGGGATGGGGTGTGAGTGTGATGATCGAAGAGCTGGCCCTGAACAGCACGACGGCCATAGTGCGACTGCTGGCCATGCTGGCCGTGGCGACGATGGCCCATGAGCTGGGCCATGTTTTCGCGGCGCGGCTGTTTCGCATCCCTGTCCTGCGCATTGCCATCGGGTTGGGTCCAGTGATCTGGCACCGCAGTCTGCCGGCGGGCCGGGAATTCGTCCTGCGCGCCTTTCCGGTCGGCGTCATGATCGGTCTGCCAGGCCGGCAGGGCACTTTCCCGGAACGCCCGCCCTGGTGTGACCTGCTGATCGCCGCCGGCGGCCCCATCATCAACCTGCTGTTGTTCGTCGCACTGGCGGTGCTGGACGGCCTGGGCCTGATCGCAGACCCGCTTCTCCCCTGGGTCCGGACGCTGGCGCTGATCTCTGTCTTCCTCGGCATATCCAATCTGCTTCCCGTACCCGGCCTTGATGGAGGACATATCGTGATGCTGGCGGCGGTCAAGCTTGGCCTGAGAACATCCTCTCGCGGCCAGGCGGCGGTACAGAAAACGGGACTGCGGCTGACGGCGGCGGTGTGCGCCGGCGTCGTGGTGGCCCGCCTGCTTCAGCTCATTTGAGCTGACCGACCAATAGAATGCACCCGGGAGTTCACCCCCTTCAGCTCGGAGGCCGCCAAGCCCACCCTGCCTCCGAGCTTATTTTTGCCCCTGCTCATCTTCTCACATTATAGCATAAAAGGGCAAGTTCTTGAAAGCGGCTTTGGGAGGGCGTTGAAAAAAGCCTGACGCTTGAAACGACGGCCGTGTGTGGGAAGTCGGCCAGCGCCGGCTTCCCAGCTTCGCCTGGTGCTTCAGCACCAGGCTTACAGTGCCAAGCCCCGCAGGGGCTTCGCTTCCTCACCCGGCGGCTGGAAGCCGCCGGCGAACTTCCGTGTCCCCTTCCCCGTGTGCGGGGAAGGGGTGTAGGGGGATGGGGCGTTCCGGGCCGCAGTCACTAACAATGCCTTTTCAACACCTTCTTTGGGAAGGCCTTGCATACGCGCCGGTATACAGTGAGGCGGCTGTTTGCGCCGGCAGTGCCGACCAAACCAGGCATTCATTCCGCTGTGTGAAAAAACTGTCATAAAAAATTTTTCCCGCCCTCTAATGAGTTCTGTATCATATCGTATCGTCAGCCGCTGACAGTATATCATTGAACATCGCTATTATCACTTAAGGGGTAAACCGGTCAATTCACTTGACGTAACGAAAAGTATTGACAAAATCGCCATCCCGATATATAATAAAAGCAACAATTGAAGGCGTTCCGTGGATGGGGTGTACGCACACAGCACGCTTGGAGAAGTGATCCCCCTTCTTGTTCTCTCTGATGCCCAGGGTGGGGCCTGTATTTCCTTGCTTCTTCTCACACCGGCTAACTGAAAATCCTTCCTGTCCGTATTCTATCCCCGTCAGAGAACGGGCCGGCGCTCAGCGGGCGTTCGCTTGCTGTCAGGCGAAATAGGCCGGGGGTCTGCATCCCCCGGCATTAAGGGCCTTATTCCGAAAAGCGCTGGCTAATGGGTGGGATTATTGTCTGTGAAGAATGCTGGCCGGATAATACGGGGGAGGGGAGGTTGCGCGGGCCAGGCAGGAAACAGCCGTGTGCGTCAGAGTTCCCGGGCTCGCTCCAGGACCGCCCATCCTGGGGTAAGGGGCAGTAATTTCCTGAGAACCCACCAAATCCTGAAGGGGGTGAACGACCATGTTGCTCAAGTACTATCTGATGCTGAACAATTGGCTGAAGAGCGAGGAAGGCCAGGATGTCGTGGAATATGCCGTGCTGGTCATCTTCATCGCTCTGATTGTGCTGGTAGGCGTGGGCCTCTTTGGCCAGCAGATGAGGGATATTTACAATCAGATTGCGGGTAAAGTCGCATCGGGGTTACAATAACTCTGCCGCAACTGGTATGCTGTGCAATCTGAATAGGTGGGGTACTGGGCCCTGTGGGGGCGGTGGGCTCCCCCAGGGCCCTGCCCTAGAAAGAAGGGGGTATGTTCCGGAGACGGTAGGTGTATCACAGCCACACAGCGCGCGGGCAGGATGTGGTGGAATTCGCCCTGATCCTGCCCGTGCTTGTGCTCCTGCTGTTTGGCATCATTGAGTTCGGCCTGCTGTTCTATCATTACAACACGGTGGCCCTGGCAGCGCGGGACGGTGCGCGCGCCGGCGTGGTGCCCTCCGCCGGCGACGCGCAGGTCTACAGCGCGGTGTTCCGGGCCGGCATCGGCCTCGGGCTCCGGTCCGAAAACGTCCGGGTGGATTGGACGCGCGAGATCGTCCGGGTCACCGTCTGGTATGACCATTATTTCATGACCGCTCCCATCATCGAAGCCCTCGGCGGCAATCCAATTATCCGCTTGCAGACGACAGCCACAATGCGCAGAGAATAGGACACAGACGTATGGGACGCTTACGCGGATGCCTATGGCTGACAGCGGGGTTGGTAGTGGCGTTGATCGCCGGCTTGGTCGGGTTCCTGGTGCTGACGCGTGCCTCGGCACAGCGGGCCGGCCCGGAACAGGCCGCGGCGATGCCGGAAGTGGACGTGGTGGTGGCCGCACGCTCCGTGGCAGTGCGTTCGGTCCTCACCAATGAAGATCTCCAGCTCACGAAACTGCCGGTGAATGCCGCGCCGGGAGGGGCGGTGAGCCGGCTGGAAGACGCCGTGGGGAAGATCACCCTGGTGGATTTGTACGCTGGCGAGGTCATCCTCTCCCAGCGTCTGCTGGACCCCAATGTGATCACCGGTGATGGCCGGCTGGCGCTGTTCGTCACGGAAAACGAGGTGCTGGTGGCCGTACCTGCCAACCAGCTCCTGACCCAATTGAATATACTGAAGCCAGGGGACCATGTGGACCTGCTGTTCTCGCTGGATATCCCGGTGCAAACGGGCGCGCAGGCCGCCAGTGAGGAGAAGCGGGTGACCTTTGCCCTGCTCCAGAACCTGACCATTGCCGCCATTATCCGCAGTGGGGCGTCCGCTGAAAATCCACAGGCCGGCGTGCCGCAGGCGCTTCTCCTGGCGGTGGACCCTCAGGACGCACTCGTCCTGAAACATGTGATAGACTCCGGCGCGATCGCGGATGTGGCACTGCGGGCCCCCGGCGTCGAACGGCCCTTCCCGGTGGAGCCGGTGGATATGGACTATGTCATCGACCAGTACCGCCTGCCCACCGGGCCGATACGCTAATTCACTACGAACAAATATGACATCATTCTGGCATGTAGGGAGGCTATGTTGGCCAGCTTAGTTCCAGGGGAAACCCTTCAGATCCTGCTCGTCAGTGCCCAAGAGGGGATGCGCGTCGAGGTCGGGAGGGCGCTGGCCGGCCTGCGGGTCGGGGACTACCGTCTGCACTGGGTGTCACAGCCTGACCTGGCCCTGGTGCGGGCCTTAGATGTCCTGCCCCATGTGATCCTGGTGGACGATGACCTGGGGGGCGTCAATCCAGTCCATATTGTCGGACAAATCGCCTCCCAGTTCCCAGAGACCGCCGTGTTGGTGCTGATCGCCGGCGACGCCATGACGCTGGCACGCGAGGTGGTGCTCGCCGGCGCGCGCGGTTTCCTACCCAAACCGTTCAAGCCGGAAGAGCTGGTGACGTCCCTGCGTCAAGTGCTCGCCAAACAGGCGGTGCCGACATCCGGGCAAGCCGGCCTTCCTGCCGGCCGGGTGGTGGTCTTCTGCTCTCCCAAAGGGGGCACCGGGCGCACCACGCTGGCGATGAACACCGCCATCGCCCTGCGGGAGCTGTCCCGACAGGACGTGGTGCTGGTGGATGCGGACTACGCCGCGCCAGCGCTGGATGTGGCCCTGAACATCAATTCCTCAAGCAATATCACGGCCTTACTGCCAAAGCTGGCGCGTCTGGATGCCGATTTGATCGGCCAGGTGCTGGCAACGCATAAATCGGGCGTCCGGGTCCTTTTGGCCCCGCCGCCGGCCGACCTGTCTTCTTCCATCTCTCTACCCGATGTGCAGCGCGTCCTGGTATGGCTGAAGCGCATGTTTGCCTGGGTCATCGTGGACCTCGGCCTGCCGCTGGACGAAACGGCCTTCGGCTTTCTGGACGGTGCGGACCGCATCGTGCTGTGCGTCTTGCCGGAGCTGGTGGGTCTGCGCAACACGCGGCTGATGATCGACCAATTCTTTGATCGCGGGTACTCGCCGCACAAGGTCTGGCTGATACTGAACCGCGCCACGCTCAAGGGTGGGCTTTCCCCACGGGATATCGGCGAGCGCCTGCGGGTAGCCGTGACACAGACTATCCCGGATGATCAGGCGCTGGCCACGTATTCCATCAACCGGGGCGTACCGTTTGTGATGAGCCATCCGCGCAGTGCGTTGGGCCGTGCGGTGCGGGAGCTGGCCGCGAAACTATTGGAGGAGTCGCCGGCCGCCGTGCAGGAAGAAAACCGGCTAGAAGGCAAAGGACTGCCGAGATCGCTCCGCATTTCTCCATAGTGAGGAGCTGTGCGGGATTCATGATAACGATGGGGGTATAATCCATGGCCGGTGGCCCCTTACTGTTCGGTATTCTGCTGGCGCTCAGTGTCCTCCTGGGATTCATTGGCCTGTGGTCGCTGACCAATGTGCGCGATCCGGTCGAGGAGCGCATGCGCAAGTACGGCGTCTCGCAGGAACTGGCCGGCGAAGAGGAGGAGAAAAAAAGCCGGCGGCGTTCCTTGACGGGCCTGGCACGCCTGCTGACCGGCTTTGGCCTGGGGCACCGCCTGGCGCGTTCCCTGATGCGCGCCGGCTTTCCCTTCACCGCCGCCGAATACACCGTCATCATCCTGGCCGCGGCCGTTGTGGGATTCACGGTCGGCACGCTGGCCATGGGCTACTCTCTGGGGATAGTCCTGGGCCTGCTGGGGCTTGTCCTGCCGGTCATGTATCTGCGCTACAAAGAGGGCCAGCGGGTGCGGGCCATCACCTGGCAGTTGCCTGATGCGCTGACCCTGCTGGTGGGCGCCCTGCGGGCCGACCTGGGGCTCTCCCAGGCGATGCAGTTCCTGGCGGATAACCTGCCGCCCCCGGCCTCCGTCGAGTTCGCCTGGGTATCACGCGCCGTTTCCCTCGGAATGCCGGTCAACCAGGCCCTGCGCGAGATGGCAGACCGGGTGGGGAGTGACGACCTGGCGTTGATGGTCACCGCCGTCACCGTCCAGAGCGAGATGGGCGGCAACCTGGCCGAGACGTTAGAAACCATTGGCGAGACCGTGCGGGAGCGCATCCGCATGTTCCGGCAGGTGCGTGTGCTGACCGCCCAACAGCGTTTGAGCGGGTATATCCTGACCGCCGCGCCGATCTTCCTGGCTTTCTGGCTTTTCCTGACCCAGCCCGATTATATTGGCCGCTTGTTCCAGCCCGGCCCGATTCGACTGGTGCCCGTCGTCGCCGTGGTGCTCCAGGTGGTGGGTTTTCTGGTCATTCGGAAAATCATGGATATCGAGATATGAGCACACTGGGTGAAGCAGGCGTTCCCAATCTTCTGCTTGCCGCACTGCTGGACTGGCCCATCTGGTCCCCGCTGGTATTTGGCCTGCTGGTAGGCCTGGCGGTCCTGTTCGTATGGATGGCATTTGCGCCGGCCTCCGCCAAGCAGGCGGTGGAACAGCGAGCTGAAGGGTATTTGAAGCGCGCGGCGATCCCCAGCGACCCTCGATTGGAAGGCTCCTTCATCTCCCGCGTAATAGTGCCCTTCCTGCGGGGCATCCTGCGTTTTCTGGGCCGGCTGCTTCCCGGCCGCAACGTGGAAGCGACGCGCAAGATGCTGATCTATGCTGGCGAGCCGGGCGGCCTGACGCCGCTCGACTTCTTCGGCCTCCAAATATTGATGATCGCCCTGCCGGCGGTGATATATCTCCTGGCGGTCGGCCTGAAACAGCCCCTGACGCTGGCACTTCGCAACACCCTGCTCATTGCCATACTGGGCTTCATGCTCCCACGCTTTTGGCTGAGGAGCAGGGTGCGTCAGCGCCAGCACGAGATCGCCCGGGCGCTCCCTGATGCGCTGGACATGATGACCATCGGTGTGGAGGCCGGCCTGGCCTTTGAGTCTGCCATGCTACGCGTCGGGGAACAGTGGCACAACGCCCTGACACGGGAGTTCGAGCGCGCCGTGGCTGAGATGCGGGTGGGCACGCCGCGTGACCTCGCCTTACAGCGCATGGTGGAGCGCACCGGGGTGCCGGACCTGGAGACCTTCGTGGCAGTGCTGGTGCAGTCCAACCAATTGGGCGTGCCCATATCCCAGGTTCTGCACGCCCAAGCGGCAGAAATGCGCCTGAAGCGGCGACAGCGTGCCGAGGAGCTGGCACGCCAGGCAGGCGTCAAGATGGTGTTCCCGCTCATCTTCTTTATCTTCCCAGCCATGATTGTAGTCATGTTAGGCCCTGCCATCCCGATTATCGCGGAATTCCTGGCTTCCATGCGCACCAGCGTCACCAGCTTTCCGCTTCAATGATTCGTTCATGACGTGAAGGGAACACAGCCGGATATGGACATCACAGATGAACGTTTTGCCGCCATAGCCGAACATCCGCTGTACAAACAGGGCCTTGCTCACCTGCAGGCCGGCGAATGGGACGACGCCATCCGATGCTTTGAGACCCTGCAGGACCTGTACGGCGTCAATCAGCCGGTACAGCATGCCCTGAACGAGGCGCGCTTCAAAGCGCGGTTTGATGAGGGCGCGCGGGTGCGGCCAAAAGGGATTGTGTTCCCCTGGCGGCAGGTGGCGATCGCCGGCCTGGCCCTCATCATCGTGGCGTTTCTGGGCCTGCAGATACTCAGGCTCTGGAACACACAGGTGGTGCCGCTTCTGGCACAGATGCAGGAGCAACAGCGCATCAGCCGGCTGGCGGCGGAAGGGAAGGCGTTTCTGGATGCCGGCCGGCTGGACGAGGCGCAGGCACGGTATGAAGAGGTGCTTGCCAGAGTGCCCGATCACCCCGAGGCTCTGGCCGGCCTCCAGCAGGTCCAGACCAAACGCGAGCTGACCGCACTCTGCGAGGAAGCGATGACCCGCTACAAGGCGGGGGATTTCGCCAGGGCGCGCGAGCTGTTCACGGAGCTTTCCTTCCGCTCGCCGGGCTACTGCGACGCAAGCCGCTACATCGCGGAGATCAACCGGCAGTTGACCCTGACCGACCTGTGGAATGAGGCTGAGGCGCTGTACAAGAGCGGCGATTACCAGGGCGCCTCTCAACGCTACGAACAGATCAAGACCATGGATGTGAATTTCCAGCGCGAGCTGATCGCCGCCCGGCTCTATGACTGTTACTTCCAGCTCGGCAAGGCACTGATCGAAAAGAACCCGCCGGCGCCCGGTATGGTGCCTCTGGCACTGGATTATTTCGGCAAGGCCCTGGCCCTGCGGCCGCGCGATCCGCAGGCCTCCCTCGAACAGCAGATGGCCAGCTCCTTCCTGGCCGGCCAACAGGCATACCTGGCAGGCCGCTGGGATGCCGCCGCCGATGCCCTGGGCGCCGTGTATGCCCAGCGCCCAGACTACCTCCACGGCGCTTTTATAGAGATGCTGTACGACGCTTACATTCGCAGTGGCGACCTTCATCGCGATCAAAAGGATTATCATTACGCCTGGGAACAGTACCGAAAAGCCTCGCTCCTGCCGGTCGGAGAGCCAGTAATGGCCCGGGCACGCATGGAAGAGGTCCAACCTATGCTGACGCCCACGCCGACACCCACGGCGACCGGCACGCCTACGCCCATCCCAACACCGACGCCCATCCCATCTCCCACGCCCACCGTGGTGCTGGCGACCCTGCACAATAAGATTGTGTTCTGGGCGGACAAAGAGGGGCAGACCGGCTTCTGGATGATGAATCCGGACGGCACAGGCCGGCGCTACATCGGCAACGACTTGAAACTGCGTCAGCAGTTCGAACAGTTGTGGGAGAGCGAGCGGCGCTCACCGGACGGCCGCTACCGGGTCTACGTCACCAAGGACAAAGGCGATTCCGCGCCGATGGTCTATATCCAAGGCGAGGTGGACCAGTGGGGCAAGGCCCCCACCTGGAAAGTCACCAAGGGCTTTTCCAAGGTCTCGTATGACCCGGTCTGGGCACCGGACGGAAGCCGCATCGCCTTTGTCAGCCAGGAGCGCACCAGCGATGATATCTGGGTCATCTACCCGGATGGAAGCGATCCGCGCAACCTCACCCCGAACGAGTGGGAATGGGACAAGCATCCCTCCTGGTCGCCGGACAGCACGCAGATCGTCTTCTGGTCCAACCGCACAGGAGTGAAGCAAATTTACGTGATTGATGTGAACGGGCAGAATCTTCGCCGGCTGAGCGAAACCACCTGGGACGAATACGATCCGATATGGGTGAAATGACATGGTGAACTTCTCGCGCAATTCCAACCTCACATCCAGACCAGCAGTCTCGCCCACACGGGTGCGCAAGGACGAGAATGAACGCAACCGGATGATCCGAGAGAAGGTGCACCGCCGACTGTTGGCGGAACTAAGCCCCACCGTCCGCACGGATAATGTGGAGGAGGTCCGCCGCGCCCTGGAGCGCATCTTCGATCAAACGCTCGTCGAAGAGAAGGTGCCGCTCAGCCGCATCGAGCGGGCCGAACTGTTCGAACAAGTGGTGGCCGACATCCTCGGCTACGGGCCGCTCCAAGCCCTTCTCGAGGATGAGACCATCACGGAAATCCTGGTGAATGGGCCGGAGCAGGTCTTTATCGAACGGGATGGAAAGCTGGAGGAAACCAACCTGCGCTTCCGGGATACCGAGGACCTGATGCGCATCATCGAGCGCATCGTGTCTCCGCTGGGCCGGCGCGTCGACGAAAGCAGTCCTATGGTGGACGCGCGCCTGCCGGACGGCTCACGCGTCAATGTCATCATACCGCCCCTGGCGCTTAACGGCCCCTGCATCAGCATTCGCAAGTTTGCCAAGGCGGTATACTCGATGGAAGACCTCCTGCGGCTCAATACGCTTACTAGGGAGATGGCGGAGTTCCTTAAGGCATGCGTGCTGGCGAGGCTGAACATCGTCATCTCCGGCGGCACATCCACTGGCAAAACCACCCTGCTGAATGTGCTCTCTAGCTTCCTGCCGAACAACGAACGCATCATCACCATCGAGGACGCGGCGGAGCTTCAGCTCCAGCAGAGGCATGTGGTGCGGCTGGAGGCGCGCCCGCCCAACGTGGAAGGGCGCGGCGAGGTCACGATCCGCCAGCTCGTCATCAACGCCCTGCGCATGCGCCCGGACCGCATCGTGGTGGGCGAGGTGCGCGGCGGCGAGGCGCTGGATATGCTTCAGGCTATGAACACCGGCCATGACGGCTCGCTGACCACTGTGCACTCCAACTCGCCGCGCGATACCCTGCACAGAGTGGAGACCATGGTGTTGATGGCCGGCATGGACCTGCCCCTGCGCGCCATCCGCGAGCAGATCGCCTCCGCCTTCGACTTGGTGGTGCACTTGGACCGCCTCAGCGACGGAAGCCGCAAGGTGGTGCGGGTGACCGAAGTGCAGGGCATGGAAGGCGATGTCATCGTCATGCAGGACATCTTCCAGTTCGTCCAGACCGGTGTGCAGGGGAACCGGGTGGAGGGCTATTTCACCGCCACCGGCGTGCGGCCCAAGTTCATGGACAAGGTGGAAGCCGCCGGCATCTTCCTGGACCCGAGCATCTTTGCGCCGGCGAAACGGAAGGAAAAACGCTAGGAGCGCGACGTTGGAACGGCTGACCGATATCCAGAAAAGCTCTGTCCGACCCGATGAAGCCATCCGACCTGTGCCGCTGGCCGAGGTGATGGAGACGGTCGAGAGTGAGGTAGCCGCCGGCAACCTGGAGCACATGCGGCCCTTCCCGACCGGTTTCCTCCCGCTGGACGAGGTGCTCAACGGGGGAATCCGGCGCGGCGAACTGCTCATCATCGGCGGGCCGACGGGCGTGGGCAAAACCATCTGGGGACTGCAAGTTGCCCGCAATGTGGTGCATCGGGACCCCGCCGCCGGCGCCCTGTACGTCTGCTACGAGCACAGTGAGGCCCACCTCTTCTCCCGCGTGCTGTGCCTGGAAAGCGCGGAGATGGGCCATAAGGACGACGCGCTGACCATGCGTCGGCTGACGGAAATGTCCCTCAACGCGCCGCCGGGCGCCGGCCTGCTGGCCATGCTCCAGCGGGTGCCGCGCTACGCCGCTGTGCTCGACAGAGTGGCTTCCTACGCCGGCCGGCTCCTCGTCGTTAGCGCCAGCGGCCGCAACTCTACGTTGGACGAGATCCAGCGCTGGACGGAGGGAGCACTGCGAACGGTTTCGAGCAAGCTCCTGCTGGTGGTAGACTATCTACAAAAGATACCGGTCCCCCGGGTGGTGCTGGAACAAGAAGAGGAAGTAACCGTCTTTCTGGCGCACGGCCTGAAGGAGCTGGCACTAACGCTGGATATCCCGGTGATTGCCATCGCCGCGTCCGACCGCCCGGGCCTGAAAGCGAAGCGCATGCGCTTCTCCGACCTGCGGGGCAGTTCTGCCCTGCAGTACGAGGCGGATATCGGCCTGATCCTGAACAACAAATTTGCCATCGTCAGCCGCGAGCATCTGATTTACAACCCCCTGCAGGCAGAGGCCATGCGCAACTGGGTGGTCCTCAGCGTGGAAAAGAACCGCGCCGGCGTGAGCGCGGTGGACATGGAATATGCGCTTGACGCCGCACATTTCCGCATCGTCCCCGACGGCAACTTCGTCCGCGAGCGCCTGGTGGATGAGAAGATAACCCTGGAATAAAGAGGGGCGGCAGATCGAAAGGTAGGCTGGACAGAGCGCTGCGATGGCGGAACTTCTGGCAGCCGGCGGAATTGTGGAACAAGACTCTGTGGCCCTCTACCTCAGCGAAATGCTGCCGCAGGACTGCATTATTGTCGCCGATGCTGTCGTCTATCAACGCCCCCTCGATGCCGTCGTCATCAGCCCTCAGGGATTAACACTGCTGAAGGTTGTAGATTGGGCGGCCATGACGCGGTTCGCGCGGCGTGAGCTGGGAGAGGAAGGCGCCGGCGTCCGGGCGCGCTATTTGAACGCCGGCGCTCAGCAGGCCGTGCAGGCCATGAAAGCATTTCTGCAGGACGAGTTTCCATATCTTAACCCAGTGGTTCGCTGTTTCCATGTGGTGCGCCTTCCCAACTCCGACTCCCCGGAATGGAAGGTGCTGGAATCGTCGGGCCTGCGGCAGGAATCGCTTGCGGAGACCCTTATGGCAGAAGAAATGGCCCCAGATGCGGTGCTGACGGATGAGGAAACACGGCAAGTCCTTGGCGAAGCCCTGCGCGACCGCTGGATCGCCCGCTCCCAGCGTGCCCAAAAACCCTTCATTTTCCGCTCGGGCGGCCTGTTCGGCCGAGGGGCCAGGGCCTGGACCATTCGCGCCCTGGTGCGGCACATGGACCGCCACCCTTCGGACGGTATACACCATCTGAGCAACGGTACCCTGGAGAAATGGCTGGAGGAAATTGGGGCGCCGCACCTAGCGGAATTGGCCCATACAGCACTGCGCGAGTCGCCAACCGATACCCGTCAGGCGCTGGAGCTGTTCCTGGTGGGCACGGGTCTGGTGAAGCGCCGGCGCCCCCGGGTGCGGCCCAAGCGAGTGAACCTGGGGTACATCATCGCCGACGATACCGCCACCGCCGTCGTGCGCCTGCACCGCAAAGGCGGTTACTGCTTCGGGGAACTGCGCACCAGCCATCCCTGGATGCAGGTGGAGCCCAAGTCTTTCCAAGGGGAACCCTGCCGTGCACTGGTCACGGTCAATACTTCCAGTCTGTTAATTGACCCCGAACCCTATCATGCCAGCGTGATCGTGAGTTCCCGTGCCATGGCGGAGCCGGTGGAAATACCGGTGCGCTTCCGCGTGGTGGCCATGCCGTCGCCCCTGCACCGGGCGGTGCTTCGGCCGGCGGGGGCCTTTCTGCTCCTCGGCGCGCTGGGGGCCGGCATCGGCCTGCTGATGGCGCTGGCCGGGGTATGGCCAGGGTGGAACCTGCCGATGAACGCTGTGCTCGGGCCGAACCTCGCCGGCGCGGCCATGGTGGGCATATTCTGGGCACTGCTGGGGGTTATCTGGCGGGCACTGCTTCCGCCGGCCTGGCCCTTCCTGTACGGGCTTCGGCGCCTGCTGGTGCAGGTGCTGATCTGGGCGGCTGTCCTGGCAGTCAGCATGCTTGCCGGCTGGGGGCTGGCATCTTGGCGTCTGGACGTCTCCCTGCCGTCGCTGGGAAGCCTGCTCCTCTTCGCCGTGCTTTACGGCCTGGCGCCGGCCATCGTGCCAGCAGTCATCACCGAGGAGGCCCGGGCACGGCGCGCCGGCGGCGCGGTGGTGGAGAGGGCCGGCCGAACACGCCGAGCGGCCCTCCTGATCGCCGCCCTGGTGCTCCTTCTGATTGCGGCGCTGTTCCTGCCGCAGATTATCGAGCGCGCCCAGCAGAGCGCCCAGCTCCAGAAGACATGGGCCGGCGGCCAGCAGTGGGCGGCCGATGTCTGGACCAGGTTGAACGATATCGTGGACGAGCTGTTGCGGCAGTTCTACCTGCGCCTGTATGACCGCCGGGCGCCGTAATAATCTCTGCCTGCAGGTGACAGTTACCTCTGGCTAAAGGCGAGGGAGTGTGGCATATGCGGAGAAAATCGGAGCGAGGAGCGAATCTGCTGGAAATGGCCATTGTAACGCCGGTACTGCTTCTTCTGCTGGCCGGCGTGGTGGATCTGGGCCGGGCGTTTTACTCCTACGTTGTCATCGCCAATGCTGCCCGGGAGGGAGCGCGCATTGCCTCGCGCCTGCCGTGCTATCCGGAGATCACCCAACGCACAGCTCTGCGGAACGAGATCATCAACGCGACCCTGCAGGAGGCGGCCAACAGCGGTGTACAGTTGTATCCGGGCAACGTCATCATTGAACCGGACCCGCTGTCAGCGTGCGCCGGCCGGGGAGAACCCATCAGCGTGACGGTCTCATTCCAGTACCGCACCTGGATGGCCAGCATCACCGGCATCGGCGATTTCGTGCTGTCCAGCACCACACGCATGATCAAGTTTGGGAATGATCAGATGTGAACAGGGTTGGGATATTGACACCCGCCCCGGGCGGCTTGTGCCGCGAAAGGAGGGCACCATGAACTGGCTCAAACATCAACGAGGGCAGACGCTCGTCTGGGTAGCGTTCGCCCTGCTGGGTCTGCTGACCGTCATTGCCTTCGCCATAGACTTCGGGATGGTGTGGACGGAGCGCCGGCATATGCAAAACGCTGCCGACGCCGGCGCCCTGGCCGGCGCCCGCGAACTGTGCCTGGGCGGCAGTGCAAGCGCCGCCCGAGCCAAGGCCTTTGAGTACGCCATCACGCGCAACCACCGCCCCTGGGCACAGGAAGCGACCATCACCATTGGAAGCAATACCGTCACCGTCCTCGTCGTCGAACGCGTGCAGGTCTTCTTCGGCGGCATCATCGGGATCCCCATTGTGACCGTCAGCGCCGACGCCACCGCCGCCTGCGGCAAGGTCACCAGCGCCTGCGGCCTGTGGCCCGTCGCCTTCGACATCGACCGCTGGCAGTATCTGATCCAGGCCGAGCAGTGCAATAAGCCTTTCTACGTCTGGGATGACGATCAGATTGTGGACTGCAAGGTCTACGACTGCGACCTGGACAATGATGGCGATGATGACGTGGTGGTGGGAGGCGACCGGGGTTGGCTGGACCTGTCGGGGGTGCTGGATGTCTATTCCCACGTATGCCTCCAGCCGGGCTGTGGGGAGTCAGAGCTCGAATGCTGGATCCGCAACAATTCGGGCACGAAGATTGACCTGCCGGCCTGCATCTCGGGCGACTCTGGCGTTAAGGCCGGCATCAAGGACGGTGTGAATGCTCGGAAGGGGGACACGGTGGCCGTGCCGCTGTTTGAGTCGGTAGGCTGTAAGGATCCCTCGGGCAACTGCCCGGGCGGCATGCGCTACTGGATCACCGCCGTCGGGTGCATCAAGGTGGTGGGCTGGGACCAGAAAGTGCGGCTGGACCCCATCGAACTGCCCACGCCCACCCTACCGCCGCCCGGGGTAACGCCTGAACCGACGCCGACAAAATCGCCAAAGAACCCAATTATCGGCAAGGCCATCGTCGCCATCATGGACTGCAGTAACTCGTGCATGACCAACTGCGGCAGTACCTCCGGCGAACCGGGCGAACCCTGGGAGTACAAGGCGGTGAGCCTCATCAAGTAGGGGGCTGGCTTGTCCAGACCCGTTGTAGGGGCCTGGCTCGTCCAGACCTGTGGGGTCCGGCTTGTCCAGACCCATCGCGCAGGGACGGCTCATGAGTCGCCCCAATGATAGGGGGCGCTGGAGAAAGGGGGTGATGGTCAGCACATGGGTGAAAGGGGAGCGGCCGGCTCTGCCCTTCCCTCCGCGCGGATGAAAACTGTCTCACGCCGGCAGTGTGTCCTGATACCGTATGAAAACGCAAAGGGAGGTGTCAAATGAAATTTCTGCAAACAAAGAGGGGTCGTATTGCCGCGGCGCTGGCGATCGCCGTACTGCTGGCGCTGGGCGCCGCCTGGGCCGTCTTCGCCGACCAAGTGGTCAATACCATTGACACTACGGTGGACCCTGCGCTGGAGATCGTGACGATTACCGCCGGCGGTTCGGCAACAGTCGGCTTCTACATTAAGACAGAAAACAATATACCCCCAGGTGATGTAAACGGGTGCAATGCGACGGGTAATGACCCGGCGACTGTGACCCTTTCCGTGCCGGCCGGCGTCACCGCAAGCTCAACTTCCCTCACTTTCACTGGCTGCGGTACGGCAAACGCAAAAACTGTCACGTTCTCATCCAGCACCGCAGGCGAGTACACCATCTCGGTGGCCAGCGTGACGGGAGGCAGGAGCGGTAGTTTGTGGGAGACGGCGCCGGCGGCATTCACCCTGGTTGTCAACCCTCCCTCCGACACTACGCCGCCGGTCATCACGCCAAACGTCTCCGGCACGCTGGGGAACGACGGCTGGTATGTGAGCGATGTGACGGTGAGCTGGACGGTGGTTGACAACGAATCAGAAATTACCTCCATGTCCGGCTGTGATCCTACCACTATTGCCTCGGATACTGCCGGCACGACCCTGACCTGCACGGCGACCAGTGCCGGCGGGACCAGCTCCGCATCTGTCACCATCAAGCGCGACGCCACCCCGCCCACCATCACAGGCTCCCGCTCGCCCGGCCCGAACGCTTACGGTTGGAACAACACCGACGTGACGGTGACGTTCACCTGCAGTGACGCCCTCTCGGGCATCGCCTCCTGCGGCCCGGATGTGACGCTGAGCGGCGAGGGCGCGGGCCAGTCGGCCACCGGGACGGCGGTGGATCAGGCCGGCAACAGCGCCAGCACCACCGTGAGCGGAATCAACATCGACAAGACCCCGCCCACTTTGAGCAATCTCACTGCCACCCCCAACCCGGCGGCGGTCAACACCCTCGTAACCTTCAGCGCTGCGGTGGAGGATACTCTATCCGGCCTGGCCCAGGTGGTGTACGAGTACAGCTTGGACGGCGGGAGCACCTGGACGCCGCTGACCGCCACCAGCGCGCCGTGGAGCGTCAGCATCACCTTCGATGCGGCCCATGTGGTGCTGGTGCGGGCGCATGCCGTGGACAAGGCCGGCAACGTGAGCGGTGAGGATGCCATCCTGCTCGCTGTGTACGACCCCAGCGGCGGATTCGTGACAGGCGGCGGCTGGATCATGTCGCCGGCGGGCGCCTATGCCGCCAACCCGGCCCTGACCGGCAAGGCTACCTTCGGCTTCGTCGCCAAGTACCAGAAGGGCGCCAACGTGCCAGTGGGCAACACCGAGTTCCAGTTTCACGTGGCGAACTTCAAGTTCAAGAGCACCTCTTACGAGTGGCTGGTGGTGGCGGGTGCCCGGGCGCAGTTCAAGGGCGTCGGCACGGTGAACGGCGCCGGCAGTTACGGCTTCATGCTTACCGCCATTGACGGCCAGGTATCTGGCGGCGGCGGTGTGGACAAGTTCCGCATCAAGATTTGGGATAAGGCCACTGGGGAAATCGTCTATGACAACCAGATGGGCGCCGGCGATGCGGCTGATCCCACCACCGCGGTGATGGGCGGCAGTATCGTTATCCACAAGTAAAGACAGGACGTGTCCTGCTGTAGGGGCGGCTCATGAGCCGCCCCTACTTTTTTGATGCCCTCCACAGGTGACAATTTGCCGGCATGTGGTGTATAATATCCACATCACATGCATAGAGGCCCGACATGGAAATCCAGTTCCTTGGCGCCGTGCGCACCGTCACTGGCTCCATGCACCTGCTGGAGGTGAACGGCTTCCGGCTCCTGCTGGAATGCGGGCTGTTTCAGGGCCGCCGGCAGGAATCCTACGAGCGCAACCGACAGCTCCCCTTTGACCCCTCCTCCATTGACGCTATGGTGCTCTCACACGCCCACATTGACCACTCGGGCAACATCCCGAACCTGGTGCGGCTGGGCTTTCGCGGCCCGATATACAGCACGCCGGCCACCCGCGACCTGTGCAGTGCTATGCTCCAGGACAGCGCCCATATCCAGGAGGAAAACGCCGCCTACGTGAACAAGCAGCGCGCCCGTCAGGGCCTGCCGCCAGTAGAGCCTATCTACACTGTGGCCGATGCGGTCGCCTGCCTGCCCTCGTTCGTCAGCGTGGGCTATCACCGCCCCATGACCATCGGCCCGGGCATCACCCTGACCTTTTACGACGCCGGCCATATCCTGGGTTCCGCCTTCGTCGTGCTGGACATCGAGGAGAACGGGCAAAGGCATCGGCTGATGTTCAGCGGGGATGTGGGCCGGCGCGACCTGCCCATCCTGCGTGATCCGGAGACCGTGCCGGGGGTGGATTACCTCATCCTGGAGAGCACCTACGGCAACCGCCGGCATGAGACGCCCCAGGACGCCGAACGCCGGCTGCGCGAGATCGTCATCGCGGCATACCGCCAGGGCGGCAAGGTCATCATCCCCGCCTTCGCCGTCGGCCGCACCCAAGAAATTGTGTATCATCTCCATCGGCTCTGGGAGGCGCGCAAAATCCCGCGCCTGCCGATCTTCGTGGACAGCCCATTGACGGTGAACGTGACCGAGATATTCCGCCTGCATCCGGAATGCTACGATGAAGAAGTCCGCGGATTCATCGCTTCCAACCACCAGAGAGACCCCTTTGGCTTCCAGGACCTGCATTATATCCGTTCCATGGAGGAGTCGAAGGAGTTGAACTTCCTGCGGGAGCCGGCCGTTATCATCAGCGCCTCCGGCATGGCCGAGCACGGCCGCATCCTGCACCACCTCAAGAACAACATCGAGGACCCGCGCAGTGTTATCCTGCTGGTGGGGTTCCAGGCGGAGCACACCCTGGGCCGGCGCCTGCTGGAGCGCCAGCCGGAGGTGCGCATCTTCGGCGAGCCGTATCAACTGCGGGCGCGGGTGGAGCTGATCACTGGCTACAGCGCCCATGCCGATTATGAGGAGCTGACCGAATATGTGCGCGGCATGGAGCTGGGCCGGCTGAAGCATATTTATCTGGTGCATGGGGAGGAAGACGCCGCCCAGAGCCTGGCGGAAAAACTGCGCCCCCTAGGAGGATTTGTGGTATCGGTGCCGGCGGCCGGCGAGAAGGCCGCGCTCCAGTGAACCGGAGGTGAAAGATGCGCAATCGGGGCCTGCTGTACGTGGGCATCATGGTGCTACTGCTGGGCTTGTTCTTCTTTCTCACCAGCCTGGGCGGTCTCCTGCTGGGACCGGACAGCCCCTTGAGCATGCGCCGGCTGTGGCCGCTCCTGCTGGGCTGGGTGGGAGTAGGCTTTTTTCTGCCGGTCCTTATTTGGTGGGAGAACCGTCGGCAGTTGTACGGGCTGACCTTCCCAGCCGTCCTGTTCCTGGTCAACTGCCTGGCGTTCCTGTTCACCAGCCTGACCGGCTACTGGCGCGCCTGGGTCTATCTGTGGACGGTGGAGCCGCTGGCGGTGGCGTTGGGCCTGCTGGCGCTTTACTTCCTCGGCCGGCGCGCCCAGCCTCTGCTTATCGCCGCCGCCATCGGCGCGGCCAGCCTGGCAGTGTTCGCCATCCTGGTGGGACTGCTGGAGCGGCCGGCCGGCGGGTTCGTCGGCGCTTTCCTGCTCCTGCTGATCGGTGTGCTCCTGGTCATCGGCGCGCTGGTCCGCTCCCGCGGCGCGAGGCCGCCGGCGTAAGTGTCTTTCTGCAGAGCGTGTGCCAATGAAGCTTTTGGCAGAAGGCGCGCGGCGGTTCGGGTTGACGCTGACGCCGGCCCAGCTCGAGCAGTTCCGCAGATACTGCGATGAGCTGATGGAATGGAACCGCCGCTTCAACCTGACCGCTATCGAGGAGCGGGACCAGATCCAGGTCAAGCATTTTCTCGATTCCCTCTCCCTGCTGACCGTCTGGCGCCCTGAAGGCCAGCCGAGCGTGATGGATGTGGGCGCCGGCGCCGGCTTCCCCGGAATCCCGCTCAAGATCGTCTGTCCGCAGATACGGCTGACGCTGGTGGAGGCCACCGCAAAAAAGGTGGAATTCCTGCGGCACATCATCGCCCTGCTGGGCCTGAGCGACACCATCGCCCTGCACGAACGGGCGGAGGCGTTGGGCCGGCGGCCTCCCTATCGGGAGCAGTATGACCTGGTGGTGGCGCGGGCGGTGGCAGGCCTGCCGGAGCTGGCGGAGTACACCTTGCCCTTCGCCCGGGTAGGCGGGTTGGTGGTGGCCTATAAGGGGCCGGCGGCGGCCCAGGAGGTCCAGAAAGCAGAGTTCGCGCTGACGGTATTGGGCGGCCGGCTGGAGCGGCTGGTGCGGGTGGAGGTGCCGGGCCTGGCGGAGGAGCGCTATCTGGTGCTGATACGCAAGGCCGCGCCAACGCCGGCGCAGTACCCGCGCCGGCCGGGCGTCCCGCGCAAGCACCCGCTAGGAGGCGTTGCGCGCAACAGCGGGGAGGGATAAAAATACAACCGGTGAGCGAGAGTGTTGAATAAAGAATTGCCGTCGATTTCGGTACAAGCTAGCCCACCCCATATACCTTTCCCCGTGCAAGGGGAAGGGTACAGGGGGTGGGGTTTCAGATACTTGTTAATATGGGACTCTTGTGGGCCACGGCTCTCCTTCTGTTCCGGTGCCGACCCGCCGTGGTTTCATGACCTTCCATACTTCAATCAAGGGGTTGATAACTTGCTGTCCTTCATTAAAAGAATAGAACCTATTTCATAATTCGATCGATGCACCATAGAATGATGGCAATCAAGCAAAAGGCTTTATACATATGCACATCACGGTCATAGCGAACTACCAAACGACGGCAGTTGTCCATCCAAGCAAAACAGCGCTCCACAA
>CALIBQ010000080.1 GCA_938049385.1 uncultured Anaerolineae bacterium
CGGCGAATTGAACGTTGAAAAGGCCTAGCAGTTGAAACTCCGGCTGTGCCTGCGAAGTCGGCCTGCGCAGGCTTCGCAGTTGCTGCCGCGGCTTCAGCCGCCAGGCCGCTCTTCCACAGAGTATATGTTTGGACGTTTTCAACACCCTCACACAAACACTCGGAACAGTCGGTCAGGTAACTGCCGCCTGGGGGTCAGCCGCCGGCAGTGAAGCGCAGACGGTCGGCCAGGTCATCACCGCGGCGCACCACGGTGCAGAGGATGCCGCTGGACATCAGTGCGGCTTGCACCGGCGCGATCGGCGGCGCCGGCGCGAAGCTTTCGCCGGCAATAAGCACCACAGCGAGACGCACTCCCCGCATCCCCACAGCCTGGGCCACGCGCACCCATTCCAGGTCGAAGGCCGGCGTGATGATGATAAGGCCGGTGCCGCGATGCAGATGCCGCGCCTCCGCTTCCAGCACCAGAGAAATGGGCACGGTGCCGCTCGCTTCCAGCACTGCCAGCGCCTCCAGCAGTTTCACAAGCTGTCGAGGCCCGCGATCCGCCGGCATGACTTCCCGCTTCTGGCCGTATGCCACCAGTCCCACGGCGCGGCCCATGGACAGGAGCTGTTTGGCCAGGGAAGCCGCGGCGCTAACCGCATACTCCGCGGTGCTGGGAGGAAGGGGCGGAGGCCGCCGTTCGCTCCACAGCAGTGCCGGCCCGCTCCGATCCACTTCCTCCGCCCAGGGCGCGCTGACATGCATGTGCGCGTCCAGGTCCAGGTACAGCCAGATATCGGTGACCGGCTCCAGCTCGAACTCTTTGGAGATGAGCCGGCCGACGCGTGCCGTGCTTTTCCAATGGATGCGGTTGAAGCTGTCGCCGTGGACGTATTCGCGCACGCCGGCGACCTGGTCGGTGACATGCTGGGTGCGCCGGCGCATGGCGGTGCCGCCCGAAAGCTCGCCGAAGGGGAGCTGAAGGCCTGGCAGGTCCACCATATGGGGGTAGACGATCAGCTCCTCCTCGCTGGCCAGCCGGCGGGAAAGGAAGAAGAAGCCGAACGGGTCCCCGCTGTGCAGGCTCAACGGCCCCAGCCGGAAGCGCCCGCGCCGGCCGCAGTAGGTGCGCACCGCCCAGATATAGCGCTGGCGCGGGCCGAGGCCGCTGATGACGCGGCCGGCGCGGTGCCCGGGAAGCGTGGAATGGTCCCGCACCTCCAGCCAGCGTTTGGGCAGCCAGCCGCGGTTGACGAGGACGAACTCCTCGTCGAAATATTTGCCGGCCTGGGAGCGATGGGTGCGGATAGCCCGCTCCACCTGCACCCCAAGCAGGTCATTAATGGTCAGGAGAAGCGAAAGGACCAGGATGAACGCCAGGGCATAGCTGACGTGATACAGCAGGCGCCAGCTTGTGATCATGGCCCATATCACGGCCGCGACCAGCAGTCCCAGCGCCACCCAGCCCTGTTTCAGCACGTTCCCGCTCCCGAATTGCCGAAAGCCGTGTTACGCGGACTGCAGTGCTCGCGCGATGTTCTCCGCCCAGGCCGTGATGGCCGGCCAGTCGCGGAAGTCGCCGGCCGGCGCCTTGATGCCCTTGATCAGCAGTCGTTCGGGAAGGCTGAGCTTCTGCATGTCTATCACACCGTGAAAGACAGCGATGTCCCGGGCCTTGATGCGCTCCGCGACAGGCCGCAGGGCGTCGGGCAGACGCCAGCCGTTGAGGAGTTCCACCGGGTCGCCCACGCCCGTCGGCCCGCTGGAGAAGAGCCATACCGGGCGCTCCGCCAGGACGCTTTCCTGCGCGGTCAGCAGTTTGGCGGCCTCTTTGCGCCAACTGCCGGCGTACACGGCACTGCCCAGCACCACGGCATCATACGAGGAGATATCAGCAACCCTCTCCGCAGAGAGGACATCTACGGTGAATCCCGCTTTCTCCAGCACCTCGCCGATGCGGCCGGCGATCTCCGCCGTGGCACCGTACTTGGTTCCATACGCCACCAGCACTTTGTCGGACATGGTATATTCCTTTCGTGGGGCAGGGATGGTCCCTGCCAGGTTCAGGGCTTTTTGTCCCCGCCCCCGTTGGGGACGGTGACCAGCCGCCGGCGGCCCATGGCCCCGGCCAGCACGATGCCGGCCGCGCTCCACAGGTTGAACTTCAGCAGGCCCACCGGCAGGTTCAGCTCGGTCTTCTCGCAGACGGTCGAGAGGTTGGCGGTATCCACCTGGGGTTTGAGCGCGTTCAACAGCATTTGGCGGCGCATGGGGTCGGCGATCTGCAATATATCGTCAATCTGGGCCATGAGCCGGCGGGCGCGCTGAATCCTGCGCTCCGTGGCATCAGCCACCGCCGGGTCAATCAGGCCGTACTGCTTTTTCAGGCGGTTCAGACGGAAGCCAGCCTCATAGGTCGCCTCGGCAATCTGGTGTCGGTCCATCCACACCGTCTCGTAATTGAGCACGTATTTCCAGCTCGGCGCTAGGAGGGCCTGGCGGTGCTCCTCCAAGGAGCGGAAGAGGATGGTATAGCCGTATTCCTCCGGGCGCTCGAAGACCTCGCTCCCCGGGTCCACGAACGGCGCCAGCGGCGAGATGAAGGGGAAGAGGCGCTTATCGGCGCCGGCATCAAAGCGCTCCATCAAATGCCCGCAGTAGGCGACCGTGTCCATCACGGACTGAAGGTCCTGCTTGGGCAGACCGATCATGAAGAAGACATCCAGGCGCTTACAGCCGGCCTCTAGCACGTAGGCCATGGTCTCTTCCATGGCCGCGGTGGTATAGGGCCGGCCGAAGGCCCTCCGCACCTCGTCATCATGGGACTCCGGGGAAATCTCCATGGTGAAATTGGGAAAGGTGCGCGCCAGCTTCTGGATGTACTCGCGGTCGGCCGCGTCGAACAGCTCCAGAATCACTGGGCCGGGGTCCACGCCCACCAGCCGCAGGAACTCCTTGGCATAATCCATGCCGGGCTGGCGCAGGTCCCCAAGGATGAAGATGGGGCCGCGCGAGAACTTGCGGATGTTGCGCAGGTCTTCGGCCAACTGCGCCGGCGAGCGGAAGGCCGGCCGAGAGCGGTTGTGGATGCGGCGGAAGGCGGATACAGAGCCGCCGCAGGTGCGGCAGTTGTGGGTACAGCCGCGCACGGTCAGGGCGGCGGTGATAGGATAGGTCAGCCAGTCCTTGAAGGGGACGAAGTTGGCCAGGTCCGCATAGCGTGCCACCGCCCGTACCACGTAGGTGTAGTCAATGATGACATGGTCCAGGTCGGACGGGCTGTAAGTGATGGGATTGACGCGCACCCGGCCGGCGGAGTCGGTCCAAGTTAGGTTGGGCACCTGGGCAAGGCTCTCGTCGTCGAGCTTGCCGGCGCGTATCAGCTCCATGAGCTGGGCCAGGGGTTCCTCGGTGGAATCCCCGCGGATGACGAAGTCCACTTCCGGGCGCTGGACCAGCTCCTCATGGAAGTACGAGGAGGAGAAGCCGCCGAAGATGACCGGGGTGTAGGGATGGTGGCGTTTGACGAGCCGGGCGACCTCGACAGCGCCGTGGGCATGCGGCATCCAGTGCAGGTCAATGCCGAAGGCGAGGGGGTTCAGCCGGCGGATGAGCTTCTCCGGGTCGAAGCGCCGGCTCTTCAGCATGCGCACCGCCAGGTTCACGATGCGCACGCGAAATCCGCGGCGCTCCAAGTAGTCCGCCAGGGTGGTAAAGCCGATGGGATACATTTCAAACACGGGAGTCGAGGGCACCAGGTCGCTGATAGGCCCGTAGAGGATGGACTCCCGCCGGAAATCATATACGCTTGGCGCGTGTAAGAACACGAAGTCTGCGTTAGCCACAGGGTTGCCTCTCCTGCCGTGAGATATGGGAGCGCCCGTCTGTCTGGGCGTGGGGGTCTAGGAACCGGCCGGCCGCGACGGCACGCGCGACCCCGGCACCGGCACCGAATCAAGTATCTCTTGGACAATAGCCTCCTGGTCCACATTCTTGAGCCTGGCGGAAGGGCTGAGAATCAGCCGATGGGCCAGAGTAGGGATGGCCAGCGCCTTGATATCGTCCGGTATCACGAAATCGCGTCCCAAGGTGGCGGCCAGGGCGCGCGCTGTTTTGTACAGTGCCAGACTGCCGCGCGGGCTGGCGCCGAGATAGACGTCAGGATGCCGGCGCGTCTCCCCCACCAGATGCACGATGTATTCCTTCATCAGGTCCGATACATATACCTGCTTGACATGTTCCTGCGCCGCCATCAGCTCTCCCAGCGTGATCACCTGCTCCAGATGGCGGATGGGATGGTCGTACTGCTGGGCATCCAGGATGGCGATCTCCTGCTCCTCGGCCGGGTAGCCCAGGCTGACGCGCATCATAAAGCGGTCCACCTGCGCCTCCGGCAGAGGGAATGTCCCTTCATACTCGATGGGGTTCTGTGTGGCGAACACCAGGAACGGGGATTCCAGTGCATAGGTGACCCCATCCACGGTGATCTGCCGCTCCTCCATCGCTTCCAGCAGGGCGGACTGCGTTTTGGGTGTGGCACGGTTGATCTCATCCGCCAAGACGATGTTGGCCATGACCGGCCCGGGTCGGAACTCGAACTCGCGCGTTTTCTGGTTGAAGACCGAGACGCCGGTGATATCGCTGGGCAGCATGTCGGGCGTGAACTGGATGCGCCGAAAACTGCATCCGATGGACTTCGCGATGGCGCGTGCCAGCATGGTTTTGCCCACACCGGGCACGTCCTCGATGAGGACGTGGCCTTCGGTAAACAGGGCCAGGATAATGAGATGAATCACCTGGCGTTTGCCGATGATAACTTTTTCGACGTTATGGATAATTTTCTGGGCCGCGGCCTCTGCTGTGTTCATGTGGTCGTCCTTTCCCTGCCGGCTCACACCCTGCTATTATAACTGCAACTACCGCCCCCGACAATTCCGCCCCGACATTGCGATCTGCCCCGATTAGGGTGTAATTTACCACGTACCAGCTCCCGACTATCCCATAACCGACAGCGTGGGTCACACCAATGGAGGCTTTCGCGGTTCGTCCCCTCACATCTGCCGATACGGATAGGGTGGCAAGATGGATGGCCAAACTCTGGGGAGATGACCTTATTGTCGTCCACGGCACTAGCTACCAGCCCTCTGCCCTACCGGGGTTCATCGCCTATCGCGGCGGTGAATGGGTTGGGCTTGTGACGTACCACGTTCAAGGGGCGGAGTGTGAAATCATCACGCTGAACAGCCTGTATCCTTCGATGGGTATTGGGACAGCCCTAGCGAAAGCGGTCAAAAAGGCCGCGCAGAGCGCCAACTGCCGGCGTTTGTGGCTTGTCACCACCAACGATAATCTGAACGCCCTGTGGTTTTACCAGAAGCGAGGCTTTGTGCTGGTGGCCGTGCACCGCAACGCGGTCGAGGAGGCACGCAAGCGGAAGCCGCAAATCCCTGCCATCGGAGAGTACGGCATTCCCCTGCGGGACGAAATCGAGCTGGAACTACTGCTCCTTGCGGGCTCACAGTAAATCCCAGAGCCACCTGGCGAGAACTGCTACTTGCCCGACGCGCAGAGCGCCAACCTACCAGCGTTGCAGCTGGCGGATTGGCGCTCTGACGATGGTCGAAAGTTCCTTACTCTACCTTGGCGCCGCAGTTACTGCAGAACTTGGCACCCGGCGCCAGCGGCGCGCCGCACTGACTGCAGAACTTCGTGCCTTCCAGCTTCTGACCGCAGTTACTGCAGAACTTCGCGCCGGCAGGATTGGGAGTGCCGCAGTTGGGACATGGGAAGGTGCCGGCGGCCGCCGCGGCACCCGGCGCCTGCTTCTGCTGCTGCATGGAGCTCATCAGCGTCTGCGCGATGGCCGCGCCCATGCCCAGGCCGGCACCGATGCCCACCCCGGTCGCCTCTCCGCCGCCCGGCTGTGCCGCCATCTCGCGCAGGCTCTCCGCCATGTCCATCTTCAACAGGCTGTCCAGATCGCCCACCGCCCGCATGCCGGCGCCGCGATCGATCATCTTCTGCACCTCTTCGGGCAGGCTGATGGACTCGACGAAGAAGGACTTCAGCGCCAGGCCCAGGCCGGCAAACTCATCCGCCAGCTTGGCCTTGACGCCGGCCGACAGCTCGGTGAACAGCCGCGGCAGGTCCAGCACCGTCTTGGACGTCTCCCCCAGCAAATCGGTCAGCCAGGAAAGGATCATCCCCCGCAGGTAGTCCTCGATCTGCGAGGTCTCATACATGCCCATAGTGCCCACGATTTTATTGACGAAGAGCTGTGGTTCGGCCACCTGCATGCTGTAGCGGCCGTGCGCCCGCAGGCGCACGATGCCCAGCTCCGAATCGCGCAGGGTGATAGCCTCTTTGGTGCCCCACTTCATGTCGAGGAACTCGCGCATGTTGACGAAGTAGACCTCGGCCTTGAAAGGAGTTTCCCCGCCAAAGGGTGCCCCAATGAGTTTCACCAGCAGGGGGATGTTGGCAGTGGTCAGGGTGTGCCGGCCGGGGCCGAACACGTCCAGCGCCTTGCCGTCGCGGAAGAAGACCGCCGTTTGGCTCTCCCGCACGATGAGCTGAGAACCCAACCGGAAGTCCCCGGAGCCGTGCTCCGGGATGCGGTGGACAATTTCTCGGCCGGTGGGGTCAAAGTATTCGATCACATCAAAAATGCGTGCCATCCGAATTCCTCCTTACCTTGTAAAAGGCGGTTCATGTTACTGGGCCGCCGGCGGTTCTTCCTCCGCCTGCGTGCCCTCACCAAACCCGGTGATCACTTCTTTTCGCTTCTCGAACTGCTCGGCCAGGTCAGCGATGACCTTGACCAATTTCTTAATGCCGGCGCTGATGCCCGTGCCGGCCTCGATATCCTGCTCCACCGCGCCAATGGCTTCCGCGACCTTGGGCAACTGCTCCAGCAGTTTGGCGTCGAAGGCGTAGATGGCATCCAACTGCGCTTCCTTGACCTTGATGGCATCAAAGAAGCCGCTGTACCCGTAGGTAGCGGTCTTGATGCGGTCAATCAGGTTCTCCAGCTTCTTGATGGCGCGCCCCATGTCATCGGTGAACTCGATGAGGCCGGAATCCACCAGTTGGAGCTGTAGCTCGTTCAGCCGGCGGAGCTGGGCCGACAGCTCATCGGCCAGCTTGCCGCGCAGGAGCTTATCCGCCTCGCGGCGCCACTCCTTTTCCTTGTAGCCCTTGAAGCCGGGCAGGCTGGCCGCGAACTTCTCCAGCCCTCCCTTGGCCCCCTCAATGACGTCCCGAAAGTCCATGACAGCACTCCTTTCTTTGTGTGCTCATTCGGAGAGGAAAATCTCGGTCCCGCAGAACGGACAGCGGCTGACCCCCTTGCCGGCCAGCTCAATCTCGCCCCCGCAGTTCGGGCATTTGTTGGTCTTCAGCAGGGACGCATCCCGCGAGTACAGCACCCCCTCCTGCCAATTGATGTAACCGCTGAACAAGCCCTTGCCCACCAGGTCGTAAATCCAGGCCTTGACCTTTTCGCGGTCCGCCCGCAGTTCCAGGATCAGCTCGGAGATGCTGACCTTGCCCTGGGTGCTGACCATTTCCAGGATGCGGCGCTCCTTGCGGATGTCGGCAAGCTGGGCGGCCTCCTGCCGGCCGCGCACCATCAGGTACACACCGCCGCCAATCAGCGGCAGAACCAGGATCAGCCCCAGGCCAAACCCCAACACCGCCCCGGCCGGCGTCAGCTCCGACTGGATAATGCCGGCGGCCATGAAGCCCAGGATGACCAATCCCAGGATTGCCCCGACGGCGATGAGAATCACCCCGACAGTGGTGCTGTGGACATTCATGTTATGCTCCTTTCACGTTTCACCGCACATCGGCTCGAAGGTCAGCGGAAGCCGCCGCCTCCGCCGCCGCCGCCACCCCCTCCACCTCCTCCGCCGCCGCTGAAGCCGCCCCCTCCTCTGCCGCCGAAACTGCCGCCGGAACTGCGCGGCGCGCTGGAAAGGGTGGAGGACGCGGAGTTCAGCATGGAGAATAGGCCGCTACTCATGGAAGATAGAGAGTTGAACATGCCGGAACTGAGCGAATCGAGAGAGGGGGTGCCGACAGGGCGCGCGCTGGCCGGCCCTGGCACACCTCCCCCGCGCGGGATACTCCCACCGGAAGGTTGGGAAGATACAGGGCGCAGGGTATCGCCCACGTATGGGCGCGATGGGATGTACCAAGGGGGCGCCGGCGCCTCCACCGCCGCGAACTTGTCGATCCAGGACTTCTCCAGCCCGAAAGCGATGGCATAGGGAAGGTATTTGTCAAAGAGGTCAGCGGCCTCCTTGACCCTCTCGTACTTCTCGATGTTTTCCAGATAGCGTCGGAAAGCCTTCCAGCGGGCATATTCCTCGCTTCCCTTTTCCGTGCGCGCCGGCATGAAGCGCGACACCACCATCAGCGCCACGGAGAGCACCCCCAGCGCCACCGGGATGCAGAAGAAGGTGCTCACATAGGGGATCAAAATTGGAGCGAGAATAAAGCCCAATAGAAAGGTGATGACAATCCCTGCGATACCCAGGCCGGCGAAGGATTTGCGCACGCTCTCCGGGTCGCGGCGGTACAGACCCTGCCGCACCAGCTCCTTATATAGGCCCTTTTGGATGGTCGGGATATGGGTGTAGAATTTTTCTTTCAGCTCGGAGAGCCGGCGTTCCTGCTTACTGCCGAACAGGCCTTTGACCAGCGCTTTCTCATAGTCCAAGAGGCCTTCCGGCGATTTCAGCAGGCGGTAGCGGAAATCCTTTTTCTTACCTATGCCCAGCAGTCCCGGCTCCTCGATCTCCTCGATGCTGATGAACCCCCGACGGGCCAGGTCCACGATGGTCGCTATCACATCCGCCATGTCGGCGCGCTCATCCAGCAGGGTGCCGGCCAAGCCTGCCGGCAGGTCCGACGGCGGCTCGTTCATGTACTCCGCCACCAGCTCCACCCGCTTATCCCGGCCTTTTGTGAACCACAGCAGGTACAGCCCCACTCCCCCGCCGATCAACAGCAGAAGGCTGAAGGCGCCCACCAGCAGGTTAAAGAGGGGCCTCCAGCGCTCCTCGTACTCGATGCGGCGGTCATCCGCCGCCTGCCAGGCGGGCTTCTCCGCGGTCACCAGCCCATGCGGGAACTGCACCCGCACTTCCAGACCGCTGTACGCCGGCATCTCCCGCGTGGCGGTGAACACCACGGTCTGCGGGTCCTTCAGCTCCCAGACGGCATCACTGCCGTAAGAGGCGACCACAAGCTGATCCTCAGAGACGGGCGCCGGCAGACGCACCGTCACCGTCGCGGCGCGCACTGGCTTACTGCGGTCCGCATAAATCGCCTTCCAGAAAAGCTGATCGCCCCCCTCATAAATGCGCAGTCCGCCCTTGACCGTATAGCGGAGCGCCCAGCCGCGGGTGGTGTTGCTGGTAGGTTCAAAGTACCAGTTCACCACCAGTTGACCGCTCTCTTTCAGAAGCTCATACGTTCCCGGCTGATTACTGCGGGACTGCGTGTAGCGGGTATTCCCCTCCCAGACCTCTACATTCGTGATCTCTTCCACCCGGTCCAGGGGGATGTTCCGATAACCCTGGGAAAAGGTCCCGCCGATGAAGACGATGCGTTGATATTCCACCACCTGGAAATCGCCGTTCGGCAGGATAGTGATATCCACATCGAAGCGATCCCAGTACAGGTCTTTCTCCTGTGCCTGGGTAATGCCGGCGGTCAGGCCCAGCAGTAGGAGAAATGCGATAACTGTCCATATCCAGCTTCGCCTCATGCAAGGCTCCTTTCTGTCAAGATGCCGGCCGTGCCGGTGAGGGTTTTTCCAATATTCGAACAAAATGGCAGTTGAAACTGCACCAACAGCTACAAAGTCGGCCTGCGCCGACTGACAAGCCCACGCAGGTAGGCCTCGCCATCGTTGCTACGACTTCCAGTCGCCCAGAATGTTATAGTATTGAAAGCCCTGCGTGCCGGGCGACCTACGCCTCTACGAAATGCACATCCTCGTCTTCCCCGCGCGCAATCTCCAGCAGGTCTTTCTCCAGACTGCCGGCGCGCGGCTCCTCGACGATGCGCCCCAACTCTTCCCCGCTGTCGGGGTCAAACACCGCGATGGTGGGGATGGCGCGCACCCCTAGCTCCTGTGCCTCCGGCGTGCCCAGCTCGACCAGGCGGAATTCCCAGCCGGCCAACTGCTCGGAGATACGCGCCAGCTTCGGGATGTTGCGCCGGCAGTCCGGGCACCAGCTCGCCGCCGCGATCTTCACCAAGGCGCGTGGGCGCAGTGCCTTCACCTGTTGGAGGGTCTCCTCATCCGGCACGTAGGCGGCGTAGGCTTCGCGATAGGCCGGCTCCTCCCGCACATAATCCAGCAGGGCGTTGGGTGCCGGTGCTGGGGCTGGTGGGGCGGAGGGCGCTGGCTCCTCGCAGGCCGGCGGTTTCTGCATCGTGCCCCACTGGATGAGGCGCAGGCTCTTCCGCTCGCCGCCCAGCCCGTTGGACTTGATGTAGTCCACAGCGCTGACCGCCGCGGCGGCGCCTTCGCCGGCACTGATGACCGTTTGCCGGGCCCGGTGGCCGGTGATATCGCCGGCGGCAAAGACCCCCGGCACATTGGTCTCCTGGTTGCGCCCAACGCGGATGAACTGGTCCTGATCCAGCTCCACCCCTAGGTCCGCCGCCAGGGCGGACGCCGGTAGGACCCCCACTTCCAAGAACACGCCCCGCACGGGGATAAGCCGGCTGTTCCCGTCTACGATGACGCGCACACCGGCCGCGCCGCTCTCGTCGCCGACGATTTCCTCCACGCTGGCGCCCTGCACGATGGTGACATTGCCGGCGGCCCGCACCTGTTCCCGCAGGGCGTCATCCAGGGTAGTGCCGGCCAGTAGGATAAACTCCACGTGCGAGGCGATGCCGCTCATCCGCAGAGCCGCGGCGGCGCTCTCCTCCCCCCGCCCGATGACCGCCACCGGTAAGCCGCGAAACAGCGGCCCATCGCAGATGGTGCAGTACGCCACCCCACGGCCGTAAAGCTCCTGCTCGCCGGGCACGCCGAGCTGTTGGCGTCTGGTGCCCATGGCCAGGATGACGGTGAAAGCAGGGAAACACGCGCCGCCGGCGGTAAAGAGGTGAAAGCGGTTGCCCTCGCGCTTGATCTGTCGAATCTCATCCTCATGGAACTGCGCGCCGAATTTGCCGGCATGCTGGGCCAGCCTCTCGACAAGCTCAATCCCACTCAGCGGCTCGATTTGGGTGGGATAATTCTCCACGATCTCGGCGCGCGCCAGTTGGGATTGGTAGCGGTCGCCGAATATCATGGTGCGCAGGCCGGCCCGCGCCGCGTACAGCCCGGCGCCCAGGCCGGCTGGGCCGGCGCCTACCACCGCGACATCCAGCAGTTCC
Source organism: uncultured Anaerolineae bacterium (assembly GCA_938049385.1). Lineage (GTDB taxonomy): Bacteria > Chloroflexota > Anaerolineae > JACIWP01 > JACIWP01 > JACIWP01. Next base: position 11,391 of record CALIBQ010000080.1, read on the forward strand.
CCGCATTGTTCCAGTGTGCTCATATTCAGCCTCCTGTTACCGCATCCGCCGGGTCGGTCGCAAGCCGCACGCGCGGCCCCGGCGGAAGAAGGCGAGAGGGACAAGATACCGTTTAAAGCTTACATGAGGACAGGGACCAGTTCTGTAAGAAAAGCCACCTTTACCGCTGTACACTCAATACTTCACCACAATAATTATTGATGATATAGGCGATGGAACTTAAGCCGAGCATCGGTCGTGGTAAAGCGCCATTCGACGGTGGCCTGCGCCGCATTGCGGGTCTTCGCCCAGGCCTCTACCTCCTGCTGCACACGCTCC
>CALIBQ010000081.1 GCA_938049385.1 uncultured Anaerolineae bacterium
CACGTCCACCCCCACCTCCACACCCACGGATACGCCGACACCGACCGTGACCCATACGCCGACGGCTACCGCCACCCCAACGGACACCGCCACGCCGACTGCCACCTACACGCCGTCGCCAACCCCAACGGACACGAGCACACCCACACATACTCCATCGCCGACGGCCACCGAGGCACCCACGCCCACATTCACCCCGACGCCGTCTGCGACGCCGACAGCTACTGCAACCGACACTCCTGCGCCGACCGCCACGGCCACGGAGACGCCAACGTATACGCCGTCCCCCACATCTACATTCACACCAACCGCAACGGCCACCGCTACATTTACGCCGGCGCCGACCCATACCTCCACGCACACGCCGGCGCCGACGACAACGCCCACTTCCACTGCTACTGCGACGTCCACTCCGCGACCGACGGCGACCTTTACGCCGGCCGTGCCGGCCACTCACACGCCCACGCCGCTCCCGCCAATACTGCCGCCCATCGTTACGGCGACGCCAACCGCCAGCACGACACCGACGCCAGCGCCGACGGGCACACCAACCGCCGCAACGCCCATCCCAACACCCACCCGGGCGACGCCGACCGCCAGCGCCACGACAGCGCCGGCCTCGCCGACATACACCGCGACCCCAGCACCGGACGCAACCGCCACTTCCACCGCGACGGCAGTGCCCCTGCCCGTGGAAACGGCCACACCTGCCCCGACATCCACAGCGGCTCCCACGGGGACGCCGCTCCCGACACCGACGGCCGCGCCGGCGCCGCCTGCCTCCGCTGTCTGCCTTCCCTGTGCGCCGGTGTTTATCTTGCTGGGCTTACTGCTGGTGGCCGCCATGGTGCTTTTGCGCAGTCCTGGACTGCTGGATCGGCAGAGCCGGCGCCCGCTGACGCCGGCGGATTGGGAGGAGACGGCGGCTCTATCAGGAGGTTCCGGGGATGAACGCATGGAATAAGCGCCAGCGGCTGGAAGCAGTCCTGCATGGGGAGCCGGCGGACCGCGTGCCGGCGGCGCTCTGGCGCCACTTTCCCGGCGATGACCAGGACCCGCAGGCCCTGGCGGCGGCCCATGCCGCTTTCCAGCGGGAATTCGACTTCGACTTTCTCAAGGTTTCGCCGGCCAGCAGTTTCTGTGTGGAAGATTGGGGCGCTGAGCACTATTACGATGGCAACCCAGAAGGTGCGCGGCGCTACAGCCGGCGCGTGGTGCAGGAGCCGGCGGATTGGTATCGGCTGGAGGAGCTGGACGCCACGCAGGGAGCGCTGGGCCGGCAGTTGCACTGCCTGCGCCGGCTGGCGAAGGAACTGCCCGAAACGCCGCTGGTCCAGACGGTTTTCAACCCTCTATCGCAGGCGCGCTACCTGGCCGGCGACGAGCGCATGCTGATCCATATGCGGACACATCCGCAGGCCCTGCTGGCCGGCCTGGAGATCATCACCCGCACCACCGTCCGCTTTGTGGAAGAGGTCACGGCGGCCGGCGCCGCTGGCATTTTCCTGGCGGTGCAGAGCGCTTCCTACCGCATCATGAGCGAGGAGGAATACCGCCGCTTTGGCCGGCCCTTCGACCTGCGGGTGCTGGAGGCGCTGGGCCGGCGGGCCTGGTTCTCCGTGCTCCACATCCACGGTCAAGACATCATGTTCGACCTGCTGGCGGACTACCCGGTGCAGGCCGTGAACTGGCACGACCGGCAGACACCGCCGGCGCTGTCCGAGGCCCTGACGCGCACGCGCGCCGCGCTGATCGGCGGCCTGCGCCAGTGGGAGACTATGGTCTGCGGCACGCCGGTGGACGTCCAGCGCGAGGCCGCCGACGCCATCGCCCAGACAGGGGGACGGAGGTTCATCCTGGGCACTGGCTGTGTCACGCCGGTGGTCGCGCCCACCATCAACATTCGGGCCGCCCGGCAAGCTGTGGAAAACTCGGGCCAATAGCCCCGGTTTTCTGTGGATAACCCGCGAGTTATCCACAGAACGAGGCGCCGGCATGTTGAGGAAATGAGCTGTAAATGGGGAAAACCGTCTGGCAACCAGCAGTAGCAGTTTCCGCCCTCATCTGGCGGGCTGGCAAAGAGGTGCTGTTCCTGCATCGGGTACAGCCGCCGCGCATCTGGGTACCGCCCGGCGGCCGTGTGGAGGCCGGCGAAACCCCTATTTCAGCCTTACAGCGGGAAATTCGCGAGGAAACCGGCCTGGAAGATGTCGCAATCCTGGCCCCCTGCATCGTCGAGGCCGGCCTGCACGACAGTCAGGACATCCTGTTCATTGACTACGTATGCGCCTACCGGGCCGGCGAGGTCCGGCTGGACCCTGCGGAGCATGACGGCTTTCAGTGGCTGGATATGGCGCAACTGGAAGCGGCGGAGGTGCACATTTCCTTGGCGGCCGGCGGCGAACTGCTGTACCATTACCGCTGGCACAAGGAGGAGCTGATCCTCTCCCACAGTCCTGAGCAGTTGCGCTTCAGCCGGCGCCTGCTCCAATGTCTGGCCGAATGAGTTACTCCCCCAACGTGTAGAAATCGAGGATGCGCTTCTCCGTCTCGCCGGCGATATGGGCGCGCAGTTGGACGTACGGCGCGATGGATGAGCTGGCCAGCTTGCGCTTGAGCAGTTCGTCGAGCTGAAAGATGCCGGCCGAGTTGCTCATGGTCACCTCGATGCGGATGGGCGTCTTCTCCCCTTTCTCGATACTGACGTTCTCGATGGCCATAGCAGACACCGAATGGATGTTGGCCTGGCCGGCCTCGAAGGGGATGCGGGAACGCCCCTGCGTCATGTCCAGGGCGTCCGCCACCTTGACCACGCCGGCCTCGATGGTCAGACAGCGCTGGTCCGCGCGGTGGGCGATAATGGCATGCATGGCCTCTGAGATGATAATGGTACGTTGAGGCTCTTGGAACAGCTCTCCCACCAGCTCCCGAAGCTTGCTGTGGGCGATCAGCAGGCTGTACAGCTCGTGGTTGTCCCGATGGATGGAAATTCCCACATCGTGAAACAGTGCCGCCAGCACCACAATGACCTCGGCGAAAGCCGGGTCCAGCTCATAGTTGACCTGCACGCTGGGTTTGATGCCGGCTTCTATCAGCAAACGCAGGAGCTTCAGCGCGGCGTTGGCAACAATGCGGATATGCACCTCGCCGTGATCGCTGATACCGGAGCGGTCCACAGCGTTGATGTTGGCGCACTGCCAGAGCTGATGCAGTTCCGCATCCGCATTCACCTTTTCCATTAGCCTCTGCAGATGTTCGTTATGCCTGGCCGGCAAATTGATCGGCATCTTCTGCCTCCTCGTTTTCGGGTAAAGCGTTCATCTCATGATTGACCCACTGTGCATGCGGAATCAGGGAGCCTTGGCGGACATGCCAGACAGCGGCTTGCTGTAAGAAGGCGTCGGGAAAGTCGCGCAAATCAGTGGTGGTGATGATGGCCTGATGGGTGCCGGCCAGCAGTTCTGCCATATAGCGCCGGCGCGGCGCATCCAGCTCTGACATCAGGTCATCCAGCAGTAACAGGGGCCTCTCGCCGGTTTGCATCCGGATGAACTCCGCCTCGGCCAGCTTCAGCGCCAGCGCCGCAGTGCGCTGTTGGCCGCGCGAGCCGAAGGCCCGCAGGTCGTAGCCGTTGATGGTAAAGAGCAGGTCGTCGCGATGGGGACCAACCAGGGTTTGGCCGGCGGCGATCTCCCGCCGGCGGTTGGATCCCAGCGCGGCCAGCATCCGCTCCGCCAGTCCCGCCGGCACAGGGGCAGATCCCGCTTCCAGATCGCTGAGCGTGGAACGGTAGCGCATTTCCAGGGCCTCCCCGCCGGCGGTGAGCTGGCTCTGAAATTCGGCGGCCAGGCCGGCCAACTGCGTCACGGCAGACAGCCGGCGCGCCAGCAGGGCACCCCCGTGTTCCGCCAGCTTGACATCCCAGAAGGTCAACTGTTCCAGGTCTCCGCCGGCCTCCCGCAGGAGGCGGAGCAAGCGGTTCCGCCGCTCCAGCACCTGATTGTACTGCACCAGATGGGAGCAGTAGGAGCGGTCTACCTGGCAAAGCATGACGTCCAGGTAGCGCCGGCGGCCGGCCGGCGAGCCGGCGATGAGGTCGATGTCCTCCGGCCAGAACATCACCACTTTCAGCTCGCCCAGCAGGTCCAGGGCACGTTTTGGGACGCCGTCGATGCGAATTTGCTTGCGGAAGACCATCTGTCCATTGGACTGCTGGACGGGAGCGATGATCAGCTCCAGCCGGCGCGGCTCCCCACGCTTTTCGATCTCCGCCGCCAGGCGCGCGAAGGGCAGGGGTTCACTGCCGGCATCCCAAGCGATCAACTGCTGGTCCGTTTGGGCGTGCGGGGACTTGCTGGTGGCCAGCAAATACACGGCTTCCAGCAAGTTGGTCTTGCCCTGGGCATTGGGTCCCTGCAGGATGGTCAGGGGACAGGGGAAGGCCAGCTCCAAACGGCGGTAATTGCGGAAATTTACCAGGACCAGATGCTTGAGATACACAAAGCGCGCCTTCCCCGTCCCTAAGATTTAGTAGGAAAAAAGGGGTTGTACAGAGCCGCCCTCGACATTGCGGCGGATGGTTTCCCCAAAGGCCGGCGCCACCGACAGGATGGTCATGTTGGGAAGCCGCTTCTCTTCCGGTATGGACACCGTATTGGTCGTAATAATCTCCTTCAGGTCGAGATTCTGCAAGCGCTGGATCGCCGGTCCAGTGAACAGCCCATGGGCGCACACCAAAGTGATGGAACGGGCACCGCGATCATACAGCAGTTGTGCGGTGCCCACCATCGTGCCGGCGGTGGCAATCTCATCGTCGTAAATGATGGCGTCCATGCCGTGCACTTCACCAATCAGGGAATCTACCTGTACGTGGGCATCGTCAATGCGCTGTTTGCTGACCGCCGCCATCGGAACGCCCAACTGCCGCGCCAGCTTGCTGGTCTGTTTGGCGCGTCCCATATCTGGTGCCACCAGCACGGCACGCGATAAGTCCTTCTGCCGCAAGTATTCGATGAAAATGGGTTGGTCCGAAAGGTGATCCATGGGGACGCTGAAAAAGCCGTGCACCTGCGGCGAGTGCAGTGTCATGGTGATGACATGATTAGCGCCGGCGGTAACCAGCAAGTCAGCGATCAGACGGGCGGCAATGGAGATGCGCGGTTCGTCCTTCTTGTCGGAGCGGGCGTAGGAGAAATACGGGATAACCGCCGTGATGCGGCGCGCCGATGCGCCGCGCGCCGCATCGCACATCAGGAGCAGTTCCAGCAGGTGCTCGTTGGCCGGCGGCGACAGCGGCTGAACGATATACACATCCTTTTCGCGCACACTGTCGCGCAGTTGCACGAAAAGGTTGTCATTGGAGAAGCGCCGGGTTTCCGATGGGCTGAGAGGGATGCCTAGATAGGCGGCGATCTCGCATGCAAGCTCGCGATGGGCCTGACCGCTGAACAGCCGACAGCGATTGGCAAGATGTTCTGTCATGCAATCATCCCCCGCACCAGAGCTGGCTGGTCTGCATTAATCTTCGTGATAATCTGCGGCCTCGATAAAGCTTCCGCCTTCAATCACCCGTTCGATAAGCTGACGGTTGGCATCGAAGTAGAGATACACCTCTACAGGGTTGAAACAGCGCTTGCGGCCGATCAGGGTTTTGTGGGTGAAATAGCCCTCTCCCTCCTCTTGCGGGCTCAGATCATTGCGCAAATCCACGCGCGTGCGGATGGTCTCGCCGCACTTTCCGCATCGGACATACACCCAGTACGCAGAGACATCGCCGGCTTCCGGGCGTCTGCCGCCCAACGCCTGCCGCACCCGATCCCACAACCCCATTTCTCCACCTCCATTTCTACCTGGCCACCCCACGTGTATTATACCACAGGGCCGGCTGGTTTCTGAAACTGGAGAGGCGGAATCGGCCGGCGGTGTGCACTGCCAGGCTGTATTACAGCGTATCTGAACATTATCCTTTGGGTAGAATATGTACTTGTAGCAGTCGTCGTAATAGGGGCTGGGGATAAGTGGATGGCCGGCCGTTTCCCACGATATCTTGGGGGCTGTGCATGTCGTACAGCTAGATGGCAAATAAAGGGCAAAGGTGGGCATTCCAATTCCTCTGGACAACGTGTGCAGGAATCATGGTGCCCTGTGGAAAAATACCCCCGCCGATCAGGGCATTCCGGTGCAGTTTGCCGGCCCTGTGGATAGCTCCGGCCGGCTTTCCACAGCCCTATATATAGTCCATTTTCCCGGCCAAGGTGCAGATTTGTACCCCACCCCGGGCATGAAAAAAGCCCGCCGGCGCCGCGGCAGGCTGGCGGGCTTTCTATTCCCCAAAGTTATCCCCAGAACAGGTCATTTATCCACAGTTTTGGGCACTTTATCCACAACATGCGAGGATGCGTGATTCCTTTGTGCCGGCTGGTGCAGTGCCTCGCGCAGGTTGAGGTAATCGCGCCGCACACCGGTGTCCTCTTCGATGAGCCGGCCCAGCTTCTCACAGGCGTAAAGCACGGTGGTATGATCACGGCCGCCCAGCTGCTCGCCAATCTGCGGGAAGGAAAGCTCCAGCTCCGAGCGCAGGAGGTACATGGCCATCTGGCGGGCGAAAGCGATGTCTTTGCTCCGTTTTTTGCCCAGCAGGTCCTCCACCCGCAGATGGTAATAGCCGGCGACGGCGCGCAAAATGGCCTCCGGGTCCAGGTTCTGCGAGCGCAGGACGATGTCCTGCAGGGCCTGGGCGGCCACTTCCACCGTCAGCGGGGCACTCATCATATTGGCATAGATAATGACCCGGTTCAGGCTTCCTTCCAGCTCGCGGATGTTGCTCTGCACCTTGCGGGCGATGAATTCCAGCACTGTGTCAGGTACCGTGATGTTCTGCGTGTCCGCTTTGTTACGCAGGATGGCCAGGCGGGTCTCGAAATCGGGCGGGCTGATATCCGCCATGAGGCCGCCCTCGAACCGGGAGCGCAGTCGCTCCTCCAGGGCGTTGATGGCCTTGGGCGGTCGGTCGCTGGTGATAACGATCTGGCGGTTGGCGGCGTGCAGGGCGTTGAAGGTATGGAAGAATTCCTCCTGGGTGCTCTCCTTGCCGGCGATGAACTGGATGTCGTCAATTAACAGCACATCAATGGAGCGGTATTTCTCGCGGAACTGCTCGGTGGTCTGGTTGCGGATGGAGTTGATGAGCTCGTTGGTGAACTGTTCGGACGAGACGTAGCGCACACTCCGGCCGTGCTGTAGGGCGTAGTGGCCGATAGCGTGGAGCAGGTGTGTTTTGCCCAGGCCGACGCCGCCGTACAGGAACAGGGGGTTATAGGCCGCCGCTGGCCGCTCCGCCACGGAGCGCGCCGCCGCATGGGCCAGCCGGTTGTTGGGGCCGACGACGAATGTCTCGAAGGTGTATCTCTCGTTGAGCTGTGCCTCGGCGCTGGAACGGGCGTAGGATGCCGGCGTCCAGAGGGTATCGGTGAGAAGCGGGCCGGCCTCCTGCTCACTCAGCTCATAGCTTTTGGGTTGGACGGCAAAGCGCACTTCCACCGAACGCCCCATGATGTTGGTCAGCGTGCGCTTAATCAGCCCCAACAGGCGGTTTTCCAGCCATTCCTTGGCGAAGTTGCTCTGGACCCCGATGATAAAAACGCCATCCTCGAATCCGATCACTGAGGTCTGCTTGACCCAGGTTTCGAACGTGGCCCGCGTCATTTGCAACTGGAGCTCGCCCAGTGCCGCTTGCCATATCTGGTTGGGATTCATGTGCTCACAACTCCACAGTGTGGGCATGGTCTTGTGTCTGTGGTGTGCTACGATCCAGGCCAGGAACGTATCTTCTTGGAAAAAATAGACTGCTGTGCCGCAGGGACAAAGGCTCCCCCGTTCCGCAGGAGGACAACCGGCACTCTACACCATGGACACGTTGTACCAGCGGTCTCAAGGACAGGACGCGCCCTCTCCTTGCGCAAAGATGGTTGTACTTCTTGTAGCCTTGTCTTTGGAGAGGCCAGTGGATGGGGCGCAGACCCCTGACCTCACGCGGTAGAGCTGGGAGAAGTGCCGCAGACGATGTAATGGGGTGTCTGGGCGACCAGTGATTATTGTAGCAGGAATTGCATTTTTTGGCAATGCCCCGGATGCGGCTTTTGGGTGCTCCGGGCACTCTTTCCGGTGCGCCGGCATGTGCGGCCGGGGGCACTTTTCCACAACAGGTAGTGGAAAAGTGGAAAATCCCATACTAAGTGTAGGGGGAAAAGTATCCCAAGCTTAAAACCGGCCGCCGGCGGCAAATTTTAAGGAGTTATTGTCCAGCACCGGTTTGACGCCGGCATCTGCCGGCAGTATACTGCCGGCATGGATGGAGGTTTCCCCTTCGCCATATTTTCCTGCGAGGTGCTCTATGGGTATTGTCATCATCGGCCTGGGACCAGGCAACCCGGCTCATCTGACCCGCGAGGCGGACCAATTTCTGCGGCAGGCGGATGCGGTGTACCTGCGCACCGGCCGGCATCCTATCCTGCCGTACCTGCAGACCTGCTGTGGCAAAGTGTATACCTTCGATCATATCTACGAGGAAAAGGACACCCTGCCGGAAGTGTACGAGGCCATCGCCGGCGAGCTGATGCACATGGCCCGGGAGCGGGCCGGCGCCGATGTGTACTTCGCTGTGCCGGGTCACCCGCTGGTCGGGGAGAGCACCACCCAGCTCCTGCTGGAACGGGCGCCGGCGGAAGGCATAGAAGTGCGCATTATCGAGGGGCTGAGCTTCGTCGAACCGACCCTGACGGCACTGGGGCTGGAGTTCCTGCAGGGGATACAGGTGGTGGACGCGCTGGACCTGGTGACCCAGCCTTATCCGAGGATCGACCCGGAGCGCGGGGTTATTGTCGGGCAGGTGTACAGCCGGCAAGTGGCCAGCGATGTCAAGCTCACCCTCGGAGAGCTGTACCCGGACGAACATGAGATTGCGGTGGTGCGTGCCGCCGGCACCCTCGAGCAGGAGGTGAAGCACATCCCGCTGTACGAGCTGGACCGCCAGCCGGCCATTGACCATCTGACGACCGTCTATGTCCCTCCCTTGCCCTACGGATGTTCCTGGGAGGGACTGCAGACCGTGGTCGCGCGCCTGCGGGCGCCGGACGGCTGTCCCTGGGACCGCAAGCAGACCCACCGCACCCTGCGCACTCACTTGTTGGATGAGGCCTATGAGGTGCTGGATGCGCTAGACCGGGATGATACGGACGACCTGTGCGTGGAGCTGGGGGACCTGGCCCTGCAGATCGCCCTGCACATCCAGATTGCCCGGGAGGAGGGGGAATTCAAGCCGACGGAGGTGTTCGCCGGCATCATCTCCAAACTGCGCCGGCGGCACCCGCATGTCTTCGGCGATGTGAAGGTGCGGGATGCCGAGGAGGTCATGGTCAACTGGGAGCAGATCAAGCGGGTGGAGCGGGGGGCAGAGGATCACCGCCGGCTGTTCGAGGGGGTGCCGGCCAGCCTGCCGGCGCTCTCCCAGGCACTGACCTATCAGGAACGGGCGGCGCGCGTCGGTTTTGAGCCGGCGGACGGCGGCCGGCTGGGCCAGCTTTTCGAGAGGTGGATGAACGCCTCCGATGGGGACGAGGCTCTGCTGGGCGAACTGCTGTTCGCGCTGGTGGATTCGGCACGCCGGCGGGGCATCAACCCGGAAAATGCCCTCCGCGAGGCCAATGCGCGCTTCGCCGAACGCTTCCAGGCGGCGCAAGAGGCCGGCTCTTGATTGAGCAGAGCGCGGCTTCATCCGCCGGCCTTGCGCATGGTGCATACGCGCCAGGCGGGTCTTTGGAGCCACTGCAACAACTGCGAAGCCAGCCTGCGCAGGCTTCGCGAAGTCGGCCTGCGCCGACTTCGCAGGCACACAGCCGCAGTTTCAACTGCCAGGCGATGAGCCAATACCCGCTTTTTCAACACCCTCCAAAGTCCTGTTGACAAACCCCGCCGGCCGGCGGTATACTTTGTCCAGAAAAGAAAGGGTAACGTCCGACGAAGATGTCCTGCCCGGGCGGCAGTGAGGAAAACGAAAGTCGGAGCGGTCTGGCATGACAGATGCCGACGAACGACTCAGTCGGGCTGTCGTTTTCAGAGTGCAGAAATTTTCCACCGCCAATGGACCGGGGATCCGAACGGTTATCTTTCTCAAGGGCTGTCCACTTTCCTGCCGCTGGTGCCCGTACCCGGAGGGCATCTCGTACCGCCCTGAACTGCTGTATTATCCGGACCGCTGTATCGGATGCCACGACTGCGTGGAAATCTGCCCCTACGCCGCGCTCAGCCCTGTGGAAAACCATATTGCCATCAATCGCCACCTCTGCCAGGCCTGCGGCACATGCGTGCTGTCCTGTCCTTCGGGCGCCCTCGAAATCGCCGGCCAGGCCTATTCGCTGGACGCCCTGCTGGAAAGCATCACGCAGGACCGCACCTTCTATCAGTACTCCGGCGGCGGCGTGACCTTTGCCGGCGGGGAGGCGGCATCCCACTCGGGATTCCTGCGCCGGCTGGCCGGCATGTGCAAAGAGCTGGCTGTCCACACCGCCCTGGAGACCTGCCTCATCCACGAATGGTCCACTTACCAGGCGCTGATGCCGCACATGGACCTCTGGATCGTGAACCTGCGGATGGTGGAGGCGCGCCTGCACAAAATGGGCACGGGCTATGGGGTGTGGGCTATCCTGGAAAACCTGCGCATGCTGGCATCCGCCGGGGCAGATATCTGGATCCGCACCCCCATCATCCCGGGCTGGACCGACTCGGAAAGCAATATTCGCTCCATGGCGGAGTTCCTACGGGATTACGCCGGCGTCATTCACCGCTGGGAGCTGAACGCGTTCTCGAATAACCGCCGCCTGTATCCCACCCTGGGGCAAGTGTATGTCCCGGAAAGCCTGCCGGCGGTGCACCCGGATCGCCTGAATGCCCTGGCAGAACTGGCGCGGCGGACCTGCGGGGGGAAAATACCTGTCGTCACCTCCGGCCCCACCCTGGTGGGATAATCCGCTTCAGCGGCCGTTGGCCATGGGCGCCGGCAGTCCCACCGCACCGCGCTTGCGGGCCTTCCAGTATGGGGAGCGGCTCAACAGCCAGGCGCGGAGCAGGGGACGAAACAGCCGGATGAAATGCCGGCGCACCCCTAATGCCCTTCGCACATCCTCCACGTAATCATCCAGCGTGCGGCGCTGATACCCCAGAAGGCGCTGGCTTTCCTCCGTGTCCACCCAATCGGTGGCAAAGGGTTCGGTGCTGAAGGCCTCGGCCGGCAGCATGCCGATGCCCAGCCCGTTCATGATGCGCTCCACAATGTCACGGTAATAGTACTGACAGCGCCGGCCGCCCCCGATCAACAGCGTCTTGCCCCAGATTTCCTGGCTCTCGACCGCGTGCGCAAAGGCTTCGCCCACATCGCGCGTGTGCACGAATTCCATGCGGTTGTTCAGCGGCACATCAAACATGCCCGGGTCCAGGATTAACGAAATCGGCATGGCCGCCGAGAGGCGCAGTATCGCCCAAGTCAAGCCGGAGGCACGGATCATCTCCTCGCATTCCAGCTTGTGCCGGGCATAATGCTCCACGGGATGCACCGGGTCGGTGACTTTGCGGGGCGGGGGCTGGTCCTGCGTTTTGCCGTACACGTGGTACGAGGAGGCGAAGATCAGGCGCGGCGGGTTGTCCATGGAGCGCATGGCGGTGAGAAGGTTGCGGGTACCGCCCACATTGATTTCCCAAGCCCAATCGGGGCGCTGTTCGCACTCCACCCCCGTGTGGGACAGCTTAGGGATGATGAAGGCCAGGTGAATCACCACATCCACGCCCTGCAGGGCGGAGTGGATATCCGCCGGCCGACGCAGGTCGCCCCAGCAAACCTCCAGCCGTTCGCCGGCCCGGCGCACAAACTGCCGTGCGATGCGCCGATTGGCCGGCGTGTTCAGGTCGAACGCACGCACCACATGGCCGTGCTCCAGCAGAGCATCCAGCGTACTGTGCCCGATATTGCCGAACGCACCCGTTACCAGCACCTTCATGAGACTCCTCCTATAAAACATACCGACTGGTCGGTATTATACCACATGAGGGCCGGCCTGTCAACTGGAGCGCAGTTTAACCTTTAATTTTGGGCAGAAGGGCTGGAAGGGGCCGCCGGCCGTTGCATCCTTATGTAAAACCTGCTATACTTTGATGTGCGGAGCATTAGGCGGACTGTCTATCATCCGCGCACCTGTAGAGGCAGTATGGCTGACACCCAACCGAAATTCACCATCGTGGACGCTGACGGCGGAGTGAGCGAATTGGCCCTGCCGGTGGGCGTCACCGCCATCGGTCATGCCGGCGACAATGACCTTATCCTGTCGGGGGCGAATGTCGCGGCGCACCATGCGCAGGTGCTGTGTGACCCGCGCGGCTGCCGGCTGATTGACCTGGGAAACACCTACGGCACCCGCATCAACGGCCGGGAGATATCCCCCAACGTGGCGCGGCGCCTGCGCCCCGGGGATGTGATCGAGATCGGCGCCTACCGTCTGCATTACGAAGGGCCGGCCGCCGGCTATGAGCGCAACGGCTCCGCCGCTGTCAGGCTGTCCCCCAAACCGATACAGCAAAAGGAGGGGCAAGCGATGAGCCCATCACGCAGACAAACGATTGTGCTCTGGATCGTGGGTGTGCTCGGGGTGCTGGTCGCGCTGGGCATCCTGGGTATTGCGGCTTGGCTCTTGGTGGGGAAGCCACAGCCGGCCGCGACGCCGCCGGCCGCCGCCACCGCTACCCCCACGCTGGTGGCGCTGGCAACGGATACCCCGGTGCCGCCCAGCCCTACACCTACCTTGGCGCCGCCGACCGCAACCCCCACCAAACCACTGCCCACGCCAACGGCGCAGGCTCTGCCAACGGAGACGCCGGCGGCCACGGTGATCGCGGTGCCGACGGCCACGCCGGTGCCGCCCATGGTGCCCACCGCCACACCGACCGCAGTGCCAACCCAGATCATATATCCCACCCCCACCTTCACGCCCTATATCCCGCCCACGCCGTCCCCCTGGGGCGTGATCAACCGCGCCACCGCCAACGTGCGTGCCGGCCCGGGCACCCTCTATCCGGTCATCGCCCAGGCGGTGTACGGTCAGTATGTGCTCCTGCTGGGGCAGTCGGCGGACCTGGGTTGGCTGTACGTGCAACTGCAGGACGGCCGGCTGGGTTGGGTGGCCGCGTATCTGGTGAACCGCTCGCCGGCGCTCCCGCTCCCCATCGTGCCGGCGCCGCCACCGCCTCCGCCGCCCACACCGGTGCCGCCCACCAACACGCCTACGCCGCGCCCGCCGACACCGATACCGCCGCCCACTTCCACCTTCACGCCGGTGCCGCCGACGGCGACCGCCACACCGACGCCTTACCCGTGCAGTATCCCGCTGGGTGCGCCGTTCGCATCTGCGTGGGCCGGCACCGTCCGCAGTCAGCTCGGCTGTCCCTCCAGCCCCATGGTCGAGACGTGGACCGCCGTGGAGCGCTTCCAGCGCGGCATGATGTTCTGGCGCCAGGACCAGCGCATGGTCTACGTCATCGCCTCCGACATGACCTGGCGCAAATATGTGGACAACTGGATCGAGGGCATGCCCGAATATTCGTGTCCTGATACCCCTCCGCCGGGCCTGGTCAAGCCGAAGCGCGGCTTCGGCTACGTCTGGTGCAACCAGCCGGGCATCAAGGAGCTGGTGGGTTGGGCGCTGGAGGAGGAGTACGGCATCACCACGCAGTATCAGAGCTTCGATGGCGGGGAGATGCTCCGGGCGCCGGATACTTCGATCTTTATCCTGTTCCGGAGCGGCTTGTGGCAGAGATATCCCTAGCCGGCATTTTCCGGCGCGGAAACCCAAGCCCCTATGTTCCTTCCTCTGTACGCGGGGAAGGAACATAGGGGATGGGGCATCTGGAACCATATATAACCCGGAGGGTGTTGAAAAAGCCTGGCAATTGAAACTGCGGGTCTGCGCCGACTTCGCGAAGCCTGCGCAGGCAGGCTTCGCAGTTGTTGCCGTGGCTTCAGCCGCCAGACCGCGCAGGGCCTATGGTAGGATCATCTGCGATTTCGGGATACCCCGGTGGGAGGGGGCGGATATGGGGGAGATCAAGATACCGGAACCGGTCAAGCTCATCTGCAGTATCTTCGCCGGCCAGGTCAAACTGCTCGATGAGGCCCAGGGCGTGCTGGAGTGGATCTTCGGCCCTATTGATTACCTGAGCGACCTGCTCCCCTTCGATCACACGAGGTACTATGAGCCAGAGTTCGGGCCCGGGCTAATGCGGCGCATCCTGGCGTTCGAACGCTTGATTGACCCCGGCGCGCTGGCCGATATCAAGCGCACGACCAATAACCTGGAACTGCGCTGGGAGATGAACGGCCGGCGGCAGGTCAACATTGACCCTGGCTATATCTGCCTAGGGAAACTGGTACTGGCCAGCACCAAGGACCACAGTCACCGCATCTATCTGCGGGATGGCATTTACGCCGAGGTAACACTGCGCTTCCAGGGCGGCAGGTTCCAGCCATGGGAGTGGACGTATCCCGACTACGCCAGCCCAGCCTACTGCACCATGTTCGAGCGCATCCGGGAAATTTACCGCGCCCAACTGCGCGGCATAAGAGAGGAATAACGATTCGGCATCACCGCACCTGCAGGAGCACGAACGCCGGCCGGCCGCTCCGCTCATATATCACATCCAGGATGACAGCCTGCCGGCCGGCTCCCTCCACCAGCGCATTGAACGCCTCCGCACGGCCGCGATACACCACCTGCTCCGCCGGATGAAAGACGTAGATGACGCTAGGGTCCCTCAGATAGGGCCGTAGGCGCTCCGCAAAACCCTCGTCCGGCGCTTCCAGGCTCTCATACCCGAAAGCCTCGCGCGGTGCGACCCGCTCCAGGGTCAGGAACTGCACCGGCGCGCTGATGCCCCAATCCATGGCCAGCACCGGGCCATGCGCCTGGGCATCCAGCACCTCCGCCAGGCGGTAGACGGCATCGGAATGGGCGTGATAGCCCCCACTCCGCGCCAGGATGGCGTGATAGCGCAAATCCACCTGGACATCCGAGACGATGAGGCCGGCGGCCAGCAGGCCGGCCAGCGCCCATAGCCACGCCCTGCGGCGAGGGGCCGCCTGCCCGACCGCGAACGACAGCCCGCCGGCCAGTGCCAGCGCCGGCAGGGGGAGCAGTAGCGCATAGTGGGTGAACCACAGCGCCGAGATGGTGAAACAGCTCTGCACGATGATGAGGACGATCATCAGGTAAGGGAACAAGGCCCGCCGCCAGGGGAGGCCGGCGCGCCGGCCCCGCAGGGCGATTACCACCAGCACCAGCCCCAGGGAGAGCAACAGCGCCGGCGGCCAGAGCGGACTGGCATAGGTCTCCCCCAGGTACCAGAAATGCTCCCCGCACAGGACCACGACCAACTGCTTCCAGCGCGCCGCCAGATTCTCCCAGAAGGCCAGGTTGTTCACCCCGTAATAGGAGGTGCGGGCGTTATGCAGGAAGGTCTGCAGTGTGCCGGCGGTCTGCAGGTTGAACACCAGCAGGGGGAGTAGAGGGATGCAAAATGTCCCTACCAGACCCGCCGCACGGCCAGGGGTCCAGGCGCGCAGTAGTTCCGCCCGCTGGCGCCACAGCCGGCCCCCGTACAACAGCACAAACGCCCCGACGGAGGCCAGGATGCCCCACACGAACAGGAACTTGGCGTAGAGGCCCAACCCCCATAAAAAAGCGGTCAGCAGGGCATAGTGCCGGCGCCCGGTGCGCCACCACTTGACGCCGCTCCATAATGAGGCTACCAGGAGCGTCGAGGTAACGTTGGTGACGAAGATGCCTTGCCGGCTCCAAAACACGAAGGACACATTCGCGGCCAGCGTGCCCAGGGCGATGGCGCCGGCGGCGCGGCCCCACAGCTCGCGCGCCAGCAGGTACACGAAGACCAGCGTGCCGGCGGCATAACACAGTGACAGCAGGCGCATGGAGATGACGTTGATGCCGAAGATGGCGAAGAAAGGGATGGATAGGTAGGTGTTGAGCGCGCCGATGTAATCCATCACCATGAGGGGCCAAAGCCGGCCGGCGACGTATAAGCCGGCGTTCCGAAATGCGTCCACCGGCTGGCCCAGCAGTAACTGCATGGCTGGCAGGACCTCGATGGCCTCATCGTAATGCGGGCCGGGCAGGTGAAGCTGTTGGCCGGCGAGCACTCCAAACAGCGCCAGCCCGAATCCTAACACTGCCCACTCGTGCCATGCCAGAAGATGGAGCGGGAAGGGAGGGCGTCTCACGCCGTCACTCCGCAATCAGGCTGACCTCAGAGACCATGCTCTGGAAGTTCCAGCCCGAGGCGTAAATGCGGATGGAGTGGATGCGCGCCGGCCGCAAATCCCCCAGTGCGGTCAGCAGGTTCGGGGATTCGTAGGGGTACCACACCGCATGCGGGATCTGCTCCCCCAAGGGATTGCCCCACAGGTCTGCCTGGATGGGATATCCATCCACGTTCTGGTAATAAAAGCCGTGCACCCAGAAGCGGTCAAAGCCGTAGACATCTTTATAGTCAATGCGCACCATGACAGGGAATTCCGAGCTGAGGTATCCCCCGCCTGAAAGGCTCTGGTACAGGAGCTGGATATCCATGCGCAGGACCAGCGATTCGTAGTCCAGGACATCGCGATTGATGACCTGGGAGATGCCCACCTCGCTGTGGATGCCGTTCTTGCCCATGCGGGAGAAGAAGACCGCCCGGCGCCCGCCGGCGATGACGATCTCCGCCCGGCCAGGCTCCACATCAGCGGAGGCCTGGAACTGATCCACCTGCCAGGCCGGTGGCAGTGGATCGGTGAAACTGCCGTTGACGATGAGGTTTTGCGCGGCCGGCATGGGCAGGGCAGGGGTCTCACCCTTTGCGATCTGGGTGCGCTGTCCGGTCGTCAGCTTCACCCCGTGTCCATTCGCCAGCACGTCAGCATCCCCATAGCGCACTACCACCTCTGTGAGCTGGTCGGTCACCCGCACGGAATAGCTTCCTTCGCTCAGCAGGACCTGGCCGTGCGGGGTGCGCACCTCCATCACCGGTGCTTTGTCGCCCAAGCGCGCCACCACCACCCGCACCTGGCCGGCGTCCACCCGTAGGGTGATGCGGTCCGGGTGAGGGCTGATGCCGGCGAAGCGCGGGGAGGCGCTGTCCACCAGGGTCAGGCGGGTGGAATGGTACAACTGCACGGTGCCCAGCACATTCTCCTGGGAGTTCTGCCCCCCGTTGCGGGAAAAGGTCAGCGTCCCCAGAGAGGTATCATCCGTGCTGATGACTGAACCTGGGCGAACATCGCGCACCCGCGGCACATCCTGCATCAGTGGGTCCGTCATGGACACCGCCACCGGCTCCGCCGCTCCTGGCTCATGCAGGAGCACCGTGCCCTTGATGGCTTCCAGCGAGGGGCGCAGTTGGACGGTGGAGTTATAGAGATAGGCGCGCACAGAAAGGGGCACTCCGATGATGATGGCGCAGAAGATAGCAAAGGCAGTGAAAAGGATGCCCCAAACCAGGGTATTCAGTTTCTGTGGGTCCCGCTTCCATTGTTCCATACGCTATAAGGTGTCCGATGTGCTCAAAAACGCACGTGGAAGTCCGAGAACTGGCCGGTCGCCGGCCGCCAGACCGTGTCCACCCGCGTCACCTGGGCCGCCCGCGGGCCGCGCTGTAAATAGCCCAACAGCACCTCCAGCCGGGAGCGGGGGCCTTCCGCCACCACTTCCACCGTCCCGTTCCAGCGGTTGCGCACATAGCCGCGTAGGCCCAGCTCCTCCGCCCGGTTCAGTACGAAGTAGCGGAACCCCACGCCCTGCACTCGGCCGTGAACAACAGCCTCCAAGCGTGCTTCCTCCTCGGCCATTGTTCCACCCCTCCGGCAGTACTGGCTGTGCTTCCCATGCGCCGGCATTATACCACGCCGGCGGCCGCGCCCAAAACCGCGCCGGCGCTAGCGCAGGAACCAGACGCGCGGCCGGCTCACCAGATGGTCCAGGCGGTGCAGGCCGGCCTCCTGCGCCCAGCGCACCGCCTGCTCGAACTCTTCCCGGGTGATGCGGCGGTTCAGCTCGCGAAATTCACTGGCGCGGTAGCACGGGCGGTACTGGTCCATCACGTTCACATAGCTGTTGCGAGAAACGCGCTCGGCGATAAAGCGCATGATTTCCCGCGTGCCGGCCAGCCCGCCCGGCAGTACCAGATGGCGGATCAGCAGGCCCCGCAGGGCAATGCCTCGCTCATCCATCACCAGGTCGCCGACCTGCCGGTGCATCTCCAGCACGGCGGCCTGGTTGCGTTCCGGATAATCGGGGATTCCCGAATACCGCCGACCGATCTCCGCATCGGCATACTTCATGTCTGGCATGTAAATATCAATGACCCCATCCAGGAGCGCCAGCGTCTCCAGCGCGTCGTAGCCGCCCGTGTTGTAGACCAGGGGCAGGCGCAAGCCGGCCTGGGCGGCGATCAGCACGCCGGCCAGTATCTGCGGCACCACATGCGTCGGGGAAACGAAGTTGATGTTGTGACAGCCGGCCTCCTGCAGGTCCAGCATCATCGCCGCCAGCGCGGTCGGCTCCACCGGCCGGCCGATCTCGCCCTGGCTGATATCATAGTTCTGACAGTAGACACAGCGCAGGTTGCAGTTGGAGAAGAAGATGGTGCCCGACCCGCCGTACCCGACCAGTGGCGCCTCCTCGCCAAAATGGGCATGGTAGCTGGCGACGATGGCCAGCGCGCCGGTGCGGCAGGAGCCGAGCTGGCCCTCCAGCCGGTTGACGCCGCAGGCGCGGGGGCACAGCTCGCAGTGAGCCAGCCGGCGGTACGCCTCCTCCACCCGCTGTTTCAGCTCGCCGCTGTGCAGGAGCGCCAGATAGGCCGGCGTAAAAGACCGCTCCGCCATACCTACTCCTCCGCGCCCTCCTCTGAAGTGCGGGGTTGGTCCGGGTTCTGCCGCCGGCGCAGTTCCTCTTGCAGGCGCTCGCGCCAGTAACGCGCATCCCGGTCCAGCGGATTGGCATAGATGGCATTGGTGAAATGTTCGATGGCGGTCTCCAGGTCCCCGCGGTCCTTGTAAATCAGCCCCAGATTATAGCTCACATGCGGGGCGGCGGGGTTCAGCTCCAGCGCCCGCTCGAAGGCGGCGATGGCCTTGCGCTCGCCCTCCGCGGTCATAAAGGGCGGGCGGTCCAGATAGGCGGCGCCCAGGTTGGTCCAGACCATAGGATTATCCGGCTCCAGCTCACAGGCGCGCTCCAAGATGGGCACGGCGCGGCGGTGTTCGCCGGCCAAGATATAGGCGCCCCCCAGGTTGATCGCCGCGCTGACATTGTCCGGGTCCAGCTCCAGCGCGCGTTCCAGCAAGGGGATGGCCTGGGACGGCAGGCCGGCTTGCAGGAGCCCCGCCCCTCGATTGACCAGCTCCGCTATGTGGCGGCGAAGTTCTTCCGCGGAGCGCCGGCGCTCGGGCCGGTTGGCGCTTTCCTCTCCCATTTCATCCACTCCTTTCCTTCCATGCCTGCAGCATCGGCTGGGCATCCGCCGGCGCCCTGGTCAGCCAGCCCACAAAGGGCACCGCCAGAATCCCCAGGCCGGCGCTGATCAGATACGCCGTGCGCAATCCCCATGCATCCCCCATGGCGCCCAACGCCAGCACGGCAACAGAGGCAGACACAAAGGTCAGCGCCATGTATACGCCGTTGGCCGTCGCCCGAATGTGCGGGAACCGTTCTTGAATGAATGCCATCAGCACCGGGAGTGTGGCGATATTGGCCAACCCAAGCAGTACCAGCGCCAGGAATATCCACCGACCGCGCATGGCGAGGAAGATCAGCAGGAGCGCCGGCGTGGCGGCAGTGGAAGCGAACAGCACGGGCCGGCGTCCCAGCCGGTCGCTGATGCCGCCGGCCAGGAGCGCGCCGGCCATCGCCGCGATCTGGAACACGGTCAGAGATGCGCCGGCCACCCACAGCGATTCTCCCTGCGAAGATACGTACGTGGGCAGGAAGGTGACCAGTGCGGAATTGATGAAAGCCCGGCTGAAGATGAGGCCGGCCAGCGGAATCAGGATGCTCCGCATATCCCGGAATGCCCGGGCAAAGGAAAGGCCGGCCACCTTTGGCCGCGCCAGCGGTGTGCGGCGCAAGCGCCACAGCAGGAACAGCGATACGGCCCAGCCCAGGAACGCCAGGCGATAGGTCCCTTCCAGCCCCCACCATGACACGGCCGCCACGATCAGTATGGGGCCCAGGGCGCGGGCCAACTCACCCCCCATCTGGAAAAAGCTCAGCCCCAGGCCGATGCGCTGGCCGGCCCAACTGCTCACCACCGCCGGCGCTGGCGCGTGGAACGCCGCCGAGCTGAACCCCACGATAGTGACCATCAGCAGTAGCGCCCCAACATTGGGTGCGGCGCCCACGAAGCTCATCACTGTGGCAGATATGGCCGGCGCCAGCACCACGAACAGCCGGATATCCACGCGGTCGCTGATATATCCGAGCAAAGGCTGGAAAAGCGAGGGCAACTGCATCAGGGTGGAGAGCAGGCCGGCGATGACCAGTGAGATGCCCAGTTTGGGGATGAGCAGGGGCAGTAGCGGCGCTAGAAAGGCCGTGAACGTGTCGTGCAGGAGGTGGCCGGCGGCCATCTGGAGCACGCCGACCCACTGCCACCGCTTCTGGAGCACCTGCCTTCCCTTTGTCACTTCGCTCCCCTTCCTGCAAATATATCACTCTTCATGATACACCCATTTGGCCGTTTTGTGAAACGAGAGCGGCACAGCCGCCAAACAAACCCATAATCCTGAGGAACAGAACAGCCTCTCGATGGCAAGGCCATCGAGAGGCTGTTGGCAGGCGAACCCCCGCACGCGGGAGAGAATTAGACCGCGCCTTCCAGAAATTCGATATGAGAATCGGCGGGCAGGAAAATGCCGGCGGCCACTTCCATGGCTTTCAGGATGGCGGCCGGCACCACACAGCTATTGCGGCACACATGGTCCGATGCACAAGTATATACACGCGTCTCATTTAGCGGGCAGGACATCTCATGGGCCACATCCACCTCTCCCAGCGCCTCTGCCAGGGATTGGATGCGCTCGCAGGTGGAGGTAATCTCAAACATCACCTTCACCGGGCTGACTTTGCGAGCGATAATACTGGTTTCATGCCCGCATTCACCTGCTTTCACCCAGCAGACCGGCATGTCGGCCCTCCTTGTTCTCCATATCCGTCTGACCTGAAAAGAGACTGAGGACGGACACTATCAAGGCATCAGCCACGGTTTGTACCCGCTCAAATTTGCTCACCCGCGTGATCCGTCTGGCGGCCTTGTTGGTTTACTGTTTTTCCTCCCCAGCATACGCACGCGAGGCTTCCTGCCACGCCGCCAAAAATACCGCGAAGGCCGGCATGCCGGCTACGGGTATGATGGTAACAGCGGTTTCCAGCAGTTCATGGATGCCGGCGCCAGCGTGCAGCGCGCCAGTGATATGCATCAAGGTAGCCTCCCTGTCATGGAGCGCGGCAGTGATAGCGGCATGGATCAAAAACTTGTGCTTCTTCGATATCGCTCCATCGTTCAGGGTCAGCTCGTGCAGGCGTAAAAACGCGGTGCACAACGCGGGATTTGTCTCCTGCAAAAAAGCCACCGGATCCAGCAGTTTTCCAAATTCCCCCGCAAATTCCGTCAGGCTCTTCGCCAATTCCTCTGTTTCCATCTTCCCCTTCTCCCCCTTCTCCTTTATGCCTCTTCCCTGACCAGCCGCCGTCTCGGTTCACGCGCTTGCAGAACGCGATAGAACGTACTGGCGGTCAGCATTTGGAGGATAAAAGCCAGGGCGATCGGCAGTCCCACTAGGGGATGATCTTTATAGCTGGAAAGGGCCAGACCCACAGCGATGGGAAGGTTTTTCATGCCCGAGGAAAATGTGACCGCGATGCGCTGTTCCCAGGGGAAGGCATAGCGCCCCAACCAATGGGGAACTATGAAGCCGATGGGGAAGATAAGCAGTACTGCTCCCAACAGCGCAGGCACCAGCTCCCAGCGGGCGATAATGATCGGCAGGTTGACGTTGCAGGTGGCAAACATCAACAGCACCGCTGTCAATGCGGAAAGGGCCGGCAGTATGGGCAGATAAGGTCTGGGGTCCCACGTCCTATCCGCCAACCAGCGTATCCCCACACCCAGCACCAGGGGTAGCAGCAAGATGAGGGCTAACTGCTGGAACATGGCCCAGGGGGTGACGTGCACGCCGGCGCCGGCCAGGAGATACATCAGTGGTGGAATGAGGAAAGGCGCCAGCAACATCGTCAGGGCATTGATCGCCATGCCCAGCGGCACATCCCCTTTGAGCAGTGCTGTCCACACCGCCGCCATTCCCGCGCAAGGCACCACCCCAACCAGAATGATGCCGATGGAGAGGTCGGGGTTGGAAACCAGCAGGCGAGCCAGCGCCCAGGCTACCAACGGCATAAAGACGAAATTCAGCACCAAGCCGGCCAATATCGCGCGGGGCTGGCTGACGAGGGTGCGAAACTGCCGCGGCGTGATGGTCAGGCTAATGAACAGGACCATGATAAAGGTCAAGATCTGGGAACCGCGCTGCAGGAACCGGCCGGGCTGTGTGGTAAATACCCCCATGACCAGCCCGAGTATCATGGCCACCACGATAATCGTCTGATAGTTTTTGCGCACGAACTCAGCGAAGCGAAGCATCTCTTATTTTTCCCCCTTTGCCTCGATGGAGTAAAAATACGGGCATGGGCGCCCGGGAGCGGAGGAGCCTCCGCTCCCGGGCCGGCCAGTGCACGCAGTCCTTCCTGCCGGCGCTATTCCAGCGCTTCAACCGCGATTTTTTCAGCGATGCGCTGGACGTCATCCGGATCAAAGTCCAGGGTGGGTATTTTATCCACCCCTTCCTTGGCGATCACCACTTCATAGCTGTAAGGGATATTCAGACGCTCCAATACCTTGCTGGCACAGCGATTGGCACAACCGTTGATGACGATCAGCTTCTTAGCCCGCCGTGCAATGTCCACATGGGCTTTGGACTCCGCCGCTACTGCTGTGATACAGCACATCCGCGCAGAGGCATTGGCATTGGTTAGCCGTACTGCCACCTCATGTCCGACTTGTCCCACGCTGGCCGCACCATCGCAGGCCAGAATGATGGCCAGGTTTTCCGCTTCCTTAGCACAAAGCGGCAGAATCTTGAATGGGGACTCATTTTGCGACATTTTGCGCCTCCCTATTGAACTTCTGCATGGTTCTCTTGCCGAAAAAGATATCCTTCTGTTCTCAGCGCACGATCATCACCGGGCAGGGTGCGTGCCTGGCGACGTTCCCGACCGTGCTCCCCAACAACACATTTTCCAAGGAGCGCTTGCCGTGTGCACCCAGCACGATCAGCGTGATGCCCAGCTCTTCCGCTGCGTGCACGATCTCTTTCCATGCGACGCCGATCCGCAGGAGCTTTATCACTGGCACATGGATCGGACCCAGGGATTTTACCTCCTGATCCAATGCTTCCATCACCTTTCGCTCATATTCTTTTTCGAGCTGGAGGTTGATTTCCTCCGTCCCTTCCGGGCTGAGAAATGGATCCGGCATCTCATCCAGAATGAAGGGCAAATCCTCTGGGTCCACAACGGTCAGGACATACAGTGTGCCGTCCGAACACTGTGCACATTGAAGCGCCCATTGGCCGGCATGCCGGGCAGGTTGAGAAAAATCGGTCACCCACAGTATCTTTTTGAACATGGGTTCCTCCTATGACACTGAGGCCTGCATACTATTTCGCTACCGATACATGTGGGCCGGCTGATATAGGCACAAACCACTGCCGTAGCCTGGGTGCCAATCTCAGGAAGGCCGCCATGAAGCCTATCTGGATGACGGGCTTCAGAGCAAGCACCAGCACCGTCATTGGGCTGAAGAAAATGGTGGCCAAAGCCAGGGCGATGGAGATGTTTTTGCCGGCTGTCCCGTATGCGAAAGCAATCATATCCTCATAGCCGAACTTTACCAGGCGGGAGAACCCCAGGGCGCCAGCGAACAGGATGGCGTAAAAGAGCGCCAGGGGAACCAGGACGATGAGGAAATACTGGGGGTGCTGTAAAAGGTTATTGGACTCCAATGCCATGGAAACAAACACGATCAGATACATGCCAAGCATGGAAGCACCCGGCAGTATGGGCCTGATTTCTCGAAAGCCGGCTTCGCCCCAGATGCGGATAATAGCCCGACGGGTCAGGTCTCCTAAGATGAGGGGCACTACCACCGCCAGCAGAATCTCCTTGAACATGCCCCAGGCGTCGATCGCGACGTAGACGCCGGCCAGGATCGGCATCCACACAGGTATCATCACGATGCTGACCAACAGGCTCAGCGCCACAACGACCAGTGCCATGGCGACGTTCCCTCCCGCGTAGCCCGTCCAGGCGGCCACCATGCCGGCACAAGGCACTGTCCCTGTCAGAATCAACCCCACGGCAAAATCGGGCCGGTTGTGCAGAAAGAGACTTGCCAGCAAAGCCGCCAGAAGCGGGGACAGCACAAAGTTAAACAACATGGAAAAGCTGATCAACTTGAGATTCGCAAGAGCCTTACCAACTTCCTCGATGCGCAAGCCAATCATCATCGGGTAGAGCATGATAAACAGGATCACGGTGGTATAGGACTTCAGCGTTTTGGCTGTTGAGGGAAAAGCCCAACCAAACGCTATGCCGGCTGCAATCGAAAGGAGTACAAACCATACCAGATTGCGTTCCATCGTCTTAGCGACATGCTGCAGTGACTTGAGCATACAGGCACCTCCGCGTCGCGAAAAAGTTGTCTCGTGCTTGACCTCATCACTACGGTACGTGTGCCCCAGCAGTTTGCGACTGCCCGCCAACAACCCACTGACCGCACAGGACCGCTTATAGTATGCAAAAAACTGCATGCAATTGTATCCTGAAATAATATTTTGTCAAATCTCAAGACAGAGAATATTGAAAAAGTACGGTTGGTGACTATGGCCCCAAACACTCCATCCCCTACTCAGGGAAAGGGGACAAGGGTTGGAGTTTCGGAGTTCGCCGCCGGTTGAGGAAGCGAAGCCCCTACAGCGCTTGGCACCGTACGCCTGGCGCAAGTACTGCGTGTATTTGACGCTATTACAGACCAAAGGTATAATTGTTTGTTGCATTCTGTGATGATATCCATCCTTGCATGGGAGGACAGTGATATGCCGAAGCGAACATGGCAGCCCAAAGTGCTGCGTCGGCTGCGCGTGCACGGGTTCCGGGCGCGCATGAGCACCAAGGGTGGGCGCAAGGTGCTGAAGGCCCGCCGGCTGAAAGGCCGCTGGCGGCTGACGGTCTGATTGCTCCTGCACGGTGTGGAAACCCTGTCGGCCGCATGGTTGGGATGACGAGTGTATGGGGGGCTGGAAGCATCGGGCGGCGTTGTGGGAGGATCGCTGAGCGGGCCGGCAAGCCGCGGAAGGTCTGGGCATGTTAAAAAAGCGCTATCGTTTGCGCGGCAGTGCCCGTTTTGCGGAGGTGCGGGAAAAGGGGAAAAGCGTGGCCCATCCCCTGGCGGTTCTTATCGCTCTGCCCAATGATCTGCCGTACAGCCGGTTTGGCTTTTCTGTCAGCCGGCGCATCGGCAAGGCCGTTAAGCGCAACCGGGCGAAACGATTACTGCGGGAGGCGGTACGCCTTCAACTATCCAATTTTGCCCCGGGCTACGATGTCATCCTCATCGCACGAACTCCCCTGCGGGATGCCAAATTTGCCGCGGTCTACGAGGCGGTGGGACAACTGGCGCGGCGCGCCGGCCTCTGGCAGACCGCCCAGCCTTCTCTTGCGGCCGAAGCCTCGGAGGGGCCGGCGGATTCCCAACCGCAGACAGAAGATGTGGAGAATGAAGATCGTTGCTCTTTGGCTCATCAAGTTGTATCAGATGACGATATCTCGACTGCTTCCCCCTAGCTGTCGTTTTTATCCGACCTGCTCGCATTATACCTACCAGGCGATCGATAAATACGGCCTGCTGAAAGGGGGATGGCTGGGCCTGCGGCGCCTTTTACGGTGTCATCCCTTTCACCCGGGGGGATACGACCCGGTGCCGTAAGGAGCCGGCATGCCGGCGGCCGTTCCGCGCGCAGAGTGACGTGATCCGCTTATCGGAGTAGGAGGAGCTTGCATTGAAACATCGCATTCCATGGGGGCTGGGGGTACTGGTACCCCTTCTGTTGGCATTTCTTTTTGTCGGGGCAGGGTGCAGTGGCGGCTCTGCAACCCCGCCGCCTATCTGGCCGGGATTAGCATACGCGGATAATGTGCTGTATCTGGCCGGCCTAGATGGGCATGTTTGGGCTTTGGATATCGGGCGGGGCGGCCAGGAACTATGGCGCGTGCCGCCGGCGGACAGCAAGGAGCCGGCCGGCTTCCACGGTGAGCCGGCCGTGGCCGGCGACCTTTTGCTGGTCGGCACCTCCGCACAGGGACTGTATGCCCTGGACCGGGCGACCGGTCAGACGCGCTGGACCATTGCCACCGCCAACAAAGCGGTGCTGGCCCGCCCCCTGGTAAGCGATGGTGTGGCCTACTTTGGTGGAGAGGACAAGAAACTGCGCGCCGTCGAGGTGCAGAGCGGCCGGGTGCTGTGGGAGTTCCCAACAGAGGGCTGGATCTGGGCATCGCCGGCCCTGGCCGGAGGTCGGCTGTACCTGGGTGCCATGGACCACCGCCTGTACTGCCTGGATGCGGCCAGCGGGCAGAAGCTCTGGCAGTTTGAGGCCGGCGGCGCCATTGCCGGCACGCCGGCGGTCGGCGGCGGCATGGTCTTCTTCGGTTCCTTCGACAGCTCCCTCTATGCCCTGGACGCCGTCAGCGGCGAGCAGAGATGGTCCTTCAAGACCGAGGGCTGGGTGTGGGGCGGCCCGCTCCTGCATGATGGGGTGGTGTACTTCGGCGCCACGGACCACAATGTTTATGCGCTGGAAGCCGAGACCGGTTCCCTGCGCTGGAAATTCACCACCGGCGACCTGGTGCGCGCCACGCCGCTCTATCACGAAGGGACGCTGTACGCTGCTAGCCGAGACGGCCGGCTGTACGCCCTGGACCCGCAGACCGGTCAGCAGAAATGGAGCTTTTTCACTGATGATCCCAAGGCCGGCCAACTGCTCAGCGAACCGGTGGCCGCCGGCGACACCATTTACGTTGCTATTATGAACGGCCGTGTCGCGGCGCTGGATGCCGCCAGCGGCGCACAACGCTGGCTGGCGAACCCTGCCCAGACCAAGTAAATTTTTTCATACCGGGGAAAGACCCCAGGAGGTACTGCGCACGTGGGTCAGATTTGGACGCAATTCTTTCTCCAGCCGATGCTGAACGGCCTGCTGTTGCTCTATGGAGCGCTCGGGCAGAACTTCGCCGCGGCCATCGCTGTCTTCACCATCATCATCCGCCTGCTCACCCTGCCGCTGAGCCTGCCCCAGCAGAGGTCGGCCAAGAAGATGCAGGAGTTACAGCCCAGGCTCCAAGAACTGCAGAAGAAATACAAGGATGATAAGGAAAAACTGGCGCAGGCACAGATGGAGCTGTACCGTGAGGCCGGCGTTAATCCTTTAGGCGGATGTCTGCCGCTCCTCATCCAGTTCCCCATCTGGATCGGCCTGTATCAGTCCATCGCGCAGACGCTGGCCGCCGGCCCGCTCCAACTGCTCAACCTTTCCAACAATATCTACAAGAGCCTGCCCTGGCTCTCCTCGCTGGTGCCAGTGAAGAACACCTTCCTCTGGCTGGACCTGGGCAAGCCGGACCCGCTGTACATCCTGCCGGTGCTGGTGGTGGCCACCACCTGGTTCCAGCAGAAAGTGATGTCGCCGCCCTCGTCCGACCCGCAATCGGCATCCATGAACCAGAGCATGCAGGTGATGTTCCCGCTGATGCTGGGCTTTTTCAGCTTACAGTTCCCCTCCGGGCTGGCGCTCTACTTCGTCGTGTCCAACATTGTGGGCATCGTCATCCAATACTTCACGCCAGGTTGGGTGGGTGTGTCGTTCGGGAAAAAGGGCGTACAGCCGGCCAAAGCCGTGACCAGCAAGGCGCCGGCCAGCAGTGTGCCCGCGACCTCCACTTCGACGGAGGCGGAGCCGGCCGGGGGACAAACCGCGAAGAAAGGGCAACAGTATGGAAAAAAGAGGAGAAAGCGTCGAGGTTAGAGGGAAGACCGTTGAAGAGGCCATCGCCGCCGGCCTGGCACAGTTAGGTCTGCGCCGCGAACAGGTGGAAGTGGAAATCCTGAGCCAGGGTAGTCGCGGCCTGCTGGGCATTGGCGCCGAAGACGCCCGGGTGCGGCTGACACCGATTGTGGAAGCCGCTCCGGCCGAACCTCAGGAACCGGTCCTCTCCGAAGAGTACTGGGAAGGGCCGGAGGAGGAAGAAGTTCGCGCCGAGGGTCCTAAGGCGCCGGCGCTCTCTCCGAAAGAGGTGGAGCGCATCGCCCGCGAAGCCCTGCAGGGCATCCTCCAGCGCATGTCCATCCAGGCCCGCATCGTCTCCAAGCCCCCTACGGAGTTTATGCTGGAAGGGGATAACCCGCCGCCGGTGGTGCTGGACATTCAGGGCCGGGACCTGGGAGTGCTGATCGGCCGGCGCGGCGAGACCCTGGGCGCGCTCCAATTCCTGGTGCGGCTCATCGTCAATCACCGCACGCGCCGCTGGTACAACGTCGTGATTGATGTGCAGGGATACAAGGAGCGCCGCGAACAGCAGTTGCGCCGGCTGGCCGAGCGCATGGCGGAGCAAGTGGTGGCGACCCGCCGCTCCGTGGTGCTGGAGGCTATGCCGCCGTATGAGCGGCGCATCGTGCACCTTGCCCTGCGCAATCACCCTAAGGTCACTACCCACAGCATCGGCGAGGGGGATAACCGCAAGGTGATGATTCACCTGCGGCAGTGATGCGACCAGAAGCTCGCCCGGATTTCTCGGGCGGGCTTTTTTATTCTGTGGAGGGCGGTGCCGGCGGCGCGGCTTGGGCGCGCAGTTTGGCGTGCAGGGTCTCCTTCAGCTCCGCCAGCCGGCGCTGGTACGCGGCGCTGGTGATGATACCTGTGGTCATGATATAGGCGTTCTCGCCGTTGTCGGAATAGTAGTGCCGGCGTTCCCCCACCACCTCGAAGCCGTATTTGCGGTAGAGCTTCTGCGCCCGCAGGTTGCTCACCCGCACCTCCAGCGTCACCACCGCCAACCCCAGCTCCACCGCCCGATCAATGACCGTCACCAGGAGCAGTTCCCCCAGCCCGCGCCCGCGCCACTCCTGGGCTACGGCGATATTGGCCAGGTGCGCCTCGTCCACCAATGACCAGAAGCCGGCATATCCCAGCACCGGCCCGGACGGCGGCGTTGGGGGCGGGGCGGTGCGCAGGAGCCGGTTCAGCCAGGAAGCGGGCACCGGTTCGCCCAATCCCTGCGCCGGCCGCGGGGTTACGACGAAGTAATGGGCGTGCCGGTTGTGCAGGAGGTCATACTCAAAGGCGGAGGCCGGCCAAGGGGATGTGAAGCTGGCGCGCTCGATGGGCATGACCTGCTCGATGTCTGACACCTGCATGGGCCGCACCAGGTACGGGATATCGGTCCAATCCAAAGGGGTATCCCTCATAGCGAATCGCCGGCCGTATGCAGGTAAATGGGCGACAGGCTGGCCAGGTCGTCGCCCTGTCCGGAGGCCAGCGCCGGCCAGGCCATCTCCGCCAGCACCGCCGCGCGGCGCACCGATTGGGCCGGCGAGGCGATAATGGCGCGCTTGCCCAGCGCGGACTGCACCGCCTGCCGCGCTTCCTCGTCCAGCTCCCCGCAGAAGATCGTCCGTCCGTCCGCCAGCGCCGGCAGTCGCTCCGGCGGGAGGAGCTGAAAGTCTCCCTGCCGGGTCCACTGCCCGTCCACACTGCGGTACACGGCGGCGCAGAAGCGCCCGCGGCCGGCATGCACCACCGCGCAGACCGGCAGGTCACTGCCGGCAAAGGGCTGGGCCACCACATCCAGGGTAGGGATGCCCTTGATGGGAATCCCCAGCGCCAGGCAAAGCCCTTTGGCGACGCTCAGCCCGATGCGCATGCCCGTGAACGAGCCAGGGCCGATAGCCACCGCCACGCCGCGCAGGCGCGCCGGCTCCAACCGAAGGATGCCGAACATATCCACGATGTTGGGCATCAGCTCGACGGTATGATTATAATCCGAGAACCAGGTGCGTTCCGCCCAGACCTGACGTTCGTCGTACAGCGCGATGCTGGCGTTGCGGGTGGCGGTATCAATGGCTAACAGCATAGGATGGTCCCCTCGGAAAGCGGTATCAGGGGCGGCCGGCCGATGCGGATGATGCCGGCGGGTGTCCGATGACCGCCGAGCGGTAGGCGGCGAGGATCTCACCGGAGCGCCGGCCGCCGGCGCGCAGTAAAATGCCGCGCTTGTAGTCGTCAATGAAGCGCATTTCCACCGTCAGGCGGTCCGCCGGCAGGATGGGTTCCGCGCGCTCCGACCATTCGATGACGCAAATGCCATCACCGTACAGATATTCCTCGATGCCGATGGCCAGGGATTCGGCCACGGCGTCACCCAGGCGGTACAGGTCCACGTGGAACAGCTTGAGGCCGGCCGGCGATGTATATTCCCATACCAGGGTGAACGAGGGACTGCGCACCGGCTCATCCACCTGCAGGCCCTGGGCAATGCCCTGGACGAAGCGTGTTTTTCCGACCCCCAGCTCGCCGCGCAGGCAGATCACATCGCCGGCCTTCAGCAAAGGGGCCAGATAGGCGCCGAAGCGGCGTGTCTGCTCCTCGCTGTGGCTGATAAGGTCGAGCGTGTTCTGGTCGATCAGCACCGACATGTCCGCACCTCTTCTCGCTCCTGCCGGCCGGCGTTCACGCGTATTATAGCGGAAAAATTTCCGTTGGGAAATCTGAGTCTAGATTACCCTACCCCCAGCCCCTCCCTGCACGCAGAGAGGGGAGCATCCCCGGCCGGGTGACAGTCACCTCCAGCACCCTCTTTGTGCGCCTTTTGGCGCTGTAAGGCCTTTCGTGTATACTATGAGCGCCCAGGCGGGCCGGCTCCGCATCTCGCCCGCCGGCAGGGATGATCTATCATGCATCTCATCACGAAAGCCTCCGTCTGCAGTGGGTGTCTCTCGTGCATGACGGTCTGTTCCACCGTCAATGACGGGTACAGCAGTCTGTCCAGCTCGCGCATTGAGATCGAGCTGGACGAGTTCGGCGGGAATAACCGCATCTTTGTCTGCCGGCAGTGCGCGGAGCCGGACTGCGCCCGAGCCTGTCCGGTGGACGCCATTTACAAGGACAATACGCTGGGCGTCTGGCGCGTGGACTACGGCCTGTGCATCGGCTGTCGGGAGTGCGTGGATGCCTGCCGCTTCTCCGCCATGTTCTTTGACCCGCTTCAGCGGCGGGTGATCAAGTGCGAGCTGTGTGCCGGCAGGGGATCGCCGGCGTGCGTCGAGGCCTGTCCCACAGGCGCCCTGCGCTTGAAGGCTTGAGGCTGTAGCCGTGGAATGGGAGATCAAGGGTCTGATGGATAACGATGCAGTCTTCCCAGCGCTGGAACGGCGCCGGTTCCTGCACCTCAACGGCATGGAGGTGGCGCCGGCCGAGGGCTTTGTGGTGGTGGAAGAGCCTCTGCAGATTCAGCTCAACGGCCGGCCGATGGCCGTGCTGATGCGCACACCCGGCCAAGAGAAGGAGTTGGCGGTCGGCTACTGCGTTACAGAAGGTCTCGTCGCCGGCTTCGAGGCCATCAGCCTGGTACAGCACTGCGGCAGTTCCGTGCCGGCCGCCGGCAGCTTCTCCGACCCGCTGGACATCTCCCGCAATATTGTGAACATCACTACGTTGGATGGGCTGGTCCTCAACCGCGACAGCGAGGTCGTGCGTCTGGTGCGCTCCGGCTGTGGGCGCGCGGATCCTGGGGAGGTGGCAGAACTGCTGACGCCGGTGCAGAGCGACCTGCACGTGCCGGCGGAGGTCATTGGCCGGCTGGCGCGCAGTCTGTCGGATAGCCAGCAGGCCTACCGGCAGGCCGGCGGCATTCATGCCGTGGCCATATTCGACGTGCAGGGGAACCTGGTGGTGCTCAGCGAGGATGTCGGCCGGCACAACGCCGTTGACAAGGCGATCGGCTACTGCCTCCTGCGGCGCATCCCTCTGGCGGATAAAATCCTGTACAGCACCGGCCGCGCCAGCTATGAGATGGTCACCAAAGCGGTGCGTGTCGGGCTTCCTGTCGCTGTGTCGCGTTCCTCTGCCACCACGCTGGCCATTGACCTGGCGGAGCGGCTGAACTGCACGCTGGTCGGCTACGCGCGTGGCGGCCGCATGACGATATACACCCACGCCTGGCGCATCATCACGGGTTAGCCGGCGAACTCCGCTACCACCCTCCTCATCACACCGGGTCGGTTGGTGATGATGATATTGACCCCCAGGCGCAGCAGCCGGCGGG
Organism: uncultured Anaerolineae bacterium; assembly: GCA_938049385.1. GTDB lineage: Bacteria > Chloroflexota > Anaerolineae > JACIWP01 > JACIWP01 > JACIWP01. The sequence continues at coordinate 32,580 of CALIBQ010000081.1, forward strand.
CTTCCTCCTCGTCATCCACCGTCCACACATTTACCTTGTAGCGGTTGCGGCGCGCCCATGCCATGTACCGCTCGTCCACCATGGGGTAATACGGGTGCATGGCTTGGAATGGGATGAGGTATCTCGCCCAGGCACGCCGCAGGTGGATGGGCTGTTCTTCATAATACAGCAGTCCCAGGTCCACGCGGCGGTCGAGCCGGCGCATGCGCCACAGCGCGGCCGGATTGAAAGAGGAGACAATCACGCGGTCATAAAGGTCGAACTCGCGGATTAACTGCGCCACGCGGCGTTCCAGACCGTTGTCCCGCAGGCTCTCCGACTTCAGCTCGACGTTAAAGAGCAGGCGCCGGCCCAGCCGCTCGAACAGTTCGCGCAGGGTGGGGATGTACTGGCCGACAAAAGCCGGCGAGAACCAAGAGCCGGCATCCAGCGCACGCAGTTCCTCCACAGTGAAAGCGTCCACTCTGCCGTGCGCGTTCGTGGTCTTGTCCACGAAGAAGTCGTGGCAGATGACGGCTTCACCGTCTTTGGAGAGCTGGACATCCAGCTCTACCCCATCCGCGCCCATGTCTGCCGCCAGCTCGAAGGCGGCCAGGGTGTTTTCGGGCGCATCGGCGCTGGCGCCGCGGTGTCCGAAGACCAGGGGTCGGGCGTAATATTCTTCACGCATGGGGGTCCTCCTCCGCCGGCGTCACTGAGGCGGCAGATACTCAAGCGGGTTCAGACGGGCATTGTTCAGGCGAATCTCAAAATGGACATGGGGGCCGCTGGAGTTGCCGGTGCTCCCCACCTCGCCGATAAGCTGGCCGCAGGCCACTTTCTGCCCCTTGGAGACCCAGGTTCCCTTGAGGTGGCTGTACAGGGTGCGGTAGCCGTCGCCGTGGTCAATGATCAGGGTGTAGCCGTAGCCGGTCTCGGACCAGCCGGCGTGCACCACGACGCCGGCGCGCGAGGCATAGACCTGACTGCCGTAGGGTGCTCCGATGTCAATGGCACGATGGCCGGCGCTGTAATTCTGCGTCACCGCACCGACGATGGGCCAGGCGAAGAGGTAGCCGGCCGCGGGCGCCGGCTTGGGCCGTGCCAGGCGCTTGGTGCCGTGCGGCACGATGAGCCAAGTGCCGGCTTTCAGCGGGCTGTCGGCAGAGTCGAGATGGTTCAGCGGATAATTGACGATGTCCTCCACCGCGACGCCGTAGCGGCGGGCGATGGACTCCACTGTATCGCCGGCCGCCACCGGATGATACACGCCTCGTACCGGCAGGATGGTCAGCGCCGTACCAGGGCGCAGGTAATCGGGATTGCGCTCCAGCTCCGGGTTGGACCAGCGGATGGTGTCAATGTCCAGGCCGAAGCGGCTGGCGATGCCGGAGACGGTGTCGCCTGGCTGGACGATATACGTCAGGATGCGGGGAAAGGTCAGGAGTTCGCGGCGCAGTGCCGGCGAAGCCAGTTCCTCCTCGACTTCAAGCCACTTCTCCCATGTATGAGGAGCAGGGGTTGGGGTGGGGTCATTGGCCCGGAGGGGCAAGGTGCCGGCGGTCCAGCACAGCAGTACGGCGAAGCATATCAGCGTGAGCCGGACCAGGATGCCGACGGTTGGGGTATCTGCATCGGATTGCACGCTCTCGCTCCTTGTGTTTTGCGTCCCCGCCGCCGGCATTATACCAGAGGACGGCGGAAAGGCAAACCCGCGGGATAAGTTTGACGCCGGCACAACCCGTCGGTATAATTTCCTTGTCATGTCAATGATTGTATCAATGTATTTGGCCGCCGGGTTGGGGGACGGAAGGGAAAATTCCGATGAGTGAGCGCAAGGGGAAATATACCACTATCAGCATCCCGCGCGAGCTGTACGCGCGGGTGGAAGCGATTATTCATGGGACGGGGTTTCGCAGTCCCACCGAGTACATCGTCTTTCTGACCCGTCAGGCGGTGGCGGCTGTCGAGGCTGACCGCCGGCTGATCTACTCTCTGCCCTATATGACCCGCTCTGCGGAAGAAAGCCCGGCTCCGGACGAGGGGGAAGAGCAGGAATAATCCCGGCCGGCGCGCGCCAACCGCATCGGCTCTCCTGCCCGTGCGTGCGGCGCGCCGCCGGCCTTTTCGTGCCAGAGGAACGGAATCCGTGCGCGTGCTGATGGTCTCCAAAGCCTGCGTCGTGGGCGCCTATCAAACCAAACTGGAAGCGCTGGCGGGTATGCCAGGGGTGGAGCTGTTCGTCATCGTCCCGCCGTACTGGAAAGGGCCGGAGGGGACGACTGTCTTGGAACAACGGCATACCGCCGGCTATCAGCTCATTATCAGCCCCATGCGCTGGAACGGCCATTTCCACATCCACTATTATCCCGAACTGCCCCGCTGGGTCCGTCAGCTTCGCCCCGATATCCTGCATATGGACGAGGAGCCGTACAATCTGGCGACGTATCTGGGCCTGCGTGCCGGCAGGGCCGCCGGCGCGCGGACGCTCTTTTTCACCTGGCAGAACCTGTTGAGGGTGTATCCGCCGCCCTTCCGCTGGTTCGAGCAGGCGAATTTCCGCACAGCCGATTATGCCATTGCCGGTAATGCCGATGCCGCCGATGTCCTGCGGCGCAAGGGATACGCCGGCCCACTGGCCATCATCCCTCAGTTCGGGGTGGACGCGGTGCAGTTTCGCCCGCCGGCGCGCGAGGGGCGGGGACAGCCTTTGCGCGTGGGATACGCCGGCCGGCTGGTGTCGGAAAAGGGCGTGCATGTGCTGTTGGAGGCGCTGGCCGGTCTTTCCTTCCCCTGGCAGGCTTCCATCGTGGGGGAGGGGCCGGAGCGGCCGGCCCTGGAGGCGCTGGCGCGGCGCCTGGGCATTGCGGAGCGCGTCGAGTTCGTCGGCAGACTGCGTTCGACGGATATGCCGGCATGGTATGCCGGCATAGATGTGCTGGTGCTCCCGTCCCTGCGCCGGCCCAACTGGATGGAGCAGTTCGGCCGCGTGCTCATCGAAGCCATGGCGATGGAGGCGGTGGTCATCGGTTCGGACTGCGGCGAAATCCCGCGCGTCATCGGCGAAGCCGGCCTGATCTTCCCCGAAGGGGATGCCCGGGCACTGCGGGAGCATCTGGGACGGCTGGCCGCGCATCCGGAGGAGCGCCGGCGGCTGGGGCGCGCCGGCCGACAGCGGGTGCTGGCACATTTCACCCAGGAGCGGGTCGCCGCCCAAACCTATGAGGTATATCAGGCCATGACGGCGCCCGGACGGGCCGCCGGCGGAGGAAAATGATGTCCTCTGTGCCGTCGGGACGCCCCACCGTCGCGCTGAACGCCCAACTGCTGTCCCTAGCGCACACCTACCGCAGTGCCGGCATCAGCTCGTACATTGATAATCTTCTGCGGCATTTGCCGGCGGCGGATGCCGGCATGGACTACGCCGTCTTCACCCACGAGCGGGCGTGGCCGGCGCCGGCCGGCATGCGGGTGCGGCACACCCGCTGGCCGACCCATCATCCGCTGGCGCGCATCCCCTGGGAACAGATGGTTCTGCCGCTGTGGTTGTACGCCGGCCGGCATGATTTGCTCCATGCTATGGCCTTTGTGGCGCCGCTCGCCTGGCGCGGCCCGACGGTGGTCACGGTCTTTGACCTGAGCTTCCTCTTGTTCCCGGAACGTTTCCGGGTGTATAATCGTTTATATCTGAGCTTGTTCACGCGGCTTTCCGCGCGGCGGGCCGACCGAGCGATTGTGATTTCCGAGAGCACGAAACGGGACGCGGTGCGTCTGCTGGAGCTGGACCCGCGCCGGGTGGCGGTCGTGTACTGTGGGGTGGATGAGATGTACCGCCCCCTGCCGGCGGATGCGGTGGGGGAATACCGCCGGCGCAAAGGACTGCCCGAGCGGTTTGTGCTTTTCGTCGGGACGCTGGAGCCGCGCAAAAATATCGTAGGCCTTATCGAGGCCTATCGCCTGCTGGCCGCCGGCTGGCCGCGAGGGGCGGGAGAACTGCCGGCGCTGGTCATTGCCGGCGCCAAGGGATGGTACTATCAGGACGTGTATCAGACGGTACAGCGTGCGAGACTGATGGACCGGGTGCTCTTTCCCGGCTATGTGCCGGCGGATGAGCTTCCTTACTTATACAATGCCGCGACCCTGTTCGTCTACCCCTCACTGTACGAGGGGTTCGGTCTACCGCCGCTGGAGGCGATGGCCTGCGGCACGCCGGTGGTGGCGTCGGACCGCTCGTCCCTGCCCGAGGTGGTGGGAGATGCCGGCGTGCTGGTGAACCCGGACGAACCAGCGGCCATCGCGCAGGCCCTGCGGGAGCTCCTGCTGGATGAGGGAATGCGGCGCGCGCTGGCCGAAAAGGGCCGGCGGCGCGCGGCGGCTTTCTCCTGGCAACGCGCCGCCCAGGAGACCACCGCCATATATCGGCAAGTGTTGGGAAAGGAAAGGGCGTAAGATGTCCACGCGCTATCACCGCCTGCTTTCCTGGATCACCGCCCTCGTGGACATTCTTCTCATCAACCTGGCCTTTGGCTTGGCATACGGCATCCGCTACGAACTGCAGTGGTTCAAAGCGGTGGAGGATGCCTATTACGTCTCGTACGAGGCGTACCTGCCGGTGGTGGTTCTGCTGACGATTATCCTGCTGATCGCCTTCAAGGTCGAAGGGGTATATGATAGACGGCGGGGACAAGGGTGGCTGGGCGAGGTGTATGCCATCCTGAACGGCACTACCACCGGCATCATGGTGATGGTGTTCATCACCTTCTTCCTCCAGCCGCTGTATTATTCGCGCTTGATCTTCGTCTACGCCGCGGTGCTGATCATCGTCTTGCTCAGCCTGGCGCGGCTGGTGCGGGGGATGGTGATCAACCGCCTGCGCCGGCTGGGGCTGGGCGTGGACCGGGTGCTCATCGTGGGCGCCGGCGAGGTGGGGCGCTCCATCATGGCCAATTTGATGGCACAGCCCGGCCTGGGGTACGAGGTGGTCGGCTTCGTGGACGACAATCCCGATAAGGGGCACCGCGATGTAGGTCCGTTCAAAGGCCTGGGGAGCACCGATCAACTGCCCAACCTGCTGAAGGAACTGGCCATTGATGAGGTCATCATCACCCTTCCATGGATGTATCACCGCAAAATCATGAGCATCCTTTCGCTGTGCGAACAGCACAACGTGCGCGCCCGCTTGGTGCCGGACCTGTTCCAGATGCGGCTGAGCAAGGTGGAGATCGAGAACCTGAACGGCATCCCCATACTCAGCATGCGCGATCAGGGCATCAGCGGCTGGAAATATGTGGTCAAGCGGGCCATGGATATCCTGGTGGCCGGCGTGGCGCTCCTGTTGTTATCCCCGCTCATGGCACTGATTGCGCTGGCCATCAAGCTGGATTCGCCGGGGCCGGTGCTCTTCGCCCAGACGCGCGTGGGCAAGGACGGCCGGCCGTTCACCATGCTCAAGTTCCGCTCCATGGTGGCGGATGCGGAGAGCCGGCTGGCCGAGCTGGAGGACCGCAACGAGGCGGTCGGGCCGCTGTTCAAGATACGCGATGACCCGCGCCGCACTCGCGTGGGCAGGTTCCTGCGCCGCACCAGCCTGGACGAACTGCCCCAACTCATCAACGTCCTGCGCGGCGATATGAGCTTGGTAGGGCCGCGGCCGCCCCTGCCGCGCGAGGTGGAACAGTATCAGCCCTGGCACCGCCGGCGGCTGTCCGTGCGCCCCGGCATGACCGGCTTGCCGCAGGTCAGCGGGCGCAGTAATCTCACGTTTGATGAAATGGCCCTCTTGGATTTATATTACATTCAGAACTGGTCGCCGACGCTGGACCTGATGATACTTCTGCGCACCATCCCCCATGTGTTGTTGGGAGAGGGAGCATATTGATGTCCCTGGGTATCCAAGCCGCCATCAGCTTTGTGACCGGGAGATGAGCCCATGTGGAGACTGACCTCGACGGATCGGGAAGCACTGACCGCCTTCGCCCAACGGTTGATCCGGACTCCCAGTCCTTCCACGCAGGAGAAAGCCGTGGCCGAACTGGTAGCCGCCGAACTGCGCAAGATCGGGTTCCCGGAGGTGTGGGTGGATCGCATCGGCAATGTGGTGGCGCGCGCCGGCGACGGAAACGGCCCCTCCCTGCTGTTCAACGCCCATATGGATACGGTGGAGGTCAACGAGCCGGGGGCCTGGACGCATGCGCCGCTGGGAGGTGAGGTGGAAAACGGCATCCTGTACGGCCGCGGCGCGGTGGACATGAAAGGTCCTCTTGCGGCCATGGTGTACGGTTTGAAGATGGTGCTGGACGCCGGCGTCCCTCTGCACGGCAACCTGTATGTTGCGGCGGTCGTGCAGGAAGAACCCTGCGAGGGCTACGCCATGCGGGTGCTGGTCGAAGAAGAGGGTGTGGTGCCCGATATGGTCGTCCTGTGCGAACCCAGCAACCTGCAGTTGGCGGTGGGACAGCGCGGGCGCATGGAAATGCGCGTTACCGTGCGGGGCGTGGCCGCCCATTCCTCCATGCCAGAGCAAGGGGAGAATGCCATCTACCGAGCCGCCCGCATCATCTTCGGCGTCGAACTGCTCTCGAGCCAGCTTGCGGTGGACTCCATCCTGGGGCAGGGCAGTGTGGCGGTGACCCATATCGAGAGTTCTGCCAGCAGTCGCAATGCTATCCCGGACCGCTGTGTGTTTTACATTGACCGCCGGCTGACCTTGGGGGAGACCGAGGCGCGTGCCTTGGCAGAAATCCAGGCCATCATCACGCGCGAGCAGGCGCGTGCCAGTGTGGAGGTTACCGAGTACCAGGCCACCAGCTACACCGGCTATCCCTGCCGCGCCAAGGCCTATTTCCCGGCCTGGCTGATGCCGGAGGATCACCCGCTGGTGCGGGCCGGCACGCGGGCCGTGGAAAAAACGCTGGATTACCGCCCGCGGCTCATCCGCTGGCTGTTCTCTACCGACGGCGCCTATACCATGGGGGTGGCCGGCATTCCCACCATCGGCATTGGCCCGGGAGAGGTGACCCAGGCCCATGCGGTGGATGAACACGTGCGCCTGGAGGACTTGTACCATGCGGCTTCTATTTATGCCGCACTGGCCGCCGACTTGTTAGGCGGATAACGATCTTTGGCGAAAGAAGGGAAACGATCCATGGCAGTGATCATTTTGCTGGGTGCCCAATGGGGCGATGAGGGCAAGGGGAAGATCACGGACCACCTAACGCGCGATGCCGCGGTAGTGGCCCGCTGGAACGGGGGGGACAACGCCGGCCACACCGTCGTCTGGCGCGGCCAAACCTTTAAGTTTCATCTCCTGCCCTCCGGCATCCTGTACGAGCACGCCACCTGCATTATCGGCAGCGGCGTCGTGGTGAACCCCAAGACCCTCCTGGGAGAGCTGGATAACCTGAAGGCGCAGGGACTGCCCACTGCGCGGCTGGTCATCAGCGGTGGGGCACACCTCATCATGCCCTATCACATCGCCTTGGACGGCGCTTCGGAGAGCAGTCGGGGGGAGAAGAAAATCGGCACCACCAAGCGCGGCATCGGCCCAACCTATGCGGATAAAGCCTGGCGCGCCGGCATCCGCGCCGTCGAGATGCTGGACCTGGACCACTTTGCCCAGCGGGTGCGCGAACAGGCGGAAGCCCGCAACATCTGGCTGACCCAGGTATACGGCCAGGAGCCGCTGGATGTGCCGGCCATCGTCGAGGAATACACCGAATATGCCCGCCGGCTGGCCCCCATGGTGGGCGATGCCTCGCTGGTCATCAACGAGGCCATCGCGGCCGGCAAGACGGTGCTGTGCGAGGGAGCACAGGGCACCCTGCTGGACCTGGATCACGGCACCTACCCCTTTGTGACCAGCTCTTCCCCCATCGCCGGCGGGGCCTGCGTGGGCCTGGGCTTCGGCCCCAAGCTGGTGGATGAGGTTATCGGGGTGGCCAAGGCCTATACCACCCGGGTGGGTGCCGGCCCCATGCCTACAGAATTACACGATGCGGTGGGCGACCATCTGGTGGAGATCGGGCATGAGTACGGCACCACCACCGGCCGGCGGCGGCGGGCCGGCTGGCTGGACCTGGTCATCCTGCGCTATGCGGCGCGCATCAACGGCCTGACGCAGTTCGCCATGACCAAGCTGGATGTGCTCACCGGCCTGGACCCGGTGCGTGTCTGCGTGGCGTACGAGTATCGCGGTCAGCGATTAGAGCATTTCCCCATGGACAGCCGCGTGCTGGAGGAATGCCGGCCCATTTATGAGGACCTGCCGGGCTGGGATGCGGATATCTCGACCACGCGGAGCCTGGAGGAACTGCCGGCGGCCGCCCGGCGCTACGTCCAGCGCGTGGAGGAGCTGACAGGTGTGCCGGTGACCATGATTTCCGTGGGGCCAGCGCGCGAACAGCTTATCCGGCGTCGGCCGGCTCATTGATCTTCCGCAGAAAGGAGGTGATCCGCGCTCTACAGGATCACTGCGCTGGCTTGTCAGCACGCGAACCGGGTCTTTCGCATTCAGAAAAGGAGCCTGCAATGAACGGTGTGCCGGAACCAGGGGGAGGTGGCTCGACACGGGGCGAGCGTCGTCTGTACCGTTCGCGTGTCAACCGCATGATCGCCGGCGTGTGCGGCGGTTGGGGCGAATACCTGGGTATTGACCCCAATCTCCTGCGCATCGGGTGGCTGGTGCTTACATTTGTCTGGGGAAGCGGTGTAATCCTCTATCTTATCATGGCTATCGTCATCCCGGAGAACCCGGAGCAGGAGCCGGCCGCGGCGCCGGCGTCCCGCTCCTGGCAAAACGTCAGCCGCAATGGGCTACTGGCGTTGGGCATATTCCTGGCGTTCGTCGGCTTGGTCCTGCTGATCAACTCGCTGGGGATACTGCCGTTCGGGCTGTGGAGGCTCTGGGAGCTGTTCTGGCGCCTGTTCTGGCCGCTGGTGGTCATCGGGCTGGGCCTAGCCCTGCTCCTCAGCGCCACCTGGGGCGGTCGGGAATGGTGGAAAGAGGCTCGCCTGCCGCAGGCCGGCCAGCCCCTTTACCGCTCGCGCACCAACCGCGTCGTGGCCGGCGTGTGCGGCGGCCTGGGGGAGTACTTCCATATTGACCCCACTCTCATCCGCCTGGTGTGGGCCATCGGGACGCTCAGCACCATGGGGAGCGGCATCCTGGCCTATATCCTAGCGGCCATTGCCCTGCCGGAGGAACCGATCACCTCTGGCCCATCGTCCGAAGGAGAATGAGCGATGAGTACCTCGGACAAACCATCGGTGCGCGGCCGGCCTCCCATCATCCTGGGCATCATTCTGGTGCTGGCCGGGCTGTGGATGCTGGGTCGCGAGCTGGAACTGCCGCTCTTCACCAGCGATGTCATTTGGCCCTGGCTGATCGTGGCGCTGGGCATTGTCTTCTGGGTGCGCTATATCGCCTTCACGCCGCGCTCCTCCGACGATGTCTTCTGGGGCACCGGCGCGCTACTGGCCGGCGGCTTTCTGCTGGCCTGGCACAGCGGCCTGCTCCTGTCGAACCTGCGCGGCTGGGGCGAATTATGGCCGATGGTTCCCCTCATCATGGGCATTTCGGCGCTGGTGCAGTGGGTCTTTTCCATCCGCGATTGGGGGGCGTTCATTTTCGGGATTTCCGCCGGCGCGGTCGGTGCCGTTGGCCTGGCATATACCTCCGGCATGATCACCGGCGCCCAGGCGCTCAAGATCGCCCAGTTTTGGCCGGCCATCCTCATCCTGGCCGGCATTGGGCTGGTGCTGAAGGCGCTGGTGCGCTGAGGCAAGGGGTACAAGGGAGGTGAACATGAAGTTCCTGCGCTTTCTCTTCGGGATGCTGTGCGGACTCGCGGTAGGGTGGGTGGCCGGCAGTTTGTTAGCGCCTCGTTCCGGCCGCGAGGTGCAGGAAGAGCTTCGGCACCGCATTGAGCTGGTCATTGAAGAGGGCCGGCGGGCCGCCGAGACGCGCAAAGCGGAGCTGGAGGCAGAGCTCCAGGCGGCCAAACGGGGTGAGCCCCTGCCGTAGGACCGCCTTCAAAAAAGGAGTTCGGACACCCCCAGGTGCATCGGTGGCAGTCATCTCAAAGGTGATTACCACCTTGTCTCTCACGGGGCGAGGTTGCGCATGTACAACGGGATGGGGACGATGCGCAGGTTGGGCGCGGCGTGCAGTACCAGCAGTCCGCCGTCCTGTGCCGCTAGGAACACGTTATCGCCGGCCGCGGCCAGGTCCACCGCCCGCCCCCAGGCCTGATAGGCGCCGGCCTGTACCGGCATGTTGGGCCGGGAAAGGTCCAGCGCCTCGAATATCGGAAGCCCCGATTTTGCCAGGAAAGCCGCACTGCCGGCGACCTTCACCCCCAGGACCAGCCCCTCTGCCGCATAAGCGCCTATCTCCCGCGGGTGAAGTGGGTCAGATACGTCCACCACGCACACACCGCTCTGGTGGTCTGCGACCAGGGCCAGCGTCCCGCGCAGGGCGATGTCCTCGGCAAAGCCAGGCGTGTCCAGTGAAGCCACCTCTGCCGGCGCGTTCGGGTTCGAGATGTCCAGCACCCGCAGGCCGGCCTCCCCGTCCGCGACCAGAGCATATGAGCCGATGACTGCCACCGCCTGGGCCGAGCCAGGCGTATCGTATGCGCCCACCTCCCTGGGGAGCGCCGGATCGATGATACGGATCACCCGCAGTCCGGCATCCGCCGCGGCCAGGTAGATGTGGCCGCCGGCCAGCGCCAGGCCGGCGGCGTAGCCGGGCACATCCATCCGGGCTACCAGCGTAGGGG
>CALIBQ010000082.1 GCA_938049385.1 uncultured Anaerolineae bacterium
CTGACCAGCTCAAGCAGACGTGATCGTTGTTCCCCGGTCAGCTCGACTGCGTACACCTTGGGCCTGGGCATGATTCCTTCCCTCCACATGAATGTCATGGAGAGAAGGATACCGTATGAAACCAACGTGGTCAAGTACTACAAAGGAGCACGGGAACATAATGAACAAACAGCGAATACCGAGTCAACTTTCCTTCCTCGATAAAGCGTTTCCCGCGTTGATCTTGTTGTGTATGGCTGCGGGCCTTGCTTTGGGTAAAGCGGCCCCAAGCTTGGGTCATACGCTTGAGCCTCTGATCCCATTTGGCCTTTTCCTGATGATCTATCCCACCGTGACCAAAGTGCCTTTCCGCGCCCTGCGGCGCTCAGCGTTAGAAGGACGTCCGGCCGTCTTGTCCATCCTCCTCAATTATCTGGTCAATCCTCTGCTCCTCTTTGTCTTTGGATGGCTCTTCTTGCGCAACTACCCCGACCTCTGGACAGGTCTGATCCTTCTGGGAATAGCGCCTTGCATCGGGATGGTGCTTGTATGGGCGGATTTGGGCGGCGCCGACAACTCGCTCTCCGTAAGTCTGATGGCTTGGAATAGCCTGATCCAAATCGTGTCCGTCCCCGTTTGGATTTACTTGCTCATTGGAACAAGGGTTTCACTTCCCGCTGGGCTGATCTTGGAAAGCACCTTCTTGTATCTTGGTTTGCCTCTGATTGCGGCTTATCTTACCCAGCGTGTTGCTTTGAGAGTGAAAGGAGAGCAGTGGTTCCAGGAGCGGTTTACACCCGTGCTCGGGAAGATACAATTGACTGCCCTACTGGCGACCCTGGTTGTGATGTTTGCCCTGAAAGGGGAAGCCATCTTCAACGCTCCAATGCTGATTGGTTATATGGTTTTGCCATTGGCTCTGTTCTTCTTCACGTTATTCTTTGTTGGCACGCTTTCTGCCTGCTTTATCATGAAACTGCCGATGGACAAGTCTATTACGGTTGGATTCCATGTAACGGGACGAAATTTTGAGTTATCTATTGCCCTGGCTCTTACCGCTTTTGCCACCTCACCTATGGTTGCTGTGTCTACGGTCATCGGACCGCTGATTGAAGTTCCTGTGATGTTGTCCCTGGCATGGATTGGGAGACGGCTTGTTGACCGCTTTCCGTTATGCTGTGCTCCGGCCAGGGCAGACCTCACGGCATAAGGTACGGCGCCTAACAACGGTTGCAACCCTTCACGCGAGTCATGGTGGTACGCCCTCTGGATAACTTGTCTCTCTGGTCCAGATGATCTCGATCGTTACCCTCTTCGCCATCTCTGGTGTCCATATGACGCGCTGGATTTTGAAACTGGTGCCGCTGTGGGAAGAGTGAGATGCCAAGTACACAGAAGGGCACCGCAAAACCGATTGGATGGCAAACAACTCGCTGGAGCCGGCTGTTTTCAGGTGGCGTGGCTGAGCTCGGTGGCGTTAGGCGTTGATACACATCACAAGCCTAAGCCGGCGGTTGCCCTCTGTGAATGAGCCACCTCCCTTTGTAGGCCGAAACCCTCGGAAATGCTCGCAACCCGCCAGCCGTCTCTTTCCCCGTCCTTCGCATGTTGCACAGCCGGCGCAAATGTGTTATATTCTACCCTGTGTTATGCACGGATACGCCCTGTATTCATCCGTATCGTGTTGTGTTGTCTGGGTTCGCGGCAAACCACATCCGTGGGTGAGACAGCCCCAAAGTGAATACGCTTATCGGCAAGACCATCGGGCAGTATCACATTCTCTCCGAAATCGGACGCGGGGGCATGGCGGTCGTCTACAAGGCGGAGCAGACCAGCCTGGACCGCTTCGTCGCCCTGAAAGTGCTGTTCCCCAATTTCACCGGCGATTCCACCTTGGTCGAACGTCTGTACCGCGAGGCGCAGGCGGCCGCACGCCTGGACCATCCCAATATCGTCGAAATCTATGAGGTCGGGGAGCACGAGGGACTGCATTTCATCGCCATGAAGTACGTGGACGGTGAGTCCCTGGATGCCATCCTTCGGCGGGGGCCAATGCCGCCGGCCCGCGCCCTTAAAATCCTCGCCCAGGTCGCCTCCGCCCTCGATTACGCTCACCGCCACAATGTAGTGCACCGCGATATTAAGCCCAGCAATATCATCGTCAGCGCCGGCGACCGCACTACCCTGACTGACTTCGGCCTAGCGAAGAGCACCAGCAGTGCCACACTGACCAGCTCCGGCGCGCTGGTGGGGACGCCGACCTATATGTCTCCAGAGCAGGCACGCGGCGATGAGATTGACTACCGCGCCGATATTTATGCGCTGGGCGTCGTGGCCTATGAGATGTTCGCCGGCCGGCCGCCCTTCACCGGCAACCCCTTGTCCATCATCATGGCCCATGCCAGCCAGACACCGCCGCCCCTGCGGCAGTTCCGCCCTGACCTGCCGGCTGGGGTAGAGGCGGTGGTGATGAAAGCACTGGCGAAAGAGCCGGCTGAGCGCTATACCACTGCCGGCGAGTTCGCCGCCGCACTGCGGCAGGCATTGACCAAGCCGGCGGCTTCCCCCACCGCACAGCCCGTTGGCGAAGCGGTAAAGACGACCGCGGTCGGCCATTCCCGGCTGGTCTGGGGCATCGCCGGCACGATTGTGATAGTCGCGCTCATCGTAGGGCTGGGCGCCTGGGTAGCGACCGGCCGCGGCCGGCCAGCGGTGCCGCCGCTGGAAACACCCTCGGTCCTAGCCGCCGCCCCTACCGAGTTCGCGCCGACGGTCATCCCTTCTCCTACGGATACTCCGCCGGCGACCAGCACTGCCATACCTTTGCCGACAGCAACTGCCGCTTCTACCCCAGCGGCGATATCTACGGATACCCCGTCCCCAGCGCCGACGGCGACCTGGACAGCCAGCCCTGCGCCAATAGATACGCCAACACCTCTGCCGACGCCGACATATACCCGGCCGGCGCGCACTGTCGTGCCGGCGATCTCCCTTTCTCTGCTTGCGCCGGCGGATGGACAGGCGTTCGCCCCCGACCAGACGCCGGTGCTGAGCTGGTCCGGCTCGCGCCCCCTGGCCGGCGACGAGCAGTACGTGGTGATTATCGAGCGTGTACCGCCTCCGCCGCACAGCGGCATCTGGTACGATTACCACATTACCCGCGATGCCTCTCTGCCGGCGCCGCGCTACCTGGCAGAAACCTCTGCTGATTGGCAGTTCACCTGGTATGTGCAGGTCATGCGCGGCGCAAGGCTGGAGAACGGCCAGCTACAGGGTAATCTGGTGGGACAGCCCAGCCCGAGGCGGACGTTTACCTGGGGGCGCCCGCCGGCCGGCGGCGGCAGCGCGCCCACCCCGCGGCCAACCCCCACCCGCGATGACTGACGCTGTGTACTGCGCCCCATGCGACCGTACCGCGTAGGTTCAGGAGATAGCATACAGTGAGATTTCGCGGCTGGTGGAGATGGACCATAGTATGGCTGATCGGAGGGGTACTGCTGGCATGGCTGGCATCGCCGGCCGCAGGGAGCGCGCCCTCTTCGACGCCGGCACCGGCGGCCGCTCCGGTGCCCGTGCAGGTGTGCTTCCAGGACGGCACCGCTGGCTACGCCGGCACGCGCGACACCTACCTGGATCGGAATTCCCCCGGCACCTCATTCGGGAGCGTGGATGTCCTGCGCACCAGCGGCGATGCCGGCCAGGTAGCCCTGCTGTCCTTCGACCTCTCCTCCATACCCCCTAATGCACAGGTACAGTCCGCGTATCTGCGGTTGTACGCCGTGGAACGCAGTGCGCCGGCCGCTCTAACCCTGTCCGCGCACCAGATATATCGGGCATGGCAGGAGGAGCAGGCCACATGGAACAGTGCCAGCGCCGGCACCGCTTGGGGCGCGCCCGGCTGTAACAGCACTACCGTGGACCGTTCCGCGATTGCTGTTTCCAGCGCTCAGGTGAACGCTGTCAACGCCTGGTTCCAGTGGGACATTACCCCGCTGGTCCAATTGTGGATCAACGATGCCTCTCGCAACCATGGGCTGATACTGCGGGGCGCTGGCGACACCTCTCCCCGCTACAGCTTCCGCTCCTCCGAGTCGTCTTTCGTTACTCAGCGCCCACAGCTTTGCCTGACCTATGTGGTGCCGGTCACACAGTGGGGCCAGATCGTCGGGCTGGTCTGGCACGACCGCAATGGGGATGGGATGCGCCAAGCTGGAGAGCCGGCGCTGGCCGGCGCCCGCCTGGAGCTGTGGCGCGGTCAGCAGAAGCTGAGCGAGTACACCACTACATCCAGCGGCGCGTACGCCTTTTCCACCCTTTTGCCGGATACCTACACCGTCATCGAAGTCAACCCGCCCGGCTACCGTTCCACCACGCCCGACAGCCGGACGGTGGGCGTGGCCGCCGGCGAGACCGTGCGGATAGATTTCGGCGACCAGCTCGTCTCCCCGCCGCGCACCTCTCACCTTCCCCTGCTCGGCATGCGTTATGGCGCGGCGACACCGACGCCGGCCCCCACCCCGTACTGGCGGCCTGGAAGCGGCTTGAGCGACAAACAGGTGAACGCACTCCTGCGCTTCAGCGACGCATGCGATCGGGCATACGCCGGCGTAGACGAACTGGGCGTGTACCGCACCACGAACGGCGGCCAGAGCTGGGAACGCCGCGACCTGGGCTACAGTGTGCTAGATATGGTCTCGGTGCCGTGGAACAATGCCTATCTTTTCGCCGCCACGTGGGGCGCCGGCGTGATGCACAGCGCGGACGGCGGCGCTTCCTGGACCGCTATGAACGCCGGCCTGGAGGGTCATCACTGGCTGTACGCCATCGCCATAGACCCCTGGCGCAGTACCCTGTACGCGGCCACGGCGGACAGCGGCGTGTATAAGAGCACGAACGGGGGAGCGTCCTGGTCGCCGGCCAATAACGGCCTGAACGACCTGGCGGTACGCGCTTTGGCCATTGACCCGACTGCCGGCCAATCGGTGGTGTATGCCGGCACGCTGACCCAGGGGGTCTTCAAATCCACGGACGGCGGAGCAAGCTGGCAGAAAATCGGGCCGGCGAACGTGCGCGTGCGTGATATCGAGATTGACCCGCTGAACCCCAACATCATTTTCGTTGCCACGGATGATGGGGTGTATCGGTCATCCGACGGCGGGGGAACTTGGCCGGCGGCCTATCATAAGCTTGCCGGCACCCGCGTCAATACGTTGGCGCTACTGCGCACGGGAACAGACGCGTCTTCTCCGCTGGTGGTATACGCCGGCCGAGAGGATTATGGGGTGTACGTGAGCCGCGATGGGGGAGCTAGCTGGGAAGCGATGAACGCTGGTCTGCCCGCCGGCACCAGCGTGCGCTCCCTGATCGTGGGTGGGACCAGCGCGGGCTGTCCGCGGCTGTACGCCGGCACGCGCGCCGGCATGGTCTGGGTCTGGCGGTAAGCCGGCCCTGCTACGGTTTTGGGCGAGATTTGGCACCCGCCCCGCCTTGGTTCTGAAGCATCTCCTGAATCCAGGAGTTGAGCCGCTGGAGCTCGAAGGGTTTCTGAAGCACCGGCGCGCCTACTTCCCGGAGGAAGCCGGCGGTTTGCTCGTTGGCCATATCCCCGGTCATAAACACAATGCGCTTGCGCCAGCCCGGGTCGCGCCGCGTCAGCTCCTCCCAGAGGGACATGCCGCTCATGCCGGGCATTTTGATGTCGCAGACGATGAGGTCATAGCCCCGGCGCTCCACACAGCGAATGGCTTCCTGCCCACTGCGCGCCACATCCACCAGGTGTCCCTGCTGTGCCAACACGCGGGCGGCGATCTCCACGATATCCGGCTCGTCATCCACGATGAGGATGCGGCTCCCCCGTCTGGCCGCACGCGGCGCGGCCATCTGCTCCTGTGTCTGCTCTGCGGCGATCACGCTTTGGGGTGGGGCCGGCGGAAGCTGGACGAAGAACGCCGCGCCCCTGCCCGGTACCCCCTCGCTCTCCGCCCAGATACGCCCTCCATGCTCCTGCACGATGCCGTAGCAGATGCTCAATCCTAAGCCGGTGCCCTCGCCGGGCTCTTTGGTGGTGAAGAAGGGATCGAAGATGCGGCCCATGATTTCCGGCGGGATGCCCGGCCCATTATCCCGCACTTCCACGATGACGCCGGCATCGGTGCGGCGGGTGCGAATGGTCAGGCGGGAGCCTACGCCGGCCTTGGACATGGCCTGCTCGGCGTTCAGGATCAGGTTGAGGATAACCTGCTGAAGCTGTTGTGGGTCGGCCAGTGCCGCCGGCACGCCCTTGTCCAGGTCCAGCTCCACCTGAATGTTCTGCACCCGCAGTTCATAGGAGCGTAGGGCGATGGTGCGCTCGATGATATCGTTGACATCCACCAGCTTGCGCTGGGGCCGCTCCTGCCGGGCGAAGGCCAGCAGGTTGCGCACGATGTCCGCGGCGCGCTGTGCCTGCTGGATGACCCGCTTCAGGTCCTCCGCGGCGGTGGCGGATACGCCGCTGGCCTTGATGAGCTGGGCATAGCCAATGATGGAGGTGAGCGGGTTGTTGAGCTCGTGGGCGACGCCGGCGACCAGCCCGCCCAGCGCGGCCAGCTTCTCGGACTGGATGAGTTGTTGCTGAAGGCGCTTCAGCTCGCTGATATCGGTGACGACCGTCAGGATTGCGGGGGGCTGGCCCGGCCGCTGAAGCAGGGGGATACTGCTGGCCAGCACCGGCAGGGTGCCGCCGTCCTTGGTCTGGAAGGTGGCCTCGTAGCGCCGGCGCTCGCCGGCGAGCACGGCATCATGCTGGAGCCGCGCTACGAAGCGATCGCGCGTGTCAATCCAGGACAAGATGCGCTGTCCGATCAGCTCCTCCGGCGACTGATAGCCCAGCATCTCTGCCATGCGCGGGTTGGCGAAGGTGATGTAGCCCTCCGCATTCTCGATGAGGATTCCCTCATCCATGGAGCGGACGATGTGCTCGTTGAAGGAGCTCAGGCGGGCGTTCTGGATGGCGCTGATGGACTGGTTGGCCAGTGTGGTCAGCGCGGTCACCAGGTCCATGGCGAAGCGCTGTGGCTCGCGCCACCATAGGGCCACCGTGCCCTGTTTCTTCCCTTCTTGAAGGAGCGGGACGGCCAGAAAGGCCTGATAGCCCTCGGCCAGCGAGAGGTGGACCAGGGGGCCGGCCTGCTCCCTCTCCAGCCGCGGCAGGGGAGCGGCTTCCGACGCCGCTAGGGCTTCCAGCATCGGGTCTGGAAACTGGCCGGCGGCCAGCAGGGCAGTGAATGATTGGCGGAACGCCGGTGAAAGCCCGCTTTCGGCCAGCAGGGTGAGATGATAGGGGGAATCGTCGGTTTCAAACACCGCGGCCGCGTCGGCGCCGGCCAGCTCGCGAGCCACATGCGCGATGGAGGAGAAGACGCGCGCCGGCTCGAGAGAGGCATTGATGGTCTGGCTCGCCCAGTTCAGCGCCTGCTGGCGGCGCAGGGAGCGCCGCATCTCCTCGAACAGGACGGCGTTCTCGATGGCGATGGCCAGATAGTCGGCAATGCGGCTGACCAGCTCGACGTCGCGGGCATCGAAGCGTGCCGGCTCGCCGGCGGCCAGCATCAGCAGGCCAGCCTGCACCTCACGGGTATGCAGGTTGACCACAAGCCAGGCGGGCAGGCCGGCCTCGACGGCGCCGGCGCAGAAGGGGAAGCTCTCGGCAAGTTGATGGGCGTCAACGAGCTGAAGCTCCAGCAGGCGGCGCGCCTGGTCGTGGTTGAAGCGCTCCATCTGGCGCTGTAGGGGGCGCGGCAATCCCTCGACGGCGCTGAGCAGCATCTCATCGCCGGCGCGCAGGTAGATAGCGCCGGCCTGTACCTCCATGCCGGCGACCAGCGTCTGGACCGCTCTAGTGAGGATATCCTGCAGGGAGAGATGGTAGTTGGTAGAACGGATAATCTCATAGAGCAGGGCCAGTTCCCTGCTATGCCGCTCCAGTTCGCTCTGCGTGGAAGGGCTCATGATGCCTCAGCACAAAGGTTGGATTCACGTAATACTGCTTCGCTTTACGTATCAGAACGTCAACATAATTATAACACGGAATCGTTATTTATGACAAACATATTTTTGAAAGGGTGTGGAAAAGGTCCAAACATACAATCTGTGGGAGAGCGGCCCAGCGGCTGAAGCCCCGGCAATACCTGCGAAGCCTGCGCAGGCCGACTTCGCAGGCCCAGCCGCAGTTTCAACTGCCAGGCTTTTTGAGAGGGTGTGGAAGAAGCCTGCGTGGGGAAACGGCCTGGGCGGCACAGTCTTATGAATTGCGGATGTCGTGGCCCCGCTCCGCCTCGCGCTTCGCCTGGGGCTGAAGCACCAGGCTCCCGGTGCCAAGCCCCACAGGGGCTTCGCTTCGTGAGCCGGCGGCTTCCAGCCGCCGGCGAACTTCCGACAAGCGGAGGACGGCTCCTTGCACCAGGCCAAGAATGGCCAAGGAGGCGCTGAACTCCCAACTCCTGTCCTTCCCTGTGCGCGGGGAAGGGGTGTAGGGGGATGGGGTGTTTTGGGCTATAGTCATTGACAGTATTTTTCCACACCCTCTTTCTGAAAAGGTGTTGCGAAAAGTTGTTGAAAAGCGGCCCCCACACCCTCACGAAACGCTGTGCTTGACAAGGCCTTCGATCCGCGTATAATTTGTTTGGTGTTCCATCAAATTATATTCGCAGAGAAAGGAGCTGTCCTATGGCCTTCGTGGACTGCCGCTCACAGGCACTGCGCCGTTCCCCGGAAGACCTGCTCCGTCATATGCAGACCTTCCATCTCGACCTGAAGTTCTCCGCCGGCATCTGGTATTTCTCCCCCGGCGGCGGACGCTTTCACGACCGCTACACGCCGGCCCTCGATATCCCGGCGCGCCTGGAAGTCGCCGCCCGCCTGAAGGACGCCGGCCTGACCGCCATGGAAGCCCACTACCCGAACGAGATCAACGAGGACAATCTGGAGGTCTGGAAAAGCTTTGCCCGCGACACCGGCATCCGCATCCTGACCGTCATCCCTCTGCTCTTCTATGATGCCGTATTCGAATGGGGTTCCCTGTCTTCCCCTCTGCCGGAGGTGCGGAAGTTTGCCCTCGAACGCACGCTGCGCGCCTTCGAGCTGAATAAAGAGCTGGATACCGACTTCGCCGTCGTCTGGCCCGGCATTGACGGCTATGAGAACCCCTTCGGCATCAACTTCTACGCGGCGCGTGACCGGTTCGCGCAGGGGCTTGCCCAGGCCATGGACGCGGTGCCAGGGGTGCGCGTCGCCTTTGAGCCAAAGCCGTATGAGCCGCGCGGGCACATCCTCTACGGCACCACCGCCGAGGGCATTCTGCTGGGGCATAAGGTGGAAGCACTGCTGACAAACCCGGAGAACCGCCGGCTTCTTGCTGACGGCCACGCGCTGGTGGGCATGAACCCCGAGGTGGGGCACATGCTGATGGCCTATGAGGACCTGCCCTATGCCTTCAGCCTGGTCATGGAATACGGCCGTCTCTTCCACACCCATTGGAACAGCCAGCCGCTGGGCAACTACGACCAGGACCTGAACGTGGGCGTCATCTCACCGGAGCAAACCGAGGCGGCGCTCTATGTCCTGAAGATGTACGGCTACCAGGGCTACTTCGGCATTGATATCAACCCCGAGCGCATGCCGGTGGAGATCGCCCTGCGCAACAGCATGGACGCCCTGCGCGCCGCGGCGGAGCGCATCGAATCGCTGGATCATGAGAAGGTGCTGTTCGCCGCGGAGCACCCCGATAAGGCGCGCGGTTGGCTGGAGGCCTATCTTATCCGCATGCGGGCGCTCCACCCGGAGAAGCTGGGGCCCCTGCCGGCGCTGGAGCTGTGACTTCCGCCGGCCGGCAGTATCTCCAATCCCCCATTCCCTTCCCCACATATGAGGAAGGGAATGGGGGATTTTTACCCTGCTATATAGGTTTCCCCTGTGCTGTACCGCGCGCATTCCTATGCTTTGGCATCCAACACCCCCATTGCCGGCGGTTTGTCGTGCCCGGGAAATGTGTTATAATTGTTGTCAATCATGACGGTCAGGATATCCATCATGCGCTTCGCTGTGTGGATGGGTGTGCTGTATGTGATACTGCTGGTGGGATGTGCTCCAAGGGGAGCGCCGGCTGAGAGCACCGCTGTGGCCCATCTCCCTACCGCGGCGACCCAGGTCACCGCCGCTCCAACCCCGGCGCAATCGCCAGCGTCCCCTCCTCCCCCTCCTCCCCCGTGAAAGTCGGATGCCGAGAAGCATTCAAACGGATCACAAAATGCATCCCAGCCTCTTGAAGCGTTTCCAGAAGCTCCCCATAGCTAAATTCCCGGTC
>CALIBQ010000083.1 GCA_938049385.1 uncultured Anaerolineae bacterium
CTTGGGGAGGAGGTATGGTATGTTGGACAAGATGCGGTTTCTTGCAACATTGATCACGCTCATCCTGCTGGCAGGCGGGGTACTCGTCTCGGCCCAGGGGCCCGACCCGCAGGGAGATGGAAGCGTCCAGGCCGCCCTGGGCACCGCCTTCACCTACCAGGGCCAACTCAAGAGCGGCGGGAATCCCGTCAACGGCAACTGCGACTTTCAGTTCAGCCTGTGGGACGCCGCCAGCGGCGGCGCGCAGGTCGGCGCGACCCAGACCAAGACGAGCGTCGCGGTCAGCAACGGCCTGTTCACCGTGCAACTGGACTTTGGCAGTGTTTTCACCGGCGACGCCCGCTGGCTGGCCGTCGCCGTGCGCTGCCCGGCGGGGAGCGGCACGTACACCACCCTCTCCCCGCGCCAGGCACTCACGGCCGCGCCGTATGCGTTGGGGCTGCGGCCGGGGGCCTTCATTCAAGGCTCCGTGGGGCTTGGCGGCGCTGTGGGCGCAGACAATACCTCCACCAGCCTGCTGAGCTGGGGCGTGGGAGGCACGAGCGCCGGCGGTATGGGCGTGTACGGCAAAGCCACCGCCACCAGTGGCACCACCACCGGCGTGTGGGGCGAGAGCAACAGCCCCCAAGGCCGCGGCGTGGCCGGCTATGCTACCGCCACCAGTGGCGAGGCCTACGGCGTGTACGGCAAGAGCGACAGCAACGGCGGCGTCGGCGTGTACGCCATTGGCCCCTGGCGCGGCGTGGTCGGCTATGCCACCGCCACCAGCGGCGCCAACGTCGGCGTGTATGGCGAGAGCGCCAGCGCTGCCGGCGTCGGCGTGTACGGCAGGGCCCCCGCCACCAGCGGCACCAACTTTGGCGTGTACGGCGTGAGCGCCAGCCCCGACGGCCGTGGCGTGGCTGGCTGGGCCTCCGCCACCAGCGGCACCAACGCCGGTGTGTATGGCGAGAGTGCCAGCACCGCCGGCGACGGCGTGTACGGCTTGGCCAGCGCCACCAGCGGCTATGCCTACGGCGTGGACGGCCGGAGCGCCAGCACTGCCGGCATCGGCGTGTTCGGCTGGGCCATCGCCACCAGCGGAACCACCTACGGGGTGTACGGCACGAGCACCAGCCCCAGCGGCTATGCCGGCTATTTCGCTGGCAGGGTGCACGTCGAGGGCAACTTCTCTGCCAGCGGCAGCAAAGCCTTCAAGATTGACCATCCCCTCGACCCGGCCAACCGCTACCTCTACCACTTTGCCCAGGAAGCGCCGGAAGTGCAGAACGTCTACAACGGCGTGGTCACGCTGGACGCCAACGGCGAGGCAACCGTCAGCCTGCCGGCCTACTTCTCCGCCCTCAACGCCGGCCCCTTCCGCTACCAGCTTACTGCCATCGGCGCGCCAATGCCCAACCTTTACATCGCCGAGGAGATCCAGCGCAATAGTTTCCGCATCGCCGGCGGCGTCCCCGGCAAGAAGGTCTCCTGGGAGGTGACCGCGGTGCGCAACGACCCCTACCTGCGCGACCATCCGGTGCAGGCGGAGGAGGACAAGCCGGCCGACGAGCGGGGCACCTACCTCTACCCCGAAGGTTACGGCCAGCCGCCGGAGATGGGGCTGGACTACCGGCGCCACCACGACCTCCTGGAGCGGCAACCAGAAACGCCCGCCGCACAGGGGCCGCGGTGAGAGGGGGGCGACGATGAGCGAACAAGTTCGCTACTTTACCGGGTTGCTCCTGGCGTTGGCCGTACTCGTCGTCCCGGCGCTGGTCCTGGCCCAATCGGGCGGCGGCTATGACCTCTCGTGGAGCACGATAGACGGCGGGGGCGCCACCTTCAGCACGGGCGGGCCGTATGCGTTGGGCGGCACAATCGGCCAGCCGGATGCCGGAACGCTCTCCGGCGGCCCGTACACACTCGCCGGCGGCTTCTGGGCCGGCGCGGCAGCCCAGTACCGCGTCTACCTGCCGCTGGTGCTGCGGAACTATCCCTAAATGGACGTCAGGCCGAACATAAAGCGGTGCTGGAATCGGGCAGAAAGGAGGAGATCCGATGAGCACTGACCTGAAACTGCTTTGGCCGCGTCGCGTTCTCTTCGCCAAAGTCCTTCTCACCCTTTTTGCGTGGGGGCTGCCTGCCCTCCTCGGCCCCTCATCTCTTCTCGCCATCCTGAGAGTTCCCATCCCCGAAGACCCCATCTACCTGAGGCTTTTCGGAGGGGCTTGCACAGCCTTTGGTGTCGCCTATTGGTTCGCATACCGCGACCCTGTGCGCAACGTGGCGATTGTGAAGGCCGGGCTGGTGGACAACGGCTTGATCACACTGGTGATTTTCTTCCTGGGGCTGACGGGCAGGATGTCCAGTGTCTTCATTTGGCTCTCCGGCCTTCTGACAGGGCTGTTCTTCCTGTTGTTCCTGATTCTTATGCCCAGGCAGGAGCAGCCCGGGGCGAGATAACGCGAACCTTTTGTGCAATGGCGACCGTTTGGAAACGAGTAGATAGGGAGGAACGGAAATGACCCGATTTATCGTGATTCACAGGTTGCCCGA
This sequence comes from uncultured Anaerolineae bacterium, assembly GCA_938049385.1. GTDB lineage: Bacteria > Chloroflexota > Anaerolineae > JACIWP01 > JACIWP01 > JACIWP01. Next base: position 2,539 of record CALIBQ010000083.1, read on the forward strand.
TGTGGCAACCCAAGACGAAATCGTTGCGGCGGGCAGGGCTATCTTTGCGCAACGTTCCGACCAGGCCCGCTTGCTCCACGCCTGGATTATCCCGGCGGACGACCGCCTCCTTTGCGAGTGGGAGGCGTTGGACAGGGAGGTCATCCAGGCGGCTCTGGAAGGTGTGGGCCTGTTCCCCGTTGAGGCCGTCCATCCGGCGGAGCCCGTTTACTTTGCCTGGTTCATGGCATCGTCATTGTCCGTCCGCCCGGACAAGCCCTACCTGACGGGCGAGCAGGCGAGCCGATGCGGCGAAGGCATCGCTCCCTATGTGAAAATCAAACGGAAAGGAGGTGAATGGCGATGGTACTCTTTGTGTTGAAATGGGACATCCACCCGGATAAGGGAGAGGCCTACCTGGAATGGCTCAAGAGCGC
>CALIBQ010000084.1 GCA_938049385.1 uncultured Anaerolineae bacterium
GACCAGCTCAAGCAGACGTGATCGTTGTTCCCCGGTCAGCTCGACTGCGTACACCTTGGGCCTGGGCATGATTCCTTCCCTCCACATGAATGTCATGGAGAGAAGGATACCGTATGAAACCAACGTGGTCAAGTACTAGCTACTTCCTCAAGTTATATCCAGATAATAAACAGAATGTCCTGATTCGGTTTGACCTTTCGCCAGTGATTCCAAGTCTACCTATCCACCAGGCTGTGCTTCAGCTGTACATCGGGTCCCGCACCAATAGCAACACCATTTGGGCAGATGTATATGAATTACGGAGGACCTGGAAAGACACCGAGGCCACCTGGAACGTGGCGCAGGCAGGTGACCCATGGCAGGAACCAGGCGCTAATGGGCCTGCCGACCGGTCTCAGACATCGGCTGGTTTAGCGACAGTCAATTTGCCCGAAGGGGCTTGGGTAAGCTTAGATGTTACCAACTTGGTGAAACAATGGCTGGTGAACCCGGAAATGAATCAAGGCATTATTCTCATTGGTCGGCCGGGTGGGGGTGTACAGTATACATTCCGTTCATCTGATCACCCGGACCAGATGTATCGTCCGAAATTAATCCTCTACTACTGGCAAATCCAGGTTACCGCGACCCCAACCGCTACCCCCACCTTCACAAGCACGCCAACGCGTACTCCAACGCCGGTCATGACCCCGACGCCGACTCCCACCGATGCGAGGCTTGGCGAATTCCTTTACATCGAAGCAGAACGCGGTGTCAAAGAAGGCGAAATGCGCTCCTTCTTTGACTTGGATGCTTCGGCATGCCTGTATGCAGCGAGCCCCTTCTTGAACGGCCGGTTGACAGTCAGTTTTCGCATTTACCGCGCCGGCAATTATTGGCTGTGGGGACGCACACGAGCCAGCCACGAGGGAGAAAATTCGTTGTTCGTTTCGGTCAATAACTCCCCAGAATTTCGATGGGATTTCCCACTCACATCCGAATGGACCTGGAACCCCATGCGCGATACCGCAACAGGTCTTAGGCGGTTCTTCGCACTGGGTGATACTATACATACGATTTCCATCAGGCCGCGAGAAGCCGGCTCGAAGCTTGACCTCATCGGTATCACCTCAAACCCGGATGCTACTCCGGACTATTATATTTCATGTGCCAGTCTGCTAACGCCTGAGCCCACGCCGACTCCTACCGTCACTGCAACGCCAACGCCTACGGCTAGTCCAACGCCTACCGCTACAGCAACGGCGACTAGGACTCCAACCTCAACGCCCACTGTTGGAATATATTCGGCATATCTGCCAGTGATTCTCAAAGGTTATTGACATCGGGGCGATCCAAGAAGAGGAAAGGCCTGAATTGACAATCTCGCCAGCCTGTGGTATATAATGTTCAACAACCGCATACGACTGCCGTTGAGGTGTCCCGAGCCCGGATGCGAGGGACATAAAGGGGGAAGACCGGTGCAAGTCCGGCGCTGTCCCGCAACTGTAACCCCAATGATTGGGGAAGCCAGGTTACCCGCCTCAACACAGCGTTTCCAGTGACCTGCGCGCGACAGGTATGGGAACACGTGAGCGATTACGTGTGAAAGCCCCCCGCCGGCCAGCAGGGGGCTTTTCTGTACCTCGCCGCCCAGGACCACTGGCGGCGGTTCTTATTTCTGTTACAGAAGAGGACAAAGACGTTCTCCTCTGTTGTCTCTCTCCTTTCCTCTGTGTGGTTGGGGCACCGATGGCGGCGGTGCCCCAATCTCTTTTCCCCTGGCTAATAATGGTAATAGCGGATGGCTCTGCGGCGGCCGATGGCGAACAGCCGTACCAACAGCAAGCCGGCGACGAAGCCCCCGATGTGCGCGAACCAGGCTACACCGCCGGCCGAGGGCAGTCCCAGCGCCAGCACGCCGTTGAACAACTGCAAGATGAACCAGAAGCCCAGCACGATGACCGCCGGCAGTTCCGCCAACTGCGTGAATATGCCCAGCGGGATGAGCGTGATGATGCGCGCCCGCGGGAACAACACCAGGTACGCCCCCAGCACGCCGGCGATGGCACCGCTGGCACCGATGCCGGGGGTCGTCGAGTTGATGCTGGCCAGCACCTGCGCCAGCGATGCCAGGACCCCACACAGAAAATAAAAGATGAGGAAGCGGAAGTGCCCCAGCGCGTCCTCGACGTTGTTGCCGAAGATCCACAGGTACAGCATGTTGCCGGCCAGGTGCAGGAAGCCGCCGTGCAAGAACATGGAGGAGAAAAAGCTGAAGGCCGTCAGCATATCAAACTGGTGCAGAACCCGATACGGCACGACCCCAAAGGCATAGATGAACGGCTCCAGCAGACCGAGCATATCGAGCAGTAGCTCGAAGCCAAAGATCACCACGTTGGCGACAATCAGCAGGATGGTCATGATGGGGAAGCGCCGCGTGGGCAGTCGGTCCGAGATGGGTATCACCGGCATCCTCTCCTGTCGGGAATTACAGCGGGCTTATCATAGCACAATGGGGCGGTTTTGTCCATAGGATAGGGCAGAGGTCAGGCTGTTCAATGTTCTAACAAACGGCAGTTGAAACTGCACCAACGACTGCGAAGTCGGCCGGCGCCGACTGGTACAGCCCACGTAGGTGGGCTTCGCAACTGTAGCCGCGACTTCCAGTCGCCCGGAATGTTATAGCATTGAAAAGCTCTGGGCAGAGGTCAGGCGCCGGCGCGCAGCGCGGCGTGGGCCTCTTTCAGCCGGCTCGGAATGGGGATGGACTGCGGACAGCGCTCCAGACAGGTCTCGCACTCGATGCACTGCGAGGCATCCTGCCCTTTGGCCATCAGCCGGGTGTACTCGTACCGAGCATATTCTTCCAGACCGTATACCGTGAGGTAGTTGAACAGCTCGAAGACGCGCGGGATATTGACGTTCTGCGGGCAGGGTAGGCAGTACTGACAGCCGGTACAGTACAGCTTTGCCAGCCGGCCGTAGTAATCCATCAGCGCGGCGATCTCCTGGACCTGCGCCGGCGCCAGCGGCCCCTTCTCCACGGCCGCGACGTTCTGCGCCACCATCTCCACCGAATTCATGCCGGAGAGCATCACGTCCACGCCCGGGTTGGATGCGACGAAGCGCAGGGCCAGCTCGGCCGCGGACTGAGCGCTCCAGCCGGTGCGCTCTGCCACGCCCTTGGGGAGCACGGAGAGCCGGCCGCCTCCCACCGGTCCCATCACGACCACCGCTACATCCTTCGAAGCCGCATAGCGGATGGCGGCCTCGTTGCGCCGGTCCAGGTAATTGTACTGGCAGGTCACCAGCTCCGCCCAGCCCAGGTTGATGAGGTCAATCATCGCCTGCGGCTCATCATGGAACGAGAAGCCGACGTGCCGTACCAGGCCCTCTTCCTGCGCCCGGAACATGTCGCGGATCCAGCCGGTCTGGGTATCCAGCTCCCAGAAGTTGTCCCATCCAATGCCGTGAAAGAGGTAGAAATGTAGCCAGTCCCGCTCCAGGCGCTGAAGCTGATGCTCCAGCATGCGGCGCAGGTCGCCCTGCCGCTCTAGGCGGAATTTGGTGGCCTTGTCCGTGATGATGATGTCATCCGGAGAATGCCAGGCATTGACGGCGCGCCCAACCGCTATCTCGGCCTGTTCGCTGACGTAGAGGAAGCCGCAGTCTACGTAATTGATGCCCATGCGAAAAGCGGCATGCAGAACTTCTACGGCGCGGTCGAAGTCAATGTAGTCGGTGCTCCCGATGGTAATGGTCGGCAGACGCATACTGCCGAAACCGAGGCGGGAGGCACGCAGACCTGTCCTGCCAAGCGCTCGATATTCCATCCTTGGCCCCCTTGTGCGGCAGAAGATCGCTTGGGGCCATTATAGCGCACCGCCGGCTACAGCGCCAGCCGCACCCAGTGCATGCTCATGGCGGTCGTGTCGCCGGCGTAAAATGCCACAAAGACATCCCCATTGGGAAGGAGACATGCCTCCGGATGCCCGAAGGTCCAGCGGTTCATGTCCGCCCAGTAGTCGCCGAACTCGCGCTGGCCGCCGATGCCGGATTCCCCGCCGGCGGCGCTTTCATAGACCACGCATTCCCTGTCCAGGTCCCACGTGCGGCCGAAATCGCGGCTCATGACGGCGCGGATAGAGGGCGGGTCGTGGCGGTGCACGTAGACGGCCAGGACCCTTTCCCCGCCCAGGCAGAGGGGGTAGGCGATCTGGCCGGCGAAACCCGCATCCGCCGGCGGCGCTGTCCATGTCCTGCCATCGGGCGTGCCCCAGGCCGCATGGATGCTGCGGTCCTGGCCGAGCTGGCGGTCATGGGTCCAGAAAAGCGCGATCAGCCGGCCGGTATCCGGCGCAGTCCCCAGCCGTTGGTCCCAGTAAAAGACGCGCGCTGTCGGGTCATGCGCCACGACGACCGGCGGCTCAAAGGTGCGGCCGGCGTCAGGCGAGCGGCGCAGGAGAGCATGGTGCGCGCCCGGGCGCGTGTCGTAATAGCTCTTCCAGGCCTCATACGGAAAGCCAAGCGCGCCGTCCGAGAGGCGCAGTGGCGCGCCGGTGGCGGAGACGCCCTCAAAGGGGCGCGCATCCAGCTCTCGCCAGTCATGCCAGCTCCGCCCAAGGTCTTCCGATTCGGCCAGCAGGAGCCGGCTGGGCAGGATGCCCTGGGTCTGCGGGTTAGACAGGGGCAGGGTCGGGTCGGAGCGCTCGAACCAGGTGAAATAGCCCAGCAGTCTGCCAGGCGCCAGTTCGATGAGGGCGCCGGCGCGCCAGGCGCCGCGCACGCCGGCGTATTCCAGCGGGAAGCCCTCCCACACCAGCTCCCAGCTCCGGCCCTCGTCGGTGCTCTGGCAGATGAGGATGTTCTCGTCCGGCGAGTCCTTGGAACTGCCGGCGCGGAAGGCGGCCAGCAGATAACCGTCGGACGTGCGCAGAAGGTTTGTGAAGGAGCAGAAGCGGCGGTGCGCCGGTGCCTGCCTGGCATCGAAGATGATGCCGCGGTCAATGATGTGCATCCTGTTTACCTCCCTGCGGTTCAGCGCACAAGCCGGCGGAACGCCTCTTTACTGATCTCTGCTTCCAGCCGGCCGGCGATGTCGCCCTTGCGGATGGCATCGTGCAGGACCTCCAGCACCTCCGCCCAGCGGGGCTTAAGCTCCTCCAGCTCTGCCTCGGTGTGCGCCCAGCACATGTGCGTGCCGCCGGCGGCGAAAATGCCGCGCTTGTTGCACTCTTGGATAAAGAGGGTGGTGGCCTGTTTGCGGAGCAGTGGGTCGGGGTCCTCGAAATCCCACTGCAGGACGAAACTGCACCCCATGCCGGCGAAGCGGACCGGCACCTCCGCCTGCTCCGCCAGCGCGTTGAAGGCCTGCATATAGCGCTTGCCCATGCGGTCAATGTAGGTCTGGACGTCGCGGCGCTTGTACTCGCGGATGGTAGTCAGCGCGGCCGCGGCGGTGATGGGGTCGGACCAGTAGGTACTGCTGATGAACAGGTCAGCGGCGGTGGACATGATCTCCCGCCGGCCGGCCACCGCGCCGAAGGGATAGCCGTTGGAGATCGCCTTGGCGTAGGTAGCGATGTCGGGCACCACGCCGTATTTGCCCTGTGCGCCGGCGATGTGCAGGCGGAAGCCGGTCACCACCTCGTCGAAGATGAGCACCGCGCCGTGGCGCGTGGCCAGCTCCCGCACGCCTTCCAAGTATCCCGGCTTGGGGTCGAAGGAGCGCGCCGGCTCCATGATGATGGCCGCGATCTCCCCTTTATGGGTCTCCAGCACCTGCTCCAGCGAGTCGAGGTTTTCCCAGGCGAAGGGGATGGCCGTGCCGGCCAATCCGCGCGGCACGCCGGCCGGCTCAATGCCGGGCAGAAGGTAGTCGTTCAGCACAGCGGTGGATTCCAGGTTGGCCGCCAGGTACCAGTCATGCCAGCCGTGGTAGCCGCAGAAGGCGATCTTATCCCGCCCGGTATAGGCGCGAGCGATGCGGATAGCAATGGCGTTGGCCTCGCCGCCGCCCTTGCAGAAGCGCACCATTTCGGCGCAGGGGATCGTAGCCGTGAGTTCTTCCGCCAGCTCTAGCTCGATGGTGGTGCTGACGCTGGGGGCCGGCCCGCGCCGTATTTGCTCGATGACTGCGGCGTCCACCGCATCATCGGCATATCCCAGCACACATGCCCCCACCGCCATCTGGAGGTCAATATACTCGTTGCCGTCCACGTCCCAGAAGCGGCATCCTTTGGCGCGCTCCGCCAGGGCAGGAGTAACGCCAAAGGCGTAGCGGTCGGGCCGGCGGGAGATGAGCTGGGTCCCGCCGGGAATGAGGGATTGGGCGCGCGCAAACAGCTCGTACGAGCGCTGGACGCCGTGGGGCCTGTGGTATCCCATATGAACGCTCCTTATCAAACCTGTCGGATGGTCGGGCCTGTTTCCATTATAGCACAGCTTTCCGCCGGCGTCAACGGTATTGCTGAGAGGATATTTACCCACCGCCCTGCAGTAATTTCTTCAGCATCCAGACCGCCGCGGCTTTGTCCAGCGGCTGGTTGCGGTTGCCGCACTTGGGGCTTTGCACGCAGGAAGGACAGCCGGCCTCGCACGGGCACTCCTCAATCAAGCGCAGGGTCTCCCGCCAGAGGGCCGGCAGGAGCTCAAACCCCTTCTCCGCAATCCCCACCCCGCCTGGGAAGCCGTCGTAGATGAAGATGCCTGGCAGATCGGTGTCCGGATGGGCCGGCGTGGAAATACCACCGATGTCGTTGCGGTCGCACATGGCGAACAGGGGCAGTATGGCGATCACGGCGTGTTCCAGGGCATGCAGGCCGCCGTGAAAATCCAGCCCTTCCCATGCCAGCTCCTGGCGCCATGCCGGCGGCAGGTCGAACCAGAGCGCACGCGTCTCGAAAGTCTGTGCCGGCATATCGAGCCATTCCTCGCTCAGCACGGTGTCGCTGAACTGCTGGAGCCGGCGGTAGCCGATAACCTGCTCCTCCACCCGCACCTGCCCGTAGAACGCGGTAGAGATGCCCATCTCGCGGTGGCGGAGCGAGCGCACGATGCTCAGGTCGCTCATCACCAGCGGATGGGTATAGTAATCCACGTCCGCCGGCTGAAGCACCGCATACTTTCGCTCCATGTCCAACTGGGTCACCAGGTAAGTTTCCCCCTGGTGGAGGTACACCGCGCCCGCATGGACCCGTGTTGGCGCGGTGGTCAGCTCGATCTCTTCCAACATGCGGTAGCCATCGGCGGCATTGAGCAAGGCGACCCGCTCCCCGCTGGCAGAGCGCAGGCTCACCCGCTCTGCCGGATAACCGATGCCCATATAGTACCAGCGTTCACCGCGGTACTCCAGCAGGCCCTGATTTTCCAAGGCAATCATGGCATCCACGAACCCCGGCCCGAACAGCTCCTCGTCGGCGCTGGTGAGGGGCAGTTCGAAGGCGGCACAGGGGAGATGCCGGCCCAGGATGTACACGTTGTCGGGCGCAATCAGCGCGTGCTCCGGACTGCGCTCCAGCAGGGCCTGCGGGTGGCGCATGAGATACTGGTCGAGTGGGTCATCGCGGGCGATAAGCACCGCCAGGGATTCGTCCCGCCGGCGGCCGGCGCGGCCGGCCTGCTGCCAGGTGCTGGCAATGGTGCCGGGGTAGCCGACCAGCACCGCGGCGTCCAGGTCGCCGATATCAATGCCCATTTCCAGGGCGCTGGTGGCAGTAACGCCCAGCAGTTGCCCGTGGAACAGCTCCTGCTCGATGCGCCGGCGCTGTTCCGGGAGATAGCCGGCGCGATAGGATTTGATCCTCTCGACCAGGGCCGGCGCCTGTTCCTGCAGTGCCCGCCGCGCGTACAGGAGGATCAGCTCCGCCACCTTGCGCGAGCGTGTGAAGACGATGTGGCGCACGCCGGCCAAGGCCAGCTCGGTCTGCAGGAAGGCGGCCTCGCTGTTGGCACTGCGGCGTGCCGTGCGGGCGGCATCCAGAAACGGCGGGTTCCAGAGGACGAAGCGTTTGGGGCCGGCGGGTGCGCCGTCGTCGGTGATGACGCGCGCCGGCAGGCCCGTCAGTGCCTGCACATGCTCCCCGGGATTGGAAATGGTGGCGGAACAGCAGATGAACTGCGGGAAATTGCCGTAGAAAGCGCACAGCCGGCGCAGCCGGCGGAGCACACAGGCCACCTGTGAGCCAAACACCCCCCGATAGGCATGTGCCTCGTCAATGACCACATAGCGGAGATTGGCGAGAAAGTGGGACCAGGCGGTGTGATTGGGCAGGATGCCGACATGCAGCATGTCCGGGTTGGTCAGCAAGATGGCCGCCGACTTGCGCAGACGCGCCCGGGCGGCGCGAGGAGTATCCCCATCATACGTACCCAGCGGAAGCTCCCAGCCCATCCGCCCCAGAAGCTCGCGCAGGGCGCGAAGCTGGTCCTGGGCCAGCGCTTTGGTGGGGAAGAGGTACAAGGCGCGCGTTCGGGGGTCCTCCAGCAGGCGCCAAAGGACCGGCACGTTGTAGGCCAGCGTCTTGCCGCTGGCGGTGCCGGTGGCGATGACGACATTCTCCCCGCGCCGCACCGCGGCAATAGCCTCCGCCTGATGGGTGTACAGGTGAGCGATGCCCAGGCCGGCCAGCGCCTGTGCCAGCGCCGGTGGCATTGGCTCCGCCAGCGCGGCAAAGCGCGCCGGCCGCGCTGGGTACAGCTTCTCATGCACGATCTGGCCGCGATAGGCGCGGTGGCGCCGAATGCGGTTCAAAAAGCCGGCGGCGTCCATAGCTACTCCTCAACGCCTGGTAGTTGGAACTGGGGGCCTGTGCTGACTGCGCGAAGCCTGCGCCGGCTTCAGCCGCCAGACATTCGGCTCATTCATGTGAGTCATTTATCGCCGTCTGTTCCCACTCTTCCTGAATATGACCTGAGGCATGGTGCTGTTTCTGCAACTCAATATACGCTTTCACGATAGGCACATCCCTTTTACGGAGCGTAAAGGCACCATAAGCTCCCTGCCATTTAAAGAATTCCCCGGGCTTGATCTCGTGTGTTACCAAGTGAGAAGAACTTCCCTTTGTTTGTTTCACCAATTTCGCAATGGCAACGGTTGGATGCAAGCGGATCAATAGATGGATATGGTCCTCTATCCCTCCTATGGCAATCACATCACACTTCAGGGAACGACATTGTTCGGCAATACATGCATAAAGCCTTCCCTCTATGGCTTCCTCGATAAGGGGAAGGCGATCCCAAGTTGCCCATACCAGGTGCAGGTACAATTCTGTGAACGGTGCGCGCATATGAACAATCCTCGTTACGCCTGGCAGTTGAAACTGCGGCTGTGCCTGCGAAGTCGGCCTGTGCCGACTTCGCGAAGCCTGCGCCGGCAGGCTTCGCAGTTGTTGCGGTGGCTTCAGCCGCCCCTTTGCATATATAGCAATTCCGGCCGGCCGTCCCCCGTCACGTCATGCCAAAGCAGTTGCCCTACACCCTGCACCGTGCCCAATACCTGCCGGCTCCAACCCTTTTCGGACCACTGCCAGCGGTACACCATCCATCCATTATCGGCCGGCTCCAGCGCGGCACACTGCAGGCCCGGACTGTCCGTGCACGCCGCTGTGAGTACGGAGACAGGATACGGCCGGCTGAATCGTGCCGGCGCGAATGGCCCGGCAGGATGTATTTCCCACCGCCAAACAATCGTGTTGGGATAGCTCAGCCAGGACCGGGCAGAGGCAAACGGTTCCAGCCATACAGGAGGCACTTGGACACCCGTCACTACCTGACTGCCGGCTGGCGAGGTGATAACCTGCTGGAGATGCGTTTTGCCATCAGCATCCGCGCGCCCACTCTGGGCAGTAGCGGACGGCATTCGGCCTATCCACCAGAGCGCCGGCGCGCCGTTCCCTGCAATCGGCCAAATGACGCGCCATACGGCGGATAGGGCATCCCTAGGCAGGAGCCGGCCCAGCACCGCCTCTGCCGGCGCCCCATGCGAGGGGAAAACACGCCCCTGCTGGCTCAGCGTCGGCACCAGGCCAAACTCCTGGACGCCGTGCTTCCCGACGACCACCAGAAGCACCGCCGACTGCATGGTCTCGTCCGAGAACCACTGGTCGAACAGGAAGTTGCCCAGGGAAAAGGCCACCAGGGTGGGGTGAGGCCTGTCCTCCCCCTGCACCCATTCGACCGGCTGAACCACATGGGGATGATGTCCGATGATAATATCTGCGCCGGCATCTGCCAACTGCTGGGCGACCCGCCGCTGGTAGGCGTTCGGCAGAGAGTGGTACTCCTCCCCCCAGTGCACGCTCACGATGATCAGGTCAGCATCAGAGCGCGTCTCGGCGATGGCGCGGCCGGCGGCCTCAGGGTCCAGCCACATACAGCCGGCCGCGTTGGCGATCGCCTGATAGGTGGCGCGCAGGCCCTCATAGGCGAAGAACGCCAGGCGCAGGCCGTTGATCTCCGTGCGCCACGGCCCCCGCGCCGCTTCCAGATTCTCCCCACAGCCCACGCTGGCCATGGCCCAATCGGCCAGCACCCGTATGGTCTCCAGCAGTCCCGGCCGGCCGTTATCCGTGGCGTGATTGTTGGCCACCGAGAGCAGGTCAAAGCCGGCCAGCGCTACCGCCTCTGCTAGTGCCGGGTCGGCGCGCAGGTCATACCCGCCGGCCACACGCGGGGCCGTGGTCAAGGGCGATTCCAAATTGCCGAAGGCCAGGTCAGCGCTGTGCAGGATTGGGGCGACTTCGGAAAAGGGATAGGCCGTCCCGTGCTGGGCAATGATCTCGCCGACATGCCGGCCTACCATGACATCCCCTACAAAGGCCAGGCGCACCGTCTCATCAGTGCCTGGCGCCTGCGCGAAGGACGCCGGCGGCGTCACTGTCATTATCGCCAGCAGGCCGGCCAGAATACCCCGGCACAGTCGGTGCAGTGCGGAACGCAGTACCATTGTCCCTCCGGGTAATCAGGATGCGGTCTTCATGCTACAACACCCGCCAAGCTTTGACAAATCCTTTGACAAGGCCCCAAAGAAGATGATACAATGCGCGTAACCAGGCTGGACTGCTGAAGAAGTGATTCACTGCCGGCGCGCTGGTGCGCCGACGCAAATACTAACCTTGTTACTGCGAGGAGGAACCACCCATGGAGACTGGGCGTACACTGCCTGACCGGAACCTGGCGCTGGAGCTGGTGCGCGTCACGGAGGCGGCGGCGCTCGCCGCCGGCCGCTGGATGGGCCGCGGCGATAAGGAGGCGGTTGACCGCGCCGCCGTCGAGGCCATGCGCCTGGTGCTCAACACCATCCGCATGGACGGCATCGTCGTCATCGGGGAAGGGGAGAAAGACCAGGCCCCCATGCTTTACAACGGCGAGCGCCTGGGCACCGGCGACCCCCCTGAGGTGGACATCGCGGTGGACCCGGTCGAAGGCACCACCCTGCTGGCCCAGGGCCAGCCGAACGCCCTGTCCGTGGTGGCGCTGGCCGAACGCGGCACCATGTTTTTCCCCGGCCCCATTGTGTACATGGACAAGATCGCTGTCGGACCGGAGGCCAAGGGTGCGATTGATATCGAGGCGCCGGTGGCGGTCAATCTGCGCAACGTGGCACGGGCGCGCGGCAAGGATATCAACGACCTGACCGTCGTCATGCTGGACCGGGACCGCCACAAGAAGCTGATCGAAGAGGTGCGGCGTGTTGGTGCCCGCATCCGCCTGCTCCCGCACGGCGATGTCGCCGGCGGCCTCATGACCGCCATGGAATCCACCGGTATTGATATCCTGCTGGGTATTGGCGGTTCTCCAGAGGCCGTGCTCACCGCCTGCGCGCTGAAATGTGTGGGGGGGGAGATACAGGCCAAGCTTTGGCCGCGCAACGAGGAGGAGCGGCGCAAGGCACTGGACATGGGCTATGACCTGAACAAGATATATACCACCGACGACCTCTGCGCCGGCCAGAACATCTTCTTCTCCGCCACTGGCATCACGGACGGTGAGCTGTTGAAAGGCGTGCGCTATTTCGGCGGCGGCGCACGCACCGAGACCTTGGTCATGCGCAGTAAGTCTGGCACGGTGCGGCGTATTGAGGCCGTGCACCGCTGGGACAAGCTGATGCAGTTCAGCCTGATACCCTTCGATTGAGGTCAGGATGGCTGGGCAAGCCTGGTTGCACCGCCTCTACAGTTGGTTCCTGACCTTGCGCGCCGCCGGCCACCGCCACTTTGGCGACTTGTACGCCGATCGGGAATCCTTCGAGAAAGCGGTGCATGACCTTACCCGGGCCATCGAGCTGAACGCCGGTAATGCCGGCGCCCTGCTCATGCGCGGCACTATTTACTGGCGAGAGCTGAACGCGCCCGACCGGGCAGTGCAGGACCTGACACAGGTGCTTCAGCTTGTCCCCGGGCATGCGGAGGCGCTCTTCCAGCGGGGCTGTGCGCGCATCAACGCCGGCGACACGGCTGGCGCGCGCCAGGACCTGGCGGATTATCTGCGCAGATTCCCCGCCGGCGGCTGGAGCGGGCATGCGCGCCGGCTGTACGAAATGCTGGGCGAGGCACGGTCCGATGAGGCGGACGCAGAAGAACAGGAGAAATAAAACAGGCGGGGGAAATTTCCCCCGCCCGTGATTTTCAAGCTGGAGAGAGCACTCACCACGGCGGCAGGTCTTCGCCTTCCCCTTCTTCCTCCGCTTCCGCCGGCTCCACAGGCGGTTCCTGCGGCGGTGTCTCCTTATCCGCCAGTTGCATCCAGCGGCGGGGAGCGCCAGGGTCTATCGGCTCCTCTCCCTCGAAACCCTCTTCCGCCGGCCCTGTGAACTCTTCCGGCTCTTCCTCGGGAGGCATACGAGGAGTCAGGTCCGGCTCCACCGAAGAAATGCGTCTTGGCCGTGCCGTGCTGATCACCCGCACCGGACGCTGATACGGCTGTCCGCCGGCAGGTGGAGCGCCTCCCGCCGGCGCCTGCGGCGCTCCAGGCTCACCGGGTGCCGGCACCTGAGGGGGCATCTGTGTCAAAGGCGGCGCCTGGGGTCCCGGCTGTGCTCCGGCAGATGGAGCCGGCCCAAACCCGGGCGGCGGAGCCACCGGCCCAGCGCCGTACACCCCGCCGGCCGGCCCCGACGGTGTCTGCCGCCGACGGTGCCGCAGTATCACCCATAGGAGAACCACACTGCCCACGATGGCCGTGATGACCGCCGCGACCGCAACGATGGTACCGGTATTGGCACCGCTCAGCAGTCCCGCCGGCGTGGGCAAGGGGGTGGGCGTCGCTCGCGCCAGGGTGACCATGGGTGTCTGCTGGCCGGCGGCTCCTGCCGGCGCGGGGGTGTAGGTGGCCGTCGGCACTACCAGGGCGATGGCGGTGTAGGTTGGCGTGGGCGCCGGCCGGCAGGCCAGCAGGGAGATATCGTCAATCACCATCGAGGTCACGCCGCCGGCACCGTCGTTATAGGTGTTGAAATACACCACGATGGACTGGCCGCGGAATTGGGTCAGGTTGATGCGCTGCTGCATCCAGGTGCGGCTGTTGTCATACCAGACGCGCCAGGGCAGTGCCAGCGTCGTGTTATCCGCCGGCGACAGCACCACGAATTCCTGATGGTCCTGTCCGCCGCCTTCAGTAGACATAAGATATACCCAGAAGGTAATCTCGACGTTGGTGACATCCGCGGGAATGCTGACCGTCTGGCGAATGGAAGAGAAGGTTTGAACGTTGGGGCCATCCGGTATGCCCAGGCGCATGGCGTAATTGCCGCTGTGGCGGTTGTCGTTGGTCAGCGCCGGCACGCGTTCTGTCGGGCCAAGGTACCATCCCTGGGTGCCGGCCTCGAACCCGCCGTTGGAGATCAGCTCGGTGCATTGGCCGGCCGGCGTGGGATACGGGGTCCAGGGCGTTGCCGGCGGAGGCAGGGGCGTGAAGGTTGGGGTAGGGACCTGCGGCGCCGGCGCGCAAATCTGGAACGCCACTTCATCCACATATACCGCACTGCGCCCGCCCTGCCCATCGTTGAAGACGTTCAGGTACAGGTCGAAGGCATAGCCGCGGAACGAGGATAGGTCCACATTCATCTGGAGCCAGCGCCGGTCGTTGCTCACCGGGTTGCGCCACAGCGTGGCAATCACCTGATTGGTCCCGGGGGACATCAGGAGAATCTCCCAGTAATCCCCGCGCGGGTCTGGCTCGGTGGCGGGATAGTAGAAAAGGGTGAGCAGGGCAGACGCGGCGTTGGCCGGCACTTCCAGCCGCTGGCGGATGGCGGAGCCGGAAGCGACATTGGCTTCATTCTCGATGCCCAGGCGCATGGAATAGGTGCCGGCGTACACCTGTGCGATACTGCGCGTTGCCGGGCGCGCAGTGGCCTCCACCCCCCAGTAACCGCCGGCCTCAAAGCCGCCGTCCTGCACCTGGTTCCAACAGGTAATGCCGGGGGGCAGGGTCGCCGGCGGAACTACCGGCGTCGGGCTGGGCCAGTACCAGGTTGTAGGTGTGGGCGTCGGGAAAAGGATGGGCGTCGGGGTAGGAGTCCACGGCCAGGTAGGCGTCAGTGTGGGGCTGGGACCCCATCCGATGGGGGTGGAGGTCGGCGTGCTGGTGGGCATTACCGTCTGGGTCGGAGTGGGCGTGGGCGACTGCGGCACGCCGTGCGCTTCCAGCTCCACATGCTTCAGGTCGCCGTGCACGGTCCAAACCGGCTCGTCGGGTCCCCGCACGATGGCTTCATAGCCGTTCACGGTGAAGCGGATGCGGTCACCAGGCTGGGCGCCGGGCTGTTCCGGCCGGTCCCGGTAGCAGGGCATAACGCCGTACTGGCCAAGGGTGTGGACGATGAAGGAACCACAGCGCTTATTGCCGGCGTAGGCCACCACTTCGGAACCTACGGGAAGGGGCAGTCCGTTGAAGGTGGAATTGGTGCCGTAGAAATTGACCCACTCCGGGGGCGCACCAATTGTCCCTTGCGCGGATACGTGACTGCCAGCCGGCGATAAGGCCGGCGAAATCAAGAGGAGGCTTACCAGCGTCAACGCTCCAATGACCCAGCCTCGCCTGGACATGTCCATCCTCCGTACATGACGTGCGGACAGCAGGCGCGGCATGCCGCCGGCCCGCTCATACCGGTATTCTACCATAACGCGCCGGCGCTTGGCAATACGGCGGCTGTGCCAAAAGGCAGGGCGAGAAAAAGTTTAATGTTATCCTCTGCGCGGGGAAGCCGGCACAGCGGGCCAGTTTGGCCGGCCCGGCCTCTCGTGGTATCATACGTGGGTATACGCTAGTGGGAGATTCTGCCGTGGAACGCATTCTCTTTGCCTGGAGCGGCGGCAAAGACAGTGCCCTGGCCCTGTACACGCTTCTGCAGGCCGGGGGATATGAGGTCGCCGGCCTTCTCACCACTGTTACCGAAGGCTATGAGCGCATCAGCATGCACGGGGTCCGTCTGCCGCTCCTCCAGCGCCAGGCCGAGGCCCTGGGTCTGGCGCTGGAGGTCGTCTGGATCCCCCAGCAGTGCGATAACGGGGAATATGAGCGCCGCATGCGGGAAGCGCTGGAACGCTATCTCGCCGCCGGCGTGCGCACGGTGGCCTTCGGCGATATCCATCTACAGGAAGTACGCGCCTATCGGGAGCGCAACCTTGCCCGCTTGCACATGCGCGCCCTCTTCCCGCTGTGGGGGAAAGCGCCGGCAGACCTGATCCAGCAGTTTATCGCGCTGGGGTTCCGCGCCGTCATCACCTGCGTGGATACCACGATGCTGGGGAAGGAGTTCGCCGGCCGGGAAGTTGACCCGCAACTGCTGGCCGAACTGCCGGCCGGCATAGACCCCTGCGCCGAGAACGGCGAGTTCCACAGCTTCGTCTACGCCGGCCCGATTTTCCACCGGCCGATCCCCTTCGTGCGGGGAGAACGGGTACTACGGGAGAACCGCTTCTATTACTGCGACCTTCTGCCGGCATGAGCGGTGGTTTCTGCCGCTCCTGCCGAAGCCTTGGCCGGCTTGCCGGCGGGGACCGCACCGCTCCGCACGCTTTCCAGCAGGGCCTGCAGGCGGGGGCGGTTATGCCGCTGGGTGATGATCATGGGGAAGTTGAACAGGATGGCATAGGCGATCATCCCCCACCCGACCTCGGTAGGATTCCACAGGAAGAACAGCACCGACGGCGGGATCAGCATCCAATGGCACAGTTCGGAGCGCCGGGTCTCAATAATCCAGCGCTCTAGGTAGGGCACATCATGCGAGGCGATGGAGCGCATGTCGAACCCGCCGAAGAGCCGGCCGCCAGATGGCAGTTTCTTCTTCCAGTACCGTACCCCGAACAGGCGGTGATAGATTTCCCCCTGCTGTTCCCATGGTCGTGTGCGGAACAACCATCGATCCTTGGCCAGGTAATCCACCGGGATGCGCGTGCACAGGAAAGCGACGGTGAAATAGAAGACCGTCCACATGATGCAGTCGAACATAATGGTCCAGAACATGGGAAGAAAGATGACGCGCACGGTCCGGATCACTCCTGAAGAATGCGGATGGTGCGCCCACGCCAGGCAACGCGGCCCAACAGCCTCACGAAAAGGAACGAACGCATGACGATGAGAATGAAGAAAAGCACATGGATGGGGTAGAACAGTGCGGTCCAAAGCGAGAAGCGGCCGATGCGCGCGGACATCCAGCGAATCTGGCCGGCATACGCCGCGTACAACAGCAACTGCGGGACCCATACCCACGACGGCCCCTTCAGCAGAGCGCGCAGGGTATCGGAGCCTACGCTAACTGCCCCGACGATCCAAGTGACGCTGAGCAGAAGTGCCCAGAAGCGGATGGAACCTGCGCCGATGGCCATGCTTTTGGTCCAGCCTTCCACAAGCTGGCGGAAGCCGTTGGGATACATGCGGAAAGCAATGGTGCCCCGTCCGCCGTAGCAGTGGATGGGCAGGCCGGCTGACAGGAACAGGCGCGCCAATCCGATATCTTCCAGCACTGCGCCGGCCACCTCTGCATGGCCTCCGAGACGGAAGTAATCCTCCCGGCCGCATACAATGCATGGTCCAAAGGCCGCGCCGGGCTTTAGCCGGCCGCCGAAAGGCGTGAACGCATTGGTGCCGGCCATCAGCACCACGTTGAACATCATGGATAACTGCTCGTAAAGCTTCTGCGTCTCATGATAGGGCTGGACCGTTACCAGGCCGCCCCGGTCTAGCCAGGCCTGCACCAGCTTCTCCAGCGCGTCCGGTTCCAGCCAGGTGTCCGCGTCAAAGAAGACCAGTATCTCTCCCTGGCTGGCCTGGGCGCCCTGCCAGCAGGCCCAGGGTTTGCCGGCCCATCCCGGAGGCAGGGGCGCGCTGGCAATGACCCGTGCGCCGGCTTGTGCGGCCAGGTGTGCGGTATCATCGGTAGATTGATCATCCACCACGATGACCTCATCCGGAGCAAGGGTCTGCCGGCGGAACGACTCCAAGAGCCGGCCGATGCGCAGAGCCTCGTTGCGTGCCGGGATGATCACCGAAACGCTTGGGCGAGGAGTGTGCGCGCTCAGGCGTTCGCGCAGGGTTGGGATGTGCCACATTAGAAACAGCCCTAGGAACCACGCAATCAGAGGAAAGAGGATGTCGCCGGCCAAATCATGCACCTCGACGATGAGGATTGTACTTAAATTCCGACCATGCAGGCATATCACCTGCCAGACACCGGGATTTGAACATGAACATAAAGATATCTGCCGCTGGGAGCAGAGCGCTTTCGCATTATACCACAATCACAGCGAAAGCAATTGTAATGAAAATTACGTTATGGCTGGGAGGAATTGCGGCGGTAAAGACGTCAACCCTGTACTTCGCCTGGCGCTGGAGCACCAGGCTTACGGTGCCAAGCCCCGTAGGGGCTTCGCTTCCTCAGCCGACGGCTTCCAGCCGCCGGCGAACCTCCGATAAGCGGGTGACCAACCTCCTAGTACTTCACCACAATAATTATTGATGATATAGGCGATGGAACTTAAGCCGAGCATCGGTCGTGGTAAAGCGCCATTCGACGGTAGCCTGCGCCGCATTGCGGGTCTTCGCCCAGGCCTCTACCTCCTGCTGCACACGCTCCCTCTCCGAGAGGCGTCGGTTCAGACATTGGCGCGCCAGGATGGAGAACTCGATCTCCACCATGTTCAGCCAACTCCCATGCTT
>CALIBQ010000085.1 GCA_938049385.1 uncultured Anaerolineae bacterium
CACCGCCGATACGTTCATCCATGCCTGGTATCCCGACCTGAATTACAACTCCTTTGACGGCATGTACGTGCGCTCCGGTGAGCATGAATGCGGCCTGATCCGCTTCGAACTGCCTTCAACTATCCCTCAGGACGCCGAGGTCGTCAGCGCGCGCCTGGAACTGTATGTGGACGGGCGCACCAACGGCTCGGCCATGGAACTGCGCGCCTTCGCGCTCCTGCGCCCGTGGAGCGTGTCGCAGGCCACCTGGTACCTGGCGCGCGCCGGCGATCCCTGGGCACAGCCAGGGGCCAGCAAGCCGGACGCGGACCGCGCCGGCGTGCCCGTGGATGCCATCCTGGTGTCCTATGAGAAGGCATGGGTTGCCTTGGACCTCACCCCGCTGGTGGCGCAGTGGCTGCGCGATCCGTCGCGGAACTGGGGCATTGTCCTGCGCGGCTACGGTGAGGCGGGTGTGGAGTACCGCTTCATCTCCAGCGAATATTACTGGCGGCCGGAACTGCGGCCGAAGCTGACCATCACATATCGTTTGCCGGCGCCGACCCCGCTTCCCACACATACGTTCACGCCGGCCGCCTCCCCCACCCGCACGCCGACCTTTACACCTTCTCCGACGCCGACCATCACATTCACGCCGACCCGCACCCCCACGCCGACGCGGACGCCCACTATGACCCCCACGCCCTTTGTGGGCACCCGCACCGTCCGCCTGCAGTACGGCGCGGAGGGCTATCTCGGCTCGCGCGATACCTTTATCCATGCCTGGTATCCGAAAACCAATTACGGTTTGATCCAGCGCCTAGCGGTACGCTCCGGCGGTTGGGCCAAGGGCCTGCTGTACTTCGAACTGCCGGCCATGCCCTCCAACGCGGAAGTGCGCTTCGCGACCCTTTCGCTCTACGTCTCCGGCCGCTCGAACGCCTCGCCCATCACGCTGAACATCTATCCTGTCTCGCGCGCTTGGGAACACCTGGATGCCACATGGGAAGTGGCCCAAGGGAATATTTCCTGGGGCCTGCCTGGTGCCAGCAAGGCCGGCGTGGACTATCTGGAACAACCCACGGCCGCAGCCAATGTGGACTTTGTTGATGGTTGGGTGACCTTTGATGTAACGGCTCCAGTGCAGGCCTGGGCGGCCCAGCAAGCCCCTAATTACGGCTTTCTTATCGTAGGAATGAGTGCCGCCGGCGTGGAGTATTACATCCACTCCAACGAGTACCTGGACGCCGGCAAGCGGCCTCTGCTGACTATCGTATATGAGGGCAAACCGCCTACACCTACCCCCACACCCACGAATACGGCCACGCCCACCCACACCATGACGCCTACGCCGACCCTTTCACCCACCCCCACACCTACCATCACGCCCACTGCCACACCCACTTCGGCCCAGGAGGCTGGCATTATCTACATGGAGGCCGAGGCCGGCGAGGTCATCCCGCAGATGCGCGTCGCCTATGACGCCGGCGCCTCCGCCTGCGGATATATCATCAGCCCCGAAAATCCCATCGGTGAGGTGCGGATCACCTTCCGCGTGACGAATGAGTCCGACTACTGGTTCTGGGGGCGCACCCGCGCTTTCCATGAAGGGGACAATTCCTTCTTCGTCTCGCTGGATGGGAGAAAGGATTTTCGCTGGGACCTACCACTGACCTCGGACTGGACATGGCAGCCAATCAAGGATGCCACTACTGGCCAGCGTCCCGTCCTGCGGCTAAAAACCGGCATGCACAGCATTATCATCCGACCGCGCGAGAAAGATGCGCGTTTGGATGCCCTCGCTGTCGTGCCGGCTTCCAGCATCGTCCCGAAATACGTAGCGCCGTGTGAGGGTATCCCGACGGCTACCCCAACGGTCCCAGCCGGCACCGCCACCTTTACGCCGACTGCTACGCCGACTGCCACATACACTGCCACGCCGACCGCGACACTGCCCGCCGGCCCAACCCCGACGGCCAGCCCCACGCCCACACAGACGCCGGCGTTCACCGCGACGCACACCGCCACGCCGACACCGACATTCACTGCTACGCGGCCGGCCACCGCGACGCCTACGCCGGCCGGCACGTCCGCGCCTTTGCCGACGCCTACGCCGGCGCCCTACCACCAGGAGCAGGTTTCCGTGGTCTATAACCCGGACCGCGACGAGTACCTGATAGTCTGGGCGGACTGCCGCAACGTCGCCGCCTACGGCCGCTACTGCGAGTACGGCGCACGTGATGCCAAGGATATCTACGCCCGGCGCATCGGGGCGGACGGCTCCGTGCTTTCGCCGGATATCGAGATCGCCGCCAATGTCCTCAGCATGCAGTGGCCGGCGGCCGCCTATAATCCTACGAACCAGACCTACCTGGTGGCCTGGCAGCAGCATGCCTTCGATTTCCTCGGAAACTGGCCGCCCAGCGGCTATCCCGGCTATTCGCAGTACGGCTATGACGTGGTCGGCCGGCTCATCACCGCCGACGGCGAACCGCTGACCAACGTCTTTCTCATCTCCGAGAAATTCACCTCGCCGCCCTATGACGACAATCAGTGGCATCCGGCCGTGGCCTATTACCCGCCGGCGAATACCTTCCTCGTCACCTGGCACGACGGCCGCGCACGTACCCAGTTCCCGACGCTCTTCCGCATGGACGAGAACGATCTCACCACCTTCAAGGACAACTATGCCCAGATCGTCTCGGCGACCGGGGCTATCCTGGGCCGCAACCTGCCCATCACGCTGGACCCGACGAACAACACCCACCAATATCTGGGCAACGCCAAGCGCATCCAGCAGTACACCAGCATCGCCTATGATACCCGCCGCCAGCGCTTCCTGGTGGTCTGGGAGGACGACCGCAACGGCACTGGCAACCCGCACCCCACCAACCAGTGGTACGAACTGCTGAACATGGACATCTACGGCATCTTCCTGGATGGGCAGGCGAAGCCTATCGGCGACCCGCCCAACTTCCCCATCAGCACGGAGCCGGGCTGTGAGCGCTTCCCGAAAGTGGTGTACAACCCGGTGCTGGACGAATATCTGGTGGTGTGGCAGAAGCTGATGGACCTGAACGCGGTCGGCACATGGCGTTCGGTGCACGGCCTGCGGCTGGATGCCGAAGGCCGGCCCATCGGCGCACCCTTCACCATCGAGGCCCAGGCGGTCTACAACAGCGGCTCGTACCTCTCGGACGTGCCCAAGCCGGCCGCCGGCGTGAATACCATCACCGGCAACTACACCGTGGCATGGGTGGACCAGGCCTGTGCTTCCTGCGCCCGCCGCGTCGTGGCGCGGAACCTGCGGCCGAGCGGAGAATCCACCCTGATGGACGCCAAGTATCAGATCGCCGGCAGTGGCACCGAACCTCAGCTCTCCTTTAACCCACGGACGGGGAAGTACCTGGTCGCGTTCCATGCCGGCGCTGTGTATGCCAACGTCACCCATGTGTTGATCCCCGCGCCCTGATTTGCGCCGGCACGCTTTCGCGCTATACTTGCCTGCATGTTTGGGAAACATTTCCCAGCATGCAGGCAGTTTGTCTTGCAAAGAGGTCCATCTTTGATGACCAGCACAGCCCTTCCACAGCAGATGCGCGCCGCGCGCCTGTACGGCGTCCGCGATATCCGCCTGGACACTGTCCCCGTGCCAGAGCCCGGCCCCGGTCAGGTATTGCTGAAGATCGCTTCGGTCGGTATCTGCGGCTCTGACGTGCACTATTTCCTGGACGGCCGCATCGGCACACAGATGGTGACCGCCCCCATCATCCTGGGGCACGAATTCGCCGCATATGTGGTGCGCTGTGGGCCGGGGGTGGAGGGCTTACAGGAGGGTCAGCTCGTAGCGGTGGAGCCGGGCATGCCCTGCGGCGAATGCGAACCCTGTCGGGAAGGGCATCCCAACCTGTGCCTGCATGTGCGCTTCTGCGGTTCACCTCCGGTGGATGGCGTGCTGGCGGAGTATGCGGTTATGCCGGCGGCCAACTGCTTCCCCCTGCCGCAGGGCATGTCCCCGGATGAAGGGGCCATGCTGGAGCCGGTGGGCATCGCCCTGCACACGGTGGACCTGGCCGGCCTGCGGGTCGGCCAGACGGTGGCGGTGTTCGGTGCCGGCCCCATCGGCATCCTCACCGCCGCGGTGGCGCGGCTGGCCGGCGCGGCCGAGATATACGTGAGCGAACCGCTGGAGGTGCGTCGGCGTTTCGTCGAACGCTGTACAGGAGCGGTGGCTCTCGACCCGACCCATGAGGATGTGGTGGAAGCCCTCCTGCGCATGACGGACGGCCGCGGCGTGGATGCGGCTTTCGAGGCCGCCGGCGTCCAGGAGACCCCGCAACAGGCGGCCGCCGTGACGCGCGCCGGCGGCAAGCTGGTGCTGGCCGGCATCCCCGCGGAAGACCGGCTTCAGCTCACCGCCTCGACGGTGCGCCACAAGGGATTAACCATCAAGCTAGTGCGGCGCATGAAGCACACCTACCCGCGCGCCATCCGCCTGGTCAGGGCCGGCATGATTGACCTCAAGCCGCTGGCCACCCATATCTTCCCCCTGGAGCGCACGCAGGAAGCCTTCGAGCTGGTGGCGAGCTACGGCGATGGGGTCCTGCGCGCCATGGTGCACCCATGACGATCGAGGGGGAGCCGGTACGGCCAGGTGATGAACATGGCGGGAAAGCCTCGCCGGCCTGTTACGGGCCGCACGCGTGACATCGTCATCGCCGCCGATAAGGCCATTTACTGGCTGACCTTCCACTGGGTGGCGCTCTTTAATGTCGCCCTGCTGGTGGTCATCGTGCCGATGTTTTTGGCGCCGGCGCTGATGCATGCCGGCCAGGAGCGCGCCGGCCGCTTCCTGTATGCCCTCTACGCTCCTACCTGCCACCAACTGCCGGAACGCTCCTTCTTCCTCTTCGGCAAGAAGCCGGCCTATTCGTGGGATGAACTGACAGCCGCCGGCATGGACCCGGCCGGCAGTCCTTTTCAGCGCCGGCAGTTCCTGGGCACGCCCGAAATCGGCTACAAGATCGTGGTTTGCCAGCGCGATGTGGTCATTTATCTGGGGCTGGTGCTCTTCGGCGTCATCTATTCACTGGGGCCGCGGCGCTGGCTGAAGCCCCTGCCGCTGTGGGGGCTGGTGCTGTTCCTCCTGCCGCTGGCCTTCGACGGCCTGACGCAGGCGCTGGGTCTGCGGGAGAGCACGCCGGCACTGCGCACGCTGACCGGGCTGACCACGTCGGCCGGCACCGTCTGGTTCGTCTATCCGTACATCGAGGCCGCTATGCTGGACCTGCGGCGCGAGCTGGAGCGCAAGCTGAAAATAGAAAGGCCTCCCGCCGGCGCGTAGCCAACGGGAGGCGTTCCCCTCCATCAGGCGGCCCTTGGTTCTTTGCTGGGCGCCGCTTCCGGGAAGACATTGATGCCGCCCTCGATAAAGTCCTTCCGCCAGGCCTCGTCCAGGATGGCTGCTGCTTCCTGAGAGTAGCGGTCTAGGCCGGCGGCCAGCTCACCCACCAGCGTCTCGGCCCCCGGATGGGTCGGATAGGGGTGATAAGCCTGGTAAATCTCGCGGAACACGTGCGGATGGTCAATCAGCATGCAGGGCCTGAGCAGGTTCTCGCTGTACGGCTGGCGGGCACGGATGCCCCGGAAGTACGGTGACTCCAGCACCTCTTTGAGGCTCTTCTCCTTAATGTTGTCCACGGCGAAATGGGTGAAGATGCACGGTTCCACATCGCCGCGCGAGGTGATGTGGAAGTAGTCCCTGCCGGCGGCGATGCATCCGCCCACATAGGGCGCGTCGTTCCAGAAGTCCATGACGAACATAGGATAGGTGGCGCGAATGCGCGCCGCGCCCATACGCCGCATCCGATCACGCTGTTCAGGTGTCGGCATGAGGGAAAGGTCTGGGTCCCGCCCGACCGGCATGTACAAGAAATGCCAGCCGAGATAGGCGCCCTTTTCCACCAACATGCGGTTGAATGCGTCGCTGATGATGGTGTCCACGTTGTAGCGCGTCACCATGACGGAGAAGCCGAAGATGACGCCGTGCTGGCGCAGGGTGTCCATGGCGCGCATGATGGTCTGGAAGGTGCCTTTGCCCCGCCGGCCGTCGGTCTCCTCCTCGAATCCCTCGATGCTGACCGCCGGCACGATATTGCCCAGGCGTGCGATGCGCTTCACCGTTTCCTCATCCAGCAGGGTGCCGTTGGTGTAAATCTGGAAGAGCGTATCGCGGTGCTTCTCATAGATGGGCCACAGATCATCGCGGATGAAGGGCTCGCCGCCCAGGATGGTGACGAAGGAGATGCCCATCTCCTCGCCTTCGGTCAGCACGCGGTCAATGACCTCCGCTGGCAGATCATCCCTGCGGGTATACTCGCCGGCGTAACAGCCGGCACAGCGCAAGTTACAACGCATGGTCGGGCTGATGAGCATGGCCCACGGCGGGCGGTAACCGTAGCGCTCGGTGTAGGCATCGCGCTTGACCTTGGCCTCGCCGAAGCTCTGGTTGAAGAACAGGTTGTACAGGAAGCGGTAGCGGCACTCGGGACTGGTCTCGCGGAACACCCGACGGAGGAGCTGGGCCAGCGGCGAATTACTGCGCCAGCCATCTCGCAGGGATTGGATAATGCTTTTCTCCCGATAGCTGGTGGCCAGCCGTTCCATAACCGTCAACAGATACTCGAAATCCCGGTCCGACGCCCGGCCGAGGAAACCAGAGATGGAACGCAGAATCTGCTCCGTGGTCATTCGCTTCAGGCTTTTCATCATCTCACCTCCTCTTACTATTTCTGCTAGGATGGTGATTGATGATGTAAGCTGGCGCGCTGGAAAATCCCACAATATTGACGAAGGACGGACGGGGTATATTCGGGATCGAAAGACTGCGCTAGGGATGATGGTGAAGTACGGCGACAGCCACCTGGGAGCGCTTATTGCGCGGCGGCGCGCAGGCCGGCCTCCGTCAAGGTCCAGATGCGCCCTCCGCCGACCAACTGACAGAGTCCATGATAGGGACAGCCGGCGCATGCCGTGCCGCAGGAGGCACGGATGGTTTTCACATAGCCCATGCGCTCCAGGTCCTCCAGCATGGCTGTGAGAAGCTGGGGGGTGACTCCCCATTCAGCGGCCAGCTCGTCCAGATGCCGAGGACTGCCGGCGGCCAGCTCACGCAGTAACTGCTCCAACATGCTGTCTCTCCCGCCTCAGGGCAGTATCAGCAGGGCGAGCCGGTACACCAAGATGCCCATGCTGAAGGAGATGACCAGCAGGCCCAGGATGTTGGCGATGGTCCATTTCCAGGAGCCGGTCTCCTGGCGGATGGCGGCTACCGTGGCGACGCAGGGGATGAACAGGATTTGCACCACCAGGAAGGCCAGGGCAGAGGCCGGCGCCACCGCGGCGCCCAGCCGCTCGACGAGGCCGGCCTGGTCCGCGCCGGCGTACAGGATGGCCATGGTAGCGATAGCGTTCTCCTTGGCCACGAAACTGCTCAGCAGTGCCACCAGCATGCGCCAGTCCATGCCGAGGAGCGCCCCCAGCGGGGCCGCCCAGCGGCCAAAGGCCGCCAGGTAGCTGGTCTCAATATCGCCGGCCG
This sequence comes from uncultured Anaerolineae bacterium, assembly GCA_938049385.1. Classification (GTDB taxonomy): domain Bacteria; phylum Chloroflexota; class Anaerolineae; order JACIWP01; family JACIWP01; genus JACIWP01. The sequence continues at coordinate 7,577 of CALIBQ010000085.1, forward strand.
GCATGGTAGAGAGCGCCCACATCACGAGCGCCATAATCAGGATGAGCGTGCCGGCCTTGCGCAGAAACTCCTGCACATGCTGCCAGACCTGCAGGGCGATAGTGCGGGCGTTCGGTTTGTGATACAGCGGCAGTTCCATGATGAAGGCGGCGCGCTCCCCCTTCATCATCACTTTGCTCACCAGCAGGCCGGCCAATGCCAGCACGATCAGGCTCATCGCTACCAGACCCCAGGCCACCAGCGCGGCGGACCGCCCGAAGAAGATCGGCGTCAGAAAGGCGATGACCGCCATGCGGGCCGCGCAGGGCACCAGCGGGGCCAGCATGATGGTCAGCAGACGGGAGCGCGGCGTGTCAATGATGCGGGTGCCCATGACCGCCGGCACGTTGCACCCGAAGCCCAGCAGTAGGGGTAGGAAGCTTTTGCCGTGCAGGCCCATCATGTGCATGAAACGGTCCATGACGAAGGCAGCGCGCGCCATATAGCCGGTATCTTCCAGCAGTGCCAGCACGGTGAAGAAGATGACCAGGATGGGCAGGAAGGTGACGACCATGCCGGCACCCCCGAGCATGCCGTCGACGATCGCGCCGCTCAGCCAGGCCGGCGCCCAGGCCAGGGCAGTGCTCAGCCATCCCCGCAGGCCGTTGATAATGACGGTGTCCAGCCATTCCTGGATGGGGGAACCGATGGCGAAGGTCAGCCAGAAGACGATGCCCAGGACGCCGGCAAGGATAATCAGCCCCCAAAAGGGATGGGTCGCCCAGCGGTCAATGCGGCCGGTGAGGGTGATCTGGCCGGCCTGCGGCCGTACCACTGCGGCGCGCACCATGCGCCCCACCCATTCGTAGCGCCCGCTGGCCACCGCCATCAGCGCGTCGTCATGCTGGGCCAGCAGGGTATGCACCTGCTGACGGATGTCCGCCGGCAGGGCACGGTCCATCATCTCGGTCAAGTGTCGGTCGCCTTCCAGCAGTTTCAAGGCCGCCCAACCCGGCGGGTAGGGGGCCGGCACATACGGGCAGATCAGCTCTTTGACCTGCTCCAGCACCTGCTGATGGTCAGCGCGCACCTGCGGCAGTTTCGGCTCATACGGGGTTTCCCCGCGCCCCAGCCGCACTACCACGTCCACCAGTTCCCGCACGCCGCGGTTCTTGGTGGCGACCATGGGCACTACCGGCACGCCCAGGGCGGCCTGGAGCACCTCCGGCTCGATATGCACCCCCTCCTGTTCCGCCACGTCAATCATGTTCAGCGCCACCACGACGCGCGAGGGCAGGGGCAACAGCTCTGCTACCAGATACAGGTTGCGCTCCAGGGTGGCGGCGTCCAGCACCACGACCACCACATCGGGCCGCTCCTGGATAATGTACTCGCGGGCGATCAGCTCCTCCAGCGAGTTGGCGGTCAGGCTGTAGGTGCCGGGCAGATCCACCAGCTCGATATGCAGGCCGTCATGGCGGAAATATCCCTCTTTTTTCTCGACCGTCTTGCCCGGCCAGTTGCCCACATGCTGGTTGAGGCCCGTCAGCAAGTTAAAGAGGGTGGATTTGCCGACGTTGGGCTGGCCGGCCAGGGCAACCCGCAGTTCCGCCGGCCGAGATGGTCGAACGGCTGTCGAGACCGTGTGACAAGACGTCACTGGCGCCTTCATAACAGCTCATCCTCAGTTACGCATCGGGCAGGCGCGACACAAAGGTGCGCCGCACAAAGCGCGGGTCAATGCGCTCTGCGGTCTTCTCGTCCACCTGCACAAGGATATGCCGCGCCTCGCCGCGGCCCAGCGCGATGCGCGCGTCGCGCACCTGCACGATGAGAGGGCCATGCCCGAAGTTCTGGATCATAGTCAGCGGCGCGCCAGGGGTAAACCCCAGCGTGGCCAGCTGGCTGAGAATACCGCGGCCGCCGACAATCTCCTGCAGTAGCACGGTTTCCCCCGCCGGCACGACGTCCAGGGGGACAATGGCTTTCCTGGCTTCCGCCATAGGCTGTCCTGTTAACCTCCTTGGTGTTCGGCGTTGTTGGGTGAGACGGTATGCACCAGCACGCGCTCAGCCAGCGGCCGGCCGATGGCCTTGCGCTCGCCAGCCAGCTCGATGGTCACCGGGCCGTCGAACGGAGCGATCTCCACCATGGTGATCCAGACTCCCGGGCGCAGGCCCAATCGGTCCAGATACTCCAGCATCTGGGCGTTGTCTTCAGGGACGCGCTCGATCTCTGCGCTTTCTCCGACCGCCAGCTCCAGCAGTGGACGAACCGCCTCATCTTCACAGGCACATCCGTCCTGCCCGATGGGATAGCCGTGGGGGCATTCCACAGGGTAGTTCAGGAACTGCGCCAGGCGGTCGGACACCTCCTGCGATGTAGCATGCTCCAGTCGTTCGGCCTCTTCGTGCACGCGTGCCCAGGGGAGACCCAGGGAGTCGTGCAGGAAGCGCTCCCAGAGCCGATGCCGGCGGAAGACGTTCTGTGCGGCGCGCAGGCCGGCCGGCGTCAGCGAGACCCCGCGATAAGGGGTATATTCCACCAGCCCTTGTTCCGCCAGCCGGCGGATCATTTCATGGACAGAAACCGGCGATATCCCCAGACGAGAGGCCAGCGCGCTGGTGGATACCGCCCCCTGCGTCCCGCCCATTTTGCATATAGCCTTCAGGTAATCTTCCGCGCTCTTGCTCTGGAGCATACTCACCCCCATTATTTCAGTATGAGGGTTGTAATGAGAATTTTATAAGGTTAACCTTATTATAACTGAAAAGGTAAGCCTTGTCAACCGTGCCGGTTGCGGTCTCTAGGTGACGGTCGCCCCCAAGGTGACAGGCCTCTGAAACAGCCGCCAAGTTGGGCTTGCCCCACCCTGGCCCTCCCCGCACGCAGGGAGGGAAGTTGCCCCACCCCGGCCCTCCCCGCACGCAGGGAGGGGAGATGTCAGGTGACAGTTACATGGGTGAGCACTCGAAAACATGCTTGCCCCGGCGCGCATTGTGCCCTATAATAGGGGCAGAGCAAGGAGTCCTCGCCAAGGAGGCGAAAGATGAAAGCCCAACATGAAAGGGCAAGGGCGGCTCGCCGGCTCCGGTTCCTCATATACATCCTGATGGTGGTGCTTTCGCTGGTCAGCTCGCTGAGCGCGGAGGCGCAGGCGCCGGCCAGCCGGGTGGATGTGCTGACGGTCACAGGTGCCATCACCCCTATCATTCAGGGGTATATTACGCGCGGCATCGAGCAGGCGGAGATGGACGGCGCGGCCGCGCTGGTCATTCAGCTTGATACCCCCGGCGGTTCTGTGGATGTGACGAAGGCCATCACCCAACGCATGCTGGCGGCGCGGGTGCCGGTGGTGGTGTTCGTGGCGCCGGCCGGCGCACATGCCGCCTCGGCCGGCACCTTCATCACCCTGGCCGCCCATGTCGCCGCCATGGCGCCCGGCACCAGCATCGGGGCCGCCAGCCCAGTGGCCGGCGGAGGTGAGGAGCTTCCGGAAACATCGAAGGAAAAGGCCCTCTCGATCCTGGAGGCCGACTTGAAAGGCCTGGCTCGCCGGCGCGGCGAGAAAGCGGTGGAATGGGCCGGCCAGGCGGTGCGCGAGGCGCGCGCCTCCACCGCCGAGGAAGCCCTGGATTACGGCGTCATTGACCTCATCGCCAATGACATCGGCGATTTGCTGACGAAACTGGACGGCCGGCAGGTGGTGGTCGCCGGCGAGACCATCACCCTGCACACGGCCGGCCTCCCCTGGCAGGAGGTCCCCCTGGGGACCATCGAGCGCTTCCTGCATGCCATCACCGATCCCAACATCGCCTTCATCCTCATGACGCTTGGTCTGAACGGCATCCTGTTTGAGCTGGCCAGCCCGGGCGGCTATGCGGCCGGCATCATCGGCGGCATCTGCCTGGTCCTGGCGCTGTACGCCTTGGGAGTGCTCTCTGTGAACTACACCGGTCTCATCTTCATTGTCCTGGCGTTCGTGCTCTTCATCCTGGACATCAAGGCACCGACGCACGGCGTGCTGACCGCCGGCGGCATCGCGTCATTTATCCTCGGCACGCTGGTGCTGTTCAGCTCCTCGTACATGCCCATCTCCCTCTCGCTGGTCATCACGGTGGCCCTGGCGACGGGCGCCTTCTTCGCTTTTGTGGTGGCGAAAGCAGTCGGTGCAATGCGCCGGCGGCCCACCACCGGCGAAGAGGGGATGGTCGGCGAGATTGCCGAGGTGCGGGCGCCGCTGGAGCCGGAAGGCATGGTCTTTGTCCAGGGCGAGCTGTGGATGGCGCGCAGTCAGGATGGAAAGTCCATTCCCGCCGGCGAAAGGGTCGTGGTGGTCGGGCGTGAGGGGTTCCGTTTGATCGTGCGGCGGGCCGGCGAGGCTTCAGCGCCGTCTGCTGAGGAAGCATAGGGGGCTGTCATGGAGGTGGAGCAGGTGGGCCGGCGCCTGCGCACCTTCTACAAGGTGCGCAGTTTCCACATTGACGTGTACGGTCATGTTAACAATGCCGAGTATCTGCGCTTTGCCGAAATGGCGCGCGACGATTTCATGGAACATCTCGGCCTGACGGTGCCGCAGTTGCTGGACGCCGGCGTGCGCCTGGTCATCGCCGAGACGCGCGTGCGCTATCTGCGGCCGGCGGTGTACGGAGACACTCTCGAAATCTGGGGCTGGATCAGCGAATTGGGCCGTGTGCGCTCCGTGTGGGAGCAGGAGATGCGGCGCGCCGGCTCTGATGAGGTCCTCACGCGTATTTGGTCGCGGGTGGCCTGTCTGGATGCGGGGAACCGCATTATCCCCATTCCGGAGACACTGCGGCAGGTGCTGGCGCGGGTGCTGGAGCCGGCGGGGAACTCGCCGGCTTAGCCCGTCAGTCCATCCAGGTGGCAGGTATCGTTCAGCCGGGCCAGCACCGCCCAGCCGTCGGGGTACAGGTGCAGTTCCGAGAGCGACCCGTGCGTCATGCGGAACTTCCAGCGCGCCTCTGAGGGCAATTCCAGCGTAATCTGCAGCAGGGTCATCAGGGAACCGCCGTGCGCTACCACGGCGATAGTCTGCTCAGCATGTCTGGCGCGCACCTCATCCAGCCAGGCCTGCACGCGTGTCCGCAGTTGGGCGCCAGTCTCCCCGCCGGGCGCGGAGAACTGTTCCGGCGTGCGTAGCCAGGCCTGATAGGCCGCCGGCGCGCGCTGGCGGATTTCCTCGAACGTGCATCCTTCCCATTCCCCGAAGTTCAGCTCCCGCAGGCGGGGTTCCGTGATAATGTCAAGCCTGTGTATCGCGGCCAGCGGAGCCGCGGTGTCCACCGCGCGCTGTAGATCGCTGGCATATACGGCATGGAGGGTCTCGCCGGCCAGCCGGCGGCCCAATGCTTCGGCCTGCCGGCGGCCCAGCTCATTCAGCGGCACATCGGTCTGGCCCTGATAGCGCAGTTCCGCGTTCCACAGGGTCTGTCCATGGCGGATGAGCAGAAGGCGCAGCATCCTTCATTCCCCCTCGGCCGCCGCCGATTCTTCCAGTTCGGCGAGGGCCTGGAGGGTCTCCATGGCTTCTTGCTCGTCCAGCCGGCTGATGGCGTAGCCGGCGTGCACAATCACATACTCGCCGGCCTGGACCTCAGGGGTGAACGCCAGACACACCTCGCGCGTCAGCCCCCCGAAATCCACTATGCCCATCAACATCCCCAGCTCATTTTTGCTCAGCGAAACGACCTTCCCCGGCACTCCTAGGCACATAGGATATCACGCTCCTGATGGTCTGTTTCAATTATACAGCGCATTGATGCGGCCCGTCCGGGTACACCTGCGGGGATATTATCGCGCTTTCCGAGCGTTTCATCAAGTGGATGGGCCGGCGGGAACCGATCCACCGCCTTGCCGCCAGTGCTCGACTGCCAGGGAAATCAGCCCTAATATTTCCTGGACATGGTCAGATTCCCGAGGCTCGACGAACAATCCTTGTCCGTCCTCCTGGTTCACGGCGATCAGAACGCGCTGGCTTTGGTCTGGGGATGCCGCGCCGGCATCCTGCAGGGGCATCCGCAGTACCCGGGTGCGCTTTCGTAAGCGCTGATGGAACGACTCTGCTCCCATCCGATACGCCCGGACATCCCCAAGAATGGTGGCCGGGGACGCCGGCATCCCAAGTTCTCCCAGCACCGCCGAAGCCTGTCGGTAGGACAGCCCCAGCATGTACAGAAGCACGCCCAGCTCCTGCGCGCATCTACTGCGGTGACGGTGCGGCAGTAGATCGTCAGGATACTTGCACCATGTAATGTTGCAGGCGGGGCATTTATAGCGCTGAACGCTTCGGGTAGGGAGAGGCGTTCTTTCTGCTCGGCGGCGCATGTGCCCATATTTTGTATACGTGTGGGTTCCTGCACACGGGACAGCCGGCGGTGGCGGAAGCGGGATGCGGGCGCTCCCGCGGAAAGACTAACCTCCACATCACTCATCTCCAGAAATACTTTTCGCAATACTAGTACTTCACCACAATAATTATTGATGATATAGGCGATGGAACTTAAGCCGAGCATCGGTCGTGGTAAAGCGCCATTCGACGGTGGCCTGCGCCGCATTGCGGGTCTTCGCCCAGGCCTCTACCTCCTGCTGCAC